>JAVCCR010000006.1 GCA_030765485.1 Candidatus Gygaella obscura
CTATTCCTACTGCTTTTTTGTTTGGAAGAATATTTAAAGGTATTGATATAAGAAATTATGGTTCGGGCAATATCGGGGCCACTAACGCCTTTAGGGTGTTGGGGAAACGTGTAGGGATAATAGTTTTCTTAATAGATGTGTTAAAGGGATTTATTCCTGTTTTTATAATTTCTGAGTTGATACTGCCGGTTAATAACATATACAGGTTGGTTATTTTTGCCTCGGTTTTTGCAGGTCATGTTTGGACTTGTTTTTTGCGCTTTAAAGGGGGTAAAGGCATGGCGGTTAGTCTTGGCGCTTTGATCGCTCTTGCTTTAAGGGTAAATTCATTAGGGCTGGCGTTACTTTTGGCAGTTGCAATTTGGATTATTGTATTCGTTATTTTTAAGTATGTTTCTCTTGCCTCTATTGTCAGTAGTATTGTTTTTCCTTTATTTTTGCTTATTTTTTCTGCATCATTAGAGCTGATTGTGTTTGGCTCTCTACTTTGTTTATTTATTATTATTAAACATAAGTCTAATATTTACAGGTTGTTACAAGGAAAAGAATTAAGAGTTAATTCTTCCAGTAATCATTAATTCCCTATATTTTGTAATCGCTTACTTTAAAGCCTCCTAAGGTGTTGATTTCATTAATGTTATAATGTTATAATTAGGTTGAGTTAAATAACTCCACCAGCCAATAAGGTAGGAGACCGGGTTGTGAAATTAGCTTGCAACCCGGCAAAAAAATAATATTATGAGAGATATAGTTTTAAGAAACCTGACTTCGGCAAATAAAAAAAGAAGAATTATGACCAGTTGTGAAACAATTAATCAAAATGGGGTTGAAACCCGCATAAATAGGAATTTTATTTATCGTGTTAGTGAAAAACAGAGACTTGAATCTGATAATGTCCCTGCTCCGAAAATTTATATTTATAAAAATAGTGATTCCAAGAACCAGCAAAGCAAATTTTCCTATAAGGTCAAGGGTTCGATGTATCTTGTCAATGAGGAAAAAGTTTATCTTGTTAATTATCTTCATTCCTTTAGGTTGAATTTATTACCTTCCGTATAATTGTTTTTTCCCTATCTACTTATCCCATAAAGTCTTTACATAATTAGTTTTTAGTGATATTATAGGCACTTATTATGGAAATATCTAATCAAACAGTTAAATATTTGGCACAATTGGCCAGGATTGAACTTGAGGATAAGCAGTTATCTGTTTTAGCTGGGGAACTGCAGGATATTATTAAGTTTATTGATAAGCTATCTAAAGTTAATGTGGATAATATTGAACCCATGAGCCATGTGCATAATGTTAAGAATGTCTTTAGGGATGATGAGGTTAAGCCTTCTTTAGAGAGAGATCTCTCTATGAAGAATGCACCTGAAACTAAACAAGATTTTTTCAAGGTTTCCAAGGTAATCGAATAAAAATGTTAAATACTCTCACAGCCCACGAATTAATCAATAGATTAAAACAAAAAAAAATATCGAAAAGTGATATTTTATCATCTGTAACCAAGCGGATTCAGCAGGTAGAAGATAAGATAAAGTCTTTTGTTGATTTTAAAGAATCAGAGATTATTGATAGCAATATAATAGGGTCCTTAAGCGGCATTCCGGTTTTAGTGAAAGATAATATTTGTGTTAAAGGTAACTATACTACTTGTGCTTCTAAGATTTTATCTGGTTTTAGATCAGTGTACGATGCTACGGTTGTAAAGAAATTAAAGGCTTCAGGCGCAGTGATTTTAGGAAGAGCGAATATGGATGAGTTTGCTTTTGGTTCTTCTTGTGAAAATTCAACATATTATCCTACGCGTAATCCATGGGAATTAGATAGAGTTCCCGGGGGCTCTTCCGGAGGTAGTGCTGCTGCCGTTGCCAGTGATGAAACAATAATGGCTTTAGGTTCTGATACCGGAGGTTCTATTCGTCAGCCGGCAAGTTTTTGTTCAGTTGTGGGGCTTAAGCCTACATACGGAAGGGTTTCAAGATACGGCCTGGTTGCGTTTGCTTCAAGTCTTGACCAGATAGGTCCTTTGACAAAAGACGTTACAGACGCAGCGCTTTTACTCAATGCTATTGCCGGACATGACGAAATGGATTCTACATCGCTTTATGCAGATGTTCCTGATTATACAAAATCATTGACTGAAGATATTAAAAAAATGACAATTGGAATACCTAAGGAATATTTTATAGAAGGTATAGCTAAGGATGTGAAAGACGCTACACGAGAAGCCATAGAAGTGCTAAAGAAAAAAGGTGCTAAGATAAAAGAGATTTCATTACCGCATACAGAATATGCGGTAAGTGTATATTATATTATTGCTACCGCTGAAGCAAGTTCCAATCTTGCCAGGTTTGATGGAGTTAAATACGGTTTGCGGGTTTCCAAAGATAATAATAAAGAATTATCTCTAAAACAGACATATTTTAAAACCCGGGGTGATGGTTTTGGTAATGAGGCCAAAAGAAGGATAATTTTGGGTACGTATGTTTTAAGCCACGGTTATTATGATGCTTATTATTTAAGGGCGCAAAAGGTTAGGACGCTTATAAAAAAAGATTTCTTAGAAGCTTTTAAAGAGGTGGATTGTATTGTTACGCCGACTTCACCGACCGCTTCTTTTAGGCTTGGTGAAAGAATCCAGAATCCGTTATCAATGTATCTGTCTGATATTTTTACAATTTCTGCTAATTTAGCCGGGATTCCTGCAATATCGGTTCCTTGCGGTTTTACCAAAGATAAACTTCCTATAGGCCTGCAGTTTTTAACGAATATGCTTGGTGAAGAGATGCTTTTTAAGGCCGCTTTTAGTTATGAGCAGAGTACTAATTGGCATAAAGAAAAACCTAACTTAAAATAATATATGTTTGAACCTGTTATTGGATTAGAGGTCCATGTTCAGCTTGATACTAAAACAAAAGCTTTTTGCAGCTGTGCTACGCAGTTCGCAGCACCAGCCAATATCAATACTTGTCCTGTCTGTTTGGGGTTACCGGGTAGTCTTCCTGTGTTGAATAAGAAAATATTTGAATATGCGATTAAAACCGCTCTAGCATTAAATTGTGGTGTTAATCTTACTACAAAATTTGACCGTAAGAATTATTTTTATCCCGATCTTCCAAAAAATTATCAGATTTCTCAGTATGATTTACCTTTGGCAGAAAACGGTGTTATTGAAGTAGAAGGAACAATGATAAGGATAAAAAGAGTACATATTGAAGAAGATGCCGGTAAGCTTATTCATGAAAAGGAGTTTAGTTTAGTGGATTTTAATCGTACCGGAACTCCGCTTTTAGAAATTGTTACCGAACCTGATATCTATTCAGCTAAACAAGCCCAGGATTATTTGAAAGAGCTTAAGAGTATACTTGAATATCTGGAGGTATCTACATGCGATATGGAAAAAGGTTTTTTGCGTTGTGATGCAAATGTTTCTTTAAGGCCGAAAGGAGAAGTTTCTTTAGGGGTGAAGGCAGAAGTAAAGAATATGAATTCGTTTAAGGCAGTACGCTTGGCCCTTGAATATGAAATAGAAAGACAGCTTATTCTTTTAAGGGAGGGTGGCAAGGTTATTCAAGAAACAAGACTTTGGGATGAAAAAAGTCAGTCTACTAGTTCAATGCGCTCCAAGGAAGAAGCCCATGATTATAGGTATTTTCCTGATCCAGACCTTCCGTTGTTTACGATAGAAAAAACTGTGATTGATGAATTGAGAAAAACATTACCGGAGTTGCCGAAAGTAAAATGTAAAAGGTTTAAGATTGAATTCAGCTTATCTGAGTATGATGCGGCTATAATCGTCAGTTCATTGGGCCTGGCGAATTACTTCGAGGAATGTATAAAACTATTAAAAAAGCCGAAGATGATCGCCAATTGGCTTATCGGTTCCGTTGCCGAAGAGCTTAATAAGCGTTGCCTGGATTTTAAACAGATATTAATAAAACCAAAAGACCTGGTAGATTTAATAAAATTGGTGGAGTCTAATACGATAAATAACCTAACAGCAAAACAGGTCCTTACAGTTATGTTTGATACCAATAGATCTGCTTCTGAGATAATAAAAGAAAAAAATCTTGCTCAGATTTCCGATGAAAGCAGCTTAAGGGAGGTTGCTCAGGATGCTATTAGTTCCAATAAAAAAAGTGTCGATGATTTTAAATCAGGTAAACAAAATGCTTTGATGTTTTTAGTTGGTCAAGTAATGAAAGCTACAAAAGGAAAAGCTAATCCAAAATTAGTTAGAACTATTCTTGAGAATTTAATTAAGGAGATAAAATAGAATGAAGATACGCAGAAAGACAATACTAATTTTTTTAACGGTTTGTTTTTTTTCTGTTTTAACTGTTTATGGGCTATCTGGGGTTGAACGTAAAAATAAGGAAAATACCCATAAAAAACTTAGCATCTTTTCAGACGCGCTGGCTATTGTTGAGTCTGAGTATGTTGATGAAACGGATTCAAAGGATCTTATCTATGGTGCCTTAAAAGGTCTTTTGGGTAGCCTTGATGCGCATAGTCAGTTTCTAGATCCTGATGAATACAATGAATTAAAAATTGATACTGTCGGTGAATTTGGTGGCTTAGGGATTGAAATAACCATTAAAGACGGTTTGCTTACAGTGATAACCCCGATTATGGATACCCCTGCCTGGGACGCAGAAATTAAACCTAATGACCGAATTGTTAAGATAGAAGATGAGTTGACTAAAGACATCACTCTTCAAGGGGCTGTTAAGAAGCTGCGCGGTAAACCTGGAACTAAGGTAAAAATTACTGTTTGGCGCGAATCAGAAGAGAGGCTTTTTGATATTGAAATTACGCGAGATATAATCAAAATAGAAGATATCAAGCAAACAGAAATATTAGAAGATAATATTGGATATATTAAGTTGGTTGAGTTTAGAGTAAATACCGATAAGTCATTTAAGACAGCGTTGAATAAACTTTTGAAACAAGGTATGGATAGTTTTATACTGGATTTAAGGAATAATCCCGGAGGCCTGCTTGATACAGCATTAAAAGTTACTGATTTCTTTCTAAAGCCGAATAAGATTATAGTTACTACTAATAATAGACAGGGGCAGATTCAGGAGTATAAGTCAAAAACAAAGGATTCATTGCCTGGAATGCCTATAGTGGTTTTGATTAATGAGGGTTCTGCTTCCGGCAGTGAAATCGTAGCTGGGACTCTGCAGGATTATGAACGCGCAATTATTGCCGGAGTAAAATCTTTTGGTAAAGGTTCAGTGCAAAGCGTTGTTCCTTTAGGCGATGGCTCGGCTTTACGGCTTACCACCAGTAAATATTTTACTCCTCTGGGTCGTTCCATGCATAATGCAGGCATAGAACCGGACATTGAAATAAAAGAGGCTGTTTTAAAAACTGAGGATAAAAAGATTAATGATGATGATTTATTTTTAAAGATAAAAGAAATCGATGAAAATAAAACTAAGGATAAATTTAATTATAAGGATGATATCCAGTTAATGCGTTCTGTTGATTTGATAAAAGGTATTAAGATTTTTAAAGAAAAAAAGAATAATGGTTAAGCGTAGAAGAAAAAGAAAAAGTAATGGTAGGCTGTTTTTGTTATTAATGATAATTATTCCAGTGGTTTTATTGTTTTTTGTATTTGTTTTTATTCAGAGAAACAAAGATACTACAGTTGCCAGAAACGATTTTCCTAAAATCGCCATAGTTTTAGATGATTGGGGCTATACAAATAGGAGTTTAAAGCTTTTAGAGAAAATTGATTATCCTTTAACTCTTGCGGTGTTGCCTAATTTGAAGTATTCCCAAGAGATTTCCTTACTTGCTGCAGATAATAAAAGAGAGGTGATTTTACATTTGCCTATGGAACCTTTTTCTAATGGCTCCATAGGATTAGAACCTGATACAATTACAAGTGCAATGAGTTCAAATAAAATCAAGCAGATTTTTTTGTCGGATTTAAAGAATGTTTCTACTGCAAAGGGAGTCTCTAATCATATGGGTTCAAAGGCTACCCAGGATAAGCGTGTAATGAAGATACTTTTAAGAGAGCTAAAAAGAAAGAAATTATATTTTCTTGATAGTTATGTAACTTCCGGGTCCGTGGCAGAGGATATAGCAATTCGCATAGATACAAAGCATATTAAAAGAGACGTATTTTTAGATAATGAACGTGAAAGTGGTTATATTATAAATCAACTTGTTGAACTTGCTAGAATTGCAAAAGAAGAAGGTTTTGCTGTAGGGATTGGTCATGAGATAGCAGTGACACTGAGGGTTTTAAAAGATTATATCCCTAAATTTGAAAAAGAAGGATTCGAATTTGTTTTACTTTCGGATCTGTTAAGATAATGATTACCTTAGGAATAGAGACATCTTGTGACGAAACATCTGTTTCATTAGTCAAAGATTCATATCGGGTTTTAGCAAACGAGGTGGCTTCCAGCGTTTCTTTTCATTCCAGGTATGGTGGAGTTATACCTGAGATTGCCTCGCGTATGCATCTTGAAACTATAAATGAAATTACTCTTTCGGTTTTTAAGAAAGCCGGCATATTGTTTAAAGATGTTTCTTTAATTGCGGTTACAAAAAGCCCGGGTCTTATCGGGTCACTTTTGGTTGGTTTATCTTTTGCCAAAGGTTTAGCCACATCGTGCAACAAGCCTTTGATTGGTATTGACCATGTAAAGGCACATTTATACCCGGCATTTTTCCAAAGGGAAAAACCGAGATTTCCATTTATCGGCCTTGTTATATCAGGCGGCCACACTAGTTTATTCTTGGTAAAGGATTTTTATAACTTTACTTTGATTGGAAAAACTAAAGATGATGCCTGCGGAGAGGCATTTGATAAGGTTGCAAAGTTATTGGGGTTGAAATATCCCGGAGGTCCTGAAATTGAACGCTTGGCAAAAACAGGAAATGCTGATAAAATAAAATTTAGTTTTCATGGCATAAAAGAAGGTTTTGATTTTAGTTTTAGCGGTATAAAGACCGCAGTTTATTATTTAACTAGAAATAAGAAATTAACAAACGTTTTTAAAAAAGATATCTGTGCTTCGTTCCAGAAAGCTGTTACTGGCCTGTTGATTGATAAATCAATTGCTGTGATAGAAAAATACAAGATACGTGATTTTGTTATTGGTGGTGGAGTGAGTTTTAATAATTATATCAGGAGTTGTTTTAGAAAAAGATTTAAGGATATGGATATTAAGTTATTTGTTACGGATAAGCAGTATTGTTTGGATAATGCTGCTATGATTGCTGGATTAGGAAGCCAGCTGTATAGGAAGAAAACATTAAGAAAAAGATTTTTAATAAGATAAGTAGAGACTAAGTAGAGACATGGATGATAAGCAGATAATTATTAGGTTAGTTTTGGCTTTAGTGTTTAGCGGTGTAATAGGTATTGAGCGGGAAGTTAAGCATAAGAACGCGGGCTTTCGTACTCATATTTTAGTAGGTTTGGGAAGTTGTCTTATGATGTTGACATCTTTGCATATTTTTGATATATATATTGGGCGTGTAGGGGTTGATCCTATGCGTTTAGCTTCGGGAGTAATTACCGGAATAGGTTTTTTAGGAGCTGGTGCGATTATTCGTTATGGAGAGGCCGTAAGAGGTTTAACTACTGCAGCTACGATATGGATTGTTGCCGGCATAGGGATTGCTTTAGGGTGTGGTTTTTATAAGGGCGCGCTTTATACTACTGGTTTAACATTGTTTGCGCTTTTTATTTTAAGTAGGTTTGAAAGAAGCGTAACAAAGGAGCGTTAAAATGGCAAGAAAAGTAGTTGAAAAGATACTGGATGTAGATGCGAGTATGCAGGGAACGCTTTCTTTTAAGGATCCTGTTAATCTTCGGATAAATGGTAAATTCGAAGGTAATCTTGACACCAAAGGTAGTCTTACAATTGGTCCAAATGCGGTGGTGAGTGCTCATATTGTTGGAGATAATATTCTGATTGCCGGTAAGGTAAAAGGCGATGTGTTAGCCAGGCAGAAGTTGATATTGCATTCTACGGCAGTCTTGGAAGGAAAGATCAGAACAATGCGTTTGATCGTTGAAGAAGGGGCGCGCTTTGAAGGAGAATCACAAATGCTGCATGATTTCTTTAGCGCAAAAGAATTAGCAGAATATCTGGAAATAGATATGAGTTCAGTCACGGACTGGGCAACAGGCGGAAAGATTCCGGGGGTTAAAGATGGCAACAGCTGGAAGTTTGAGCGAAAAGCCATAGATGATTGGATCGCCGCTGGCAAACTACATTAAATTGTATAATATATGAGTGAAAAGTTACTTACAGTTAGAGAAGTTGCGCATTTGTTGAAGTTTAACGAAAAAGAAGTTATTGAGCTTGCTGAAAGCGGCGAGATACCTGCTTACAAGGTCGCAGGTTTATACCTGAGGTTTAAAAAAGACCAAATTGAGCAAATCAAAGAGGGCCTTTTTGCAAAAAGAGGTCTTTCTATGGAAACGACTACATCTTTTTGGGAAAGGTTTACTGATTTTTGGTACTACAATGATTTTTATATACTTTCGATAATTCTTATTTTTCTTATGCTTTATTTTGTTTTTAATCCGCGGTAATTAAAACTTATTTCATAATTTATGGCACTTTCTGGACTCGATATTTACAAGTTACTTCCTAAAACTAATTGTAAACAATGCGGTTTTGCTACCTGTTTGGCTTTTGCAATGCAGATGGCGAAAAAAGCGTCATCCGTTGATAATTGTCCGTTTATTTCCCAGGAGGCAAAAGATAAGATTATATCTGCCAGTCTTCCCCCGATTAAATCTGTTAAAATAGAAAGCCGTTCTGGAGAGTTAACTTTAGGCGGGGAAAAAGTTTTGTTTCGTCACGAAGAAAAGTTTTTTAATCCTTGCGCTATAGGGATAGTGATAGATGATGATTTATCAGAGGCAAAATTAATTGAGAAAATTGCCGATATAAAACGGCTTAGTTTTGAAAGAGTAGGTGAAATTTTAACCGTTGATGTCATTGGTTTAAAATATTCCGGTATTGATAAAGATAAATATATCTCTTCTTTGAAAGTTATAGTCAATAATTGTGATTTTGCCGTAGCCTTGATATGCGATGATTTAGAAATTATCAAAAAAGCAGTTGAGGTTTCTAACGGAAGGTTTTTAATAGTTTATTGTTTTGGAAAAGCATTCGATTTGGAAAAGCTTTCCTCTTTGAATAATAGGGATAATCTCTCTTTTGTAATAGTCGAAAAAGACCTGGATAGTTTAAGTCTTTTGACCGAACAAAGCGAAAAGTTAAAATTTAAATATATTATTATTGATACAGGAGAAAAGTCATTATCTGATAAGTTATGGGATTTAACCCAAATTAGAAGATTGTCTTTAAAGAAAAACATACGTTCGCTCGGATATCCTGTATCTTGTATTATTGAAGAAACGGACGGGGAATCAATAATTAATAAGGCGTCTTGTTATATTTTAAAATATGCAAGTATGGTTTTTGTTAAAACAGATGCACCGGAGGTTATTTTCCCACTTTTGACCTTAAGGCAAAATATATACAGTGATCCGCAGAAGCCTCTTCAAGTAGAGCCCAAATCTTATGCTGTAGGTTCTGTTGATAAAAATTCACCTGTTTTGGTTACTACCAATTTTTCTCTTTCTTATTTTACCGTTTTATCTGAGGTCGAAGCAAGCCGTATTCCTTCTTATATCATCAGCGTAGATACAGAAGGTATGTCTGTGCTTACTGCCTGGGCAGCTGAAAAACTCACTCCCGAATCTATTACTAAGGCGATCAAGAAAGATAATATTGAGGATAAAGTTGATCATAAAAAGATTGTTATTCCTGGTTATGTCTCTGTAATGAGCGGCGATCTGGAAGAGAAAAGCGGTTGGCAGGTAACGGTAGGACCTAAAGAAGCTTCTGGCATACCAAGTTTTCTTAAAAAGTACAAATAATTATGGATAAAGTGAAGGTAAGATTTTTACCTGAGAAAAAAGAAATTCAAGTTTCTCCTGGCACTACCTTACTGTCTGCTGCATTAGATTGCGGGATTTTTTTGAATTCCCATTGTGCCGGTGATGGGACATGTGGTGGTTGCAAGGTATGCATAAGAAAAGGCAGCGTAAAATTTTCTTCAGCATACAGTCTTACTGAAAAAGAGAAAAAAGCCAAAACCGTGCTTGCCTGTCAGGCAATTGTTGATTGTGATGTGGAGGTGTTTGTTTTGTCCGAGTCAAGGATGCATAGTCTTGATACTGCAGTAATACCTAAAATTAAACAAAAGGACTTTACTGTAGAGGATGTTTTTTTAAATCCGGATGAAAACCAAATTTTAGATCCAAGTTCTTTAATAGAAAAAATTTATTTGGAATTGCCTAAGCCAGGCGAAAATGATAATCTTGCCGATACGGACAGACTAATCAATGCAATTAAAAAAGTCAAGAATGCTTCATTTGTTGAAATAGGGATTTCAGAGGTGAAGATTATTTCTGGTTTATTGCGCGCCTGTCAATGGAAAGTGACTGTAAGCCTAATTAAAACTAACAATACCTATAAGATAGTTAATATAGAGCCGTTTGATACCCATAAAGAAAACTATTCAATGGTTTTTGATATTGGAACAACGACGATTAATGGTTCTTTGGTTGATTTGAATTCCGGAAGGACCATCAGTACAAAGACAAGTTACAACAAGCAGATTCTTTTAGGAGGGGATGTCATTACAAGGATTATTTTCTCTGAAAAGAATTCTGGATTAAAAATAATGAATTCCTACATGCTAGAAAGCATTAATGATATTATAAAAAATCTTCTTAAAGAATCAAACATAAAGACTACATATGTTAATTGTTTTCTTTGTGTAGGTAATCCTACGATGATGCATCTTTTTTTCAAGGTAAATCCTTCTTATATTAGAAAAGACCCTTATACTCCGGTTTGCAATGAGTTTCCTGTTGTCAAAGCCAGCCAGAATGATTTAAATATTTCTGCATCTACAACCATTCATTCCTTATCGGGTGTTTCCAGTTATGTTGGTTCAGATATTACCAGCGGTATTTTGTACAGTCGATTACATAGACAAGAAAATACGTCTCTTTTTATTGATATCGGTACGAACGGTGAAATTGTTTTAGGCAATAAAGATTGGCTTGTATGCGCTGCTGCTTCTGCCGGTCCGGCCTTCGAGGGAAGCAGTTTGACAAATGGAGTGAGGGCTATTGAAGGTGCGATTGAGGATGTAACAATAACAGACGACTTAAAAATCAAAGTTAAGACAATTAATGATTTTATTCCTTTAGGGGTCTGCGGTTCAGGTTACATTAATTTATTGGCCCAGATGTTAAAAGCCGGCATAATCGATAGAAATGGTTCTTTTAAAGATGAGGCGCATATGGTTATTCGTAAACGTCAGAAGTGTTTTGTTGTTGTTAAAGCCAATAAGACAAGTAATAAAAAAGATATTCTGATCAGTGTTTCAGATATTGATAATCTTAAAAGGGCAAAAGCAGCTATATATGCGGCGAGCTGTGTTTTATTAAAAGAGATGCAATTGAGCTTTAAACAGATTGATAAGGTTTTTATTGCCGGTGGTTTTGGTACAGCCCTGGATGTGGATAGCGCTATTGCTATTGGTCTTTTGCCGAATTTAGGCAGAGAAAAGTTTGTCTTTTTAGGTAATGCTGCCTTAAAAGGGGCAAAGATGGCAGTTTTATCTAAACAATCCCGTAGCGATGTTAAAGATATTGCTTCTAAAATGACCTATTTTAATCTTTCCGGTAATTCATTTTATATGGATGAATATATGTCGGCTTTGTTTTTTCCTCATACTGACCTGTCCAGGTTTGTTTAAAATGAGTTTTTCTTTGTTTTTATATTGTTACGTTTAATCTTGAAATACCTTGATTAAATAAGCGTTATAAAGTATAATACTGCATTTGAAGAGGGATTATTAATAGTTAAATTATGAAATTAGAACAAATTGAAAAAAGCTCAAATGTAATTAATCCCACTATTTTAGGAGAAGGTAATTCTTCTGTTAAAATAGCAGGAGAGGATAGTCTTCCTTTTCTTCACCGGGAAGGCAAATCTGGCAATAGGCCTATTGTAGCATATGAAGTTTTTGATTCTGTGCCTAGCGATTGGCCAAAGAGTTTAAAAGATGAATTTAAAGGTGTAATCAATAAGCCTATTGAATGGGCTTCATTTTGTAAAAATGAGCTTAATGCACAGGTAATTTGTTTAAGACTTGCCGGAGTGCATCCTGATTTTGGCAATGCATCAGCGCAAGATTCAGCTAAACTTTGCAGGGATATTTATGCGAAGGTTAATCTACCTTTGGTGGTAATTGGTTGCGGTGATGATCAAAGAGACAATAAGATTCTGCCTGAGTGTTCAAAGGCTTTGAAAGGGAAGAATTGTTTTTTTGGAAACGCTACGATAGATAACCATAAAACCCTTGTAGCTTCTTGTATTGCTGATGGCAATGGAATAATTGCTCAGTCTCCTATTGATATAAATATTGCCAAACAGCTTAATATTTTAATCAGCGAAGTAGGTCTGCCGCTGGATAAAATTATTATTAATTCAACAGTGGGCGCTTTGGGTTATGGTTTGGAATATGCCTATTCCATAATGGAAAGGGCGCGTCTTGCTGCTTTAATGGGAGATAAGATGTTGGCCATGCCTTTTATTTGTTTTATCGGTCAGGAGTCTTGGCGTGCCAAGGAATCAAAGGCAAGTGTAAAGAGTAATCCCGATTGGGGAAATGAATATGAACGCGGCGTAAATTGGGAAGCAGTAACTGCAAACGCATTTTTACATGCAGGAGCAGATATCTTAGTTATGCGTCATCCCAAGGCAGGTAAAATTATAAATAGTTCCATAAACGAACTATCAAAAAAAGGAATTACTTAAAATGTTTATTGTAGGTGAACTTATTAATGGAATGTATTCTCAGGTTGCCAAGGCGATATTAAATAAAGATAAGGCCTTTATTCAGGATTTAGCAAAAAAGCAGGTTGAATCCGGTTCTGCTGCTTTAGACTTAAACTGCGGTCCGGGAAGTAAAAATCCTTTAGAAGATATGGTTTGGCTTGTGGAGAGCGTGCAGGATGTAACTGATAAGATGCTTTGTATTGATAGTACTAAATATGAGGTTATACAAAAGGCATTAGAGGTTGCACAGAATGAAACTATGATAAATTCTGCTAATGCTGAGGATGAAAAGTTAGCAAAGTTAGTTGCTTTAGCGCAAAAGCATAGTAGTGCATTAATCGCTTTGACTATGGATAAAAAGGGTATTCCGCAGAATAAAGAGCAACGTTTGGAACTGGCGGTAAAAATAGTAGGTTTTGTTCAAGAGGCTGGTTTTGATATGCAGAAGTTATTTCTTGATCCAGTACTTATGCCGATAAATGTTGCTCAGGCACAATTGGTAGAGATAATCGAGGCAATAAAAGATTTTAAGGTTTTAACTGAACCAAGCCCTAAAACAATTGTGGGATTAAGCAATATTTCACAAGGGGCTAAAACAAGAAGCATAATTAACAGAACTTTTGCCGTGATGGGTTTATCTAGTGGCCTGGATGCTGCGATATTAGACCCGCTGGATAAGCAATTAATTGATGCCGTTAAGGCAGCAGAGTTGGTTTTGAATAAGAATATTTACTGCGATTCATTTCTTGGCGCTTAAGAAAATAAAAAGGAGATAGTTATGTCAGCAGGAGTCGGTGGAATTACAAAAAGGTTTTATCGCGAAACCAGGGGATTGAAGGTTTCCGGCAGTCAGGTTGTTAAAAAAAGTACTCTTTTGACCCGTCAGGGAAACAGATGGCTTCCTGGGCTTAATGTAAGCGGTAAAGGTGGTTCACTCTATGCGCTTTGTGAGGGTGAAGTGTATTTTACTAGAAGAAGAGGAACCTATAGAAGGGCAAAGAGTTATACCTATATTAATATTCGTCCTCAAGAAAAGAGCAACTAGAACAGATTTTTAGATGTGATTTTATTAAAAATGATATGATAAATAAAAAAGTAAGAAAGCATCTGGAAAATAACATATTTATAAATATTGGGACTTCTGATGCTACCAACCGGCCTAATGTCGCACCTAAGTTTTTGTTAAAATTAGAAGATAATTATGTTTTTTTGGTTGATTATGTAATTAGTCGGACCTGGAGAAATATGAAAGAAAATCAACAGGTTTCTATGTCTATAGTTGATCATGAAAGTCTGATTGGTTTTCAGCTTAACGGTATAGCTGAGATTGTCGAAAATAATAATCTTTATAAGGAGTTGATGGTAGAATTGCAGAAAAGACAGATAAGTTTATCTTCTAAGCGCGTAGTTGAAGGCCTGCATAGAGGCAAGAAACACAGCAATTATGAAATTGTTTTTCCCGAAAAGATTATTTTTTTTAAGATTGCAGTAAAAGAGATCATTGAAATAAGCCCAACCGGAGAGTTAAAGTTTGATAAAATTGTCGGAGGATAGTTAAGTATAATTGGCGGAGTAGCTCAGCCTGATAGAGCACACGGCTCATACCCGTTTGGTCGGTGGTTTAAATCCACTCTCCGCCACCAGTAATAAGGAGGATGATATGCTTGAGGGATTAAATAAAAAAGCAAGCAAGTTAAGTTATGTTGATATAAAGCTGGTCGAGCTTACTCTTTTGATTTTAGGTCTTATTCTGGCCAAGCTATTTCCAAGACTGCTTAATATAAGTTTTCCTGTTTTGATAACTATGGTCTCAATAGCTGCGATTAAGCCGTTCTATACTTTTTGGATTAAAAAATAAACCGCTTATGAAAAAAATAAGAATTGAAGTTGTTTTAGTTTTGTTTATATTCACCGTATTTTGTTTATTGGCTTTTTCAGCGTATTCCTTTCCTCATAAAGTAATCCACGTTTATTCTAATATTAACAGCGGTTAATTTTAATAATCTTAACCGTTATTTTTTAATTAAACTAAACATTTTATGAAAAAGTCTGTTATTAATTTTATTGAAAAAAATTGCTTATTAAACAGATCAGATAAAATCATAATCGGCGTTTCCGGCGGGCCGGATTCGGTGTATCTTCTTTTATTGCTTAACTGGTTAAGGAAAAAACTTTCCTTGAATCTTTTCGTAGCGCATGTTGATTATCGTTTAAGAAAAACTTCAGGCAAAGATGCTTTATTCGTCAGGGATTTGTCTAAATCCTTGGATATCTCTTTTTATCAGAAAAAAGTAAGTCTTAATAATGTTGGCGATTCGCTTGAGCAGGCTGCAAGAAAAATCCGTTTTGATTATTTTTTATCTTTGGCGAAAAAACTAAAGGCAAATAAGATTGCCCTTGCCCATAATCTTGATGATCAGGCTGAGACTGTATTAATGAGAATGATCAGGGGAACAGGTCTGTATGGCCTGAGTGCAATGATACCAAAGAGAGCTTTCGGCAGTGTAACTATTATCCGTCCGCTTTTAGCTGTAAAAAAGAATAAGCTAATTAAATATCTTGATAGTAAGAAAATTAAATATAGGATTGATAAGACGAATAAAAAAGATATTTACTTACGTAATAAAATCCGCAATAAGTTTTTACCACTACTTAAAACATACAACCCGCGCATTGAGTATGCATTAGTTAATCTAGCCAATAATGCCAGCTTAGATTATGAGTTGATTGATTCTTTTGCCCGGATTACCTATAAAAGGCTTTTGAAAAACAAAACAGATAAGAGAGTTGTTTTTAAGATTGAAGAACTGCGCAATATCCACCCTAGTTTATTGCGTTTAGTTATCCGTTTTTCCTACCAGGATCTAAAAGGAGACCTAAGACGTTTTGATTTTAGGCATTTTAGTGAAGTTAAGGACCTTATTTTCTCAAGACCGGATAAATCCATAGTACATTTACCTGCCGATATCAGTGTTCAGAAAATGCAAGATAGGCTTTATTTTAAGTTAAAATGAACTCTTGATTTTATTAGCAGTTAGGATATAATATTATTTTGAATTGATATATAAAAAGGAGATATATGAATAATTCAGGTTCTAAAGGCAAAAAGCCTTCCAATGACAACAAAAAGAAAAATAATAACAAGCGCTGGAATGCGATAGTTTGGATTTTATTGGTTTTTGCGGTTCTTTCACTTTTAAACTCGCAAAGCTTTAATGTGTCAGGGGTTGTGAAGGAATTGAAGTATTCCGAATTCTATGCGCTTTTAGAGGAAAATCCTAGTACAAGAAGTATAGTTTCATTATCAAAAACAGAGAATGTTCTTTATGGTCAGTTTGCCGATGGTTCAAAATTTGTGGTTAATATTCCGGTAGGAGACGAAGAGCTTATTCCTTTGATCAGAAGTAATGTTGTTGAATTCGAAGTAAAGCCTCCTAGGACATTTTTATTGAGTTTGTTGTTTAATCTGGGCCCGATTTTACTTTTAATTGGTTTTTGGTGGTTAATGGCTTCTAAGGGTGAACAATTAGGAAACCGAATAATGGGTTTTGGCAAGGTTAGGTCAAAAAAGGTTATTGAAAAAGGCGATGAAAAAATAACCTTTAAAGATGTTGCTGGAGTTGATGAAGCCAAAGAAGAGCTTCAGGAGGTAGTTGAATTTTTAAAAGATCCTAAAAGATTCCAACGCTTGGGTGGTAAGATTCCTAAGGGGGTATTGTTGGTTGGTCCTCCTGGTTGCGGTAAGACTTTGATTGCTAAAGCGGTTTCAGGTGAAGCTGGAGTTCCTTTTTTCAGTATTAGTGGGTCCGATTTTGTAGAGATGTTTGTAGGCGTTGGTGCGTCGCGAGTAAGGGATTTATTTGAGCAAGGTAGGCGAGCAGCAAAATTAAGCGGCAAGGGCGCGATTATTTTTATTGATGAGATTGATGCTGTAGGTAGGTTGCGATTTTCCGGTATTGGCGGAGGCCACGATGAAAGAGAGCAGACCCTGAATCAGCTTCTTGTGGAAATGGACGGATTTGATACGCAGATTGGTTTGATTTTAATTGCTGCAACCAATAGGCCCGATACTTTGGATCCGGCATTACTTCGTCCGGGAAGATTTGATAGGCATATTGTAGTCAATCTGCCTGATATTTTAGGAAGAGAAGCGATTTTAAAGGTGCATTCAAGACAAATAAAGCTTGACCCTAAGGCAGATTTTAAGATTATCGCAAGGCAGACGCCTGGGTTTTCTGGAGCAGATCTGGCAAATCTATGTAATGAGGCAGCGCTTTTAGCGGCACGGAAAGATAAAGAGTTTGTCACGATTGGGGAACTAGAAGCAGCAATTGAGCGCGTAATGATGGGGCCGGAGAAAAAATCCCGCGTGATGAATAAGAAAGAAAGAGAAATTACTGCCTTTCATGAATCTGGCCATGCATTGCTGTCGCTTTTAATCTCCGAGGTTGATCCAATGAGAAAGGTTTCTATTATTCCTAGAGGCTTAGCAGGAGGTTATACTTTAACCCCGCCTGTTGAGGACAAGCATTATTACAGCAGGAAAGAGCTTTTAGGCAGGCTTACTGTTTCATTAGGGGGCAGGGTTTCAGAGGAATTGACATTTAAGGATGTTACTACTGGAGCAGCAAATGATTTGGAAAACGCTACTACTATTGCCAGACGCATGGTCTGTGAATTTGGTATGAGTGAAAAACTCGGCAATGTCGCACTTGCTTTAAAAAGAGGCCCGATATTTTTAGGCCGCGATCTTGCAGAAGAAAAAAACTACAGTAACGATACAGCAAAGATTATCGATCAAGAGATAGCAAAGATTATTAAGGAATGTTATGCAAGGGCAAAGAAACTTCTTGAGGAAAATAGCGATAAATTGAATAAACTTGCAGATGTATTGTTGGAAAAAGAAATTCTTGATAGTGATACAGTAAGAAAGTTATTGGATTTACCTCAGGCCGATACAGGAAAAGATAATTCTCAAGAAAAGAGTTAATTTTTAATAATGATCTTAACATTAAATACCAGCAATAAAAAGTTGCCTCAGGTAAAACAATTACCAAAAAATACACCTGTTTCGACTTTGATTATGGGTATCTTGAATATGACCCCTGATTCTTTTTCAGGTGATGGGATGTTCAAGGGGAATAAAAAAAATAGTCGCAGCAAAGAAATAGATTCGGC
>JAVCCR010000021.1 GCA_030765485.1 Candidatus Gygaella obscura
CCTGAACAGCATTTTCATCTTTATAGACCTGTTTGCCAAGGCCAAGCATAGAGCCTTCCATGAGTAAACAGTCTATATCCTTAGGCGGTTTTGAAATCATCCTATCAAATAAAATGTTTTTTCTTCCGTGACCTCTGAAATCACCTGAATAGAATATTCTTTTACCTTCAGCTTCGATTAAGAAAGCCCGTGCATCAAAAACTGAATGATCTACCAAAAATGATTCAATCTTAAATTCCCCTACAGTAAAACTCTTTCCTTTATCAATCGTCTTTACATTAAACTTCCCTATTTTATGAGGAATAAAAATATCCGAGATCTCAATTAGTATTTCAGCTCCTTTGCTCATATAAATAGGTATATCGGGATTTACAAACTTGAGGAACCCATAATGATCCATATGGGAATGAGAAATAAGAATGCCATCTATGGATTTTTTTTCACCTATGTACAGACCCTTTATATCAGGAAGGATTTTTAGTTCTTTAAGCTCATCAAGAGACTTGTTGATAAGTATTTTTGAATCAAAAGACTCTTTTTTATCATTTACAAGCGGCATCCCGAAATCGACAAGGATTCGAGACTTTGCGGTGCTTAATTCAACACAGCTACCACCGATTTCTTTGGTGCCACGATGGATTGTTAATTTCATTGATTTCCGGTAAATGGATTTGATTCAAAAATAATCCGAGTTGAATTTTTCTCTTCTGTATAATAGGCTACATATAGATTGATACGATCTTTACCAATCTGAAAAGATGAATTTTTCTGAAGCTCAGCAAACTCTTTTCTAAACTTATTTCCTTGGTCTGACGAAATAGCGACTACTGCTTCTATTTCAATGGATTTTGGTAATTGTCTTTTGAATCCAAAGAATTGATACCATTTCGCACCATTCTTTGTATATCTAAATATTTTAAGAAGCGTAGCAGCGTAGATATAAACCTGAGAAGCAGGATGTCCATAAATGCCTGGCCTCTTTAATTCCCACATACAAAGCCTATCCTTGTTATCCTTTCCCTTATAGCGCGATAAGATATCGATATACCCATTACCTGATTTTGGTTCTTTGGCACTTGCTGAAATTGGAACCGGAATTTGCAAAGGAATACCACTAACAGTAACTGGTCTAATCTTTAAACCTTTGATTCCAAACTTATCGGATCCTTTCAACATTTCAACTATAAATTTAGATTCAACGCGATGCTCAAGAATCCTAACTCCAGGTCGATAAGAACAACTCGCAGCCAATCTCTTAAAAAAAGATCTAAACTCTTTCCCTTCAGCGCTATGCCAAAAATAATCCGCATCGTTTAATTTAAATCCCTTAAAGTACTTCTTATTACTTACGCTATGACCAGATAACCTAATTGCAATCTTACCATCTTTCAAAATCAATTGAGCGACCTCTTGACCAAAAAATCTCAAAGAAAAAATACATAATTTTGCTTTAGTAGTAGATATATAAATCCTAAGGTTTCCCCATTGATGAAATTTACTTCTCAAGAAAACCAAAGTCTCTCTATTGTTCTCAAATGATTCGAGCCAAATATTAAGCTTATTTTCAAAGATAAACTTGTTATCTTCCCAGATTTTATCTATTTTTTTAGTTAAGTTCATTTTATTGCTTAAGAACACCTTGTTCTCAACCCCTATGGTGTTATAGATACCTGACCTAACCTACATTGTGCTACTATTTGTCTGCCTTATAATTATAACTCCGGAACAAAAATGTGCCCCAAGTATGCCCGAATTATTTATTTTTTGTTTGCATAACTAATACTAAAGATTAAACAAAGCTACAATTTTATGTGTTAACTTAATGGTGCTACATTCCTAAGAAAATTTCTAATTAAACACAGCTCTGATTTATCCAACCCATTCCAAGAACATTGAATTTTAATATACTGCACTTCATGCAAACCTTTTGCCTTAAAACTTGCCGCCAAACGTCCAGTTATTAATCTGGCTTCTTCAGATGTCATATTTACCGCCGTGCCATTTATTCGAACTTTGTTAAAATCAAAATCACCTTCCTCACCAGGAAGCCCTAATGCTTTTAGATTTTCATCATGATAACCAAAACCAAGAAAATAAATTCGTTTCGCAGACTTTAAATGTTTTAGAAATTCTTCCTTTTGCCCTTTGACATTCGCCTCATCAAACGTCTGAATTTCTCTAATCACTTTATTAAATCTTTCTACTAAAAACTGCCTGTTTTTTTTCGAAAACACATCACTACCTTGTTCAAAATCTCTCCTTGACCAACCATATTCTATTTTTTCCCCAATCAGCTGATAAAAACACGCTATATCCCAAGGAATATAAGGTGCTGTTTCCAACATAAATTTTTCAGGCGATAAAGGTAAACCAGGTAATGAATTAATTTCTTCGTAAAATTTTCCCAATCGGCCATATACATGCTTAATTTTAATTGAATTAAATACTTCCATTACTTCCTCTTCTTCAGCCTTGAAAAATGTTTTAATGGCTCTCATTAAATAATATTCCAGAGACCTGTCATAATTGAATGTAATAATAGTGACTTTATTGTTATGCAGATCCTTTATGTCTTTGCATCCTTTTATAAGATTATTCCATAGGTATCGATACCAACCAAAATCAGGAAAATCTTTTTTTAGTTTATTTGGATATTTTGATGGTAAATATTGCCAAGAATTTTCATCCTCGTAACGGGAAATACAGAAAATAATACATAGCTTTCCTATAAGACTGTATTGAGGATTCTTTTCAAGAAAAAAGTCTACGGAGGGGGGCTGCGCTTGGAATAAACGCTCCGCAAATTCTTTTATATCATCGGATGTATATTTTTGACCATCGTCTTTTTTATAATCTGATAATTCAAGAAAGCGTTCCAAAAGTTGAGAATTGGTTAAAAAATCTCTCTTAGAGAATCTTTCTCCTGCCACATCAGAGATGCGCTTAACTCCTATTGACCTATCGAACACTAATCGATAAATATCTTTAATTAACTCCTGTCCTAAAGGAAAACCCAAATGGACATTTGCCCCGGCACCTAACACTAGAACTGTTTGTCTTTTAATCATTACTTATATCCCTCCTAATACGACATCAACTTGTTCCCTTCTTAATTTCTATTATCGTGACAAACTAGAACACCTTGTTCTTACTCTTCATCCCGCCATGCTACATCTATAGACCAAAAAAATGTTCAACAAGATATGTAAATAATATGCCCAAAATTCCTAAAGTAGGTAATAGTTTACCCAGGAATGTATCAAGATTTTCAGGTATAGTTTGGCCTCCAAAAGAATGTATTGATCTTCCTACAGTTGTGTACATACCAAATAAGATAAACAATGATGAAGTAATCCGAATTAGAAAAAATATGTTTTTAGATGGTAGTCCAAAAATTTTCAAACATAACAAAGCTGCGGATAAAGCACTAACATAAATAAAAAAGATACGAACAAATGCCTTCCAACATGCTTTACGAATTTCTCTTATCCTACTCAGCGAACCTTCCTTAAATTCTGAAGATTTTTCTCTAACAAAATATTCATCATCTCTTCTATCTATAAATGCTTGGTTTGTTTTTGATTCTCTGTCCAGAATCATTTCCTTATCTAATTCTGCTAATGTATCTGGGGAAACAAGTAACAATATTAAATAAATAAAATAATTTAAAAAGGAAATTTTGTTTGTTTTTTTTAAAAACCTTACCAACATAAGATCACCTTGTTCTCCGCTTCTTATCTATCATCATTTAGGATACGTAAGAGCATCTTTCATACCTATATAAAACTCTAGTTTACGCATTGCTACGTAATGTTGAATATCCACATTTTTTTCTTTTAATTCTTTTTGTATTTTATCATTAACAATTTTGGGGTTTCTTGCTAAAAACCATACTCAATATATTACCATATCTTCAGGTAATTCCTTAGTTGACTGCATATACATATTTACAGCATCTAATAATAAAAATTCAGTCTCTTCGGGGTTAAATTTCAATAAACTATGCGAATCATTCTCTGCGTGTTTGAAAAAATTTTCAGCCTCATTTACTTTCTGAAGATACATTCTTTGATATTCTTTTCTAATCATTATTGGATCTTTTATAAAAGACTTTATTCCTTTTAGTTTAGCTAAATCCATCAGTATCTGATGCGCAGCAGCAGTTAAAGTATGTATTGAAACTGGGTCTGCCTCTTTAAAAAATAGACTAATAGCAGTCTCTAACTGTCTCTTAGAAGCATCTAGTTTTGATATTTCCATATAAAGAATATATTGGTTTTTTAAATAGAATTGAACACCTTGTTCTCAACCCCTCCTATTTCTTCTTAAACCATATTATACTCTGCTATATATTGGCAGTCAATCTTGTAACTCCACAGTGCCTAATTAGTGCCAACAATGGATCAAAATTGGTAGTAATTGAGCGTAATTGGTAGTAATAGCTCATTGGCAGGGTAAACAAAAAACCCGCATATCTCGTCGATATACGGGCTTTATCTGGTTGCGGGGCTCAGATTTGAACTGAGGACCTCAAGGTTATGAGTTATCCTGGAGATTTATATGGTTTTTGCTGATATTATCTAATGCTTTATCTTGTTTATGGTTACAGCGGATTGGTTTGTTTGTTGTTATACGGTTTTATACGGTGTTTGTGCGTGTTTTGTTATCCGAGTGTTATCCGAATATATGAACTAATTCTCCTCTTTTAACTAAATTAAACAACTCAATTATGTCGCGATTCTTCATCCTTATACAGCCATAAGATGCTGGTTTCCCGATTAATCTCTCTTCCGGAGTACCATGTATATAGATACATCTCCAAAATGAGTCAATCCCTTTACCTTTATTAACTCTTCTTTCTAAACCTTCCAATCGTAGGATACGGGTAGTCATCAAATCTCCGCAACCACTACGGATCTTAGCTATATTGCCAGTATTTCTGCGTCTTTTGAAAACCGCACCTAAGGAAGCATTCCTTCCGATTTTGCTAACTATATGATGCAATCCTAAAGGTGTTCTATTACTTCCAGTTTTATTACCGATACCATACTTTGAAGTCGAAATTAAATACACCTTTTCTAATTTAGTTCCTAAATAATAATACAATTTTTGTTTAGATATAATAATTTTAATCACAGTTTTAATTTAGCTTCTCTTCCTTCTATGTTGTTATGCTATTCAACAAACTTCTCCCCATCCCACTTATACACCTTAGTCCCTAAATCTTCTTCTCTAACTATATCTATATCCTTATGATCGAAATCCGGATCTTTATAATAGATCTTCTTTGATTCAACAATTATTCCCTTATAGCCTGTATCTGGGTTAGCTTCCGTAAAATTAACTTTGGAGACAATATCAGCGTTATATTCAACCAAATCGCCTTCAAAACCCCAAGTCTTATCAAAAGTTCTAATATTAAAGATTAACTTAAGTTCAGGATAAATATCTTTGTAAATCCTTAAATCCTCTATGTAATGATTTGATCCGGCACCGTGTCCTGTTTCAATAATAATTTCATATATAGAATCTCCATCAAAATCAATATCGGATCTGACATTCGTATTCGTTGACCAAAAAGCCTGGACTGGAATGCAAAAACATAACAGTATAAAAATAATTATAATTAATTTTCTTTTCATTTACACTTCCTTTAAATATCTGCTATTATTCGGAGACTTCTTCACTTCTTCCTCACATTCTCATAGTCTATTAAAGTGGAGAGCACCTTGTTCTCCATCAGGTATATGCTTCTTATTATAATACAGTAAATTATAATTTGCTATCTACCCTCATCCCCAAATAACACCTGATTACTTAAACTTCACCTATGGTTAAAATATTTTATTATTACTTTTTCAAAATCCATCTCTTCACGAATCCTCTCTGCTAGCGACTTTCGACCACGCCTCTTTTTTTTAATGCCTGTTTTTGAAAGCTGTTCTATCAGAGCAACTTTATATATTAACGGAGCAACTGTTAGAAGATGTGGTATAGATTTATTCCCAAAAGGATATATATGCTTATCGGCAATTGGGTTGCCATGTAAAAAAGCATTTCTTGAATCATATAGTTGACAATAAAGTTTTTGGATAAGATTTATTGACTTTTCGCCTAACCTGTACCGTTTTTGTTTAAGCTCTGGCTTTGAAAACGAACGTTGTCCTAATAGCATTAGCACAGCATCAAGATTTGCTTTACCACTACGTCCAGGATGAACCAAAACCTCAAATGCACTTACCCAAAGCCCTATTCTAGAACCAATATCAAATTCAGAAAAATGATTGCTAAAAAATATCTCTGAAGCTTGATACGCCATCTGTAAACTCCTAAAAATTGCTCGTGCTTTCCATGATCTTTTTTTTGGATTCTTTTTCCATAACCGAAACAACAAATCTAACGTGCTATCTTCTATTGTAGCAGTCCTAAAAACAGTATGCGTTAGAGGGTTAACTTGCCCCCTAAATTTATCTGGATCATTATATCCATCTAAAACAATAGGAGTATGTACAGTCAAATGTTGACCATCTTTGTCCGGAGTAATTGGATAAAAATCAAAAAAATCAGAAAATAATGGTTCAAACTTTTGTCCTCTAAGTATACTATTAGAAGATCCTTCGATAATAGCACAAATTGCAATAGCGTTTCGGAAATCTGTTATTACTTCAATTTTTCTGTAAAACGTCGGAGCTTTGTCATTTAAGATAATCGCACAAGGATGAACTACTTTATCAAATTGGTTAGAAAATTTCGTAAGTAGAGCTTTGGAAGCAAGACTCTCCTCTTTTATTTTAACTAATCTACTATCACAGGATGGGACTAAAGCAAACTTATCAAATTCGATAGGATCTTTAATCTGTAAATTAGGAACAACAAATATTAACTTCCAACCATTATCCATAACTAACCTTATTGTCCGAATAATACCTTAAAAATCCAGCTTCTCTACCGCCTTATCCACATACTCATCTGCAAAATGCGAATAAATCATAATAATCCCTATACCTCCTTATCCTTCATTATTTCTACTCTACACACCTTTCCGTCTAAGAAATAAACAGTAATTCTTTCATCTTCTGCAAAGTAATACCACCAGTTTTCTCCTCTGCCACCTTTTGAAACATGATAAGGCTCTCCAAGTATGTATTTAACATCATCCCTAGAGTCGCCCTTATAGATGACCCCATATGGCGTAGTATACGCAGATCCACCCCAATCAAAAGGAATGGTAACCTTGGCCTGACCATAAGTAATATCATCTTGGGAAACGATTACTGAGGAGGAACAACCTAATAATAATACTAAAGTTAGTAGAAAAATAAATCTCATATAAACTATACGATTCTTCTGTTTTACAGTTATATATACTTAAATATATTATACACTGCTATAAACGGTAGTCAATCCAATACCATAGTGCCTAATTAGTGCCAACAATTGATCAAAATTGGTAGTAATTGAGCGTAATTGGTAGTAATAGCCTCATTGGCAGGGTAAACAAAAAACCCGCATATCTCGTCGATATACGGGCTTTATCTGGTTGCGGGGCTCAGATTTGAACTGAGGACCTCAAGGTTATGAGCCTTGCGAGCTACCTGGCTGCTCCACCCCGCGATCAATTATCTTCGGGAACTATCTTATATATTATCTCGCCCTTTTTTACTACTCCCATCTTCTCCCGGGCGACTTTCTCAATATAAAACTCGTCTTCTTCAAGACGTTTTTTCTCTTCTTCTAATCTTACCCTGTCGGTTTTTTCTTCTCGTATCAACTCAGCCAGTTCTTTATCTTCCTGGCGAAGGTTCTGGAACCTGCTAAAACTGGGTAAGAATATAATCACTAAAACAACTATACCTAAGGCTAGTAACTTAAAATTAAAGCCTTTTATCATCTATTCCATTTAGTGCCTGCGTAAACTGCCCTTTCACCAAGTTGTTCTTCTATTCTTAAAAGCTCGTTGTATTTGCAAACCCTATCGGTTCTGGATAACGAACCGGTTTTTATCTGACCACAGCCGCTTGCTACTGCTAAATGCGCTATGGTTGTATCTTCCGTCTCACCTGAACGGTGTGAGATAACAGCATTGTAATTGTTTTTGCTGGCCATGTCAATGGCTTCTTCTGTCTCAGTAAGGCTGCCGATCTGATTTACCTTAATAAGTATTGCATTGGCAATGCCTTTTTCAATACCTTCTTTAAAAATCTTCGGGTTCGTTACAAACACATCATCACCCACGAGCTGAATCTTACTTCCTAAAGCTTCAGTCATCTTCTTCCAACCATCCCAATCGTATTCGGAAAGCCCGTCTTCAATTGAGACGATGGGGTATTTTTTAATCCAAGCATCATATATAGCAATCAGCTCAACAGAGGTTTTTAATGCACCTTCAAAATTATACTTATCACCCTTAGCAAATGAACTGGCAGCACAATCTAAAGCCAGAGATACATCTTTACCCGGTGTATAGCCTGCTTTTTTTATTGCTTCGATAATAAGCTCTAAAGCCTCTTCATTGGAATTTAAACTTGGTGCAAAACCACCTTCATCTCCGACTGAAGTTGAAAGCTTTTTTGACTTTAAGATGCTTTTTAAACTGTGGAATACTTCCGTGGCATACCTTAAGGCTTCACTAAAAGTAGGCGCGCCAATAGGCATAATCATAAATTCCTGAATATCTAAGTTATTATCCGCATGCATGCCGCCATTAAGGATATTCATCTGTGGAACAGGTAATAAATTAGCTTCGCCCTTGCCTAAGAATACATACAAAGGCTTTTTAGCTAGCATTGCTTGGGCCTTAGCTGTGGCTAATGAAACTGCAAGAATCGCATTGGCACCGAGCTTACCTTTATTCTCAGTTGCATCCATTTCAATTAAGAGTTTATCAATTGCCTTATAATCGGCTTCTTTACCTTTTAGGTTATCATTTATTATAGTATTAATATTACTGACTGCTTTTAAGACGCCTTTACCCATATATTTAGTTTTATCTTGGTCTCTTAACTCTAAGGCTTCCTTCTCGCCTGTAGAGGCTCCTGATGGGACAGCAGCACGTGCTACGATGCCGTTATCTAAAATTGCATCTACTTCTACTGTAGGATTACCTCTTGAATCTAGAATTTGTCTTGCTTTTAGTTGTTTTATTGCTGACATAGCTGCTACTCCTTTCAATAGAAAGATAAGATACCACAGCAAATCTTTTTAGTCAAGAGATTATAAATTGACTTTTAAAATCAGCTGTGTTATTTTTATAGAGTACAGAAAGGCTAAAATTATGAACGAAACAACCTTAAAAAAGATAAAGTTCTTCCTCAAGCTTTATTGGATAAGAATCCTTGTTGTATCCTTACTAAGCACTATTGCAGTACTTTTTGTTATTCTTATTTTTAACGGGCTTCGCGCCTGGAACCAGGCAGAGCCTTTTTTAAAAGAATCCCAGCTTGCGGTTGCGCCATTACAGATTTTTATGCAGATAGTCATGGGGCTTATCTTTGCCACAACCTATGTGTATCTATTTGTATTCGTTCTTTATAGACGCGGCCAGGGATTTACCCAGGTAAAGAAAAAAGCTGTAAAAGGCTCCTCTGTCGGCATCACCTGGCGCGATGTAATCGGCATGGATGCAGCCAAAGAAGAAGCAACCGAGGTGGTACGCCTGATCAAAGACCGCGCACAACTAACGCGTATCGGCGGACAGATATTAAAAGGAATCCTGATGATCGGACCTCCTGGATGCGGCAAGACATATCTAGCTAAGGCGATGGCAACAGAAGCTGATATGCCTTTTATTACCATGTCGGGTTCAGAATTTGTAGAGATGTTTGTCGGTGTCGGTGCAAGCCGCATCAGAAAGCTTTTTAGCCAGGCACGCAGTCTTGCAGAACTTGAAGGCGGCTGTATTGTATTTATCGATGAGATTGATGCAGTTGGTGCTCAGCGCGCAACAGATAAGGGCCTTGGCGGACAGAGTGAATTTAATACAACCGTTAACCAGCTTCTGGTTGAAATGGACGGACTTAAGGAAAAAGAAAGCAATGTCATAGTAATCGGTGCAACCAATGCCCCAGAAGACTTTTTAGATGAAGCGCTTCTTCGTCCAGGCAGATTTGATAGAAAAATCTATGTAGGTAAACCCGGCTTAGAAGACAGAGAAAAGCTTTTTTCCTATTACCTGCATTCAATTGTTTGTGATGCCACTATTGATGCTCAACAACTGGCCCGTAGAGCCGTTGGCAAGACTCCGGCTGATATTGCCAATATCGTAAAAGAAGCTGCTTTAATTACCATAAGGAATAAGAAAGAAAAAGTTTCCATAAAAGAAATCAGTGAGGCTATGGATAGGATTGAACTGGGTATAAAAAGTAATATCAAACTCAGTAAAAAAGAAAAAGAGCTTACTGCCTATCATGAAGCAGGCCACGCCCTAGCCACTTATTATCTGCATCCAACTGATGATGTTTTTAAAGCCTCTATTATCCCGCGTAAGTCGATTCTGGGAGCGGTATATCATACTGCACGCGAAGAGATATATTCTTCCAGCAAAGAAAGAATCCTCGCAGAAATCAAGGTTGCCTTAGGCGGTTATGCCGCTGAGAAGATAAAATTTAACACCACCTCAGACGGCGTACTCTCAGACTTTAAAAAGGCAATGTATCTGGCGCATAATATGGTCTGGAATCTCGGTATGGGTGAAAGCGGCCTGGTGGGTGCGTA
Source organism: Candidatus Gygaella obscura (assembly GCA_030765485.1). Classification (GTDB taxonomy): domain Bacteria; phylum Omnitrophota; class Gorgyraeia; order Gygaellales; family Gygaellaceae; genus Gygaella; species Gygaella obscura. Next base: position 10,714 of record JAVCCR010000021.1, read on the forward strand.
TGAGATGATTGATGCCGCGTCAGGCAACTGGTCAAGAGCAAAAACAGGTTCGTTTATCTCAGAACAGTTAAAACAACAGCTTAATACTGAAACCCAAAACATCCTGCAAAAATGCCTGGGTGATGTAACTGAACTTTTCCAAAGACAAAGAGAAATGCTGGATAAACTCGCTCAGGAATTAATCCGCAAAGAAGAGCTTGATTACGACGATATAATCGCTGTCTTTAACGAAGCAAAAAAATAATAATGAAAAGGAATTTATTATTTTTTGCTTTTACCCTATGGAGCTGTTTTTTATTATCAAGCTGCGCTCAACCTGAACATCGCTACAACATTCAAGAGCTTATACATGAGATAGATGCAAGCCTTGAAAAAGAAGAAATTGACGCTACAATCAAGTTAATCGACAATACCCTCTATGTTTATGTCCCGGTTGAAAAACTGTTTGTTGAAACCGATAAAACAAAATCCAACTTCATAAACTTTTCCGTTAATTATTTAAACGGTGCTTATAAAAATAAGGTTTTTTACTACAACTTCTCCATCAAAAAACTTCCCGAAAAGAGAAAAAATACACACAACCTCTCCTTCGATGAAACTACCCGTAAAATCGCTCAAAAGGTGCAGTATGCGGTAACGAATAAATACATGAATTCAGATACTGAGATTGAATTTATCGTCGAATCATATGCCGATATAAATCAAGGTTATATATTCAGCTACATCACCTACCATAAAGATTTAGAAAAATACTTTTGCGGGGCTCTGCCTTATGAGGAATATTCAAAACGGATTGTTCAGGATTATATCCAGTCGGAAATATTAATAAACAATAAAAACGCTGTCGGTTTGGAATTTGAAGGCGTAACTAAGGAGACATTTTTATCAAAACAGATAACCCAAAGAATCAATAACTACTTCTCAAGAGAAATCCCCCCTAATACCTCAATAAAAGATACAATCACCAACATCATAAAACATACCTTAAAATACTACCAATTCAATGATTATCTTTTAGTCCAACTTGAGGATTTATACAAGGAAAAACTAGACGTATTCTCAAAAACTGAAATCGAAGACTTCCGGCTTTAAATAACCCTTCTCCCCTTTAATCTTGCCTTTGATTTTAAAACTAGATTGATTGCTGCAGGATAAATCTGGTATTCTAATTTATGGATTTTTGCCTCTAATGATTTTAAGGTATCCTTTTTTACAATAGGTACAATAGCCTGAGCAATTATCGGACCGTGGTCGGTCTTCTCATCCACAAAATGCACTGTCACTCCAGTATATTTTACACCATAGATAAAGGCATCTTTGATTGCATGCGCCCCCTTAAAAGCAGGCAGTAATGCTGGATGGATATTCAGGATTTTATTCCTGTATTTTTTTACAAAATTGCTACTTAATATCCTCATAAAACCTGCTAAAACTATCAGGTCTATTTTATTTTCCTTTAGTACCGCTATAATAGCATTTTCAAAATTTGCCCTTGATGAAAAAAGCCTTCTCTCTATTAAAACTGACTTTACTTTTTCTTTCTTTGCCCTTTTTAAAACAAAGGCATTGAGCTTATCACAGACAAGTAGCTTTAAATTGGCTTTTATTTTTTTGTCCTTTATTGCCCTTTTAATAGCAGCAAAATTGCTGCCATTACCTGAAGCTAAGATAGCTATATTTTTCATAATTTTTTTATTACCTTTACCGGGCACTCCTTTATACACTCTCCGCAAAGCGTACATTTATTATAGTCTATTACGGCAAGATTATCAATTACATGTATAGCATCATACTTACACACCCGCTCGCAGATCTTACAGGCAATACAGCCCTTATTGCATACATCCTTAACCTGCTTACCAGCATAATGAGAACTACAGGCAATATATATAGGTTTATCTTCTGGGACAAACTTAAACAAATCCTTAGGGCAGGCCTCCAAACACTTACTGCAGGCTTTGCATTTAGCTATATCTATCTTAGGAAGCCCTGTTTCCTGCATGGTTATACCATTAAAAGAACACATATCTGCACAAGTACCAAAACCTATACAACCAAAAACACACTCCTTAGGCCCTAAATGAAGTAGGTTCGCAGCCAGACAATCTTTGCTACCGTTATATTCATATTTAAACCTTACTGTATCTTTATCTCCCGAACAACATAAAACCGCTATTTTTTTAACACTTTCCTTTCTGTCAATACCTAGCATTGAAGCGATTTCCTTAGCTGCTGATTCATTTAACACGCTGCAGCGGTTTATAGTAGTCTCTGCGCCGATTAAAGCCTGAGCAAAACCAGCACAGCCTGCATAACCGCATACCCCGCAGTTAAGTTGAGGAAGCAAAGCAAAAACCTGTTCTAGTCTTGGATCTTTAGCTACGCGCAGCTTTTTAGAAGCCAAAGCAAGACCGGCGCCAAAAATAACACCCATACTAGCCATAGTTATAATTGAAGGTAATAAACTCATATCTAAAATTTAAACCCGCTAAAACCCATAAAGGCAAGACTCATTAACGAAGCTACGATAAAAGCAATCGGAATACCTTTCATGCTTTCGGGGACATCACTTAATTCCAAACGCTCCCTGATTCCAGACATCAACAAAAGAGCAAGCAAAAACCCTACTCCGGCAAAAAATGCCTGGGCAACTGAATAAATAAAGCTTCCCGTAACGGCTTTCCCATCAAGGAAAAAACTATTAATATTTAATAGTGTCACACCAAACACCGCACAGTTGGTAGTAATTAAAGGCAAATAAATCCCTAGATTTCTATAGAGTACGGGAGAAACTTTCTTAATCAACATTTCAATAAACTGCACGAATGTAGCAATTACTAGAATAAAGGTTATGGTTTTTAAATAAACAATATTAAAAGGAATTAAAATATAATTATATAAGGCCCAGGTAATAGCGGATGAAAAAGTCATTACAAATATTACCGCAAAACCCATAGAGACAGCTGACTTGGTCTTTTTGGATACGCCCATAAATGGACAAAGACCTAAGAATTTTGAAAGAATAAAATTATTTATAAAAACCATACTTATTGCAATTGTAATAAGTCGAGAAAGTTCCATATCAGCTAGAACATCCTTTCTTTAAAGCGGATTTACCCTTTTTTATTCTCATCAGATTAATCAAAGCAATCAAAAGCCCTAAGGTGAGTAATGCCCCTGGTGCAAGTACCATAACAGTCATTGGATTAATACCAGAAATTAATTTTACCTCGAATATGCTGGCTGCTCCTAGAAATTCTCTGACTAAGGCAACCGCACATATGGCAATAGTAAAACCTATACCCATACCAAGACCGTCAATAAAAGAATAGAGGATATTGTTTTTAGAGGCGAAGGTTTCAGCGCGCGCTAGAATCATACAGTTTACCACAATCAAAGGAACAAATATCCCCAATGACTTATTCAGCGCAGGAAAATAAGCCTTCATAAGCATATCGCAGATAGTTACAAAAGTAGCAATAATCACAATAAACGCCGGAAGCCTAACCCGATCAGGAATTATCTTACGGGTAAGAGAAATAATCGTATTAGAACAAACCAAAACAAAAGTAGCGGCTAAACCCATTCCCAAGGCATTCACCAGACTTGTAGAAACCGCCAGTGCCGGGCAAAGCCCTAATACAAGACGAAAGATTGGATTTTCACTAGCTATGCCTTTGGTAAATTCTTTTAATATCTTTTTCATTTTACTTTTTTGTTTTACCATATATATGCGGCCTGATATGACGGTCTATTAAAGGCGCGGCTGCATTCATTATCAAAATTGAATAGGATACTCCTTCAGGATAACCGGTAAATTTTCTAATAATAAAAGTCAGCAGACCGCAGCCAATACCAAAAATAATCTGGCCGTTTTTAGAAACCGGGCTGGTTACATAATCAGTTGCCATAAAAAATGCCCCCAGAATTAACCCGCCGGAAAGTATGCTAAAAAGAAAATCTCCTTTAAAAATACCGCTATAACCGAATACCCAGCTAAACAGGCCGGTTGTCAAAATAAAACTAAATGGAATATAGATTTTTATAATGCCTTTAGCAATTAGAAATACTGCACCTAATAAAAGGGCAATAATACAAACCTCACCCAGACAACCTCCACGGTTACCTAAAAGTAAATCAATATAGCTTAAATTAAGCTCTGAGAGCTTTGTAACCTTAGCTTCATTAAACATCATCAATGGCGTTGCCTTAGTAATACTATCAACAGCAAAAGGTTTTATGAAGCTGGTCATCTGCTGCGGCCAGCTGGCCAAAAGAAATGCCCGGGCAGCTAAGGCAGGGTTAAAGATATTCCTGCCTAACCCGCCAAAGGCAAGCTTGCATATTGCTATAGCAAAAATAGATCCCACTAAAGGAATCCACAACGGAATATTTGCCGGTAGGTTATAGGCTAATAAAAGTCCAGTCAAGACAGCTGAACCATCCTTGATTGCAACAGGCCTATTGACCATGCGCTGTAATAAACCTTCGGTGGCCACGCAGGTCAAAACGCAGACTACCATAACCTTTAGACTAGCTATACCGAATATAAATACGCTTGCTGCGCCTGCAGGGATAAGCGCAAAAAACACCGCCCAAATAACGCTTCGTGTGCGTTTATTAGAGTGTATATGCGGTGAACTTTGAACAAAAAGTTTATCTTGCATTGTTTAATTCCCTTAAATAATCTTTAAATTCTTCTAACGTATTATCCACAGAATCAATCACTGCCTTAGAAGATATAGTAGCTCCGGTAATAGCATCTAATTTGCTCAATTGGCTTAATTTTTTATTGCTGAATTGATCCAAAAATCTTTTTTCTTCTATGCGGTTTCCCAAACCAGGAGTCTCTGACTGTGAAAGTATTTTTACATTGACAGTATCTAAATTAGTATCTACTCCGGTTAAAATCTCAATATCTGATGCATATCCCTTCTTAGATGATTTTAGCACAAATCCAATAATCTTTTTATCTTTTAACCCAACATAATAATCAAAATCTTTTTCCTCTGTTTTTTTAAATTCACTGGCCTCAGGCAAAACACTAACTAAAGCCTCCTGCTCTGCTTTTATCTTTTGCTGCTTGATTTTTGGCTGGGTAAATAAATTTACAATGCTTAATAATGAACCGGTAATCAAACAAATCAGACCCAACACGAATGAAAACCTAATAAATTCTTTCACCTAGGCATCCTTTTTTTTGCAACTTTGATAGATTCAACCAAATTAATTCCTTGCGGACAAGAGTAATTACACAGGCCGCATTCCATACAATCAAGATAACCATAAAGCTTAGCTAAAGGCCAATCTTGTTTATCAGCATGCAATTTTATAAAACAAGGCATGAGCCCTAACGGACAATATTCTACGCAGTTGCCACATCTGATACATACAGGGTCATCTTCTTTTTTTTCAACAGATGAAAAAAATAAAACAGCATTGGTGCTTTTTATAACCGGGGTATCCATATCAAATTGCGCCAAACCCATCATCGGACCGCCGAAAATAATCCGTTTGGGGAATTGCTTAAAGTTATTGCAAGATTCTACCAAATCCTTAACTGGCGTACCGATAGGAACAACTACATTCTTAGGAGTTCTTATACACTCACCCGCTACCGTAACCACCCTTTCAATCAAGGGTTTGCTCAAATAAATTGCTTCATATACGGCAAAAACAGTTGCGATATTTTGAACAACCACGCCGATATCGAAAGGAAGTTTGCCTTGAGGAATCTCTTTGTTTAAAATATTTTTTATAAGCTGCTTTTCACCACCCTGGGGATAAGCCGACTTCAACACTTTTATCTTATAATCAGGTTTTAATTTGGCCTTTTTAAAGATTTCAATTACCAGCGGCTTATTATCTTCAATAGCGATAAATACATTTTTTACGCTTAGACAGCGCTGCGCAAGCTCAACGCCTTTAATAATCTCATCTGCCTTCTCCAGCATAAGCCTGTAGTCAGAGGTGATAAAAGGCTCACATTCGGCTGCATTTATTATCAAAGTATCTACCTTAACAGGAGGGTTTAATTTTAGATGCGTAGGAAAGCTCGCCCCTCCTAAACCAACTATACCGCAAGCAAAGATTATTTCACGTATTTGCTCAACAGATAAACTATTTATCTCTTCAATAGTCCTAGCCTGAAAACAACAGCTGTCTTTAAAGTCATTTTCGATTATAACCGTATTGGCAAGTCCAATTACAGGGTGGGGATGTTTTTTAATAGCTACAACCTTACCAGAGACGCTACTATGCACTGGGCTATATACCTGGGCATGAGCCTGGGCCAGTCTTTGTCCCTTTAATACACTATCACCTACATGAACCAAAATCACATCGCAAGATTTACCTACATGCTGCAATAAAGGAATATAAAGATACTTGCCTCTTTTAAACGATTCAATCGCCGAATCTTTGGTAGCTTCTTTGCTATCCTTTAAATGGATCATTTATCAATTGTTTTTTAACTAAATTATAGACACTAACAACGCAAAGTAAACTCCCTACAATTACCATAACACTTGTAGCATTGAAATACTCTGCAATGAAACTACTGATAAACATAAATATTAAAAAGGCAAAATGTATCACGATTTCAAGAGAACTAAATACCTTACCTCTCATTTCAGTCTGACTAGCCGAATGTATCAAGGTATTGGCGATATTCATAATCGGCGAAATCACAATACCCAATAAAACAACCAATACAGAAGCCACTGCAAAATCAGGAAACTTATTTAAAACTAAGGTAAAAACAATCAATTGAAAACCTGATAAAAAAAGAAACACAAACATCGCTTTATAAAGAGAAAACTTTTGTCCAAACCTACCGTAAATAACCGTACCTAAAAATAATCCCAGCCCCAAAAACATTATCAAAAGCCCCAAGTCTTTAGTGGCAGACTGCAGGGCGTTCTGGATAAAAACGATTAAAACAACATAGACTGAACCCAGTGCTGACCAAAGTAAAAACAAGATCCCTGTTGTAAAACGAACCTCTTTTACCTTTACAATGTAGCCAATGCCTTCTTTTATCTCCTGGATAACGGATTTACTAATATCCTTTACAAAGCGGCTGCTTTGCTGAGCAAAATCCTTTGGTAATGAAGTGATTATCTTGCGCGGGTTTATCAAAAGAATCAGTATAGCTGAAATAAAGAAACTCAAAGCATCAAGATAAAAACCAGCTTGAGAAGACCACCACTCAACCAATATTCCGCCTAAACCAAAACCCAAAACAGCTGCAATCATCCCCGTTGTATTTACCAAGGAATTGGTCAACAGAAGTTCCTTTTCCTGAACCAGATCAGGAATAATCGCCAGTTTTGCCGGCACAAAGAACCTGCCGATACAAAAAATCAGAAATATCACTATATACAAAGGAATATCGGAGCCTAAGCGGAATAAAAAAAGCGGAATTATCAAAACCAGTATTGAACGCAGGAAATCCGTAACAAACATGGTTTTCCTTCTATCCCAGCGATCAACATAGACTCCGGCTATAGGACCAATCAAGAATACAGGTATAATCGTAAAAGAAAGAATCTTGGCCATCTCCAAGGGGGAGCCGGGGCTTCTTTCATAGACAAAAGCAATTAAAGCAATCTGGCCTAGGCGATCACCCCATTGAGAGATAATCTGACCTAACCATAAAAGAATAAAATTGCGGTTAGTAAATAAATTTTTGAATTTTGACATTTTATTATAGCCGACGGGGGGAATCGAACCCTCGACCCACGGTTTACGAAACCGTTGCTCTACCAACTGAGCTACGTCGGCAGAAAAATATGGTGCCGAGACCCAGACTTGCACTGGGGACGCCGGGCTTTTCAGGCCCGCGCTCTACTACCTGAGCTATCTCGGCACTTAGGGCATTATTTTACTAATATTTGTTCTTTCTGTCAACTAATCTATTATCTGAATCTGTATTGGATGTCTTACAATTATCTGAGCTGACCCCTTATATTCAGTTATTAACCCAGATACCCTTATAACTCTATTGGTAAAATGTTCAAATATATCTATACCAGCACGTTCAAAATTTACAATGTCCTTTCTAAAAATCACCAGCCTTAAAGCTTTTTTCCGGCTTTCATCATCAAAAAAGATCATAAACAGATTGGGTTTTTCAATCAAACCGGAAAAACGACCCTCTACGTTTTTAATCGAACCGATAAACTTCTTGGCAATTGTTGCTGGTATAACGTTTTTTTCCTGCCAAATACCTTTTTTCAAACCTCTTGCTTTTTGCTGCGCATCAATAAAATGATCTACATATTTTATATTTGGCGGGTAGGTAAAAATAACTGCAAACCCTTCATCTAACAGCTTTTCATTTACAAAAACATCATCGACAAAACAATAACCTAAAAGCCTTGCGTATTTATCTTTTTTTTGAACATCAAATTCAATTCTTACCTTTTTACCATCAACAAGCCTGCGGTTAAATTCTTTTGCCTGTACAGCAAAGTCTTTCGGCGAGTACTGCCAGGTGCCTGATACTTTTTTCGATGTCTCAGGTGTATCGATTCCGATATACCTAAGCGTCTGACCGTTGCTTAAAACTACGGTATCGCCATCAATCACCTTTTTTACAATATAAAAATCATTGCCCAGATTGCCGCTAGAGCAACCGCAAATAAAAAATACTGCTATAAAAACAATTAAAGGCAATAACCTGAATTTTTTTATCATTGGATTATTTTATCGCCGAAAACTCTCTGCTAATTTTGATGTATATCTTCTGGGCAAGATTAATATTCGGCAAAAGATACTTGGTGCGCGCAGAAACCCTTAAACGGACGGTATTTTTCGTAAGCTCTTCAATTCTTATATTGACGTTGTTTCTGTCAACTTCTACAGCCAAGGTGCCTTTGGTTCTATCTTCTGCTCTGATAATGCCAGTAATCTCACTAACCTTAATCGCCGCACCCCAAACAGAACCCACATCTTGGGCAACTTCACCTTGAATGGTATCTTTACTGATAGCATAACCGCCTAAAGCCCCTACTCCGATAAATAACGGCCAGCAACCACAAACTGATAAACATAAAAACAATGCCAAAATACCTGAAAAGACTTTTTTCATCTCGATCTCCTTTTAATCTATTTTCTTCTTACGCATCACCTTATAAAAACAAAAACTAAACCCTAGTATAATCACTACCCAGCTGATACCGAAAAATATCCAACCACCTTAATTCATTTTAAACCGCCTTAGCAGGAAAACACAGGAAATTACCCAAACCAACCACAGAACCGACAACTGCCATTATAATGTCGGTACGAGAACCCCAGCTGTCTCTTTTTCGTATTTTATTCACTATAATTATATTATATATATTTGGCGGGGCTAATTCAAGAACTAATCTTGTTTCTCACTGGTTATGCTCCAGCTTAACAAACAATCGTTGCTGTCAAAATAAAGATAGATCTTTTCATTCTCAAAGAAATCAAGCGACAACCGATAAAGCCAACTTAACCCATCGTCTTTTGTCAAAACCGGCTGACCGTAACGACTTAAAATATCCTTTTTATTAAGGCCTGTTTCTAAAACAGAACTTTTGATATCTTTTTTTAGGCTTTCAAACAAGGCATCTTTTTCCTCAATGCTTTTTTGCATAAGGGCATAATTGGAACCTAGTTTTTTAAAAACCATAACCCTTGAACATCCACTAAAAAAAAACAAACTTAACAATAAAAATAAAAAAACCTTATTCATATCACTCCATTTTGGTTTTCTTAGAAAACAAGGAAAAATCCACTGACTGAATTGATTTTATATTAATCGGAATGGAAATTCCAGTCTTGGCAACTTTTAGAAATCCGCAAAAATCGATCTTTAGCTGTGAAGACTTTTTAACAAACTCATCGAAAATAATTTTTCTTAGGTTCTCTTCTATTTTAATCGTATCCTCTATCAGCGTGGGCTGGCCTGAATTCAAAATAACGTTTCTAATCGCGCTGGAACCGATTATCTTTTCTTTATCAAAATACAATCTTATATCTCCGTCAAGCAACAAATCAATTTCAAAAGTGTTTACAAATTCTATCACATAATCAACAGATATATTACCCAACAATCCTGGCTTTAAGGCAGAGAAAATCGTAGCAATCATCGGCCCTTTAAGGCTTTGCTTCATGCTCTTTAAATGCAAAGTGGCCACCTTATTATCATAAGGAATTTTTAATTTAAGTTTTTTATAGATGATATCGGTTTTTAGGAAAACACTTAGCTCGTCATTATTTAAAACTGCCAGATCCAGTTTTATATCAATCGGACAGATCATACTGACATCTGTTGGCGTTTCAGGTTTTTGCCAATCAAGCTCAAGTTTTTTTAACTGAACGCCTTGTGCATCTTTTATAAATAAATAAATCTTTTCCAGTTTTAAATTGCTTTTTGACGGGTTAGTAAGAATAAGCTTTCCTTTTATCTCAACAAAATTTTGTTTAAATAAAGGCTCTATATCAACAAGGATCTGCGGAATTCTCACCAAATTGTTCCTATTAGTCAAATACTGCAGACCAATAGAACAACCCGAAAACAAAATAACTCCAACCAATAAAAATAGAAGTATAAATTTATAACTAAAACTTTTTTCCATGTCTATAAGGCCTTGTTTTATTATAATCTATCTTTTTTACCAAAGCGTCTTCCAAATCAATCTCTCTATCTCCACAATAATCAAAAATCCTTATACAACAATCAGCCAATTCTTCTGCAATAGCATCTTTACCCTGATGGTTACGCATTGCCTCTAGCGCCTCTGAAAGCTCTGAGTGCATCAAAGCAATAAGTTCGCCATCATTTCTAGCATCCTGCCACCATCCTTTATCTTTTGCTACAGCATGACATTCATCTATAAACTGTTTTATCGTCATCAACTCTCCTTTTTAAAAATTTCTTCTGCCTTCATGCGAGCAGTCATATTATTATAGTCTTTATAATCAACACAGATAAACTGTTTACGCCATACTTTTAGTTTAACAAAAAAACTGGGATCCTCAACAATTTCTTGCCTAAAAGTAATATACTTTATCTGTGAGTTGCAACTATCGCACTTGCCTTTAGATAAATCAGCAATATTGTTCTTACACTTCTGACAGATCGCACTCTTTATCCCCAAAATGGCAATATGCTCTTTGACATCATTTAAATCAAGCTCTTTCCAGACTCTTAAGAATCTAGTATTCATTAAAATAATTCTTTGCCAGTTTTATTCTCGATGCTATCGAAGGATGATCATACAATAAGAACTCAATTAACCGGTTCGGGTTTTTATCCGACAGATTCTGCTGTCCTAGTTTTTCCATTAAAGAAATAAAACTATCTTTATCGTTTGTAGCATTAAGCGCAAAAGCATCAGCTTCTCTTTCCAGCTTTCTGGAATATGCATTCTGTAGTGGCATAGCAACAAGGCTGATAATAATAAAGAAAAGCGCTATAATAGGAAAACCTACAATATCGCTAAAACCATTGATGCCTAAAAATAAAAATGACTTAGATAAAAATACATACATAAAAAATAAACTCGCTAAAGTTATAACAAAGCCGGAAAAGAGCAATTTGCGTATATGACCACAGGCAAAATGGCCAAATTCATGCGCAAGAACAGCAATAATTTCATTAATCGTATAATTATCTACAAGGGTATCAGCAAGCACGATCCTTTTGGTTTTACCCATTCCAATTATCGCTGCATTTGCTTTTGCGGTTTCTTTACTGAAATCTATAGTATAAACATTCAAAACCTTTATATTGTTATTTCTGGCAAGCTCAATTATATTTTTACTAAGCTCCTTATTCTCAAGAGGCTTATATTTATAAAATATAGGCAGGATCATAACTGGCAAAATGAAACTTACCAAACTACTAAACACCAGATAAAACAAACTAAACCACAACCACCAATAACCTGGTTGAAGATTAAAAAATAGATACAACACTTCAATTAACGCTGCGCCAAAGACAAAAGAAATAACTGCCTTTTTGATGTTTTTCTTAAACCACTGGGAAGAACTTTCCCGGGAAAGATTGAATTTATGTTCTAAAACAAATTGTGAATAAAAACTGATTGGGAAAAAAACTATGTAAAAAACCATGCTCAAAAAAGAGAAATATATAAATAAGGTTAAATAATAATTATTACTTATCTCTATGGCCAAGTCTTTTAACAGATGTGAACCACCCAAGAAAAACAATAATGAAAGTAAAAGAATATTTAAAGAAATCTCTAAAAAGAAAAACGAATTCTTTATCGCCTGGTATTCTTTAGATTTATTATTCATCTTTACCTGTTGATACTGCCTTCATACGCATAGAATAGCTATTCATAAAACTACTATATTCAAACTTTAAGGGAAAATGATTCTCATCCGTACCAATCCATATTCTAAACGCTCCCTTTTTATCCTCTAAAAGATAGGCTTTGCTTGTTCCAAAAGGCACTTTAATATCAACAACTTTTTTTATTTCCAGTTCATAAGATTTAGTGGGTAGATTTATGCTTAGAATCTTGCCAAGAGAAAAATCATTAATCAACCTGCAGTAATATAAAAGCGATATGCTGTTTTGTATAACCGTGGGCTTTTCAATAAATAAGTCTGGTAACGTCTTGCCGTTTTTGACTTTCTTAATCGTTACGCTTTTGTTTTTAATGTCATAAATTTCGGTAATCTCTTCCTTATCCCAACCCATAGAAAGTTTTCTTTCTACGTATAAAGGATAAAGATTATCTTGCTCAACAAATATTTTTTCAACTCCTTTATAATTTACGGTATCACTGATAGATTCTATACAATAATGTAATTGACTGTAATCTTCAGTTGAACCGATAAATTCAATTACACTGCTACCTATCTTAAAGCTAAAAAGATACACATCAAAATCTATCTTTTCATTCTTAATAAAGGGGAGTTTCTTTATCTGATTTTGAGTAACAATTGATTTAGCTGGGCATATTTTATACAATGAACATTTCTTATTCTTTATATAAGATAAAAAAATAATTGCTATGACAATAAAAAACGTGAGTACTAAAGACCTTTTTATCATTTAATGCTCAACATCCTCTTAATCGGTTTTAATGCCTTTTTTCTTATAGCTTCTGTCACCTTCACTTCGTATTTCATATTTTCAAGAGAAAAAAGCAGCTTTTCAAGTGTTATCTTTTTCATGTCATCGCATATTGCCTTAGCACTTGCTGCAAAAAACTTCTTTTCCGGGTTTTCCTTATACAATCGGTAGAGCATTTCCTTCTCAGTGCCGATTATAAATTCTTTCTTCCTTGATTTGCTTACAAACTTACACATACCGCTTGTCGAAACAGCAGCATCCGCTAAAGCAATAACTTCAGACGTACACTCAGGATGCACTAAAACAACAGCCTGAGGATGAGCTTTTTTCTGTCTTTTTATATGTCTGGGGGTTATATCAACGTGAACCGGACATGACCCCTTCCAGCTAATTAATTGTTGCCCAGTAGCCTTATATGCATAATCACTAAGACATCTATCAGGAACAAAAATAATCTCTTTTTTGTTTTTAAGATACCTGATAACAGAGATTGCATTGCCAGAAGTGCACACATAATCCAACTCAGCCTTAATTCTAGCTGTTGTATTCACATAACCAACGTTTACTGCTTTAGGATTTCTTGCCTTTAATAATTTTAACTCTCTTACGGTTATAGAATCAGCCAAAGGACAACCTGCATTATTATCGGGAATCAAGATTCTTTTATCCGGGCAGAGTATAGAAGCCGTCTCAGCCATAAACTTTACGCCACAAAAAACAATAACCTTAGATGATAACTGCGCAGCTATTCTGCTAAGCTCTAAAGAATCCCCTAATATATCGGCTATATCCTGTATCTCAGGAAGTTGATAATTGTGCGCCAGAATTGAGGCGTTGCGCAATTTTTTCAATCTTAATATTTCTTTCACTATTTTTTTCATATATTGCCTTATCTAAAATGCTTCAACGATCGTACCTCCACCTAACAAATAATCTTTTTTGTAAAAAACAGCTGCCTGTCCCGGGCTAACCCCAAACTGCCGTTTTGAGAAAACTATCTTCACTCTATTGTTTTCTAAAAAACTTAATTTGCCGCGTATTGGAATATGATTATATCGTATCTTGATATCTACTGCAAGGGATTGCGAAAAGCTCTTTTCTATGAACAAATTGACGTCTTTGGCAACCAGCCCTTTAAAAAATACATCTTTTTTCCTAGCGACAGTAATTCTATTGTTCTTTTTATTTATTTTAAACACATAAAGGGGCTCTTTGCTACTTATTCCTAATCCTTCTCGTTGACCTACTGTATAAAAAGGCACGCCTTTATGCTTTCCGATTATCTTACCTTTTAAATCTATGATATCGCCAGTTTTTACTTTAAATTGACTAAGGAACTCCCTATAATCCATACTGGATAAAAAACAAATCTCCTGACTGCCTTTTTTGCTGTCTACAGACAAATGCAATTTTTTGGCAAGCCTTACAACATCTTTACGCGTAATATCCGATAATGGTAATAATAAATAAGGTAAAACTTCCTTTCTCACGCCGTATAAAAAATAACTCTGGTCTTTTTCTCTATCTTTGGCTTTTTTTATAAAATAGGATTTATTTTTCTTATTGAAACACACACCAGCGTAATGACCGGTAGCATAATAATCAGCGCCTGAATCTAATGCTGCTTTAAAAATCGAAGAGAATTTTATATACCTATTACACAGCACGCAAGGATTGGGAGTTCTGCCGCAAAGGTATTCTTGGATAAATTTATCTATCACCCTTTTCTTGAAATCATTTGAAAAATCTACCACATAATGCTTTATTTTCAGTATCCGGGCTATTTTTCTTGCCTGATTCATACCCTTATCACTAAAATAGCGATCAATTCCTAAATAATTATCTATTTTAGAAAAGCTTCCCGTAAATGCAACTACATTAAAATTATTCTTTTTTAACAACCAGGCTGCAACAGCAGAATCTATACCACCGCTTAAAGCAACAGCTACTGTCTTTTTTACCAAGTTAATCTCACCCCCAATCTAAACAATCTACCAGGAGAAGGAACCCCTTCAATCTGCTCATATTCGACATTAAATAGATTATCCACTTCAAAAAAAACATCTTTGTTGCTATCTACTGCAAATATACTCTTCATACCGCATAGTATCCAAGCATCCCTTAAAGGTTTTTTCTTGTAAGTTAAATCAAAATAATGAGAAAACTTTTTCTTCTTATAAGATAATCTAGCTGTAACAAGATGCCTCGTATTGCTGGGGCCATATTTATAGGTAAAACCTTCTTGGGAAGATTTGTTTGTATACATATAACTTAATTCTAATTTGGCCTGTTGGTTTATTCTCCAACCAAATATATTGTTTAACCCCAATACTGAAGAATCGATGTTCTGCGCCTGCCATAGGCTCGCTTTGCTAGATTTAACCCAATCGATCTCATTGCTTTGCTCCTGAAAGAAAACGCTCTGTGCAAAATTCATATTATTCATCCCGATATCATAACCTAGTTCATATTTATAACCAAACTCATAAGCAAGGTTAGCGTTACCTAGCGTGGTAGAATCCGCATAATAAAGCTCGGTATATGAAGGTAGCCGTAGTGAACTAGATATTCCCA
The DNA here is from genome assembly GCA_030765485.1 of Candidatus Gygaella obscura. Classification (GTDB taxonomy): domain Bacteria; phylum Omnitrophota; class Gorgyraeia; order Gygaellales; family Gygaellaceae; genus Gygaella; species Gygaella obscura. The sequence continues at coordinate 26,372 of JAVCCR010000021.1, forward strand.
GATGTAAAAAACAGCGCTTATTAACCATCATATTAAATAAAATACTTCCGGAAGAAATCCCCATATATTCATCGCTATAATCAAACCTATACCCTAAAATACAATCTAATTTATGGCTAATACCGATTTTATCCTTAAGATACGCGCTATACATCAAACGTCTATGTTTATTAAGCCTAAGGGAGTTAATTTTCTCCTCTAGCATCCTTAAGCCCATATCAAGCTTGCCAAAACCGGATTCAGATTCAATATCCAGATAAGTCGAATATGCATCGCTTTTATGATTATTCATATAAAGATTGGGATTAGTTTGTTCTAAGGTAAAAGTGTCTTTATGTTTTCTTATGAGCAAACCCGGTTTTATCTTAACGTCTTCCCGGACGAACTCACTATCAACGATAAAAAACTTTGTAGAGGTTAACTCTTTCGAAGCAAAACCACTACCGGGAGTATAAAAATCATACGCACCTAAATCCTTATTATTATAACCAAACCCCAAATCAACAAAAAAATCGTCTTTATGGTATGAGAAAAAATCGCTAATATTCAACTGCTTCTGTTCAGTAAAAGGTTGGAAACCGTCAGAAATTAATCTTTCAAAAGTAAAACGATTGCCCAGGTTTTCATTTGCACGACTTAGACTAAATAGGCCTGAAAAAGTATCATGATTGCCAAACCCGGATTCAAAAATGGTCTTATTTGCATTGGCTTTTTTAATCACAAAATTCAATGCGCCAAAAGAACAACCCGGTCCCAAATTCACCGCGGAATCCGTATTTTTAACCTCAACCAAAGCTATATCTTGATTAGAAAGCGGCAAATCAAGATTATAATGCGCTGTTTGAGGATCGTTAAAGTATTTTCCGTTAAGCGTCACTAAAACTTGCTGAAAATTAGATCCCCACAAAGAAATATCCTGTTGTGCAGCGTAAAACCCTCGGCTTTGCAGATCAATACCTGCAAGATTTTCTAGATAGGCAAGCTTATCCATATTTGAATAATCACAGACAACTTCTTGTCCAACGCTATAACCAGAGAATTTATCTTTGGTTACAACGATTTTTTCTAAAGCCTGTGTTTGTGCAAAAACAAACCCAATAATTAAATAAAAGGATAGGTTAAAGAATAGTAGAATTTTCATCTTAACAACATCGCATTGAAACTACTTGCTAAAATGCACTTCCATGGCATGGGTAGGACAAACCTTAACGCAGAGTTCGCAGGCAATACATTTATCTTCGTGGAATATCACCTTTCTTGTCTGCGGATCAACTACAAGCGCTGCAACAGGACAAATAGGAACACAAAGTCCGCAATCAGTACATTTTTTTTCATTACGTACAATATCTTGACTTAACGGCTGGATTCTTACTCCGCTATTTTCAAGATACTTTATACCTTTTTCATAATCAACCTCATCACCCTTTAATTCCAAAATCAAAACACCCTCTTCATTAGGAGTAACATGTGCCTTTAATATATTAAAAGAAAGATTAAAATCTTTTACCAACCTATACACTATAGGCTGATCAACTAGTCCATGTGGAAAACGAAGTACTATTTTTTTAGATATCATACATACTCCTTTACGACTATTTAAAATGCCTCTCTTTTAAAGGTTTTAGATTATAATTATCTTTTGCGCCCGGTAAAGAAGCAACAGCCTCAGATAAATAGAATTTTTTATCTTTTATCCATTGCTTTAATATATCACAGATCTCCCGTGCCTTAGAATAACTAGACAAAGCACCAGTAGAAACATCCTTATTCTTTATCTTAATCGTCCCAGATTTTAACTGTTCATAATTTACTTCTGCTATGCTATGAGTTACCCCATTAGGATAATCTCTGCTATAATCAATTACTTGCGTATATATATCACTGTCTTTTACTGCCACAGAACGACAAATCTCCTCATCAATTATAGGAATAGGTACACCGATACCAACAGCAAGGCTCGCACCATAACCAAGCATACTTACCCCCCGCAACCAAGATCCATCCATATTTTTTAAATCACCGATAGTTGCAATTGTCCCAGCAGGAAAAGCAGGGACACTGTTGTGTTTTCTTTTAACATTTGGATTGTGCTGTGTGCCATGCCAGGCAATATAACCAGTACCCCCACCTAAAAATATACGCGTACCAACACCAATCGTCCTGTAATTGGGATCTTTTAAAAGCGGTGAAAGCTGTCCGGCAGAACAATAATTTGCATTACCCAAATTAGGTTTAAGCGTACCCATATAAGTATGGATAAACTTATCGGATAAATTAACCGCAACATTATAGTTCTGATAAGCGTTTCTAATATTAAACAATACCGTTTCATTCAAATCTTTAATATTTATCAAAGTCTCTAATTTCTTTCTGGGATAACAGTCTGTTCCGTAACCCTCTCCGGACAACCTTATATCCTTACCGCTAACTAAATCTTCTATAATATGGCCTCCGCCGTATTTAAATTCTCCAGGATAGACATTATTCTTCGGATCGTCTTTTAAAAGCGCAGTAGCTCCAATATAGACATCGTAAGCGGCAAAGCCACAATAAGCAGGAACGTTATTCAACAAACAACTACCTCCGCCTAATTTTATCTTCGGCTTTGATGAACCAATATTGAAATAAGCGCCTGAAGAACACATTGGACCAAAGGTACCTGTTGTAACAATATCGACTTTCTTCGCTGCAGCTTCTACGCCTTCCTTTTCAACAATATCAATAATCTCTTCAACCGTAACAACTACCACTTCACCCAATTTTATTTTCTCATTAATCTCTTTGATTGTTCTAATCATCTAGGAAACCTCCGTATCAAATAAACCCGTACTTAAATATCTTTCGCAGCTATCTGGTAAAATAGCTACAATCAGTTTACCTTTGCTTTGTTCTTTTTTTGCAATCTCCAAAGCAGCATACACTGCTGCCCCAGAAGAAATTCCTACAAGGAGACCTTCTTTTGCGATCAATTCTCTAGTTGTAGAAAAAGCCTGTTCATCCGTCACCTGGATTATTTCATCAATAATGTTTTTATTTAATACTTTAGGAATAAAACCTGCGCCAATACCCTGTATTTTATGAGCTCCCGCACTTTTACCAGATATCACAGCAGAACCTTTCGGCTCTACTCCTATAATCTTGATATTTTTATTCTTTTTCTTAAGAACTTCTGCTATGCCAGTAATAGTCCCGCCCGTACCGATTCCAGCTACCAATATATCAATTTTACCTGCGGTATCATCCCAAATCTCAACAGCTGTAGTCAATTCATGCGTTTTTGGATTAACAGGATTCTCAAACTGAGAAGGCATAAAAGCATCCTTATAATTATTCCTTAATTCTTTGGCTCTTTTAACAGCAGCCATCATACCGCCTTCTTTAGGTGTTAATTCAACCTGCGCACCCAAGATCTTTAATAGTTTTATCTTTTCAACATTCACGCTTTCAGGCATTACCAAAAGAAGCCTGTATCCTTTCAAAGCACTAATCAAAGCAAGCGCAACTCCGGTATTACCGGAAGTTGGCTCTACAATAGTTGAACCAGGCTTGATCAAACCTTTATTTTCAGCATCTTCTATCAAAGCCAAACCGATCCTGTCCTTAACAGAGAAACCAGGATTAAAAAATTCCAGCTTTACCACAATCTCAACCTGGAGATTCTTATTAAGCTTATTAAGCTTAACTAAAGGTGTTTTACCAATTAATTCCGTAATATCTTTTGCTATTCGACTCATAGTTATTGCCTAGTATAATAAAATTATTATAGCACTTGATTATTTGCTTTGCTATGATTTTTCTTCTAGATAAGAAGCCTATCTAAAGTAGTTCTTGTTTCTGGTAAAACCTCTACCGATAGGCTTAAATTTCCCTTTTCCCTAGAAATTAAAACTTTCCTTTTTGATGGTTTACCCTTTGTATAATAAACTATTATCTTTGCGCATAAAATAAGTTCATCTTTCTTAAGACTTCCCCTGGCCAAACCTATTGGTCCGGCAATATCGGGTGCAAAAATAACATAATCTTCATTTTTAACAGCTTCAGAGATAATGCCGTTATCGGCTTTATCTCTTCCTACTATAAACTTTGCTTTCCTGCCAATACGAAAATGTCTCCCCATTCTCAATAAGCTGATATTTTTAACCTTAAGTTCGTCGTATTTTAATAAATCCTTTATCCTATGGCTATAACGCGGATCAGTTAAAAAACAACCTCCTGCCGGCTGACTAAAACCAGTTAATTTATACTCTTTGGCAAACTGCAATTGAACTTTTCTCCCTCTTCCGCTAAGGCCTAATAAACGATCTCTTTTAACAAAATCTTTTTTCTCAACCTCGGTTGGTGCCAATAATCTAGCGGATAAAGGACGAAGCAATAAACCCTTAAGACCGCTTTCAGACTCAATAAGTTTTAACATGCATTTATTCTGTGACATCGAACGCTGCCCTAAGACTTCACCAGTTGCCACAAATGTAGCATTAAGCCTACTTAATAAAGCTTTAGCTTTTTTCAACATATAGATATGACAATCTATACAAGGATTGGCATTTCTACCAAAGCCAAAACGCGGTTTGATCAATAAGTCAAGATAGTCTTTGCCACATTTAATGGTTTTTACAGGTATCTCTAATGACTCGATTAACTTTTGAGGAATAGGTTTTGTAAAAGCAGTTGAAAAATTTACCCCGACTACATCGATATTCTGAGACTGCAGTATTTTGACAACTAAAGCGCTATCCAGGCCACCGGAAAGTAAAACTAACACCTTCACTTTATCTTTTTCATTAAAGTAGAGGCGATTTTCTTACCTGATAAAAGCATACCGCCAAAAACAGGACCCATGCGCGCGGCACCAAAAACAGCATTAGCGCACATACCACAGGTATAAAGGTTAGGAAAGACCTCCCGGGAATTTTTAATAATCGCCTCTTCTGCTACTTGAGCCCACATTGGTCTTTCTCCTTCGACGCGTCCGGATTTTGTATTTAGTTTATTGCCAATTTTTCTGGCAACAATATTACTTACTTCTGCGGCATGACCAGTTGCATCGACGACAAACTTAGATCTTACACAAATAGGATCAACATGAAGCCTAGCCAATTCAACCGCACTCCAATTGATTACAATGCCTGTGATATTGTTTTTTCTTATCATTACATCCTCAACTGAAACAAGATTAAAAACCTTTAATCCTGCTTTAGTTGCCTTAGAGCAAAGCGTAGAAACTGCCTCAATAGAATCAGCAGTATAATAATTCTCTTTGTATAATTTTGTCTTTATATCAAACTCTTCAAGAATCTTTTTAGCTTGACTCTGCACAACAATCTCATTAAACATAATACCTCCGCCCCACATTCCTCCGCCTAAAGAAATCTTACGTTCAAACAATGCAACTTTTATATTCTTTTTAGCCAGATAATAACCACAGACTATCCCTGCGGGGCCTCCACCAACAATAGCAACATCTAATTCAAGACTATCAATTAACTTATCCGTAAAAGTTTCTATAATTGCTTTTGAAATCTTTATCTCATCCAGCATGAAAAACCTCCCTTTATGTTTTTATATTGGATTATCCTATATTAATTGTTTATTTTTGTCAAGACTAGTTTGGGAAGGACAGTTACAAGAAAACTATTTAGTCTGAAAGATACAAACGCGATTTTTCCCTTGGTTTTTTGCTTCATAAAGTGCTATATCGGCACTTTTAATTATATTTTCTTTTGTCTGACCATTTTCAGGGAAACTCGCCAGACCAATACTCGCTGTAATCTTGCCGATTTCATCACCTTTTTCATCTTTAATCAAAGCTATTTCAACAGCATTACGTACTCTTTCACATGCTATTTTTGCTCCATCTCTATTAGTATGAGGCATTATTGCAACAAACTCCTCTCCCCCATAACGACACACTAAATCTACTTTTCGTAAACTACTGGTAATCGCCTGTGCTACCTCCCTCAATGCGCAATCACCTGCTAAATGACCGTAAGAATCATTAAAGCCTTTAAAATTATCTAAATCCAGCATCATCAAACCAAACGATTGGGGATAACGCGCTCCGCGATTAATTTCACGTGTAATGAGTTCATGGAAATAACGATGGTTGTATACTTGAGTTAACCCATCAAGAATAGAAAGTTCTCTATAATACTCTTTTTCCTTCGAGTCTCTCAATAGATTCTGTCTTTCAATCGCTCGCTCAATAATAATTTTCATCTCATCAAGATTATATGGCTTAGAGATATAGTCGTATGCACCCTCTCTTATTGCAGCAATAGCTGTTTCAATAGAAGAATATCCTGTAATTACAATAAAACATACCTCATCATTAATCTGGTGTACGCTTCTTATCAACTCCAAACCGCTCATGCCCGGCATACGCATATCAGTAATGATTAAATCTAAATGATTAGTTTTTACGATATTCAAAGCCACTTCGCCATTTTCAGCGGTCTGGACCCGATAACCTATATCGCCTAAAAAATCATTCAAAAGCGAACGGGATACCTCTTCATCGTCAACTACAAGTACGTTTGCCTTATGTTGTTTAGCCATTTTTTACTGGTATTGTTATTATAAACTTTGTTCCTTTGTTCGCTTCACTCTCAACCGTTATATCTCCGCCGTGCTCCTGAATTATCTCGTAACTGACTGATAAACCTAGTCCCGTACCTTTTGACTCCTGTTTTGTCGTAAAGAACGGCTCGAATAATTTAGAGATATTCTCCGGTGCAATTCCTTTACCGGTATCTTGAATTTCTACTATTACCGCTATATTCTTTTCGCCTTCTTTTTTTGTTTTAGTCCGTAAATACAACTTCCCTCCGTCGGGCATGGCATGTTTTGCGTTAATCATCATATTAACTACCACCTGCTGCAATTTATTAAAGTTACCTTGAACTATAGGCAAATTCTCATCATACTCTTCGATAATCTCAATTTTATGAGAACGCAAATCATGACCAGTTAAAGGCATAGTTTCACTAACAACCCTATTAAAATCTACATCTTCCATTTCTTTCTTCGGACCGCGGGAAAATTTTAATAGGTTCTCAACAATTGTCTTACATCTTAATGATTCTCTTTCAATATACTCTAAATATGTTTTGCAGGTCTTAAAATCTTCCTGTTTAAAATCAGGTTTTCTAACCTTTTGTAAAGTATACTGGGCATAGCCAAGAATACCACCTAAAGGATTATTAAGCTCGTGTGCCACCCCTGCACCAAGTTGACCAATAGCAGCCATCTTAGAAGACTGGACAAGCTTAAACTGCGCTTCTTTTAATTCTTTATTGGTCAATTCTAATTCTTGAGTTCGTTTTTCAAGCTTGCCGTAGGCAGTTTTTAAATTCTCGGTCATCTCGTTAAAAGAAAGAGCCAAATCACCGATTTCATCGTTTGAATACATCTTAACCTTATAACTTAAATCACCATTTGCAACTTTATGTGTTGCCTCTACTAAGCTGAAAAGAGGACCAATAATTATTCTGGTTAAAATAACCGTAATTATTAAAGTAAGTAAAATTAATGCAATTGTTAAAAATATGGTTTTAGTCTGAATAAGCTTAATTGTATTATATAAATTTTGTAGGGATATCTGTAACTTTGCCTTACCAATAGCCTCTTCTGGCAGATCGCCACTAGGAACAATAGTCATGCCCTCAAGACCCAAAGACTGAGGAATAACTTTAGTTACTACAGAACTAATAAATTCGTATGTTGAATCCGTATCTCCAGATATTCCAGATTCTGTAATCATCATATCTTCTGCATTAAAAATAGCAGCATAGATAACATCTTTTTCACTGACTATACCCTGAAGCATGTTATCAAGACTATCTTTATCATTAGCCAAAACCCCAAGTTCGCAGTTATAGCTTAAATTCTTAACCAAAGACTCACCGCGGATTTTCAATTCAGCTTTTACAGTCCTGATCTGGCTTCTTATACAATTATAGCCAAGAATAAAAGCTGTAGCTATCATAAGTATAGAAACACCAATATTGACTTTCAATGCAATATTAAAACGTATTCTATTGGGCATGTATCCTCCTCATTAATAAATATTGGATGCTTTATTCAATGTGTCTTTGGATAATACTATATTAATTCTTTTTGCGGTATTCGCATTTACTGAAAGTTCAATTTTCTGTGGAACGCTTATCGGTATTACAGAAGGATTATTTCCGTTAATAATTTCCAAAGCAATTTCAGCAGATTGTCTTCCTATGTCGGCATAATTACAACTTGGCGCAATCAAAGCTCCAGCTTTTACAAAAGCGCTAGAAACACCCATAAAAGGAATTTTATTCCTTAAGGTTTCTAAAATAATAAACTGAGTTGTCTGCGGACTATAAACAGTACTATCCGCTAATCCCCAAAGAGCGTCTTCTTTTGATATTAAATCCTTCAAAGACCGCTTAATATCTTTTTGCGTTGCTATAGGCACGGCTTTAAATTTAAACCCCAGCTGTTTAGCTACTTTCTCAGCGCGCCTTACCACATCTTCTGTTTCTTTAGGGCTATAAAAAACAACAATCCTTTTTAAACTCTTTACATTATCCTGCAGTAATTTAAACTGTGTTTCAATCGGTATATCCAAAGATGCACCTGTAATATTTAAACCGGGATTACCTTTCATACTTTTTATAAAACCGCTGGCAACAGGATTTAAAACCATAGAAAAGACTATTGGAATTTGTTTAAAATTATTCTTGGCAAAAACAGTGGAACCTGAACCAACCGTAAGGATTAAATCAAAGTTATTGTTTTTAATCTGACTTATTATCTTTATCTTATTTGCGGCCTTACCGTTTCCTCCTAAATCAAATTCCTTAAATTCGATATTTTTAAAACCCTTTTTAGACAATGTAGCTTTAAAACCGTCTAAAGCAACATTGTAAGGCTTGATATTCAAGCTCTTTATAATAGCTATTTTCGTTTTGCCGTCTTGTGCGAATACAAGTCCAGCAAAAATAAGGAAGAACATAGCTCCCCAAATAAAGATTTTTTTAGACATCGTGTCGCCTCTCTTTTGCTTATAAATTAAACTTTGGCTTTTATATATTTAACTTTTAACCAATTAATATTCGCAAATTATTACTAAAACCTCCCAGTTAAAGTAAAAAATACTGCTCTTTCAATGTCAACATATATTTTATTGCCTGCAGCACCTCCAACATCCTCTAAATGGGACTGATCATATATATTCTGTCCGCTTAAAGCCATTTCAAGGTCTCCGTCCCAAAATGTCTTGGCAAGTCTTACATCTCCTCGAATATATGGCTTTATTTTTCTTCCTGCGTCTGTCGGATCCTGAACATCCTTGGTTATATAGTGATCGGTAAAATAATTCTCCCAGTTTAGCTTCCAACCACCAGGAAAAGTCATACGCATACCCCAGTTGAATTTATGTTTGGGATAAAGCGTATCCAAAGCAGAATAACTATCTGTTATGTCTTCATAGGTATAATTGGCAAAATATTCGACCCAATCCAAAGGATGGTATTTTGCTTCAATTTCCACGCCGTTGGAACGGGCACGTTCATTCTGTACGAAACTGCTGGTTGTTGTTGTTACTGTGTGTAGTGGAAATGGAAGACCAGCATTTACTGTATTACTAACAACCCTGATTAAATCCTTATACTCATTGTGAAACGCTTCGAAACTCAAATTAAGTTTCTTATCCAATAACCTTGTATTATAACCAAACTCATAAGCATCAACAACTTCCTTATCCAAATCAAAACTCTGTCTTGTTTCTGCTAAAACAGTAGACCCTGAAGAAACAAACTGAAAATTAAATGACTGTTCTAACATCGTCGGACTTCTGTATGCACGGGCATAACTTAAGCGAAATGTCTGCTCATCAAGCCAGGGTGAATACATACCGGCAACCCTTCCCGACCACATATCGCCAGCCATATGATTATGCTCAAACATCAAACCACTTGTAAGACTGAACTTATCCGTCATCTGATATTCATTATTGCCAAACAACCTATAAATATTATCGGTTTTATTCTCACCTGCGCTATTGAATAGATACGCATCTCCCTGGTTATGTCTTACTCCAGCACCCCAGACAAAATTCGCTAAATCATCTAGCCAGCTAAAACTATGCTGCATCTCTAAGTCAAACTGCCTTGTCCAAAGATCTTGACCGTCAGCAGCGTATGAAGCAAGAGCGCCTCCTGAATAATGGTTATTAACATTGCAATACTGATTAAAAAACTGCAGATAAAAATCCTGGTCGTCAAATACCTTGGTATTATACCTTAACATATTATAAAAACTAACCGTATCGGACATATAAAAAGAGCTATTAGAACCCGTACTTTGGTTTCTTGCGTTAATATCCTTTACACCCAAAAACCACTCCAGATTAGAGATATCATCAAAGTTATATTTGTTTCTTGAAGTAAAGGTATGATTTGCGCTATCGTCATTTACATCCTCGCCGTCTCTTGAACCATAACCTCTATCATACTCATAACCATAGGTAAAACTGTAATCTAAGTTCTCTGTAGCGCCACCATAACCTACAGTATGTGAATTATAACCATGAGTACCTTGTTTTTCTTTTAGAAAAACACCTTGTCTTTCTTCGGGATCTTTCGTAATGAAATTGATAACTCCAGTAAAAGCATTGGTACCAAAAAGGATACTCGGACCCCTAATAATCTCAACACGTTTTATATTTTCGACATGAATCGGTAAATATTCCCATTCTGTTCCACCATAAAGAGGTGTATAAACGCTTCTTCCATCAATCAAAACCTGGTTTCTTCTGGTCCAGTCTTCATTAAAACCGCGCGGACTAGCAGAACCTGAATTTGCATCTTGAGTAGTAACATCCATTCCCGGGACCCTACGGAAAATATCCCATAAGTGACGCGGTTCCATATTTTCCAAATCCTCTTCGGTAATTATGGTAATTGCCGCCGGTGCTTTATTTATCGGCTCTGCACGACGAGAAACCGAAGTCACTATTGGAATATCTGTGAACATTAATAATTCTCTTTGCGGAGCAGCCTTTGCCAAAAGCATAACATCGTCAGCAAAACAATTTAAAGTAAAAAAACCTACTAAAATAATAACTAAAAAAATGCTTAACATCTTTTTCATCCTAAACCTCCTTCTTACCTATAGCGTTTTTAATCAAATCTAAGATTTCTTTTATATTAAAGGGCTTGTGAATACATGTCAAAGCCCCCTTTTTCTCAGATTCAAGCACCAGCTTATCTGGATAACTATCTGTCATAACAATCATTAAATCAGGCTGGATTTTTTTCATTTCAATCAATGCCTCAAGACCATTCATTACTGGCATATGCACATCCATAAAAGAAATGTCAAATTTCTTCTCTTTTACTTTATCAACTGCCTCCTGGCCATTATTAGCTGAATCAACGCCATAGCCTTCATCGGTCAATAAATCCTGGAAAAGACTTCTGATGACCGGTTCGTCATCAACAATAAGAATTTCTATCTTTCCACCCATGTTGATCCTTTCCTGTTAATCTAGAATTACACTTCTTTATATAAAGGCAAAGAAACCTTAACTACGGTATCTTTACCCTCTGTGCTCTCTACTTTAATACTACCTTTATGTTCTTTTATAATACCCCAGGCAATGGAAAGCCCTAAACCAACTGCTTCTCCAGTATGCTTTGTTGTAAAGAACGGTTCAAATACTTTATCTAAATTATTCCTTGCAATTCCTATGCCATTATCCCAAAAACTAATAGCTACTCTCTGCTTATCATCAGATAGAATTGTATTAATTTTTATTATACCATTTTTTTCGTTTGATGTCTTGCGTTTTATCGCCCAGTGACTATTATTTATAAAATTTAAGAAGGCCTGCTGCAGGCGACCTCTATGCGCTGACACCAAAACAGGCTCTGCACAAAACTCCTTTTCGATTTTTACGCCATCAACTTCAAGCATATGCTCAACTAAAAGTACGGTTGCCATAATTGTTTCATTAAGATCTAAAACCTGTTCTTTTTTTTGTCTTGTACGGGCAAAATCCAAAAGACTATGAACTATTTTACCGCAGCGAATTGCTGAACTTTCTGCAGTGTCAAGAAACTTCATAAAATCAGCAACTTTGCTTTCCGGCTTTAATTTTCCTTTCATCTTAACCAGCTGAATATTACCCAAAACGCCCGTCAAGGGATTATTAATCTCATGCGCCACGCCACCTGCCAATTCACCAACTGCAACAAGACGACTGTTAGAAACAAGCTGCGTCTGCATTTTCTTGAGCTCTTCGTTACTTTTTTTAAGCTCTTCGTTGGTCCGCTCTAAGACATTCATATATTTTGACTTTGCCTGCACCTCAGCCAATTCTTTGGCGTTATTCTTCTCTCTTTCCACCAACATTATATTTTCAATAGATATCCCAATTTGATTTGCTAGTATAGTCAATAAATCAAGTTCATCTCTTGCAAACATATCTCCGGAACGCTTGGCGCCCATATTTAATATACCTAAAACCAAATCATTGGAAACAACCGCAATCGACAAAGAAAGATTAGAATTCAATAAATCAAGATTATTTTTTACAATTCTTAAATTCTTTTGCAAATCAAAATCCTTTGAATCTTTAATTATAAAATCCAGCTCTTCCTTAACTACAAACTTTTTTTCCTTTAAATACTCGACCAAAGGATTATTATCTACTAATAACTCTTTAGGAATATGCAGTGAATCCGGATAGCGTTTTTTGCATATATATTTTTTTTGCTCTTCATCAAGTAAAAACAATGACACACTTTCAACCTTAACAAGCTTAACGAGTTTTTCCGTTATAAAATCCACAAGCTTATCTAGCTCTTTTAATGAACATAAAACCTGTGAAGTTTCCTTTAAGGCTAACTGATAATCCGTTCTGTTTCGGAAGAATATTTTATCCGTGACTTTAGAGAAAAACTCTTCTAAGTTTCTGAAACCGAAAACAATTAAAATAATCATGCTTAAATCCAATGTCCATTCAGGAATTTTAACAAAATTTGTGAAAACATTTTTAATTAAAAAAATTAGAGTTATATATACAATCAGAACAGAAAAAAGCAAGAAACTATAAAGAATGCTTTTTTTAATAAGCGTGCCGATATTCATCAAACGGTATTTAAAACCGGCGTATGTAAGAATAAAAGGATAAAGAATTAATATCGGAAGTGTTATGGGATAAAGATTAAACCCGAGAATACCAGGAAAATCACTTAATCCTCCCATTAAAGCAGTAATACCTGCGATGATTATATATTTAAGTTGCTCTCTTTTTATACCTACGCTTTTCATGAAAGCAACTATCAAAAAAGCTGTAGAATAAAACGAAACCAACACATAATAAATTACATAGGGATAATAAAATACCCGCACCTGGCCAAAATATTCAAAACCAAATTTTGCACCTACTCCAATAAATGATTCGGAGGCAAAAATAGCTATAAAGAAAAAAGCAAAAGCTGCCAAATAGCTTATTCTTAGAAAAATGACATGATATTTAAACCTATCTGTTATCCTCATGCAAAAGTGCAGGAATAATACAGGGGCAAAACACGCAAACAGATTACAAACCATAGCCCAAACCTGTGCCTGTTCAATACCTGTTGAAGAAAACTGCATAAATCTGCTAAAAGCCCAACCACCTATTGAAAGAGACAAAAGAGAAAAAATAATATTAGTAAGCTGCTTCTTATTCTTAAAATACACCACTATGCCAAAAATAAAACTAACTATTGCTATTACTAAACTAATTATTCTCATAAACTCATTCATTTATTTTCCTTTTTCATTCCTGAGTAACACGCATAACTTCCGATAAAGAAGTAATGCCGTTTTTTACCTTTAAAAAGCCGTCTTCATAAAGAGTCTGCATGCCTAGACTTTGCGCTTTTGCTTTTAATTGATTGACTGCGGCTTTATTTAATATAAGATCTTTAATTTGCTCATCCATCAACATAAGTTCAAAGATACCGGTTCTTCCTTTATAACCGGTATTATTACACTCTGAACATCCTTCAGGCTCATAACCCTGTGCAGTTTTTCTACGGCATTTCTTACAAAGTACTCTCACTAATCTCTGGGCTAATATCCCAGTAATAGAAGAAGCCACTAAATAAGGCTCTACACCCATATCCACAAGCCTAGTAATAGCGGAAGTTGCGTCATTAGTGTGGAGCGTGGAAAAAACCAGATGACCAGTAAGGCTGGCATGAATGGAAATTTCAGAAGTTTCTAAATCACGAATTTCACCAATCATTACTATATCCGGATCTTGCCTTACAATAGAACGAAGTCCATTGGCAAAAGTAAAGCCAGATTTTACATCAATTTGGGATTGCCTTATCCCTTCCAAGACATATTCAACGGGATCTTCTAAAGCAATAATATTTTTTGTGGGGCTATTAATAAGGTTTAAAACTGCATATAAAGTCGTGGTTTTCCCCGAACCCGTGGGCCCGGTAACAAGTACAATCCCATTAGGTTTTTGTATAAGCTCTTTAAAATTCTTCAGAACCTTTTCATTTGCGCCGATTTTATTTAAATCAAGTATGGCTTTTGACTTATCCAATATTCTTATAGCTACGTTTTCTCCGTATATCGTAGGAAATGTTGAGATTCTCATATCAATGGTTTTACCTGATATTGACATTTGAATTCTTCCATCCTGAGGCAGACGCTTTTCCGCTATATCCATTCCAGCGATTATCTTGATTCGTGAAATCAAAGCTGCTTCAAACTCTTTAGCTGGATTAGCAACCTCATGCAGTATACCATCTATTCTCATACGCACCATTAATTTATCCTGCATCGGTTCTATATGCACGTCGCTAGCTTCATCTTTAACTGCCTGTTCTATCAAAAGATTAACCATCTTGACAACCGGCTTATCTTCACTTTGTTGAACAAGCTCGTTTATTTTCTCCTGATCGCTTTTAGTTTTTTGCGCCGGAGTCCCTGTCGACTCTTTACCTACATGATCAGCAAAAACATTCTGTTTACCATAATATTTTTCAATTGCCTTTTTTATTCCTGTTTCTGTTGCAAAAACAGGGTCTAGGTTATATTTTACTATCCTTTTTAAGCTGTCGATTTTCCCGATATCTAAAGGATCAGCCATGGCCACAGTCAAAGTATCATTCATTAAAAATAAAGGCAGACATATAAAATCTCTGGCCGTAGATTCCTTTACCAAATCAATCACATCCCGATCGATAATATAAGAATCAATATCTACATAAGTAATTCCCAGCTGTTCACTTAAAACTTGCACTAAATCTATTTCTTTTATAGCGCCTTTTTCTACTAAAATATCACCTAATCTTTTATTGGTTCTTTTCTGTTCAACCAAAGCATTATCAAGTTGTTCTTTAGTAATAAATCCCTTGCTTAAAAGGAGCTCTCCTATTAAAAAACGACTTTCTTTATCCATCTGGCGAATTCCCTTTCTATTCTAAATCCTCTAACAACGTAGTTACTATAATCTTAGGATCCGTTGGTTCATCTTTTCTATAGACTCTTATCTGAACAGGCAGTGGTTGTTTTTCGCGAAAAATTACCCTTTCCACCAACCAATCAACATTATTTACATTAATAGTATATTTTTTATCCGGCTGTATTTTAAACTGATTGATAGTAAAATTGGCGTTTCTTGTTTTCTCCATCTCCATACGCGCTAAATTAAAAGCAACTATATTTTCCTTATTCGCATTTATATGCTCTAGGCTTGATGAATACATCCTCATCAAAGGCAAAACAACTATTCCCAATATCACAAGGGTAAGCAATATTTCAACAAAACTAAAACCATTTTTATTCATTAAGGTCGAAAATAAAGGGTTGCGCTATCAACATCCAATTGTAAAACCTTTAAAAAAACATTATCTCCTTTAAATATAACCCTATCTGTTAATCCGCTATCATCATCGTAATCATACAACCCGTTTCTATCTAAGGTCAATAAATTTATACCCTTTAAAAGATCCATTTTAACAAGACCAGAACTATAAACATTTGCCCCAGAAGGAAACTCAATTCGATAATTGGTTATAAAAGGATCCCCTTGAATAACCCCTAAATCCATATCAAGCAACCAAGATGGTTCTTGATCATAACCAATTCCTAAAATAATTTTTCCATTTTCCTGAATACCGCTTATATTATCAATAATTAAACCCTTGATGCCATAGCTATCGGGAATTTTTACTCTATATCCTTCCGTGAGAATAAGTCCACCAGTAAGATTTTTCAAATTCCTTAAAGCTGCAAAAGAAAAAAGCTCAAATTGCTCGCTGTTTCTTTTTGTTTTTATCCTTATACTGATACCGGATATATTCTGCAATTTGCCTAATGGAATCGAATCGCCATCAAAAACGATCAATTCTCCTGTATTGGTATAATAACTAAACTCACAAAAATTAATATCCACCTTTTCAATATCGGCAACCATAGCCTTAGATGTCAAAGCATACTGTCTCATTAAGGTGCGCGTGTTATCATTATAATAAAGCCTCATATAAACTTCTGGATTTACATCGGGATTTGCCTTATAGGCCAGCTTCACTATGCTACCAGGCAATAAATCCCCTAAAACATTCACATAATGCTGATGTCTATACGTATCAAATCTCAATTCTATAAATCTGACTATAAAATCTTTATCATTAAGTGATTTTACCCAACAAATCGGTATCTGTGAATCCTGAGCCAGATGCTTTGTTAAATAAAACCTCTGCAGATCACCTTTGTATTCAAAAGTATCGCGCCAAAGCGGCAAGACATTAAGGCTCGTTTTTGTCGCTTCTGTTATAACAAGCGCTTCTCGTATACCAGGATACTTATCATCGCCTTCAATTATAAAATTAACAATTTGTTTAGCTGTTCGTTCCACTAAAAGAGTATCTGTTGAATAAGTCCAACTAAGCATACTCGTATCAAAAATCAAATTAGAAACCCCAGCAATAATTCCTATTATAGCGATTACTAATAATATTTCTACTAAGGTTATACCTTTTTTACCTAATTTCATTCTGCAAAACCTGCAGTAGCATAACTAATCTCAACTGATCTACGCACATCATTTACAACGCCCGTAGACGTTATAGTAAATAACTGAGGATTATGTTTAACCATATAAAATCCATCGCCAAGTTCAGTAACAGGAGCTTCGCCTATACCTAAATTATCCAAATCAACATCAGTTTTTAACTCCCTAATCGCATGACTTATGCCAGCCTCGGCAAGATATAATGCTTTTATACTATCAATCTCCAAATCAGAAGATACCGCTAGATTAAAAGATAAATTTATCAAAGCTGCACCCACTAAACTTAAGAATATAACAACTATCAAAATGCCAATTAAGGTAAAAGCCTTATTACCATTCAGATGGTTTTTGTTCAGCATATTCTCCCCAAGATTTATCTAACGGGATATCCCAATCTACATACATCTCAGCCTTATCGGTAAAATAAACCCAACCGCCGTTATTTAAAAAAGAGGGCGCGACATTAGAAGGCCTGTCGTCATACGTAGAATTACCGTTCTTATCGCTTATTAATTCTGCGGGTAGTTTATTTAAATAGGCTCTTTGAATACCTGCATCATAATAAATAGTAGTGATCAACTCTCCTAAAGAAGCAGGATATCTTCCTTCCTTTGCCCGAAATAAACTAATACGCGTCCTTAAAGTTTCTAAATTGCTTTTTGTAGTCACAACTCTTGCCTCAGCATCAAAACCGATAAAATTCGGTATTATCATTATAGCTAAAATTGCTAAGATACTGACTACAACTAATATTTCAATTAAAGTAAAAGCTTTTCTACTCATTATTCTCCTTTCATATTTTACTGCCTAAAAACACGCACAAGGTTGAATATCGGTAGCAATACCGATAAAGCAATAAATGCAACCATAGCACCCATACCAAGTAAAAGAATCGGTTCTAATAAAGAAGTCATATTGCTTACAGTATAATTAATCTCTAAATCATAAAAATTTGCAACATCTGCAAGCATATTATCCAGCTTTCCAGACTTTTCTCCTGCAGAAACCATTTGTATTACAAGAGGTGGAAACAATCCGCTTAAACGAAACGGTTCAACTAAATCCTGACCAGAGGAAATCGCCACCTGTATATCCTGTATAACCCTTCTTACCACAACATTAGAAATCGTATTCTCAACAACCCTTAAACTTTCAAGTATAGGTACACCACTTTTTAGAAGGGTGCTCACCGTACGGGTAAAACGAGCAATGGTAACTTTCAGAATCAAAACACCGAATATAGGAATTTTCAGAATAATCCTATGAAAATTATAAAGACCTTCGTTTGTAGAAATATACTTTTTAAAATAATAAATACCTGCAACAATACCTAATATCAATAAATACCAAAAATTCCTTAAAATCATACTGCTGCCTAAAAGAATCCTTGTAGGTAAAGGCAGAGCAACACCTGTAGAATCAAATAAAACACTAAACCTAGGTAAAACCTTTACTAAGAAAAAAACAACAACCGACAAAGCGACAACAACCAAAACAGCCGGATACATAAGGGCTGATTTAACCTTACTGCGCAAATCCATCTCTTGAATACCTAAATCTGACAAACGTTCAAGTACCTCAACGAATATGCCGCCTGCCTCTGCTGCCTGAATCATACTTTTATATGTCGGTGAAAATACTTCTGGGAAACGTTCCAGACTCATAGAAAAAGAATTACCTTTTTGTAATGAATTTATTATTTCGCTTAGAACAAACTTGAATTTTTTATTTACTGTCTGATCCCTTACTGCTTCTAAACTATTAATTAAAGGTAACCCAGACTTAAGAATAGAGGCTAGCTGACGGGTAAAAATAACAATCTCATCGTGTCGTATACGAGCAAACTTATCTTTAATCTTTTCAATAAAAAGCTCAGTCGGACTAGGAGCATTTATACTTATAATACAATATCCTAATTTTTTTAGGTTTTGGGCAACTAAAGCTGAATCGGAGCTTTCAACAGAACCGATTAACAAACCTCCAAGTCTATCTCTTGCCTTATATCTAAAGAGTGCCATAAGTTTTTACTATTCTGCAATCTCTACTGTTCTTCTACGGATCTTAAAGTGTCTTCTAACTTTTGTTTTCTTTGTAATTCTTTCTTGCGTATTTTTTCTTCACGAATACGTTCAATTTCTTTTAGAAGCTCTTCTCTTCTTAATTCAGCCTCTTTAATTTTCTTAAGTCGTTCTTCTTTTGCTTTTTTAATACGCTCTTCTTTTAATCGCTGTGCTTCTTGCTGTTTACGTATTTTTTCCTGCTCACGCCTAATACGACGTTCCTCTAATTCTTTAATCCTCTGTTGTTTCTTAAGACGTCTCTTCTCAAGAAGCTGTTCTCTTTCCACCTCACGCTGCTTCTTAAGCTGCTCAGCTTCTTTAAGTTTTTGGTCTTTTTCAAGACGTCTCTTCTCAAGAAGCTGTTCTCTTTCCACCTCA
>JAVCCR010000004.1 GCA_030765485.1 Candidatus Gygaella obscura
TATGATTAGAAGAAAAAAAGTCAGTAGTTTAATATTAATAACTGCATTTTTATTTATTTCTGGATGCGTGAGTCTGCCTAGGTTAAGGGATGTGCCATCATTTAGCATAAATAATAAAAATTATTATTCGCTTATTTCGCTGTGTGATGAGCTTGAAGTAGATTTTGACTTTGATGTGCAGGCGCAGAAAGTTATCTTAGAAGATGATGAAAGCTCTATTACTTTAGGCGTTGATTATGATTGGATTATTATTAATGAAGAAGAAAAAAGAATAAAAAATCCTCCTATAGTTTCAGAGGGGGTGGTTTTGGTTACATATGCAACTATGCGTATTATTGCCGATACATTTTTAAAAAAGGAAGCGCCAAAGGAAAAAAAGGTAAAGCTGTATAGAAAAATAAAACGTATTGTTATTGATCCCGGCCATGGGGGTAAAGATCCCGGGGCAATAGGTACATATGGATTGATGGAAAAAAATGTCAATCTGACTATTGCAAAATCTCTTTATGGTAAGCTTAAGTCTTTTGGGTATGAGGTATTGCTGACAAGAAAAAGTGACCGGTTTTTATCTTTGGCACAGCGAGCGAATATTGCTAATAGATTTAATGCGGATCTATTTATCAGCGTTCACGCTAACGCCAACCATTCGAAACAGATGAATGGTTTTGAAATCTACTACTGTAGTGACACATTAGAAGAGAGTATTCGTAGTATTGTTGCGGAAGAAAACGGTATTATGGTTAATAGAAGAGATTATATTGAAGTAGCTGATCGCGGCAATAAAAGAATAGAGAATAAGCTTAATTCTATTGGTATAGCAGAAGGTATATGTCAGCAGGTTTCCGCAACAAACGGACTTAATGTAATCGGTGTTAAGGGTGCGCCTTTTTATGTATTAAGATTTACCACTATGCCGGCGATTCTGATAGAGGCAGGTTTTTTATCAAATCTTGAAGAAGAGAAACTGTTGGCCGATAATAATTATTGTTGTCTTTTAGCTGAGAAAATCGCTTTAGGTGTTAAGAGTTTTAAAAATAGGAGTTTAGTAAGAAGATGAATAACCGTCCTATAGGGGTTTTTGATTCCGGAGTTGGAGGTTTGACTGTGGTTAAAGAGTTGATCAGACAGCTTCCTAATGAAAACATAGTGTATTTTGGTGATACAGCACGTGTTCCATATGGAGTAAAGTCAAAACCAACGATTATTCGTTTTTCAACTGAGAGTATTCTGTTTTTATTAAAGAAAAAAGTAAAGCTTATCTGTGTTGCCTGCAATACAGCATCCAGCCTTGCCTTGCCTTCAATTAAAGGGCATTTTAATATTCCTCTTTTGGGTGTAATTGCTCCTGGGGCTGAAAAAGCAAGCAGTCTGAGTAAAACCAGGCGTATCGGCGTAATTGGAACTAGAGCGACAATAAACAGCCGTTCATATGAAAAAGAACTAAAAAGGATTGACCCGAAGATAAAAGTTTTTACTCAGGCTTGTGCGTTGTTCGTTCCTTTTGTGGAAGAGGCATGGTTGAATAAAAAGCCCTTGGAGGATGTTGCCAGAGTTTATCTTGAGCCTTTAAAGAGAAAAAAAATCGATACTCTGATTTTAGGCTGTACGCATTATCCCTTGCTTAAAAAGTTGATTAAAAAAATTATGGGTCCAAAAGTAATATTAGTTGATTCAGCCAAAGAGACGGTCAAGCAATTGAGAGAGCTGCTTATAAATAAAGGCTGTTTAAGGCAGGCAATGAAAAAGGCAAAAAAGATTTTTTACGTTACAGATGAAAAAAGTTCATTCTTTGATTTGGGGAAAAGTTTTTTAGGTAATGATTCAATAAAAGTAAAGAAAGTTAATAATGTTTGAAATAAAAGTGATTGCAGATTTCTCCAGTGCACATCGCCTGCGCGGCTATAAGGGCAAGTGTGAGGGTATGCACGGGCATAACTGGAAGGTAGAGGTTGTTCTTAAAAGTAAAACACTTGATAAGCTGGGTATGGTAAAGGATTTTAGCGAAGTTAAAAGAGTTTTAAACGATATTTTAAATGAGCTTGATCATAAATGTCTTAATGAACTGGATTGTTTTAAAAAAGTTAACCCGACATCGGAAAATATCGCTAAATATATATATAAAGGATTAAAGAAGGCTTATAAGTCGTTAAAATTTGTTTCAGTCTGGGAGTCGGATACATCCTGCGCAAGTTATGAAACGTAAAAAAGCAATAGTTTTACTTTCAGGCGGGCTTGATTCGACAACGCTTCTTTATTTGGCCAGAAAAAAAGGTTATAAATGCAGTTGTTTGATCTTTGATTATAATCAGCGTCATAAAAAAGAGTTAAATTACGCTGTCAGAATTGCAAAAAAGAATGATTCTGAATATAGGATAGTTAAATTCAGCTTGCCTTGGAAAGGATCATCTTTGTTGGATAAATCTTTTAGTATTCCAAAGATCTCTTTGAATAAGAAAAGTATTCCTTCAACTTATGTCAGCGCAAGAAACATTATATTTTTAAGTTTTGCCGTTTCTTTTGCCGAAGTAAGTGGTGCGAGTGCGATTTTTATCGGAGCCAACCAGATAGATTATTCTGGGTATCCTGACTGCAGGGATGATTTTTTTAAAAGTTTTAAGCAGATGATTAATAAAGGAACCAAAAATGGCAAAAAGATTGCCATAAAAACTCCCCTTATAAATTTAACAAAGGCTGGAATTATAAAACTAGGGGATAAATTAAAGGTGCCTTATCAATTTACCTGGTCTTGTTATAGAGGTGGAAAGTTTCCTTGTGGAACTTGTGATAGTTGCAGGTTTAGAGCTAAAGGATTTAAACAAGCACGCGTTATTGATCCGCTCCTTGAAAGATGAAAGCAAAAGTCAGTGAGATTTTTACAAGTATCCAGGGCGAAGGTCCGTTTTTGGGCAGAAAACAGGTGTTTGTGCGTTTCTACGGCTGTAATCTAGATTGTAGCTATTGTGATACAAAGATTAAATCATTTAAGCAGTATGATGTTGTTCAGCTGAAAAGAGAAGTTTTACGCCTTGCAAAGAAACAAAGAATAAATTGTATTTCCATTACTGGTGGAGAACCGTTATTACAAAGCTCTTTTTTAGGTCTTTTTTTGAAAGAATTAAAAAAGAAAAAGTTAACAATTTATCTTGAGACAAACGGAACACTAGCTGCGGAGTTTAAAAAAGTTATTAGGTATATTGATATAATCAGTATGGATATCAAGCTTCCTTCAAGGAAAAGTGATAAGTTTTATTTAAAAGAACATCTAAGGTTTTTAAAGATAGGTTTAAAGAAGAATATATTTTTAAAAGTGGTTGTAACTGATTATACAAAATTAGCGGATTTTAAGAGATTTTTAAGGAATGTTAGGCCAATTAAAAAAAAGCCTTTATGCGTGATTCAGCCCGATAGCAGTAAAATGAAAAAGGTTATTAAAAAAGTTTCTGAGTTTCAGCGATTAGCAGAAGATTTTTTTACTGATGTTAGGCTTATTCCGCAAATGCATAAATTTATGGGAGTGAAATAAGATGAAAAATGGTAAAAAAAATAGTTACGAAGGTCTGCAGAAAAACATAAAGCAGATCAAGACCCCTCTTATTGAAGTTTGGAATAATCAGTATCCGGAAAAGGATTATACTATTAAGGTAGAAACAGATGAATTTACCTGTATATGCCCGAAGACAGAATTGCCTGATTTTGCAAAGATTACAATAGAGTATTCTCCTAACAAACATTGCGTGGAATTAAAATCTTTTAAAATGTATTTACTTTTTTACCGCAATTTAGGCATATTCCATGAACATGCTGTAAATAGGATCCTGAATGA
>JAVCCR010000026.1 GCA_030765485.1 Candidatus Gygaella obscura
AAATCATTAAAATACACTTTATTTTTACCTCCATTTAACGCCCTATTTATTATGAGTACATACTCATTATACAATACTTAATTTTATTGTCAATAAGAACAATCCTATTCACAGGTGGAATTAGATTGCAATAAAGAACATTACCAATATCCTCTTCCCTTGTGAGAACAACATGCCTTCTTTTGTGAGAAATATACTTTAGCTATGGTTGGATTATATAAAAAAAATAGGGAGGTTTTAACCTCCCTAAAATATGTTCTTTAAACTCAATCAGACTTTACTATTTCGTTACGTAATTGGACTTGCAGTAGTAGTATTCAGGTCCTTTAAATCTTCAGGTATAGGATTTTGAGCCGGAACCAGATTACCAATTCCTGCCTGTTGTACTCCCCTTGTGCCTGTTGTATCCTGACCAGGAGCGCTATAAGCTTCGGCAACAGCATTTGATAATGCTGGAACATTCAAAGCTTCTAACACTTTGGCAAACTCTAAAACATCATCCACCGGGACAAGTATTCCATTTTTACCAGAAGTAATGATTTCATTTGGACCAGATGCACAGTCAGTAGAGATTACTGGCACACCACAGGCCATCGCTTCTGTAATTACATTACCAAACCCCTCCCATATAGAAGAAAGCACAAATACATCCGACCTTTTAATCCACGGAAATGGATTCTTTTTAAATCCTAAAAAATGCACGCAATTATTGATCTTTAATTTAATTGCTAAAGTCTTCATTTGTTCTTCTAATTCACCTTGACCTAAAATAATAAGTTGAAGATCAGATAAATTTTCTCGCGCTAAACAAAATGCGTTTAATAACAACCCGTAATTCTTTTGTTTGCTCAATCTCCCCACAGCAATAATGGTTTTAGCTTTGTTTTTGAATAGTTCGTCTGAGACATTTTCATTGCATAATTTTTTCACTTTTTCAATATCAAGGGGATTATATATTACGACAATACGATCTTCAATTAACATAAAGTTTTTAATCAATGCGTCTTTAATCCCACCAGAAATAACTATGATTTTATTTGCATATTTATAAGTGAACTTAATTAATAAAAACACTAAATAACTAAAATTTGAATGGGCAACATGCATATTAGGGTCGTTTCGTTCGCTTAATACAATTTTGGGTTTCAATCTTAGAAAAAATGTTGCTATTACAGCAATGAAATTTGCGTAATTCAACATGCTAAATAATATATCTGGCTTCTCTTTTTTAATTAATGCTCTTAATTTAAAAATAAGCTTAAAAAAATCGAGCTTATTTCTTTTATTTAATTCTACAATCGGGACAGATGAAGGAATTTCTCCGCAGTATTCTCCAATGTTATTAAAAACAACCAAAATAGGGAGAAAGATATCATAATCAAGATATTTCAAAATCATAATCATTATTCTTTCCGCACCTCCGCCAGCAAGAGAGGGAATCACTAGAAGTATTTTCTTCTTTCTAGTAATCGATTTAGTATCAAACACTGCTACACCTCCGCTTAATGAATTCCTTGGGCAACCAACACCATAATCAAACGATTGGACTCGCACAGTGCGCGAGAACAATCCGCTCGAGTAATTTATTATATATTTTATTATTTGTTATCACAACATTAATCTGCTTTTACATTAATATCTTTCCATTAACCAATTAATGAGATTAATCCTTTATACCTACACGTCCATAGATTTATGTAATTTTACATCGTAAAATCTTTTTCCAGTCTGTGATTCAATAAAATCTCGAGCACTTTATTGGTTCAATTCTCGATTTACCGAATAAAGATTTCTAAAAGCAAGAAAGATTACAAAAATCAGCATTGTCTGCACATAATTTAATCGCGGGCTAGTAAATACACAAACAGCCCAAGAAAACATTGCAACTGCAATATGTGCAATGGGCATCCTGGATCTTAAAATTAAATTTTTCTTAATGAAGATTCCTTTTATATAAAAAAAGCGTAAGAAAATTAAGATAAAACCCAAGAACCCCAAAACCCCCAAAGAATACAACACTTCCAAATAAGTGTTTTCAAAATGAGCCCGTCCTCTTACAGAAATATGAATAGGAGCAGATTCAACAAATAATGCCTTGCTCTTTATTGCGGCATAATAAGTATTTTCTCTTCCCAAGCCTGTTCCAAAAGGATATTTTTTAATAATGGGGAAACTTCCCATCCATGCAGTACTGCGAAACTCCAAACTTTCCTCAATGCGATATCGACTAAACCGATCCTTT
Organism: Candidatus Gygaella obscura; assembly: GCA_030765485.1. Lineage (GTDB taxonomy): Bacteria > Omnitrophota > Gorgyraeia > Gygaellales > Gygaellaceae > Gygaella > Gygaella obscura. Next base: position 2,243 of record JAVCCR010000026.1, read on the forward strand.
ATCGAAGATGGAAAATGATCAAATAAGGGTATTCCTGCAAGCAAAATAAATAATCCAACCATACTGATAATTAATAACCTTATTATTTTACCTCGCAATATTGCCAGTAAAACTACGCCACTAATTAGCGCAAAAATAGCAACTCGCGTAACATTAAGCAGTAACGCAAAAAATAAAAGAAATACCACTGCTTTCAATGATAAATTATTTTTGAAATACTTAGAAGTAAATCCCATTAGGAATATTCCCATTGTTAAAAAAAACAATCCTGCCTCTTGTGCATCAAGAAAAAAACTAGGAAATCTTTTGATTTGGCCAAGACCAACATTTTCATTATATCCACCCAAAAATAATTTAATCGAGTCTATTCCAAAAATTAGCTGCCAAACAACAACAATAATAGAAAACAAAGCTACCACACTCAAAACTATTAAGAATCTTCTAACCCTCTCCTTATTAATCAAAAACACGTTTAAAACCAAATAGATACCAAAAAGTGAAAAAAGAATAATCGCATGTCCCAATGCCTCCAAAGGATATCTTGAAAAAATAGTAGTAAGAACAATGGCCACTCCCATAATAGACATCGGAACTCTAAAAATATCGCGACCTTTTTTTAAATAACAGCTGATATCTTTAAAATATAAAAAAACCAATATAATAGTAAAAATAGTTAAAATGTTAACTTTGCTCAAAGTTATATTAAAAAAAGGATAAGTGAACATAAATATATAAACTATGCTCTCTCGTTTCCCTATAACAACCATAATTGAAAGTATTGCAAAAAATGCAAGATGAAGTAATAAACTTGGCATTGGATAAGCAGAATACATAAAAGAAAAATGAACTGCTAATAAAAATATAGCAGCGCTCATAAAAGCAAAAATTCCAGCCAGCATTATTTTAAATAAGTATGATTTATTCATTTCTTCCTACCACCACAACTTGATAAATTGTAAATAATCACCGTAGTAGTTGTCTATCGAACCACTATGTCGTCATCTTTTTGACGTCCATAAAAGGCTCCTGCCCAAACATCAAGGGAAATTTAAAGACCATTATTCTCAATTTTTAAGATGTTGCTGAATATTAAGCACCTTTTTGTGCTCCAAAAAATTAATTACATTCATAATCGCTCTATTATTATTGCGACCTATCGGTGACCAGTTAATATCAGTTAACGCATTTCGCTTATATCCTGCGGCGAAACGAAAATCCGGATTCATGACTAATCGAGATTTAACACAACTAACCTCAATATTATTAATTAATGTCATAAATTTAAACCAAATATCATCATTAGTTGGTGCTAGCTCTAGAAAAATTTCATCAAATATCAAATCTGAGACTAGGGCGGGAGAATAAAGCACCCCACTATTACCCGTTGGAAAAAGATAAAGATCCTTATACTTATCTCTAATTTCCCCCTGTACATCTCTTTGCATTTCTTGATTTCGCATTATCACAGGCCAATCCTCGTAGAGAGCTAACTTCTTATCACGAAACCACATCAATTTACATCTATGCGCCGCCACCTTTTGAGGATAATTTAAATAGCTTCTGTATAATGTCTCTACCCAATCATATGGGTAAATAGTATCGTCATCTGCTGTTATGATAACGCATTTATTTTTGTATTGTTCTTTCAGAATTGGGATTAATTTTCTATATGGACCTATATTCTTTGTATATGCGATACAAATCTCGCCTTTTTTCTCTCGTCTTCTTAATGAGGTTGGGATATGTCTACTCGGGACTCCCTTGTCTTTTAGATAGGGGCCATCCGATAAAAATAAAAATATCTCATCAGGTTTTAAGCTTTGATCAAGGAGAGAATTAATTACCTTTTTCAAATAATTAATCCGACTGCTTGTCGTAGTAAAGCTCACAAAAATTTTTGGCTTAAATATTGATTTATTATCTATATCTCGGATAACATTATAATCTAAAATTCTTTTATGCTTCATTAGCCTTCTTTTATATTGCAAGGCTTCGCAAAAAATGCTAAAAATTTGCAGTGCTTTTCTGATCACTTTCTTCATTATCTATACCGGAAAATGGCTTATAGTTTGAAATCGTAGTTGCATAACAAATCTCTTTCTTTCATTTTGAAAAATACTATAATCTCGTCTTCTTTGATTAGTATACGACTCCCACTGTAACGCATTTTACTGCAATATAGAAAAAATTATTTTATGATTTCGAAATCTAACTTCTTGCGCAAAAATCAAATAAACAAAATACATAAAAAACCCTATGACAACCATAGACACACATAAAAAAAGCGGTTTAATTAAGATAAATTGTTTAATCAAAAGAATAAAAGAAAAAATTAAGAATGATGCGACAAAACAACCTCGCAAGTTACTATAAAAATCCCAAATATTTGTTTTAATAAGCTTGGTTATAATAGAAAAATGAAAATGTGTCCAAAGAATTGTTTGTACCGTATAAAATAAAGCTACACCATTTATTCCCCAACGTAAACCTATTAAAACAGATAGCGTGACTATAGTTACACCCAAAAGCTGCAACTTGAACTGAATATCTGGCCTACCTTTCGCCATATAAACAACTCCGACTGTCGTGACTATTGATTGGACAAGTCCACATACACATAATATTCTTACTGGAATAATAATCGCAATCCATTTTTCTCCCAATACAGTTAAAATAAATTCGGGCGTTAAGGCAAACAAACAAAACATTAACGGAAAAGTGATTAACGAAATTGCCTTAACCAACTTTAAGTAACTATTTCTAAACTTCTCCAAATCATTTTGTATAGTAGAAAATGCTGGGAACATCACCCGACCAACAACCCAGGAAATACTCTGCAAAGGATACAACATTAATCGATACGCCAAAGAATAAAGCCCTAGTGCTTCCGCACCTAGAAATCTGCCAATCAAAAATTTATCAATATTCCGAGAAAAATAATTAGTTATATTAAAACCCGTTAAGTTGCCTCCAAAAAATGCAATTTCTTTTATATGAGTAAAAGAGAAAACAACCTTGGGCCTCCAAGGCGAAAATCCCCAAAGAAAGATACCGTTAAATACAGTGAAACTTAGTACTTGAATAACCAAACTCCAAACACCAAAGCCGTTATATGCCATAAAGATACCTAAACCACCCGAAAGAATAACCGCACCAATATCACGTATAGCTAGTTTAAAAAATTCCATTTCCTTCATTAAAAATGATTGTTGGACTACTGTAAAAGACGAAAATAAAAAATTAAAAGAAAGGGCCACAAGAATTGGCTGTAATTCCGGTTGTCTAAAGAATTTTGCGATAAAGGGAGAAGATATCATCATCAGAAGCATTAGAATCAACCCAACTACGATATTAAGCCAAAAAGCCGAGGAGTAATGCTGTTCCTGAGCATCCTGCTTCTGTATCAAAGCACTCCCGATTCCCATATCCACAAATATCATAGCAAACTCAGTAAAAATCATCGCCATAGCAATCACCCCAAAGATATCCGGAGAAAGTAACCTGGCTAGAATAGCGACAATAATAAACTGGCTTATTTGCTTCCCCCATTGCGAGAGGAATGACCAAAATAAACCACTAATTGTTTTTTGTTTTAAATTCATAACTTTATCACGCGAACTTAAGCTGGTTGAATGTCACCTCTAATACGACGTATAAAATCAGGGTAGACTCTTATTAACTGTAGCACCAAAACTCTCAACCGCATTAAAATAACGTGTAAATAAATGGAGCGAGAGCAGAACCTTCTGTAAAAACAATCAATGCGCCTAAGAGTACTAGAAAAATTACAATCGGCAATAGCCACCATTTTTTACGGACTTTTAAAAACTCCCAAAGCTCTTTTATAATAAAAAGTTTTTTCATATTTTGCTCCTTCTTAATTAATTAAAATTGTTTTTCGTAGTTACTTTGGCTAAATTCTACACTTTTTCTATAATTCCAATAGCTTTTTTTTCGCTTATCTATTTTTAGGTCTAGAAATTGTTTACCAAATAATTTCGCCAATAGACCAATCGGCGTAACTATCAAATAAAACAGAATACTCAAAATTACCCTCGTCATAACAAAGTTCATCAGAACAGCTATGCTCATCCATACTTTTTGAATTGGCTTTAATATGATTGGAAGAACAAAACCTAGAGATAAAAATAACGCGGATATAGCAAATAAATAAGGGTAGTAGTCCTTCTGCCGCCATAGAAATAATGCTCCTAAGAGCCCGCAAACTACTCCCATCACTATTCCAAACTGACGTAATTCTTTCTTAGTGCTTTTAATGTTTTTAATTTCTTCGACAATCATATTTTCTCCTAATCAAGTTCAAATTTTCTAAGCCAGTCAATGTCTTTGTCCAATGGTTTCTGGTCTTTTTTCTCTATCAAGAAATTTTCCATAATCAGATAATCCATATTGGTTCGCATAAAACACAAATAGGCATCTTCTGGTGTACAAACAATGGGCTCCCCTCTTACATTGAAGGAAGTATTAATAATTACCGGACAGCCATATTTTTCATCAAACTTTGCTATCATCTTATGATATAAGGGATTATCGTCCTTGTTAACGGTTTGAAGTCTAGCTGAGTAATCTACATGAGTAATTGCCGGAATGCTAGAACGTATAACTTTTAATTTATCAATGCCAAAGAGATTTTGTTCTTCACTCGACATCTCCCGCCAAATTTCCTTCTTAAGCGGAGCTACTAAAAGCATATAAGGGCTTTCTTGGTCTATTTCAAAAAAGTCGGAAGCTTTTTCTTTTATCACCGAAGGCGCAAACGGCCGAAAACTTTCTCGGAATTTTATCTTAAGGTTCATTGTTTCTTGCATTTTGGAAGAACGAGCATCTCCTATGATCGAGCGACCTCCCAATGCGCGGGGACCAAACTCCATCCGTCCTTGAAACCAACCAATCACTTTTTGAGCGGCAATTAAATCGGCTATCTTCTCCGGAAGCTCTTCATTCCGCAATAGAGTATAAGGGATTTGATTCTTCTCCAAATAGTCTTTGATATAGCTATCTTCGAATTTTGGACCAAGATAGGACCCTTTCTGAGAATCCTTTCTACCATCGGTAACTCTGCTGTTTCCTAAATACCGATGCCAGACAAATAGGGCTGCTCCCAAAGCACCTCCTGCATCTCCAGCAGCAGGCTGTATCCAGATATTCTCAAAAGGACCTTTCCGTAAAATCCTTCCATTGCCAACGCAATTCAAGGCTACGCCGCCAGCAAGACAGAGATTTTTATGTCCGGTTTCTTTGTGAACATGTCGAGCCATACGCAACATCACTTCTTCGGTTACTTCTTGCACAGAACGGGCTAAATCCATCTCCCGCTGAGTCAGGCGGGATTCCGGCTCGCGCGGAGGACCATCGAACAGCTTCTCGAATCTCTTGTTCGTCATTGTTAAACCAGCACAGTAATTGAAATACTTCATATTCAACCTGAAAGAACCATCCTCTTTTAAATCAATCAACTCGGAGAGAATCAAATCTTTGTACCTAGGTTCACCGTAAGGCGCTAAGCCCATCACTTTGTATTCACCCGAATTGACTTTAAAGCCGATATAATAGGTAAATGCAGAATATAAAAGACCTAAAGAATGAGGAAAGCAAATATCTGCTATAATGCGAATTTCATTATCTTTACCACTACCATAACTTGCTGTTGTCCATTCACCAACTCCATCTATGGTAAGAAAAGCGGCCTCCTGAAAAGGTGAAGGAAAAAATGCAGATGCAGCGTGAGATTCATGATGTTCGGGAAAAATTATCGTACCTTCAAACCCAAGCTCCTGTTTAATGAATTCCTTCATCCAGAGTTTTTGTTTTATCCATAAGGGCATTGCCTTAATAAACGACTGTATTCCAAAAGGCACATATGTTAAATAAGTCTCCAGTATACGTTCAAACTTGATAAACGGTTTGTCGTAAAAAGCAACAAAATCTAAATCCTTTCCCTTTAATCCGCTATCTTGTAAACAATAATTAATGGCGTTTTTCGGAAAAGAAAAATCGTGCTTCTTGCGAGTAAAACGCTCTTCCTGGGCAGCAGAGATTATTTTGCCATCCTGCACCAGACAAGCAGCACTATCATGATAAAAAGCTGAAATCCCTAAGATATTCATATTTACCTTCTATCCCTCTTAAAAAATCCCCAAATGCCCACCCTGCATTTCACGCAATGAATCATTTCTGCAAGCCCTCTCTAATTGTGGCTCGGTCTACGTTAAACATTTGACCCAATTGGCTGTAGTTGAAATCACTCATGTCCTTTTCTTCATCTTTTAGATATGCCTTGATTAAAAGAATAAACTTTCTGTTCTGGCGCTGAACGGCAAGGAAGGAAGGTTCAAAAAAGCCACGCTTAACAGGGAATGTCTCCCCTTTTATATCGATTAGCTCTATTTCTGCCGCGCGGGCGTGTTTAAATTGGACATCTATAATACCGTATGTGTTTTTAAGTTTTCGTAAAGATTTTATCACCTGACGTCTTAACGCCTCGGCGTCCCAATCTTCAGGGAGGCCTAACTTGCCGGCTGTCTTTTCAAGGGAGATAGAGAACTTTTTTGATTTGTGCTTGTAAGATTCAGCGATAAGCAATAGATGGAGGTCCATCACCCGATTGTCGCGAACAGTAAGCATCCCGGGAAAATAGCGCGCGTCATCCATCAGCGCCCGGGGCAGTTCAATTACATCAGGAAGGGGATATATCTCTTCTATGCTAATTTGAGGGGGATCCCTTAGACTCTCGCCCTCCAAATGGATGGCTTTCATCCTTTTCAGGCGTTCTTCGGCCAATGCCGGAGAATCTATGAGCACCGTTGTTTCAAAATTATCAGTTAGGGCACTCGCTGTCCAGTTTGCGCTGCCTATAACAACAAAGCGCGAATCCACTATAATCATTTTATCGTGAAGCCTGTATCGGGAATGAACCGGATAAATTTCAGCGCCTTTTTCGCGTAAAAGATCAAAGGCCTTGTTTTTGTAAATTTCGCTTAATAAAGAATCGTCTCCCCACTCTTTTGTGTTGAAATATATTTGAACAGCTACACCTCTTTCTAATGCCTCTTCCAGATCTTTCATCAGGCGGTTTATGGTATGTCTGTCGTTCTCGCCCGGATTGATCATGAACATCGAGATGGTAATTGAGTCTTTTGCGTTGTCTAAAAGGTCTATCACTGCCTTCTCATACGCGCGATCAGAGATATCCTTTACCTGCGCGAAATAGAATCCAGCCTCGCTTGCCTGCGCCTTTAATGGGGCTATTACAACACAGAATAGCAGTAAGAAAATAATAGTAAAATTTATTCTATTTTTCATATTTTTTGGATTTCTTTACTTATGCTCTTTTCAATATAATTATCAATCTCCTTAGTTGGTATGTGGTACCCACCCCTGCGGCCTTCTTTATAGGCATTTATTTTCTTTTGGCGAATAAGAGAGCGCAAATACTCCTCGCTTATCCTTAAGACCTTTGCTGCTTCTTTGGTCAATAATAGCTTATTTTGATTCATAAGTTTAGGTTAAGGTTGAGGTTCAGATTAAGGTTTAGGTTAAGACTCGGTCCTCAACCTTGACCTTGATCTCATCCTTATTCTCAACCTGCTACAACTCCATTTAATCCTTTTTAATACAATATTTAGGACAAAAATAAATACAGGTTTTTTGCCTGTATCTTAATCAGAGTTTAAATGATTTTAAAGCATAACATTTTTTTCAGCAAAAAACAAGGTAATTTCATAAACCTCTACCTTAGCCTCAGCCTTAATCTCAATCTAAGCCTCAACTATCTTCAAGGGCGTTTTGTAAACCATATCCATAACCCCTTCTTTATCAATTGCTTCCGAAGCTTGAGCAACCGCAGCAGATAAAATTGGCGGCCTTTTATCGACTGAATGGGCATCAGTAGCCATAATATCAACTAATCCTTTTTTAAGCAAATTAAAAGCACTAGTTTGAGCAGAACTGCCAAATCCTCCGGTTACACTCATCGCAGTTATCTGAATTAAAGCTCCTTTTTTTATTAATTTTTCCACAATTTTAGTATTTCTTTGAATTTGAAAGTTTCTTTCAGGATGGCTGATTATTGGTACAATCCGGCTCTTCTTTAATTGACCGACAACCTCCTCCACATAAAATGGCACTGATTCCGAAGGCAATTCTAGAATAATATATTTTTTTCGATTATTAACGGTTAAGACTTTATTGGATTTTATATCTTCAAGAAGATTAGGCTGGATATGAACATCATTGCCACAAAGAACCTTTAAATTTATTTTTTCTTTCTTAAGTAAACTGTTTAATTCTTTTACCTTCTTGAGAACATCTTTGGAATCAGTTTTATAAGTATCCTTATTTATATGCGGAGTGGCAACAATGGTTTCTATGCCATCACTAGCAGCCATCTTACACATCCGTAAACTTTCATCTATTGTTTTAGGACCATCGTCAATGGCGGGAAGGATATGGCAATGAATATCAATCATTTACTTTCCGTAATAATAAGCGTGGTACTTATAATCACTTCCGGAAAGATTTACACTATTAAGCACAACACCGATTATTCTAGCTTTTGCTTTTTCTAAAGATTGACTAATTCTAGGTAAAACATTCCTGTTGGTTTTACCGCTTTCAACTACTATTACTACCCCGTCAATAAAACGGGACAAAATAGTAGCATCAGCCACAACACTGATCGGGGCTGTATCAAATAATACAAAATCATATTTTTGTTTTGTAAAATCAATAAACTCCTTTAGTTTTTTAGACGATAACAACTCGGAAGGATCAGGCGGATGATGACCAGCGCAAACTATATCTAAATTATCGATTTTTGTTTTTTGAATAATATTCTCAATAGCGGTTTGACCAGACAGGAAACTACTCAAACCTACATCATTATTTATATCGAATGTTTTATATAAACGCGGTCGCCTCATATCCGCATCTACCAAAAGAACTTTGCTTCTGTTTTGAGCTAAAGTAATCCCTAAATTACACAGAGTAATCGTCTTGCCTTCCTGCGGCCCAGGGCTAGTTATTAGAATACTATTTATCGAATGTTCTTCAGTTGAGGAAAAAAGTACGCCTGTACGAATAACACGATAATTTTCTGCTATTGGGTCTTTAGGATTGTTTTTAACAAAAAGATCTTTTTCCTTATCTGATATTTTCTTATCTAAACTAATCTTTGGAATATAACCTAAAAATGGCCACTTAACTAATCTCTCTAAATCTTCAACCTCTTTAACAGTATAATCTAAATATTCAAACATAAAGACTAAACCTATTCCGCCAAAAAGACCAATAATCATTGATAAAAGAATGTTAAGGCGCTTTTTTGGCTTAATCGGCTTAACCGGCACCACTGCCGGATCCTGTATAGATATATTATTTGCTTTCAGTCCCGATAAGCTAGAACTAGAAACCTGAAAACCATGTAAATCTGTGTCTGTATCGTAACCTCCAACCTGTTGCTTTTCTTTTTGAATCGTCTCTTCCATTTGCTTGATCTCACTCAATAGACGAATCATTTTGGGGTGTTTTTCTTTATAAATTTTAGAGTATTCAGCCAATTTTGCCTGTAGCTTTAAATACTCATTTTTATGTAAATTCATTACCTCGCTTTTGGTTATATAGGCAAGATTACGAATAACATAGGTTTTGGCTATATCATTAGCAATTTCAGCGGCTAATTGAGGATTACGATTATCAACATGAAGCAGTAAAAGTCGCGTATCACGAATAGGTTCAGTCTTTATGGTTTTAAGGAATTTCTCTAAGGGATCTTTTGTTTTTTTATAATCTTTATCATTTTTTAAATTGTGCTTATCAAATACCCGACGAACTATGCTTCTACTTTTAATAATCTCAATTTGGCTTTGAAAGTACTCTTTATAGGCATAATAATTGATATTACCTAAAGATACTGAACCGGTGGTAGTTAAAACATTGGGGCTTTCTATATCAACGAATAATGTGACTGTGGCCCGGTAGACTGGCGTCATTAAAAAACTTCCTATAGTAACAATCGTTACAACAGTAAAAAAGAATACCAATGCTATATTCTTTCTGTTTTTTATAATCCGCCAATAATCCTGAATTTGAATGTCTTGATCCATAATAATTTAGAAAAAACTCTCGGGTACAAAAACAATATCACCAGGTTTTAAAGAGATATCTTTTTCTTTTTCACCCTTTTTAGTAATATCAGTAACCTTTACTTTTATAGTTGTTTCTTTTCCGTCCTCATTACGAATAATCTTGGTACCATTTATGCTTGCAACGTCATTAAACCCTTCAGCCATAGCAATCGCTTCTAAAACAGTAGTTTGGCGTTCTGTATACATATCATACTTACCGGGCTTATTAACTGAGCCTAATACTGATATTTGCTTTAAATGGTAATCATCAATAAAGATTTGTACCTGGGGGTCAATTAGATAATCTGCTTCAAGCAATTTAGCAAGCTCTGTTTCTAATTCACTAACAGTAAACCCGGAAACATTAATTTTACCGATTAAAGGAAAAGCGATTTCACCGGTTGAAGTGATCCGAGCCTTTGTTTCAAGATCAGGATGTTCATATACAGTGATATTGACAACATCTTCGGGCTGTAGGATATATGCAGATTCTTGAGCAGACAGAGTACATGTACAAGTAGCAAATACACAAAAAAATACTATTAAAAAAAACTTTTTCATTTTTAGTCTAGTTTGATTTAAAAGACAATCTTTGCACCAACGCTTACAAGGTTATTTTTGTAGTCGTATGCAGAGAAATTAGAATCTCTAACGGTATGCTCGTATTTAAGTTCAAGAATTGCGCCAACCGGCATATCATACTGAAGTCTGGCTCCGGTTTTCCACACATCATCTTCTCGTTTTTCAACGATATTATTCTCGGTATTTGTTGTAGCGACTGGATAGGCATCTAGCTGATAGGAAAATTTTAGCCCGCCTAAAAATCTTTCGTTAAATTTATGCTCATAACCTAATCCGCCAAAACTTATTTCATAAAAAGGGTTATCAGTAAAAATTGTGTCATTCGTAGTTCTTAAAAAATCAAATCGAAGGGCGTCCTTAGCTGAGAAATTCTCAACGATACTGCCGTAGAAAACAAGATTATCAAAATCTTTAGCATCATCATTAAAACCCTGATCACGATAACCAACTTTCCCCTCAACTATACATTTTGCCGTAGGTTCTCCTCTTGCACCAACAAACAAATCATAATACTTGGAATCACTTTTTTTGCCGGTATTATGATCAATACCGCCATAGTCTGCGGATAACAAAAGCGCGGTTTTAGGCCATAGTTTGAATGCTGATTCAATTTCAACGGTATTTTCCTGTCGATTTAAATCTTTATAACTCAAAGCCT
>JAVCCR010000018.1 GCA_030765485.1 Candidatus Gygaella obscura
AAAACATTCCTTCCAGTTTGGCTCACACCGTTTCTTCTCAAGACCACGGCTATGACGGTGCCGGATTATTAACAGCTATAGGTAGATTTTTGCTTGGTGTTGGCAGATGGAGCAAGGTTAGTGTTGACGAAGGATTAATAGATGAAGCTATAAACTATATAACAACAGGTATTAATATTGAAAAAGCTAAGTTTTTAGAAAATGTTATTATTCGTCGCGGACCTCCAAGCTTTAATAAACCTTCTTTTAACCTCATTAATCCTTTTACTGGAACCCGTTATGTTTTCCTAAGAGAAGGAGCTTCTCTTGAAGAAATAACCCACGAACTTTTAGCTGCTAAGGGCGGCCTAATCCACAAAGAAGTTGAAGAACTGGTAGTAAGATTAGCTAAATCATCAGAAAATAGCAGAACTAGAGAGCTAGTAAGCAAGTTAGGCGGAGGGGTTAGCGGAATATTAAACGAAAATTTTCCAGCTATTTCATTTGCTCTCACTCCGTCAATAAGTTATATAGAAAATAAAAAATTAATACCAAAAATTAAAAAATGGTTATGTGCAATTGAGATACGTGCCGGTCCTTATATTTTTAATGAATTCAATAAATCCTATCTTGAAAGAGGTTTGCATGAAGTATTAGCTGAAATATTACGTAGATTTTATACTGCTACACAAAAACCTACCAATAAAATTAAACCTAAATTCGACAACGGTGGCGATAAGTTATCTAACTCATTGTTTAATAAAAAAGGAAAACTTAAAAGAGATGTATATGTCCCGTTTAAAGATATTTCGGTAGATTCATTTACTATCAAAGAGACGGTTAATTTTTCTTTTGAAAATTCTAGCTATAAAATGCCAGAATCTGTAGTATCAGCAGCAAAAATCTGTGTAATTGCATGCAAATTTTTAGTTATTGTAATATGCTTAGGACTGGTTAATGCTTATTTTCAAGATGAGATGAGAATTCTTAATAATAATTTTCGATTAGGTTCAGAATTAATTATTACGCTGGTTGGAATTTATTATTTGTCGAAGATTATTTTTAGTTGGTTTATTCGAGATGTTACTAATTTTTTAGTAGATGTTTTGGATGAACATTGGGAAGGGGGACAAAAGTTTTTTAGGTTTTGCTTAGGTGATAAGGTTGAGTCATTAACACTTTACGAAATAAAGAAAGAAAATGGAATCTACTCAAGAATACCTAGGGAAATAAAGGTTAAAGCAATTGCGATTGGATTGTTTGGGTTTCATTTTTATATTGATGATGGATTTCTAATAAGAGTAATAAGATGGGTGAACTTTGTTATCTATCTTACTCCTAATTGGATGGGTACATTTTCAGGGTGGCGGTCTTTAAAAGAGATAAGCAGTGAATTATTAAAGGACTCTAAAGAATCTTGTAAGAAAGTTATTGAAAAATTAAAACACAAAAGGCCAGTTAAGGAACCAGTAATTAATAATCTGCTATGTATAATGGATGCGGGCGATTCCGACAATGGTGGAACACAAACAAGTCCACCAGACACCACGTCACAAGTTACAAGTAAGAATAATCTTGTCACATGTCACATGACACTTGTTACTGGTGACTTCGACAACGGTGGGAAAGATGAAAAAGCATATTTTATGTGTATTGTGGAAGAAATGAGAGGATTTACTAACAGGCTACCAAAAGATAGGGATGAATTAGAAAAAATTCTCCAAGGTTGGTATTCTGTGAGTGAGGCTGTAAAGTATTTAGGAATTAAAAAGAGAATAGCTTTTTATGATTTAAGAAAAGAATTTAGCATTAAAGGGGTTAAGGTTGATTTAGCTGGTTTGAGGAGTAGATTCTATTACCATAAAACAGAATTGGATAGAGTGTTAATTATTAACAGAGATCGTTTTAAAAAAATTGCTGATTTAATGGAAGAAGTAGTTGGGGTGCAACCGGAAAACATAAATGATTTAGAAGAGCTACTTCTTGATTGGCGTGTTAGCAAAGAAGTTTCTTCTTATTTTGGCTTTAAAAGTAGAGGTACGTTTTATAGTATTTTAGAAAAAGCCGGGGTTAGAAAGGTTAAAGTTAACCTTATTCATAAACCAACAAAAGTTTATTATTATGCAAAAGATATAGAAAGATTTAAATTAATTGATCTGCTTAGATTTTTAAAGGTAAAAAAACAGGTAGAGGTGCATTTAAATAGGAGTATAGGAACCAAGAATGAATTAATTAAAGTTTTAAGTGGTTGGCATAGAATAGAAACTATTCAGGTCTATCTTGATCTTAAACATAGTAGATTGTGGAAGATGGCAAGTAGGGGGGAGATTAAGACTGTGCTGATTGAGCTTTTTGGCTGCAGAAACGGCTACTCCATTCCGCCACAAGAAGCAAATAGGCTTATTCTTGAGAGAAAAGAGTATTTAGAAAAAACAATGAATTTTGTAGAGGCACATACAGGTAAAAAACCTAAATCAAAAAAAGTTCTTTTTGCTGTTATTGAAAAGTGGGAGACTGCTGGTTCTTTATATAAAAGACTTGGTTATAGTGATCCAAGTTCGGTTACAGATTTAGCTAATGTAAAAGGATTAGAGTTTATTCTTTTTAGATCACCGGATGAAAATGTCGCAAAATATAGGTTTTCGCCGGATGTAGTTGAAAAATTAACAAATGAACAAAAAGGAAAGAAACAGAAGCTGTATGACTTTTATATGTCTTATTATCCACGCAGAGCTGTAACTGTTGAACAGGCTATAAGTGAGGTGTTGATTTGGGATACTACAAAATCATTAGCTCAAAAAGTTGGGTGTGAAGAAGCTTTAATATCTGCCTGGACTTCTAGGGGTAGATTAGAATATGCTCAGGATTATTTGTCGGGTGGTTTTGTAAGGACTTGGCGTTATCCGCCAGAGGAAGCTCAAAAGCTAAAAGCTTTAAATGCTAAGTATATTAAGCAGATTAGAAAGGCGATAGGCTCTTATATGCAACAAGATCAAATGAGCGATGAGGCTTTTGTAAGTGAATTATTAAAATGGAAAACGATTAAAGAGTTAAGAAGAATCTTAACGATTTCAAAAATAAATATATCTGTGCTTATAAGTAGTGGAGTTGTTAAAGCATTTTTATTCAAGCGCGTAGGACATAAAGATCATTATCGTATTCCACCTCAGGAAGTAGAACGACTTAAGGTAGTCGAAGCCAGAGCTTCGGACTTTAATGAATTATTTTTTGAGCGAAGCAGTGAAGGTATAGATTATTCGATTGTCAGCAAGTTAAGGTTAACGGAGGAGTTTAATTTGTGGGTGCAAAAAGTTAAAATTGACAGAGTTGTTCTAAATTTTTCGATAGAACAAATTAGCGCTAAAAAAGAAGAGGAAAAGAAAAATATAATATATGATTTGATTGTATTGTCAAAGCAAGGCAACTCGATTGCTTTTGGGAAGCTTTTAGAATTATTTGATAAAGATTTGCGCAAAATAGTTAATATTTCTTTTACGAGAAATAGTAATCAAAACTTATCTTATCAAGATAGACTTTCTTATACGCAATTTGGTTTGTTCAATGTTGTTAGGAATTTTATATTTATGGGTGAATTTAGGCCGTACTTTTATAAGTCTTGCTTAGGGTACATATTAAACATAATAAGAGATGATAGAAAAAGAAAGCTTGAAGTGGAGGCAATCGCATACAGTAATAAAAATAGATTTGGCAAAGAAACTGTAAAGGATTTTTCTGATGATAGATACAAGCCCGATATAAACGATAACGGCGGGATAAAGAAAAGTAATTTTAGGGTAGAGGCTGAAAGAATAATTATAGAAAAGAAACTCAATATATATTTAAAAAATCGATTATTGTTTTCTAATAAAAAGTCTAGTAAGAATGGTTTTGTTTCAGCACTACTAACTTTTTTAGTCTATAAGCGCTCTCGCAATAAGATTTGGTGCAGTACACTTACTAATAAAATCACTATTCATCCTAAAGCCCGCTTACGTTATTTTGAAACCGATGGAATAATATCTGATTCAAAAAATAAATACTACCAATTTTTATCAGAGTTAAAAAGGGAAAAATTAATAAAAATCATAGATTCAAAAACATTGAGTGAACTAGGTATTGAGTCTTCGTATGTATACGTTAAGTCATCAGGGTCAATTGTTTTGATGGCTCATCATCGTATTGTTGGGGCTCAACTAGCAGGTATCTCTATCGTTGCCAAAGATTTTATAGATAATAGAAATGTAATTGATCGATTACGGCTTAGTATTCCTATGATTTTGATATCTGGAAAGTCAAAAGTGCTACAACCTTTAATAGAAAGCAAGGATAATGGAGGAGAAAAAGAAGCATTAGAGAAAGAGGCTGAAAAGTTTACAAAACAAATAGTTTCGCTTGGCGCATCTTTGGAATATTTAGCCAGAAAAGGAAATTGTTTGTTATTTGTCGGTAAAGTTGCAGGGTTAATTTTTTATTCTAAGGAAAACCGGCCAATATTTCTAAAGCATTTGATTTTACTAAAAATACTAAGGATATATGTTAAGTATAATTTGAGATTGCTTATGCCTGTTTTGATAAAACAAGGCAGCAGCCAAGAAGAGATTATTGATACTCTTTACGCCAGCTTAGGTGATAGGTATTTTAGAGGATTTCATGATTATGATGCAAAATCCAAGCCTTCATTAAGCAAATACGGAAGTTTATATGATAATGGCGGAAAAAATCAGATAACCGAAGAAAGAAAAAAATGGAATTTTAAATGGCTTATGGAACAGCGTATGTTAAGACAAAGTGCATATATTGATCAATTGGAGTCAATATTTAATGAATGTATGAATCCGGATGCGAGAATTTTGGAAATTGGCTCTGGTGCCGGAACCCTATGGTTGCTTTCGCCTTTTGAACATAGAGAAAAATGGGTCTCTTTGGATAGCGATTTTCAAGCATTAAGATTGGCTGAGTCTATGAATAATGGGGAAAGTTTTATTGATGCCTCGGTATTTAATTTGCCTTTTAAAGATAATCTATTCGATTGCATTATCGGTTTAGAGGTTTTTCCTTATTTTGACAATCTTGAAGGAGTCTTATTAGAAGTCAATAGAGTGTTAAAAAAGAGCGGAAAATTTATAAATCTTATTGATTATCCTTGTCAAAAATACTCTTTGGCAAAAGATATCCAAAGAGCCGTTTTAAAGATGGGCTTAGAAGATATCGCTGAGTTTGATGAGCTTTCTTTTTGGTCCAGCGACTTAAATGAAGGCTGTTTAAAGAATAGTTTATCCGGGGCATTCGAGAAAAGGCAGATCAGTAAAAAAGAACATGTTTTAATGACTGCTTGCATTGAAGAAATCAAAAAAAACGGAAGCAGGGAAATTGAATTCGATAAATTATTCAATCCATTATTAAGTTATGAATTGTCCGGACTGGGGATTAATGAGTTAATTTCCGGTTACCAGAGATATGATACTCAACCGGTGCAGGGATTTTCTTATTTTATAGCTGAGAAAAACGGTCTTAGAAATGATATTTATACTCCGCAGGCTGGGGAATCAAGGGATTACGGTAAAGATAAGCGAGTAATAGATTAGGAAAGCGATTCGGGTTTTAAACTGCAAGATAACGGCAATAAAAAGGTAAAACTGTTCAGGCAGCTTAGCGAAGAGGAAAGAGCTGATATATCTTATTGGGAAAGTGTTTCCAGCTTACATCTTGAAAAAGATTGTTTTTTCGCAGTAGAAAAAAACCATATCGTAGGAATTCTTTCGTATCGCATGCAGCCTAATTACGATAGGGTTATTATTCTTGGTCTTTATGCAAAGCAGTGGAAGGAGCGTTTGGATATACGAGAGATGCTTTGGCATCGCGCCTGGCAGTTGTTTAGTAATGTTGGTGAAGTTACTTTAACCGATATTCTTTCAACCGGTCTTTCTGCATGGAAAGAGCTCGTAGGAGAAGATAACATTGTTGAAATTCCCGAAGGGGATATTGTGGCTTATCAAGTATCTATTAAACGCAATAATCATGATAATGGAAGTAGTAACGATGTTTTTATTGATGTTGAGGAAAAAGTATTCAACAATCGGATAAGACATTGGGAACTTTTGGATGGCGGGATCCCCTTATTAGATCCTGAGATTTATAGGGGAGATAATGGAGGTTTTAAAAAAACTACTTTTTCTTTAACGAGTTATTTGGCAAGCAGTATGCTCTTATTGAATTCTATTTTTATGGACGGTTGTTCAATCTCTTCGGTAGATATGCAACAGTATAAATCTCAACAGGTACAGATACCACAGAATGAATTAGCTCAGTATTCTGCTGCCATAAATCAATGCTTAGCGCAGCGTAATTATCATCTTGCAATGCGATATTATGTCGAGTTATATTCTAAACACAGAGATTTATTCAGCCAGATTAGTTTTAAAAGCCAAGCTTCCAAAGATATTATGGTTGATGAGATTATTGCTTCTAAAGCTAATTTAGGTAAGGAATCAGACTTGGACCCAGAAGGTATTTTAGAAGCAATGGATGTTACTTCTGAGGAAATCATCAAAAGCCATGAAAGATTATTAAGAAGAGATAATTTTTTAGTTGCCTTTTGTTCTGCCAGGGTCTTGGCTAAATTAGGAGACTATTCTTGTAGGGATATTTTAATAAAGGGTATGGATAGAGATTTTAATTTAGGTCAAATTTACCGTTTAAACAATATAAAACCTGAAGACCAGGAGAAAATTGAAGATTATATTGCTATGGCGGCAGCTTCCTATCTGGCGGAAATTGCCGATACTGCTGCCGAGGGTTATTTTATTAGGGTTTTGACTGATAAAAGCCATGATTTGAATTATAGAATTAATGCATTAAATTGTTTAGCTAATTACCCTGGGAATTTTTCCAATGAAGCTCTTATGGAAGTGGTTTATGATAATTCTGTTAAAATCCGCTCTGGGTCAATAGTGCTTCTAGGTGAAAGAATGGAAATTAGAGCAAAAGATATTTTCATAATCGGTCTTCAAAGCGGAATTGAAGAAGTGATTCAAGCTTCTGCAGTGTCCGCAGCGTTTATTGAAGATACGCGTGCAATAAGTCATATCGGAGAGCTTTTATATTCGAATATATCAGAAGATACCAAATTAACCTTAATATCAGCATTGGTTCGGCTTGGCACAAAAAAAGCACTTCATATTCTAATGGCATTCTCTAAATTAAGTCAAGGTAAATTGCAGGAATCTGCTTTAGCAGCAATAGCTAATTTTGATGAGCCAGAGGCAAAACATATCCTTGTTACAGCGCTAGAAGAAGATAGGGCTTCTTTAAGAAGTATTGCCGCAGAGTCCCTTTCAATTTACCTAGAAGACGACAGAACTTTATTTAATAAAATTAACTTTCTTTTAAAAACAGATACAAGTGATGAAGTAAGGGCTTCTTGCATAGCCAGTTTATCTACTGTTGGGATAAAAGAAGCCGAAGATATTATTTATAATTATTCATATGATAGTAATTGGCGCATTAGAAAAGAAGCTGCACTAGGTCTTGATAGATATGTTGATAAAAAGGCAATCGATAGGATAAGCGATTTGATGTATGATGTTAATGAAAAGGTAAGGCAAGCGGCAACTATAGCTGCAGCTAATAAATTGGAAGATAATCCGATATTACGCATTGATATGGAAGTTAAGTTGGAAGACCCTTCAAAGAAAATTAGAAGCATTGCTGCTATGGTATTGGCACCACATTTAGATAAATACCCGCAGTTTAATACCAATATTAGAAGAATTTTAGTAGATAGCGATATTCAAGCTAAAGCGGGTATTTTATTAGCAATAGCGCAATCCAATACAGAAGTAGCTGCAAGTGTTATAAAACCATTTTTACGCAGCAATGAACCTTTATTAAAGCATACTGCAATTACTTCTTTAGCCAGCATGGACAATGTCAATATCAGTCAATTATTAACTGGTTTTGTTAAAGATAATGATTGGCATATTAGACAGGCAGCAGCTTTGGCTTTAGGTAATAGTTCAGATTGGAATAATGTTGGTCATCTTCGCAATCTTATGCGCGATAATAATCCTTTTGTCAAGGCTGCAGCAATAGGTTCTTTTGCTAATTTGCCTAATGCACCGGTAAATGAATTAGTTCCATTTTTACAAGATAAAAGTTGGCAGGTTAGACATAAAACAATAGAGGTAATATCGCCAAAGATACCGGAGATGCCGGATTTAAGTAAAACTCTTTCAAGGCTTGCCAGATTTGATGATAGCTCATTGGTTCGTTCAGAGGCATTACTTTCGTTAGCGCCTATTAGCCAGCCACAAGTTATAGATGTTGCAAATAATAACTTAAGAAGTAACGACTGGCTCCTCAGAAGAAATTCCGCATTAGCTTTAGGAAGTAGTAATTCACCGCTTACAATCACACCTTTGGTAAATATTTTAAGAGATCCACATCCTATGGTAAGAGCCGCAGCTATTCAAAGCCTTGGCCCTAAGATGACAAAATATCCTACTATTAGTAATTACGTTCAGCCTCTTTTGAATGATAGCAATTGGAGGGTGAGGCGTTCAACTGTAGAAACAATCGGTAATTTTTCAAGAACCAATTTTAAAAACGTAATAATTCCAAAGCTTCAAGATCCTTCTCCGGAGGTTCGTTTTAGCTCTGTTCAGAGTTTGGCGAAATTTAACACTTTAGATGTTACAAGAGCATTAATACCTACTTTAAAAGATCCATCGCTATATGTTCATAAAATGGCAAAGATGGCTTTAGCAAAACAATTAGTTCTACATCCTGATTTTGAAAGAATATTCCCAGAGTTAAAAGAATTAAAACCTTTTATAGACGAATTAAAATCTACAGCAGGAGCGATAGTACATGTTTACGAAGGAATAAACCCTAAATATGAATTTAAAGCTAGGCAAGGATTCAATATTGGTTGGCATCATGTATATAGATCTGATAATTGGTCGCAAGACCTACAATTAAGAAAGAGTTTAGAATTAATAAATATTTTATCAGCGGGTAAAGTTGAGTTTAGAGAAGGTAATTGGTCCGGAAATCCTTCA
This sequence comes from Candidatus Gygaella obscura, assembly GCA_030765485.1. Classification (GTDB taxonomy): domain Bacteria; phylum Omnitrophota; class Gorgyraeia; order Gygaellales; family Gygaellaceae; genus Gygaella; species Gygaella obscura. The sequence continues at coordinate 9,039 of JAVCCR010000018.1, forward strand.
TCATCACAAAATGATATTCATAGAATTGGAGAAGATCTTTACAGAAGTTATCAAGATGCCAAGAGGACTAATCGAAAGTTTATTTTAATTGGTAATAGTGCTTTTAATAAGATGGGCCCCAAATCTTTTTCATACATCAAACAAAAATATAATAATCCTGTTATCATGGCTGATCGTTATATTGGTACGGGTTATCCAGCGGTAGGATTTATTGGTATAAATATTGATTCAGTAAAGGAAATGTCGATTGAAAAACCAATTATTGTTGGTTCTCAAGGCGACCCAGTATTTTTAATTCCTCAAATCTTTACAAATGAAAAATATTTTAAGTATAGAATGTACTCTGAGGTAAGGCATGCGGGAACCAAAGGATATTTCGATCATCCAGATTCAGTTTCGACAATAATTAACTTTTCTGGGTTTGTTGCACCTAATATCAGCAAAACCCAACAGTATTTGGATATTTTTAATAGAAAAATAAATGTTCTTTATGAGTTTTCTGAATTTAAGCAAAAATTTGAAACGCAAAATAGCCTTCCAAAGAACACATTTTCGGAGTATAATTTTAATAGTATTAAGCCAGTTATAACGCATAGACCAGGACCTTTTTACAAAACATATAAAGGTAATATTCCTATAGTAAGACAGCCAGTGCCTAATTTTGCACCTTCTATGCCAAAAACTATTTATGAGCCGGTTAAACAATTTGAGGTTCCAAAAAAGTTTAGATCAGGGACTAATTTTAAATCATACACACCATCTATTTATAATGTTCCAACTTATACGCCACCGATTGTTCCAAAGATGCCTGAACCGTCACCGCCACCTATATATAAACTACCTTCATTTAATAGACGTAGATGAGGAGATGCAATGAATAAAAAACCACCATTATTATACCTATTCTCAATAGTTAATATCATTCTAAGCGTAAGTGGAATTATATTATTTTTTAATTTTTTCTATATGACAATAATTGTTGGCTGGGTTACAGATGTGCCTATCGACACAATTTTTCTTTGGATTAGGATTTTTATTTTGCAGAGATTAGCTTTAATCCTTGTATCTTTTTGTTTGGCTTTACTTTTTTGGGCAGGAGTTTCTCTTTTATTTAATAGAATAAAAGCGGTTAAATTAACCAAAACTGCCTTAATGGGAGTAAGTTTAGGGGTGTTAATATACATTGTGGATGGGATATTATTTTCTTCTAGTAGTATTAAACTAGATTATTTTTTAAAGGATTGTTTTTTTGTTTTATTGTTTTTTTCTTATTCGTTTATACAAGTGTATTACCTAAATACTGATACTGTTACATCTTTATTTGACGATACAGATATAAGATTAAGGTATGATAGATATGCTATTGTAGTTTTTATAATCTTAGGTTTTTCTTGGTTGATGAGTTTGATAAGCAGCTATTTTTTGAAAACTTTATTTTAATTTAATATGGGTAATAATCTTTCTAAATTTTGGGCATTTGCTAATGTGTTTATAGTGATTTTATATTTTTTGTTTCAAGGATTATTTCTTGGTTTGATATTTATTTCAACAGGAATAATGCATTGGATTGGTTATTATCATTTAGTTATATTTTTGGTAAGCCTTCCAATGAGTTTGATGTTAATAATTGGGATTGTATTAAAAATAGATTTTTTTAGAAAACTAGCGATTGGTTTAACATGGTGGAGTTTAATAACTGCTCCTATTGTTCGTATAGCTAATTTGATATATTCATCAATAGAGTTGGATGATCTTAACTATGTTATGGAATATTTACTCGATTTTCGTTCTAGTTACACTATTGTTTTATTCATTCTTTTAAGGATTTACATTATTCTTGTTCTCCGTAAACACAACGCAGGTTATTTATTTAGTAGGGATGAATAACTAAAGGAGTCTCCCATGCAAGAAAAACGATTTGCCCGCAGATTTAACACAAACGATACTCTTCAGTGTCTGGTGGCTGATAAAAAAGCAACAATATCAGATATCAGCCTTACCGGTACGAGGCTTAAGCTAGAAGGAAGCTATGATTTGGATAAGGAGCTTGAGCTGATGTTCAGGTTTGTGCCTGGTGCGCAGATAATCGTAATGGCAAAGCCTGTCTGGAACAGACAGGATGGCGAAAAAGTCAAAATCGGGGTAAATTTCACTAAGTTCTCTGATTCTGATAAGCAGAAGTTGTATCAGTTTATGTTTCAAAGGTTTAAGGATGAGTTCAAAAGTGCTTGGTGGGCAGATACTTAAAAAAAGTTGTTTTTTTGCTAGCTATATGTTATACTTAATTATAAGGAGGTAGTTCTATGTCCGTATTCTCCACAGAGGAGCGCCGTGAGTTTGAACGTATTGACGTAAGTTTTCCAGTGGAAATCGAACCCAAAAAAGGCGCAAAGCGTATCAAGGCAGAAGCCAGGAATATCTGTGGTGCTGGGATGGCTGTGGTTTTAAAGAAAAAAATACCTCTTAAGGATGATGTAAGATTGATTTTACAGATTCCAGACAACCGTCAACCTTATAGCATTTATGGTAAGGTAGCCTGGGTTCAGGATGCGCCAGAAGGTCAAAATGTCCTGGGAGTAGGTTTTCATTCCGTGGATCTGTTTAGGCTTTGGCGAATTTTCAGATTGCCGGAAGTCCGAAAACCTATGTTTTAAATTCCAAATAATTAAATAATAAAACACTTGACCATAGGCTTTGTCTATGGTAAATTTTTACTACTTTTATAGTAAAGGTTTTAAAAAGTTTTTAAATATTATATATAACACGGGAGAGCTTAATGGGTTTTAATAAAAGAGGGGTAGGTTTTTGTTGTTTAGTGCTTTTATTGGCTTTTGTTTTTATCGGCAACTGGGGATGTGTTTCTAATCAGATTACTGATTCAGATTCATTAATAATATGGCACTGGATGACAGACAGAGAAGAAGCATTTAATACTTTAGCAATAAAGTATGAGGAACTTACCGGTATAAAAATCCAATTTGATCTTTTTACTCCTTCTGATGTGTATTCACAAAAAATCATTGCTTCCGCACAAGGCAAGACCTTACCAGATATTTTCGGAATTCTAGGCAAAAAAAGAGACGCTGCTGCCTTCGTAAAAGCAGATTATGTTCTGGATCTAACCAGCTATATGAATGAGGACAATGATAAATGGCGTAGTATGATTTTTGATAAGGCATTAAGCCTCGGAGAGTTTAAAGAAGGCAATGTTTTTAAAGCTGCAGCAGGCGTGTATGCAGTTCCCATTGACCTAATGAATGTACAGATGGTTTATAATAAAAACTTGTTTAAAAAAGCAGGTCTTAATCCTAATAGGCCTCCTCAAAGTTGGAATCAGTTTATTGAATATTTAAAGACGTTACGCGCAAACGATATCGGAGGATTTGCCAGCGGTTGGGCAGAGACATGGCTAATTGACAGTTTTGCCTTAAACTATGCATTTAACATTATGGGTGAAGATAAAGTTATGGCTACGATTAAGGGAGCCGCATCTTATAATGACTCGGATTGGATAAAGGTGTTTAAACTTTTTGAAGAGATTCGTGATGTTGATGGGTTAGTCTCAGGTGTGGTAACAATGGATAATAAATATGCCGAACAGCTTTTCTCCAATGAAAGGGCTGCTTTTGCCTATAACGGCAGCTGGTGTATTAATGTTTATAAGGGTATGAATCCTGATTTGGAGTACGCAGCAATGATGCCTCCGCCATTTACAAGAAAAAACCCTATGGTTATCTGGGGTTCAGCTGGAGCTTCTTTTTATATAAATAAAAAATCACCCAAAGCAGAAAAAGCAGTTAAGTTTTTAAAGTGGCTTACAGAAGAGGATCAGCAGGTATTTTTGATTGAGAAAACAGTAAATCTGCCTTCAAATAAAAAATGTTTAACCATGATACCTAAAGCCTTATCGCAGTTTGCCGATGACTTAAACAATATCACCCATCCTAATATCTGGCCGTATGAAGAGTCTCCTAAGGTAACCGAGGCATTTGATAAAGGGATACAGTCTATTATTATTGGTGAAAAAACCGCAGAACAGGTGGCTGCGGAAGTTGATAAGGTAAAACAAAAGGTTTTAGCAAAATAGTTTATGTATAATAAAAGGTTATCGAATTATTTTTTCATATTACCGGCTGTTTTAATATTCAGTATGTTTTATATCTACCCATTTTTTAAGACGCTTCAGTTAAGTCTTCATTCTTGGGATGGTATACAGCCTACGATGCAGTTTGTCGGGCTAGCTAATTTTAAAGAACTGTTTTTAGATGATAAGGCCTGGTGGTCATCAATGCTTAATGCCGGGTATATTACTTTTTGGGCATTGACATTCCAGAATGCCATTGCTTTAGTGCTTGCCTTGGCATGCGATAAGGCTTTGCGTATCGGTTCAGTTTACAGGGTAATATTTTTTATACCACCGGTTCTTTCAGAGATTGTTGTAGGTCTTGTTTGGAAGTGGATCTATAACGGTGATTATGGGATACTTAATCATTGGTTGGTTAGTTTAGGTCTTGGGTCATTAGCTAGCGATTGGCTGGCTCAGCCTTCAACAGCTCTAACCGCTATTGCCATAGTTCATTCCTGGAAGGGTTTTGGCTGGGCGTTTATAATTCTTTTGGCGGGTTTGCAGACCATACCAGCTCAGCTTTATGAGGCTGCTTATGTTGATGGCGCCAATGCCTGGAGAAGATTTATCAATATTACTATACCGATGATGGTGCCGGTTTTTATTATGGTAATGATTCTTACTGTTCTAGGTACAATGCAAGGATTTGCGTTGATACTTGCAATGACCGGAGGTGGTCCGGCAGGCCATACGGAGGTTCCGGTTATCAGGATATTAAATTCTATGAAGAATAGTCAATTTGGTTATGCCTGTGCGCAGGCATTGATATTCGGGATGATTTTAGTGACGATTTCTTTTATTCAGATTAGGGTCTCCAAATTCTTAAAACAGGAATAATGCAGAAACTTAAAAGAATATTCAGCAATATCTCAATTCACTTTTTGCCCTTAATAGTTGCGGTTAGTTGTATTTTGCCACTTTTATGGATGCTTTCATCAGCTTTGAAAACTCAGCAGACGGTTTTTAAAGACATGAGTTTAATACCAGAGGTTTCCCATTGGGAAAACTTTATCCTTGCCTGGGGTAAGGGCGGTTTTAGCATGTATTTCCTAAACAGCATCATGTATACCGTGCTTGTGGTTATTGGAATTGTATTGATTTCGTCTCTAGCGGCATTTGCTTTTTCCAGATTGGACTTTCCTTTTAAGAATTTTATTTTTTATGTATTTTTAGCAGCAATGATGATTCCTCTTCCGGGTTCATTCGTTCCTTTATATGTTTTGCTTGTAAAGTTAGGTTTGGCCAATACCAGAGTAGGCTATTGTTTTTCCATGATTAATGTAGGGTTATCTTTAAGTATTTATCTACTGAAGACATTTTTTGATAAATTGCCAAGAGACTTAGAGGATGCAGCGCGTATTGATGGTTGTAGCAGAATCGGCATATGGTGGCATGTGGCATTTCCTCTGGCGCGCCCGGCAATCGGAGTGGTTACGATTTATAATACTCTAAATGTATGGAATGAATATATTCTGGCATTGATTATCTTACAGTCTAAGAGTTTAATGCCTTTACAAAGAGGCCTGATGGTTTTTCAAGGTGCACATATAACTGAGTACCCGTTATTAATGGCTGGTATTACGATTACGATAATACCTATTTTAATAGTTTATCTCTTCTTACAGAAATTTATTATTAAAGGTCTGACTGCTGGAGCGGTAGTAGGTTAAATTATGAAAAAGATTATTTTATTAACATTTTGTTTTTTATTTTCTTTTTGTTCCTTTGTTTTTACACAGGAAGATTCTTTAGGGCTAGTTAAAAGAGCTTGGGAAGCACAAGGAAAAAAAGAATTTGATAAAGTTTTTCAGATTACCGATCGTTGTATTGCGCTTTATAAAGATGAAGCAGATATCCAGCAGAAAAGCTTAAGTAAAATGCCGGAAGGCTCTGATGCCAAGGCGTATGAAGTTTTAAACAATGTTGCTACAAGTTACTTTATCCAGGCAGAAGCCTTGATGCGTCAGGAAAGCTTAGAAGATGCAAAGGAGAAGTTTAAGTTTGTGGTGGATAATTATCCTTTTTCCCAGGCCTGGGATCCTAGAGGTTGGTATTGGTCTGTGTCTAAGGTGGCTCAGGAAAGTATTGATAAGATAAACAACAGACTGACGGATAAAGATGCAGAGATTTATGCCTTAAAAGAGGCAATACCTGTAATTAAGATTAAACTGCATGATTCTGGAACGGACGAGCCAATAGATTATAATAAGTACGGCAAGTTTAAGAATATCGGTACAAAAGATTATACCTATGATATAGAAGACCAGGAAGGTTTATCCCTTGTATGCGGCGAAGGGGTATATCCAAATACTTCAAGCGTGCGGTGGAATCCTCTTTTTGTAGAATATAGACGCGCAAGAAAATTAGGCGGTTCGGTCTGGGATTATGTGCATTCAAAGAATCTACAGGCGGCATTTTTTAAATGGGCATCTTCTACAGAACCTATGGGGGCAAAGTTATTTTATACCGCAAATATTTTAGAAAAAAGCGGTCTTATAAAGCAAGCCATAAAAACCTACTATTCTATTGTTGTTCATTTTCCTTCAAGCTACGGATGGACATACTGGCATACGCCGTGGTATCTGGGGGAAGCATCGATTTATAAGATAAAGTATTTATTGCGTAATAACCCAGAACTGAACTGGGAGTTAAAGGATGCCAAAATCCAGATTATAAACGGATTCGATAATAATGTGGCTAACGATATTGCGATTGTTAACCCGGGCGTATTGCAGAAACAAAAGAATAAATTTGATTTTAAAAAAGCAGTAAGGGAAGTAATTGCAAAGCTGAAGAAAAAAGTTATTAAAAAGCGCGGAGAAGGAAAGGTAAAATTAGTCCAGTATGATGATGGTAAATGGCAGATGCTGGTTAATGATAAGCCTTATATGATTAAGGCAATTACTTATGCTCCTACGCCAGTTGGTGAGAGCCCTGATGAGGGAACGATGACTAACTGGATGGAATATGATTCTAATGATAATGGCAGAATTGACGGGCCATTCGATAGCTACTTAGATACGGATAAAAATAAAACTCCTATTGGGGATTTTAAGCTTATGAAGGAAATGGGTGTAAATACTATAAGGCTTTATCATCATCCGCTAAAGATTAACAAAAAATTGCTGCACACGCTTTATAATGATTACGGTATGCATGTTATCCTGGGGGATTTTTTAGGTAAATATGCCATAGGTTCAGGTGCCAGCTGGTCAGAAGGTACGGATTACTCTAATCCTACCCATCAAGAGAATATGTTAAAGTCAATTTTAGGTATGGTTAAAGAATTTAAAGATGAACCGTTTATATTGTATTGGCTTTTAGGTAATGAAAATGTCTATGGTTTAGCCTGTAATGCCGATAAGGACCCGGATAGTTTTTTCAAGTTTGCTAATAAAGTGGCTTTAGAAATAAAGAAAATTGACAAAGAACATCCTGTGGGAATTTGTAGCGGCGATACATTATATTTAGATGTGTTTGCTAAAAACTGCCCGGATATAGATATATTTGGAACTAATTCCTATAGAGGTAATTTTGGTTTTGGCGGTCTTTGGGAACATGTAAAGGATTACGCTGATATCCCTGTAATTATAACCGAATACGGTTGTCCGGCATACGGTGAAGATTTGACTCAGGAAGAAGCCGAAGATTTCCAGGCAGATTATCATAAAGGCACCTGGGAGGATATTTTGATTAATTCTCAAGTCGATCCTGGTTTTGGCAATGCCATAGGTGGTGTGGTGTTTCAGTATCTGGATGAATGGTGGAAGGCGTATGAACCTTATACGCATGATAAAAAGGGTTTATTTACCGGCCCGTTTCCTGACGGTTATATGCATGAAGAGTGGCTTGGCATATGTGGACAGAAAAAAGGAGATGATTCACCGTTTTTAAGACATTTAAGAAAATCCTATTTTTATTATAAGAAGGCGTGGAGATAACAAAGGAGGGGTGAATATTGGAAATAAATTTAGTTGACACTTTATTAAAATACAAAGCAAAAAGGAGGAGCTGTATGAAAAAAATAGCTTCATTTACGGTTGTTGCTTTGTTAGGTTTGTTTTTGAGCATGCAGGCAATTGCTCAGGAAGTTAAACCTTTCAATGTCTATACAGACAAGAACTCAAGCGACAATCACTTTGCACCTTCTGGTTGGATGGGAGATTTCGGTGATTTAAGGTTGGATGATCAGAACACCGATAATCCATATTCAGGAGGAACAGCTGTAAAGATTACCTATAGTGGAAAGAGGTCACAGAATCAAGGTTGGGCAGGTATTTTTTGGCAGAACCCGCCGAATAACTGGGGTTCGAAAAAAGGTGGTTTTGATTTAACAGGATTAAATAAGCTTACCTTTATGGCCAAAGGTGAAAAAGGTGCAGAAGCCATTTCTAAGATTAAGGTTGGTGGTATAAAGGGACAGTATGCAGATACCGCTGAAGTAGAGATTGGTCCGATTGAGTTGACCAGCGATTGGCAGGAATATTCGCTTAATCTGGTTGATGCTGATCTTTCTTATATTAGTGGAGGATTTGCTTTTGTTATAAACGCAGATCTTAATCCTGAAGGTGCTGCGATTTATTTAGATGATATTAAGTTTGTCAATGATTCAAAGCTTAAGGCAGAAGTAAAAAAAGCTGAGAAGCTGCCGTTTTATGTATATTCAGATAGTTCATCAATCGGAAATCATTTTATTCCTTCCGGTTGGATGGGCGATCATGGCGATATCAAGCTTAAGACAAACCATGCTGAGGATCCTTATTTAGGCAAAACCTGTGTAAGGATTACTTATTCTGCAGAGGCCACTCAGGGTGCTCGCTGGGCAGGTATGTTTTGGCAGAATCCACCGAATAACTGGGGCGATATAGATGGTGGTTATGATTTGTCTAATGCCACAACGCTTACCTTCTGGGCAAGAGGTGAAAAAGGAGGAGAGCGTCTTGAAGAGTTTAAAGTTGGTGGTATAATGGGAAGGTATTCTGATAGTGATACTGCCATGATTGGACCAGTTGTTTTAAGCAATGAATGGAAACAATACTCAATCGATTTAAAAGGCAAAGACATGAGCTATATCATGGGAGGATTTGCTTGGGCTACCAATATGGATGTTAATCCAGAGGGAGCTATATTCTATATTGATGAGATAGTTTTCGAATAAAGTAATTTTATGCAGATTAAATCAGTGTTAAGGGAGGCAAAAAGGGTCAGCTGCTTAACTTTTTGTCTCCTTTTTTCTTTTTCGGTCTTGGTTTTTGCCAAGGAAAAAATTCCTAAGCCTTCAAAGGTAGAAATCAGAAAATATAAGGATAGCCGCTACAGGCTTTTAGTCAACAGGCGCGACTATGCTATTAAGGGAGTCTGTTATAATCCTATTCCTATAGGCGAGGGGTATGATTATGATTTTTTTAAAGACGCAAGAAAGCCTTGGTTGGTTGACGGCGAGTTAATGAAACAAGCAGGGATAAATACTATAAGGCTTTATCAGTCAAGCGAAGACACAGAAGCGGTAAAAGAATTAATTTCGGACTTATACAATAAATTTGGAATTAGAACTATACTTGGCAATTGGCTTGGTTTTTGGAATTATCCCGGGCCATGTTACGGTGATGAGGGGTTTTGTGAAAGAGTAAAAGAAGAAGTTCTAGATATGGTGCGTGCATATAAAGATGAGCCAGGAATTTTGTTTTGGGTTTTAGGTAATGAAAATAATTACACCTTTGATGGCAGAATAAGGCCGTGGAGCACTGAAGATATTGATAAGATGGATTGTCCGATGAAGCAAAAGTTTGAACGGGCAAGACTCTATTATTCATTTGTAAATGAGCTGGCTAAAGAAATTAAGCAAATTGATCCTAATCATCCGGTTTGTCTGGGGAATGGTGAGTTGATCGGGCTTGAAACGGCTAATGAAGTGTGTCCGGACATAGACATAGTGGGTGTGATTGTTTATAGAGGTAAAACTTTTGGCAATATGTTTAAGGGAGTAAAAAATTATTTCGATAGGCCGATTGTATTTATTGAATTCGGTGCAGATAGCTATGATGCCTATCTTGATAAAGAGGATCAGAATATACAGTCGTTTTTTCTGGAAGCCCAGTGGGTTGAGATTTATAAGAATATGTTTAAATCAAGAGAGGGAGAAGGAAATTGTCTGGGTGGATTTATGTTTGAATACAGCGATGAGTGGTGGAAATATAATGAATATAATGTTCAAGGCTGGTTAGAACATGATAGAACTTCCAATTGGTCCAACGGAGCGTATTACTTTGACATAAAGGCAAAAAACAATAAGAATATGAATGAAGAGTGGTTTGGTATTGTTGGACTAAAAAAATGTGAAGTTGAAGGCAATCTTGATTTAAGGACTCCAAAGAAGAGCTATTTTGTTTTAAGGGAGTTTTGGAAAAATCCGGTAAAAAGAATAAGAGAAATAAAAAATGAAAAGAAAAATATGCGCAGGTAGTTTATTAGTTTTAGGTATTTTTATAAGCTGTATTAGTTTAAGTTTTGCAGATAATTTAAAGAATTGTCCTGAAGACACTTTTTATATTGTCGAACAATCAAAAACAGAATACTTTTTTAAAAAAGACTATAAAGGATTCTTGGCTTATTTAAATAAGCATAAATCTTGTTTAGGGGAAGAGTTTATAAAGTACTACACTGCATCTGCCAGATTTGCGGAATTGAAACAGTATGAAGATTCTCAAGATTGGCAAAGGTATTTTGATTTAAAGGAAGATTATTTTACCGTAATCGAGAATAACTTAAGCGAAGTAATAAATGCAATTAGTTCATCTGTTAACGCTTTTCAAATTGAGGCTTTATATCTTGATTGGATTTTAGAAAAACAAAAAACTGGTTTTAACGAGAACGAAAAGCTAGATGCTTTAATGGAATATATAAAAGATTACGATAATGATCCCAGTCAATTTAAATTATTAAAGTCTGTTGCCGATAGATTATTGGATGAAGGTCTTGATAGGCAAAGCGGTATCATTTACGATATCTATGCAAAAAAATTGATTAAAAACAATCTTAATTCTGATTTATTGTTAAAGACCGCAGAAGATGCATTTAAGGATGGCCGTTTTAAGCTGGCTAGATCTTTATATACTGCATATTTAGAGGTTATTTATTCTACTGCTTCAAAACAGGAGTATCTCGAACATATTATCAGGATCATTAATCTGTTTGTTGATATTGGCTGGCAGCCAGGTATTGATAGTGACTTTGCCGAAGAGCTTTTCCAGCAGCTGGAAGAAAATTTTTCAGAAGGTTTTGATGCAACAATATTGTTTCTTAGAGCTTACAATCTAGAAAGAATGTCTTTTTACCAGGAGGCAATTACACAATTTAGGCAGTTTATAACGCGTTTTCCCAATGATGAAAAAATCAATCAAGCTTTGTTTCATGCAGGAATGATAGAGCTGTATCTTCTGAATAAAAAAGAAGGCCTGGATTTATTAAAACAGATTGTCGATAAAAATAATAAAAGCGGGTATTTAAAGTCTGCACTTTATTATTCTGCGCTATATCTGCAGAAAGAAGATTTAACTGAACAAGCCAAAGCTTATTATCAGAAATTAAAAGATATTCTTGAGGCTGATACAATAATTGATGGAAAGTTACTTTCTTTGACCAATGATAGGCTTAATGAGATAAATAATACAAAGCCATTAGAGAATAATTTACGTTTCTTTATGGAGGCAGGTTTTGATTCAGTAAAGCTGTTGGGCAATGTTTCTATTACGCCTGTGCCGGCTAAGGCCTATGTGAATGATAATGTTGAGATGGCTAGTAGTTACTTTGTCGGCAATGTGGGGTGTTTTCAACCGGTTTTGGATTTTATATGGTCAGGCGATTTGGGAAGCGCCTCGGTTTTAAACAGTACACAACAGTTCAGCACAACTTATAGTACACAGGGGCCAAAGATAATACTTTTAAGTGTAAAATCAGCAATTGAATTGGTGGGTAAGCATATCGCTATTATTGAAATCTTTAAAAAAGGACAAGAAAATAATTGATATAACAAGTTATAGGTATATAATTATATATAATTAGTAAATATAATGAAGAAAAAAGTATTTAGTGTTTTTATAATTGGTTGTTTTTTAATAATAAGTTATTCCCAAGTTTTTGCCCAGGCAATGACTGCGGAGTTCTTATGCGACATAGGTAAAACCTATTATATTAGAGGTCAATTCTCCGATTCGACAATAGAATTTAAAAAAGTTTTACTTATTGATGAAAATAATAAGATTGCTAGAAAATACCTGGATATGATTCAGGAAAAGTCGGGCAAGGTTGTTGAACAAGTTTTAGTTTCCGATACCAGCAGAAGGCTTGCTATCGATAAGGCACTACAGTTAGTTGAAAATAAACCTATTGTCAATATCAATTATGTAGTCAAACAACCTGATACTCAAGCTAAATCAGAAGAAAAAGATTTATTAACCGTTTCCGGTGAGCTGCAGTTAGGTGTTGGAATAACCAGTGATGATGTTATCTGGAAATTTGCCAATGCAGATTATGTAGGAGTGCCGCAAGAGAAGAATTGGAGATATCTTTGGGGGGAAGACGGTGTTAATACATATGATAGGGCTATTTATGATAGTTTAAAATTAAACCTTGAATCAAACTTAACTGACAAGATAAGCCTTTATAATCAGATCGTAATTGATCCCTGGACATTTATAGGAACAAGTGATGCCTATGCAACTTCTACTACCGATGGAGATTTTGCTGATATTGAATATAAATATTGGTCTGGAGATAGGCGTTTGTTAGATGAAGTTTATCGAACCAATAAGGGCAATATTATAACTATTGCCAATGTTAAGGTTATTGATGGTTTAACAAGTCCTTATACCCCAGTTGGTGTAACCGATTGGTCAACGAACTTTAACGAAATCCCTTCAGTTGATATAAATTATAAATACCGTCCTTTTAGAAAACTCTGGCTTGATTATAAGGATGAGGATATCCTTAATGTGCGTATTTTTGCTTTGTCAGATCAGTATGAGGCTTTAACCAGCGATGATCCATTAAAGCTTTCCAATAACCGTATCTGGTGGGAAGAAAGCCCTTGGCTTGATGAATATGAACCTTCAAGGATATTCTATCCAGATGATGGTACTCTTCCTGTAAAGCCAGGCCGCTGGATAAGAAGATTATCTTTTGTGGCAAAAGATAGTGATTATAATAGATTAACATTCTTAAGAGGAGCTTCCATAAAAGCATTTGATGGTGATGTACAATTTGTTTCAGCATCTCCTTTAAGTCTATGGGATGAGTATGAAAGTTCTAATTCTTTGCACTCAGCATTAAGGGCTAAGTTTAGACCTAGAGAAGATCTCATGCTGGGGATCACTATGACTTCTAAAATGGGTTTTAATGCTGCAAGCCCGGAAGCAGAAAATCATGTATTTGCAACAGATGTTGATTATAAACTAAGTTCTGAAACAAGTCTTTTTGCAGAGGCGGCAGGAAGCTATACTGATATTGAAGAAGCTACAGGTAAACAGAATATGTATGATGGCTGGGCAGGCGCAGTGGGGGTAAAATACGGAGAGGTGGATTTAGGTTTTGTCGGTACTTCGGTTGATCGGGCTTTAAAGGCAGAGAATGAATCGTATAATCCTAAACCAAAATTTGAATTAAGCGTAAAACAGATGGAAAAAGATTTTTATCCAGCATTGTCAAACTACCGTTATACAAGAAGAGATAGTTTTTATTCTCGTCACATAAGTTTTGCTCAGCTCTCTCCGGAAAATGATGAGTTTCGCTTAGGCGATGGTATTGATAGAGGCCGCAGGGTGATTTCATTGACCGCAAGAGAAACTATGTTTGAGAATAAATTAGGTTGGTTTTTACAGGATAGGTATGTTAGAAGCGACAGTAATAAATATATTGAAAATGACTCCAGATTTGAATCCACAATAAGTTTTACAGATAAGCTGACTGCTAAATTTTTAGGTTGGCATATGGATTTACCAAAAACAAAATATCATCAGGATCCTTTTATCTATGAGAAAACTTCATACGCATTAACGGATTATTTTATAAATAGCGAAGATTATATTGAAAACGAGGATATTTTAGAAGGGTTAGATGCTGATGTTGCTGGTTTCGGCGGTGGTCTAAGGTATGATTTTAATCCTAAATTTGCCGTTGAAGGTGTTTATGAAAACACCAATGACCCATGTGATTTTCCCAGGATTCTTTTGACGGATTCATATGTAGGTTCAAGTGAAACTCACGATGGCATACTCTATGATAATGTAGTTCCTTTTCTTTATGATCAGCGAGAATTCTTTGACCTTCCGCCTTATGACTATTACAGTATTGTAAAAGGACGTGTGATTTTAAATCCATTTGAAAAACTTCAGGCTATATTGAGCTATACTAAAAACAGTAATAAGTTTACCGCCGGTATCGATGAGAACATTAATCATTTTGGCATGGAATTAAAATACAGCCCTAAGAAAAACTTGACCTTTTGGGCAAAATATATTTATTCCAAGCTCTATGATTTGTATGCAGCCAACAAAGAAAGAAACCTTTATTATGAAGGGCATAATAATTTCTTTTTAGGCACGCAGTATCATATTGACGAAAACCAGTCTTTAGAATTAATGTTTGGTGAGTTTGTTGATTATGATGCTGATTATACAGATTCGACATGGTCGCTTTCGGCTTTGGATACACAGCATATAGTTAGGATATTCTTTAGAAAGAAATTTTAGGGCTTTATAAATTTATCTTATAATATAATTTAGAAAATAATGGAAAGAAGAATTTCGTCAAGATTCGCAAAAGATCTTCCGGTATGTTTGGATTTTGCTCCAGAGTTAAATCTTAATATAAAAAGTATTACCCGCGATATATCACATAAGGGGTTTTTTACCTTTCTTGATTTATCTGAAGTAGAGCTTCCTCCAAAAGTTAGGGTTAGCTTATCATTGTCAGATAATTGCCTATTCGAAAGTTCTGCTGAAATTGTCCGCATCATACAGCAATCCGGACGTATTACAGGTTTAGGTGTAAGGTTTGACTACCGTGATAGCAACCAGCAGGAATTAATATCTACATATATTCAGAATAATTTTTCCGCACAAAATATATCTTCAAGAGGTAAAACTTTAGAAAGCCGCTTAGGGCAGCGTTTATCTGACCGAGAAAAAATTAACTTCGAAATTTTAAATACATTTCGTATCAAAGGTCCTATTTCTAAGACTCAGATAGCTCAGATTATAAATCTAAATATGGGTACGCTCACTAATTATATAAATAGTTTTATAAAAGATGATATTGTAAAGATTAAGGGGTTTGATGTTTCTACTGGAGGTAGACCACCGGAATTATTAGAGATTAATGCAAATTATGCTTTTATTATAGGAATTGAGATATCCGATAAATTTATAAAAGGTATAGCAATTAATTTTGCAGGATTGGTGGTAGTTAAAAAGGAGATTTTTATTGACGAGTCTGTTAACAATGCCTTAGATGCATCATTGATAGAAAGCTTAATCCTTGATCTGGCAAACAATCTGAATATTGATTATTCTAAGATCATTGCCTTAGGTCTTGGAGGTGTGGTTTCTTTTGACGATATAGCCCTGGTGAAGAAAACTCTGGAGGAAAGATTTAAGGTTCCGATTATATTTGAGAATAGTTTTAATGCATCGCTTTTTGCAGAGTGTTGGCTGAGCGGAGTCAAAGACAAAAAAAGAAATATAATGTATTTAGCTGATTTTAATCACATCAGTATGCTTCAGGGAGAAAATCTGTTGCTTGATAATGGTAGAATAGGAACAAAAGACTCTCTGAGTAATGAGGTTATGAATAATGATAGTGTTAATGTTGTGGTCAAAGACATAATAGAGGAAAGTGAAAAAAATCTAGCTTGTATTGTAAATGTTTTAAGTCCAGATGTAATCGTGATCGCATCAAGCTTTATAAAACTGCAAGAGAATATACTCGAAAAAGTGAAATCAATCATTAATAAATGGTGTTTTGATGATATAGCTAAAAATATTGAGATTATTTCTTCCCAGCTTGGAAATGATTCAGTCTCCTTTGGTATGGCTTCTTTGGCTCTTCGCGATATGTTCATACAGATTCAATGATTTTTTCTAATCCTGACTTAAATAAGAAAATTCAATTAATAATTTATATGAAAAAAATATTTACAGTATTTTTTTAATTAAATTTTATAAAAAAATATTTGCAAATGTTTGAAAACTATGGTATTTTGAGAAAAGAATTGGAGGTTGTATGGATAAAAAGATAAAGCTTTTTCTTTTTGGACTTATTGGTCTATCTTTTATAAGCATAATCTTCGCCTTTTTCTTATATATGAGTAAGCAAAAAGTAGTCCAGGATTATAATGTTTTAAATAGTAGTTATTCTGATTTAAAAGATGAAAGCGAAAAGCTTTATAGAGAAATAAAATCTGCCCAGATGAATTATAATCTTAAGCAGAAAGAAGTAGGGGTCATTACTCAAGAATTAAATGCGACAAAACAAGATAGGGATCAGATTTTAGAAAAGTTCGAGATATTAAAGAAAGAACTAAATAATATCCGTAATAGGGTTTCAAGTCCCGTCATTCAAACGCAAGCGTCTGTTAAAATTGAACCAGTAAGAACGCAAGTCAAAGAAGAATCAAGAGATGATGATGGAGATTTAGTTGTAAAAAGCGATGAAAAATATTGGGCAGGAATTCTTAAACAAAAATCATCTTTAGCGGTTGAAGTAAAAAGGCTTCAGCAGAGAATTAATGAAATCAATATCAAGGTTTCCGAAATTGAAAACGAAAAATCTGATTTTGCATTGCAGCTTAGGAAATCAAAACAAGAAAACGATAACTTAATAAGGGAATTAGATTACAATAAAAAGCTTGCGGATAATATTTCATTGGAACTTTTAAGAGAAAAAAGAGACAAGCGAGAATTATTAGATCAATTTAAGACAATAAGAGAAGAAAACTTTGTTTTAAGTAATCAGCTTAAACAGACTCTATCAGCAAAATTATCCCTTGAGAAAAAGATTGATACGATAAGGCTCAAGAAAGATAAGCTGGATGAAAAGATCAGTCAGGTGGATATTATATTACAACAAAGATTGGATGAACTGGGAGATATTAGAAAAGAGATAGAATCTACAAGTCTTGGTTCCAGCTCTATTGGTTCATCTATTGAGCTTCCTGCTATTATAGTAAAGCCCGATGGCGCATATGGAATAGAAGATAGGGTTATTTCCGCAAGGGTAGTTTCTGTTGATAGGAAAAATAATTTTGCAATCGTAAATTTGGGCAAAGAACATGGAATCGATGAAGGTAAGATATTTAAAGTCTTGCGTAATAATACTCAAATAGGGGTATTACAGGTAATTCAGGTTAGAAAAAGCGTTTCCGCCTGCGATATAAAAGAAGAAAGCGTTTCTATTTCAGTTGGCGACAAAGTTCTTTAATTTGTTTTTATCCTTTTATGATTTTTACTGCAATCTTTATTTAATATATGGTTTACATTCCAAAAAAAGTCAGCATTGAAGATGTTGCTCGCCTTGCCGGTGTATCTGAGGCAACAGTTTCCCGGGTGATAAATAAACTTGGTACTGTCAAAAAGATCAATCGCATAAAGGTAGAGGATGTTATTAAAAGGTTAAAGTTTGTTCCTAATGTCAGCGCTCAGCGTTTAGCCAAGGGAGTGAGTAATTCTATTGCTTTAGTAATTCCTCATTACGAAGGGATATTCTTTTCTTTCTTTGCAATTGAAATTTTAAGAGGAGTTGGTATAGCCTGTGAACAGCTCAAGATGGACTTATTGCTTCATATTGCAAAAGGGGAAGATAGCTTTAATTTAAAAGGTCTAGGCGGAGTAATCTTTGCCGATATTCTTAATAACAGAAAACAGCTTGAAAAAGCTGTAGCAGAAGATGTAAACTGTGTTGTGATAAATAACCTTGTTGAGGATTTAAAGGTCAGTAGTATTTATATCGATAATAAAAAAGGAGCTCAGCTTGCCGTTGAGTATCTTATTGGTTTAGGGCATAAGGAAATCGCTGTGGTAACTGGAGATCTTATGACCCAAGCTGCAGCAGAACGTCTTGAAGGATATAAAGATGCATTAGGGAAGAAAAAAATTCCAATTAGAGATGATTTTATCATAAAAGGAGATTATAGTCGTCGTTGCGCAAGGGATGCTGCAGAAAAATTACTTTCTTTGGATAAAAGACCTACAGCTATATTTGCCTGTTCTGATGATATGGCTTTAGAGGTAATGCAGGTTGTTATGGAGCACAATTTGAAGGTACCTAAAGATGTTTCTATAATCGGTTTTGATGATAATCCGCAGTGTTTATATGCACCAATTGCGCTTACTACAGTACGCCAGCCATTGTTAGAGATGTCTAAAAGGGCGGTTTTGTTATTGAAGGATCTTATTTCATCAAAGAAGCAGGAAACCAGTAAAGAGTTATTGTCTACGCAGCTTGTAATCAGAGATTCTTGTCAGGCTGTTTGATTTAAGGCTTTTTTGGTTCCTTCCAAATGAGTGTTTATAAAGACTAGATTAACACAATTTATAGTGTAATTATTTTAATCATATACAATATATAGTATTCTCTTGACAAAATATTTTTTATGTTTTATACTAATAAATCGTTCAACAATACAGAAAATAATTCAATCCGATTTTACAATATAAGGAGGTTTCTATGGAGTTAAAACTTTCCGATAATGCCCTCAAGGTTTTAGAAAGAAGGTATTTATCTCGGGACGAGAATGGTAAAGTGACTGAGACGATAGAAGAATTATTCCGTAGGGTCAGTAAGGCGATTGCCCGCGCGGATAAATTTTATGGCAAAAAGAAAAAAGAAATAAAAGAAACAGAAGACAAATTTTTCGGCCTTATAAGTAATTTAGATTTTATGCCTAATTCGCCTACTTTAATGAACGCGGGAAAAGATATAGGTCAATTAAGCGCGTGTTTTGTTTTGAAGATAGAAGATTCCATGGAGTCAATTTTTGAAACACTTAAAGCAACAAGTCTTATTCATAAATCAGGCGGTGGAACAGGATTTAGTTTTTCCCGTTTGCGTCCCACCAATGCAGTTGTTAAAACTACAGGAGGTGTTGCTTCCGGACCAATTTCTTTTATAAAAGTATATGATGCCGCGACTCAGGCTGTGAAACAGGGCGGAAGAAGGCGTGGTGCGAATATGGGAATTTTACGAGTGGACCATCCTGATATTTTAGATTTTATACAGTGCAAGGATAAAGATAAGGAGATTTCAAATTTTAATATATCAGTTGCCGTCACCGATAAATTTATGCAGGCCTTTAGCAATAATAAAGATTACGATTTAATTGATCCGCATACCAAAAAGTCTATTGGAAAATTAAATGCGCGTAAAGTTTTTGATATGATTGTAAAACAGGCGCATAAAAACGGAGAGCCAGGGATTGTGTTTATTGATAAGATGAATGATTTTAATCCTACTCCTCATTTGGGTGAGTTTGAAGCGACCAATCCGTGCGTTAGCGCCGATACCTGGGTAATGACGGGAATCGGTCCGCGGCAGGTTAAGGAGCTTAAAGGCAAACAGTTTATTGCTGTGACAAACGGCGATTATCACAAAAGCGGCGAGAAAGGATTTTTTTCTACAGGAGTAAAACCGGTATATACCTTAAAAACTAAAGAAGGTTTTAAAATCCGCCTTACTTTGAATCATCCGGTATTAAAAGTGAAGGATAAAACAAGGTATAGGTTAGAAAGTGAATGGGTGAAAATTGAGAATCTTGAGATTGGAGATAGGGTAATTCTTAATAACCACGCATGCGTTGCTTGGGAAGGAGAGTATTCTTATAAAGAGGGATATCTAATTGGCCTTTTAATAGGGGACGGAACTGTGAAAAAGGATGCGGCCGTTCTTTCTTCTTGGGGTGATACAGTTGGCGCGATGAATGTACGAGAAAATGTAATGAATTGTTTGGCTGATTTTTCGGCTAGAAAAGATTTTTCTGGTTGGGTGCCGGTTAAGAATAGGAGCGAATATAGATTAAACTTGAGATCTTTTTCGGATTTGGCTTTTGAGACAGGGCTTAAACCGCACGATAAAAGGATTAACGAGAAAATAGAAAAAGGGTCTTCAGAATTCTCTAGAGGCCTGTTACAAGGCATATTTGACGCAGATGGCTCTGTAATCGGAACACAGGAAAAAGGTGTTTCTGTAAGGCTTTCCCAGAGCGATTTATTGTTATTAGAGACCGTACAGAGAATCCTGCTTCGGTTCGGCATATATTCAAAGATTTATTGTTTGCGCAGGAAAGCCGGGCCTTATTTTTTGCCGGACGGTAAAGGCGGCGTGAAAGAATATCAAATCAAAGATCAGCATGAACTTGTTATTTCAGGAGAAAGTATTTTAACTTTTGTCAAGAAGATCGGTTTTAAAGATGAGGATAAAAAGACTAAACTGGAAAACACTATAAAGAAATACAAGAGGAATTTAAATAAAGACTGTTTTGCCGCTTCTGTCGAAGAGATTATTTTTGAAGGGATGGAAGAAGTTTACGACGTTCAAATCCCCGGTATAAATTCTTTTGATGCCAATGGTTTTGTAGCGCATAATTGCGGAGAACAAGTTCTTTTGCCATTTGAAAGCTGTAATCTGGGTTCAATTAATCTGTCTAATATGGTTAGTGGAGAAAATAGTACAATTGGTGTTGATTGGAATAAACTTAAAAAAACCGTTCATCTGGCAGTACATTTTTTGGATAACGTTATTGACGTTAATAATTTTCCTTTAAAGCTGATTGAAAAGAATACAAAGCTTACTAGAAAAATCGGTTTAGGTATTATGGGTTGGGCAACTATGCTTTGCAAGTTAAATATCGCATATAACTCTGAAGAAGCGCTATTATTGGCTGAAGAGGTGATGTCATTTATTCTCAAAGAGGCGCAAAAAAAGTCTGTTTCATTAGCTAAACAAAAGGGTGTTTTTCCTGCGTTTAAGGGTTCGATATATGATAAGGCGGGAATGCCGAAGTTAAGGAATGCTACTCTTACTACGATCGCTCCCACAGGAACGATAAGTATTATTTCCGGTCCTTGTTCATCAGGTATAGAGCCATTGTTTGCCTTGTCTTATTACAGAAATGTAATGGATAATGATAAGCTTGTGGAGACCGATCCTGTTTTTGAGCAGGTTGTTCGGGCAAGGGGTCTTTATAGTAGGGAGTTGATGGAACGGATTGCTGAGTCTGGATCAATTAAAAAGATTGCGGAAATTCCAAAAGAGTTAAAAGATGTTTTTGTCACTTCTCATGATATAGCTCCTGAGTGGCATATAAAGATGCAGGCGATATTCCAGAAATATACAGATAATGCCGTGTCAAAAACGATTAATTTCTCCAATAAAGCAACCGAAGAGGAGGTATATCAGGCGTACACCTTAGCTTATGAGCTGGGTTGTAAGGGGGTAACTATTTATCGTGATGGCAGTAGGCAAGAACAGGTTTTAAATATCGGTAAAAAAGACAAAGAAAAAACAGGCACCATGGTTTTAAATCTTGGTAGCATTGAGCCATTGCCTAGGCCAGAGGTGGTAAAGGGCACCACTACAAAAGTTGCTACAGGCTGTGGTAATTTATACGTTACTATAAATTATACTGAAGACGGAAGGCCATTTGAATTGTTTACCCAGATGGGTAAAGCCGGTGGTTGTGCAGCTAGCCAGCTTGAGGCAATTGGTAGGCTTGTATCTTTATGTTTTCGTTCCGGGATAGAGACTAAAGCAATCGTGGATCAATTAAGAAATATTCGTTGTCCTTCTCCTTCCTGGGAAAAAGGCCAGAGGATTTTTTCTTGCGCTGATGCAATTTCCCGCGTAATAGAAAAACGTTTGGAAAATGAGGTTGTTGGTGCAAATAGTGATACTAAAGTATTAGAAGAAGAGTTTCTGACTGCCAAAAGGCATTCTGTTGGTAACATTGTAGGGGTTTGTCCTGATTGCGGAGGAGCGCTTAGGCATGAAGAGGGTTGTGTTAAGTGTCATGCCTGCGGTTATTCTAAGTGTTAATTTTATTTAAATAAGTTTAATAAAAAAAGAGCAATTTTTAAAGATTGCTCTTTTTTAATAATGTGATGAAAAAATTCGATGTTATTGTTATTGGTGCAGGGCATGCAGGGATAGAGGCGGCTTTAGTCTGTGCAAGGCTTAAATGTAAGACGGCACTCATTACTTTTAAGTTTGATACGATAGGTGAGATGAGTTGCAATCCGGCAATAGGAGGTGTTGGTAAGGGTCAACTTGTCAAAGAGCTTGATTGTTTAGGCGGTGAGATTGCCAAGGCTGCGGATAGTTGCGCGATACAGATGCGTACGCTTAATGCTTCTAAGGGTCAGGCTGTGCGTTCTACTCGTGCTCAGATTGATATGCGAAAATACAAAGAATATATGCAAGGTGTTGTTTCAAAACAGAAAAATCTTACTGTTATTGCTGGTGAGGCAAAAGAACTACTATTAGATAAAAATCAGGTTAAAGGCGTTGCTGTCAATAATGATAAAGTATTAGCAAAGAATGTTGTAATTGCCGCAGGGACATTTTTAAACGGTGTGATCCATGTTGGACTTAAACACCACAGCGCAGGCCGCATTAATGAATCTCCCAGTATAAGTTTGCCTGGGCAGCTTAAAAATATAGGTTTTAATATTTTGCGTTTTAAAACCGGAACCTGTGCAAGAATTGATCAACATTCAATCGATTATAGCAAGTTGATTGAGCAAAAGACAGATCTTTTAACATTGCCGTTTTCTTTTCAGACTAAAAGAAACCCTTTGGAAAAAGTTAGTTGTTTTATTGCCTATACTAATAAAAAAACCCACAGAATAATTAAGTCATATTTAAAAGAATCTCCTTTATATTCAGGTAAAATAAAAGCAACTGGGGTAAGATATTGTCCGTCTATTGAGGATAAGATAGTAAAGTTTCCAGAAAAACAGCGTCACCAGGTTTTTTTAGAACCTCAAGGGTTGGATACGGACTGGATTTATTGTAACGGTATTTCAACCAGCCTTCCGGAAAAAGCTCAAGATAAAATGATTCACTCTATTAAAGGGTTAGAAAACGCAAAGATATTTAGATACGGCTACGGCATAGAGCATGATGTGGTTGATTCTACACAGCTTTATCCGACATTGGAGAGTAAAATTATAAGAAGTCTTTATTTTGCCGGTCAAGTTGACGGCACGACCGGTTATGAAGAAGCAGCCAGTTTAGGGTTTATTGCCGGAGTAAACGCCGCAAGAAAAGTTAAAGGAAGAAAACCTATAGCGTTAGACAGAGCCCAAGGCTATATCGGCGTATTGATAGATGATTTGGTTACAAAAGGCACCAATGAGCCATATAGAATGTTTACCTCGCGCGTAGAGTACAGACTCCTATTAAGGGAAGACAATGCCGATTTAAGGCTGAATAATTTAGCTAGTGAAATCGGAATCTTACCAAAAAGTTATATTACAAAAGTCGATAAAAAACAAAATAGCATCAATAAGCTAAAAAGTATTTTGTGTAAAATAACCCTAAAGCCGGACAAAAAGATAATAAATAGTTTTAAAAAATTAGGTGTGGGCTTGGTGAACAAAAAATATAAATTATCCGAATTGCTAAAAAGGCCGCAGGTGGATATTGGAATGTTGACCTCTTTTATTAAACCCCACAGGTTTGATAAGGGTGTTTTAATTCAAGTGGAGATAGACATAAAATACGAAGGTTTTATTAAAAGACAGCTAGCAGAAGTTGAAAGGTTTAAGCATCTGGAAAACATAAAAATCGCTGATAGAATAGATTATGATTCTGTGCCGGCTTTAAGCCGCGAGATAAAGGAAAAACTTAATAAATTTAAACCCTTAAATTTAGGTCAGGCTTCGCGTATTTCAGGGGTAACGCCGGCTGCTGTATCAATCTTGATGGTGTATCTAAAAAAACTTAGAAGTGAAAAAAGAATCTAACTATCAGATTTTAAAAGAATATTGTTTAAAAGAAGGCGTAGACCTTTTCGGTGTCGCCGATATCAGTAAAATAAAACATAAATTTAACTTTCCTAAAAGTATTTTAAAAAAAATAAATCGGGCAATTTGTCTTGGAGTAAGATTGTCTAAAGGTGTATTAATGGAGATAGAAGATAAGCCCACCTTACTTTATTCCCATCATTATAAAAACTTAAACACCTATCTTGATCAGCTTGCATTTAGAGTGAGTTTATTTTTAGGAAGAAAAAGTGAATTAGCGATTCCTGTTCCTTCTTCTCAGATTATTGATTGGAAAAAACAGATTTCTCATGCTTCACATAAAGAGATTGGTTATCTAGCAGGATTAGGTTGGTTAGGCAGGAATAATCTTTTAGTCAATGAAGATTTTGGTAGTCAGATACGCTTGGTGACTATTCTTACCAGTTTTAATTTAAAATCAGATAAGCCCACAAATAAAACTTGCGGTAGTTGTTTTAAATGCCTTAAGGAGTGTCCTGCGCAGGCAATAAAAAAAGACCCTAAGAAATTTGATCATATCCGGTGTTTTGAGAAGGTCAAAGAATTTAGCAAGATGCCCGGAGTACATCAGTATATCTGCGGCGTATGTATCCGTGCCTGTAGCGGAAGAAAAAATAAATAAAAAATTTGTTTCATAAGCTCGGAAATATTGTTAAAATGAATAAGTCAGTAGATACACAAGAACAAAATGATTAGAAAACCACTTTTTATTTTATTAATTTTATGTTTTGTGAGAAGTGTTTTTGCTGCTTCTGGAGTGGAAAGCACGCGGATTTATAACTTAGATACCGCAGTTAGCTCAACAAGTTATTATCGGGCTGTTACAGATATTGATCAGCTTAGTTATAAGGGGTTTGATGTAGTTTTGCCTTATGGCAGCCAAAATTACCCTACTGCCGCTACAGAAGAAAATCTTACTAGTGATGACGCCACATTAGATTATATGGAGTCCGTTGTAGGTAACTATCTTGGATTCACCTTTAAATTTAAAGTCGCAGAACCAGAAGAGGATATTACTCAGTTACAGTTTTTTGTTAAGGGAGCTTACGCTGATAATCCTCCAGCTGGCAACCTCAATTTTTATGTCTGGAATGGTGCAAGCTATATTACAACAGGTCTAAGTAGTGATGCTTTTGTTAATGCACACGCAGTAAACAATGACAGTCATACCACAATCATAACAGATACAAGTTATATCCAAAATTATATCGATTCAAACGGTATAGTCAACTGGCTTCTTGAGACAAGCGCAGTATGCAACCCTTTGCATTGTTGTTCTTTGGTTTTTGCCCTTACTAAAGAAAAATATGAGCTTGTTTGTGATACCTTAGGAGCAGCGTCTTTGACTCATCCCAAGATACCCGGCATGCCCAAAATGGAATATGATCACGATGAGTATATAAAACTACCTTGTTTAGCAAAAGATAACAATGGTTTATTAAAACTTAGTTACGTAGAAGCTGTAAGCGAGGTTACCTTCTTAGACCAAAGTAAACTCGTTGTTGTTGATCATCCTGCAGATATCGAAATTTTTCCCAATGAATTTCATGCAAGATTTAAACCTTTTCCGGAATTTAAAATTATTGCAGTTGATAAATTTCAAGCTCCCCTTAGTGTTAAAGGTGTAGATGCGGCGGATTATTTAGATCAAATCAAAGAAATCGATGGCGAAGTTATACCTATGCAATGTTCGCAGGTTCCTGGATTGGTCGAACCTTACGAGATTACAATCGATTTAGGCGATATGAGTAATGCCCAAGTTATTCAGCTTTTTGTAAACGGCTACACAAATCATCTAGGCTATGAACAAAGCATGAAGAAAATTAAAGACTTAGGTTTAGATATAGAAGCTCCTGTTTTTGAAATTCCCGATGCAGAGGGCCAGTGGCAAGTCTATATTCCTGCAGGTTCCCGCGTGCCGCTTGTATTAGGTTTAACCGATTTTTCAACCAAAACCTATGTTTACGATTTTACAGAGGCATTTAAAAACGGCGATTATAGAATTCGGATTAAAGGCACTGTAGATATGCGCATTGATGCGATAAAAATCAATACGCATAAAGAAAAAAGGGATATTTATGTACATGATGCTGATTTAAACAGTGCTGAGCTTTCTTTTCATGGTCGGCCTAAATCATATCAGATTAATCTGGGCAGAAAAGAGGTTTATAGTTATGATTATTATGATGTGGATGGAGATTGTCAGAACAATATTGCCAAAGGCGCTTATACAAGATATGGGGATGTTGCTTCTTTATTGCAAGAAGCAGATGATAAATTCGTTGTTATGACTACAGGTGATGAATTGGCTTTAGGTTTTTCCGATAAAGACGTGCCAGATTTAAAGCCAGGTTATAAAAGAAGTTACCTATTATATTCTAATGGTTACTATAAACGATTTATTTTTCCAGATAATCCGTCTAACAAAGTCGGACAGCTTCCTTTTAGCGGAATGTCCACTTATCCTTACCCTGCAACTGAAAGCTACCCAGACTCAAAAACTTACCAGGATTATATAGAAAATTACAATACCAGAATAGCAACTGAAGACACGCATCATAGCATGTATGTTGATTATGTAACCATGACCGTGAATTACGATCAGGATCCAAATGTTGCCATAAATACTACCCTTGGTGGAACTTCCCAGAGCGGCAATGTTTCCGTAGCGTATACTTTGACCGATGCTGATTTAGGTTCAGGTACTGATACTGATACTTCAAGCATTACTGCTGAGTATAGTATTGATTCCGGAGTTAGTTGGAGCGCAGCTACAGAAGCGGCTGTAGGAAGTGATGGTACAACTGGCTTAAACGCTGAGAGTACAGGTACTACCCATACATTTATTTGGGCTTCGGCAACAGACATAACGGATTCATCAAGTAATGCTGCACAATTTCGTATAACTCCCCAGGATGAGGATAAAACTACGGCTGCAACTGCAGTAGATAATGGAACAGATTTTACAGTTGACAATGAAAAGCCCACTTTCTCTGGAGGTTCATACGCTCATTCAGATGCGTCTCTTACATTGATGTTCAGTGAAGATATTGATGTTACGCC
>JAVCCR010000023.1 GCA_030765485.1 Candidatus Gygaella obscura
ACCTCTTGTCAACAAGTCACCACTAACCTTAACGTTCTGTACAGCAGCAAACGCCGGAACGCTAAAGGAGACCGCTAACAATACCGCGAGTAACACTATTAAGCGTTTACTCATTTGACCTACCTCCTTCTTTTTGTGTTCATTAAATAATACCATTTTCTTTTCCTTATATTGATTAATCTTAGGAGTATCCCTAAGTAGATTTTTTTCTAATTTTCTTGTATCTTCCATAATCTTAAGTACTTACTCTTCTCACCTGCCTTTCCAGTCAATATTTCACGATTACAGCTTATTTACTACTTTTGTATAAAATAGCAAAATAGTAAAATTTTGTCAAGATTTTTTTTGTTATTTTTTTAATTAAGCAAACTTACCCAAACTATGCTTAATAAAGATAGTTACATCTTTATAGATGTCCTCGATACCCTCAGCTGTAAGCGCGCAAGAAAGCGCATTCTTTTTAATAGCATCAGGCGTGATTATATCACTTGGCGCGTGGCTATCAGTATTTAAAATAAGTCTTACACATTTTATTTCTTTGGCTAAATTAACTAGATGATTATTACCGCCTGCATGTGAAGCCCGAGTTGTGATTTCTAAAAATATTCCTTTTCTTTTAGCCAGTTCAACATCTTCTTTTTTAATATTACCCGGGTGCGCCAGGATATCAACACCCGCTTCTAAGGCTGCACGGTTAGTACCTTGTTTTACAGGTTCAGAAAGAGTCTCACCATGAGCGACAATTACCTTTATGCCTTTTTTTCTCGCGTACTTGGACAATGGCTTAAACTGTTCTAAGGGTAAGTGTGTTAATTCAACTCCAGGTAAAACTTTAATACTAGAATCCTTAGGCCATCTTTTAGTAAATTCTACAATGGAAGAAATAATATTTTTATAATTGGAATAATCAACATGGTCGGTTATAGCAATTGTTTTAAAACCAAGTGAACCGTAACGTACAGCGATTTCACTGGGGATTAAAATTCCATCACTTAATATTGAATGCGTGTGCAGATCGTACATTTTTTTCAAGTGCGCCTGGGTGGACTCGAACCACCCCAAGACGGGCCTTAGGAGGGCCCCGCTCTATCCATCTGAGCTACAGGCGCGTTAGTATTTAATTATGGAAAAGATTGGACAATCCTTTAACTTATCGCGTCCGTTTAAAAATGTCAGCTCAATTAAAAAACAAACTCCCACAAGCTCACCGCAGAGCTGCTTTATCAAACGGCATACGCCTTGGGCAGTACCACCAGTTGCCAAGAGATCATCGATTACTAAAATCTTTGCACCCTTTTTAAAGGCGTCTTCATGCATCTCAAGAGTATCAGTTCCATACTCTAAATCGTAAGTTACTGCTATTGTCTTTGCCGGAAGTTTTCCTTTTTTTCTTACAGGAACAAAACCACAGCCTAACTGATAGGCCAGGGCACCGCCAAAAATAAAACCGCGGGATTCAATCCCCACTATATAATCGATTTTCTCACTCTTAAACTTTTCTACTAAAATATCAATAGTCTTTTTAAAGGCATCTGGATTATTAAGCAGTGTTGTTATGTCCTTAAAAATTATCCCCTTTTTAGGAAAATCAGGAATGTCTCTAATCCATTTTTGTAATTGGTCCATTATTTTTCCTTTTTAAATTAATTTCGCACAGGAATCCCTTTGCATAACCTGTGCCTGAAGCTCTCTTTTAAACGGTGGCTTGATCTGCTTAGAAACTATCTGATTTAATGCTTCAACTCCCAGCCTGCCCATTTCTTCTAAAGGCTGGCTTACAGTCGAAAGACTTATTTTGCTATATATATTCAAGGGAAAATTATCAAAGCCGAATACAGATATATCCTCAGGAACTTTTAGGTTATTTAAGCGGATTACATCAATTGCCTCCATAGCCATCACATCAGATGCGGCAAATATAGCCGTGGGCCTATCCTTTAATTTTAACAACTCCTCAGCTGCGATTCTACTTAACGATCTTAAAAATTCACCGTTTTTAATATAAGAACCGGGAACATTTATATTGTGCGCCTTTAAGGCATCCTTAAACCCAGCCAACCGTTCAAACCCGGCATGGGTCCTTAAATTGCCATTTATTATTGCAATCTTTTCGTGTCCCAAGGCGATCAAACTTTCCGTCAATTGACGCGCAGCATCTCTATTATTGATACTCACACAATTAATACTTTCAGCAAAATTATTATTCAAAACAATAAACGGCACCCCTTTAGCTGCAACCACATCCAGGCAAGACCTGTGTCCGTTGACATCGCCAAAAATAATCCCATCAATATACGGCGGATTAAGACTAGGAATAAAAGGCCATTCTTCAGTCATGAACTTATTCAAATCATCAAAAATATGCAGCAAGATATCTGCTTCTAATCTGCTGGCAGCAAGGCTTGCGCCTTTAATGATATTGGTTGCAAAAAATGAAGTGAAAAAATCTTCAAAACGATGTAAAAACAACGCATACATTCTCTGCCTTCTTATCATCGGTCAATCCTTTCTTCCTGTTCAATGATTTTACGGAGTTTCTTCAAGGCATTTGCCTCAATCTGCCTGATACGCTCACGCGATACACCAAGCTTTTTGGCAACAACGGCTAAGGTATGAATATCTCCGTCTTCAAGACCAAAACGCAGGTCGAGAATCTTTCTTTCACGCTTATTGATATTTTCAAATAGATTCTTCATCCTTTCCTGCTGCATAAAAATATTAGCTTGCTCATCAGAGGACTTTGCATTAGGATCTTCTATCAACTCTTTTAATTCTGAATCATCATCACTTCCTACGGGCGACTCCAATGAAGTTGCTTTGATTGCCCAGTTTGAAACCTCATTAATTCTTTCAACCGGAAGTTTCATACTTTTAGCAACTTCATAAGACTCGGGTTTTCTTTTTAGTTTCTGGGCAAGCTTTTCCTTGGTTTTTTTCCACTTAGAGATCATCTCATTCATATACACTGGCAGGCGCACAACCCTGCTTTGATCTGAAAGAGAACGGATTATAGATTGCCTGATCCACCAGGCAGCATATGTGGAAAATCTAAACCCTTTTGAAGGTTTAAATTTTTCCACTGCCTTCATCAGACCAATATTACCCTCTTCTATCAAATCCATAAAAGGAAAACTAAGATGCATATAGTGCTTGGCAATACTAATCACAAGACGCAGGTTGCTTTTAATAAGCTTACCCCTGGCCTTCTTATCGCCTTTTTGCACTTTTCTCGCTAATTCAAGCTCCTCCTTTGCAGTTAACAAAGGAATTCTTCTGATCTGACTGATGTAGCTTTTTATATTCTCCATTTATCTCTTTTTCTTCTTTTTTGATTTGGAGTTTTTTATAACTGCCTGCGCACTGGCAAGTCTGGCAATCGGAACTCTAAAAGGAGAACAACTGACATAATCCATGCCTACGTTATGACAGAACTCAACAGACTTTGCCTCTCCTCCGTGTTCGCCGCAGATACCAATTTCTAGTTTTTTATTGGTCTTTCTGCCTCGTTCAATAGCAATCTTAATCAACTCGCCGATTCCTTCCTGATCAATACTCTGAAAGGGGTCTTCGGGAAGTATTCCTTTTGCAATATAATCAGGCGCAAAACCTCCGATATCGTCGCGGGAAAAACCAAATCCCATCTGGGTCAGGTCATTGGTTCCGAATGAGAAAAACTCAGCCTTCTGAGCGATTTTGCCAGCAGTCAGAGCTGCCCTGGGGATCTCAATCATTGTCCCCAGCATATGCTTGATTGATTTCAAATTAAACTTCTTACAAGTTTTAGCATATATATCTTTTGCAATCGCAAACTGATTATCGATTTCCTTCACATCACAGACAACCGGAATCATAATCTCCGGATAAGGTTTTTTACCTTGTTTGATTAACTCTGCTGCAGCTTCAAAGATTGCGCGTATCTGGGTTGCACTTACCTCCGGATACGTTACGCCCAATCTTACGCCACGATGTCCCATCATCGGATTTGATTCATGAAGAGCCACTGCCCTTTTATTTAATTCCACTAAATCAATCCCCAACTCTTTAGCCAAATTCGCTAATCTCTTCTCATCGCGGGGCACAAACTCATGTAATGGCGGATCCAAAAGTCTAACAACAACCGGAAACCCATCCATAGCCTCAAGAGTGCCTTTAATGTCTTTTTTAATAAACGGAAATAACTCATCCAAAGCGCTCTGTCTTTCATCTAGAGTTTTAGACATAATCATCTTACGCAATATAAACAAAGGCTCATCTGAATTCTTGCCGTAGAACATATGTTCTGTCCTAAACAACCCTATACCTTCAGCGCCAAAACCGCGTGCTTTCTTTGCATCAGTTGGGGTATCAGCATTAGTTCTGATACCTAGTTTTCTAATAGAGTCACATACCTTTAGAAAACTCTCCAAAACCTTATTTTCCTGACCGGCATCCATCATCGGAAGTTTGCCTTCATAGACATTTCCCTTGGTGCCATTAAGCGTAATCCAATCGCCTTCAGAAAAACTTTTTCCATTAATAAACATCTTTTTATTATTATAATCAACTTCAACTGCCGCACAACCTACAATACAGCATTTACCCCAACCACGGGCAACTAAAGCTGCGTGTGAAGTCATACCGCCCCGGGCTGTAAGGATAGCTTGAGCAGCACGCATACCTTCTACGTCTTCGGGGTTAGTCTCTTCTCTAACTAAGATTACCTTTTCATTCCTTTTTTCCCAATCCACTGCATCTTGAGATGAAAAAACAATCTTACCGGTTGCTCCACCTGGACCCGCAGGAAGACCTTTTGCCAAAGATTTTTTGGTAAGCTCTAACTTAGGATCGATTACCGGATGTAACAATTCATCTAACTGCGCTGGTGTAACGCGCATAATCATTTCCTCTTTTTTAATCAGTTTTTCCTTTAACATATCCACTGCCATGTTTAACGCTGCCGGACCATTACGTTTACCAATACGGCACTGAAGCATGAAAAGTCTTCCCTTTTCAATAGTAAACTCAATATCCTGCATATCATGGTAATGTTTCTCAAGTCTTGACCTGATATCAACAAGCTGCTTGTAGATTACAGGCATTAATTTTTCTAAAATAGTCAAACTCTTATTGTGGTCACTCTGGGAATATTGATTTATCGGAGCGGGAGTGCGGGTACCGGCAACAACATCTTCACCTTGAGCATTAACCAGATACTCTCCATAAAAACCATTTTCACCATTACCGGGGTTTCTGGTAAAGGCAACGCCTGTTGCAGAATCACTGCCCATGTTGCCAAAGACCATGGTCTGAACGTTTACGGCTGTACCCCATTCATCAGGGATATTCTCAATCCTGCGATAGCTTATTGCACGCTTACCATTCCAGGATGAAAATACTGCACCAATCCCTCCCCAGAGTTGGCTCAGGGCATCATCAGGAAATTCTTTTCCTAAAACCTGTTTTATCTTTTTCTTGTACTCTGAACATAACTTTTTTAAATCAGCGGCTGTTAAATCTGTATCAGACGCATAACCATTTTGTTTTTTAAGATTATACATAAGACGCTCCAGCTGTTTGCGGATGCCGCTTTCAGAATCTTTCGGTTCAATTCCGGCAGCTTTCTCCATAACAACATCTGAATACATAGTAATCAAACGCCTATATGCATCATATGCAAAACGCTCATTACCGCCGCTTTGTTTGATAAGGCCGGGGATAGTCTTTTCAGTTAAGCCAACATTAAGAATCGTCTCCATCATTCCAGGCATTGATTTACGCGCGCCGCTTCTTACAGAAACCAACAAAGGATTTTTGCTATCGCCAAATTTTCTATCCATTAAAGCTTCTACCTTTTGAAGGGCTTTTTTTAAACTCTCTTTAAGACCTGCGGGATAGCGCTTTTTATTCTTATAATAATAATTACATACTTCTGTAGTAATTGTAAAACCAGGAGGAACGGGAAGTTTTAAATCCTTATGACCTGCCATCTCAGCAAGGTTTGCTCCCTTACCGCCTAGTAAATTTTTCATGCTTTCATTTCCGTCAGCCTTTCCACCACCAAAACTAAACACGTACTTCTTCATCTTTAAAACTCTCCTTTCAATTAAATAAGCCTTTCAAACAAGTAATTTTTTAAATTATCAATACCAACTCTGTCTTGTGCCATTGTGTCTCTATCTCTTATGGTAACTTTTTTATCCGTTAATGAATCTACATCTACTGTCACGCAATAAGGTGTACCTACTTCATCCTGTCTGCGATAAAGCTTACCGATTGAAGCAGTATCGTTATATTTTACCGTAAAACAGGTTTTTAAATCATCGGTTATCGCATGAGACATTTTTACAATATCAGAATTCTTCTTCAATAATGGCAAAACAGCAACCTTAATCGGAGCTAGTTTTTTATCCAGTTTTAATACTACCCTTATCTGCTCTTTTACCTTTTCTTCATGATAGCTATCTACCAGAACCGCCAAAACAGTTCTATCCACTCCACCTGATGGCTCGATTACATAAGGAACAACTTTTTCATTATCAGCTGTATTAAAATATTCAAAGGTCTTAGCGCTATGTTCAGAATGCTGTTTTAAGTCAAAATCACCTCTGTTGGCAATTCCTTCTAATTCACTCCAGCCAAAAGGAAACTTATACTCTATATCCGTACACCCCTTTGCATAATGAGCCAGCTCATCTTTTTCATGAACCCTTAAACGCAAATTGTCATCTTTTATACCTAAGCCCTTATACCAGACAAACCGCTCATCAATCCAGTTCTTATGGAATTTATCCGCTTCTTTGGGATTGACAAAATATTCTATCTCCATCTGCTCGAATTCACGTGTACGAAAGATAAAATTACCGGGAGTGATTTCATTACGGAATGCCTTGCCAATTTGAGCTATGCCAAAAGGCAGCTTGGGCCTTGCAGAATTTAAAACATTTAAAAAATTTACGAATATTCCCTGTGCGGTCTCTGGCCTTAAATACACTTTTGCAGCACTGTCATCCACTGGACCAAGATGGGTCTCCAGCATCAAATTAAATTTCTTACCTTGAGTTAACTCTCCTCCACATTCAGGGCACTTCTCTATTTTTAAATCATCCAGCTTAAATCTTTTTTTACAATTTTTACAATCAACCAGATTATCGGTAAAGTTATTCGCATGGCCTGAGGCCTTCCAGACATCAGGATGCATAAAAATTGCGGCATCAAGTCCAAAGATATCACCTCTTTGGCTGACAACATTTTTCCACCAAGCTGATTTAATATTATTTTTTAGCTCCACACCCAACGGGCCATAATCCCAAGCATTAGCAAGGCCCCCGTAGGCTTCGGAACCTTGGAATATAAATCCTCTTCTTTTACAAAGTGATACTATTTTTTCCATTAAATTATTATTTTTCATCAGAGCAATATTTTTAACACAAATCCGTCAAAAAGTCAAAAGATTTAACTTTAAATTATCTTCTTCTGCGCAGTTTTGAAAGAAGTCTTAGGATCTCAATATAAAGCCAGACCAATGTTACCAACAGACCAAAGGCTGCATACCACTCCATATATTTAGGCATGCCTGCTTTAGCACTGTTTGCAATAAAATCAAAATCCAAAACCAGATTAAGACTTGCGATTATTACCACCACAATGCTAAAACCAATCCCCAAAGGTGAAGCACTATTAATCAATGGAACCCCTACACCGAAGAAACCCAAGATCATGGCAATAAAATAAAACAAAGCAATGCCGCCTGTAGCAGCAACAATACCTAAACGCATCTTGTTGGTCACTTTGATTAAACCCGACTTATAGGCAATCAATAGGCTGGCAAATACTGCAAAGGTCAAGGTAATTGCCTGATAGGCGATTCCCGGGTATGATTTTTCAAACATAACCGTAATCCCACCTAAAACCAACCCTTCCAACAAGGCATATATGGGTGCAGTTACTCTCGCCCAATCTTTTTTAAAAACCGTTACCAAAGCGATGATAAACCCTGCAAATAAACCAAGAATCAAAAAACCCAAAGCAGCCTCAGGAGAACTTAAAAACTTTTTCCACATCCAACTGGCGGTAAAAAATGCCAGCAGAAGTAATATCGCAGATTTATTAATAACCCCCTGAACGGTCATTGCGTTTTCACCCGTGTAGCCACGAACCCCTCTAATTGTAGCTGCACTCAGTGTGGGATTAGAACTTCTAAACATTACTAAATCTCCTGTTTCAATTTTTCAAACTCTTCATCGCTAATACTAAAAGAATGTTCTTTGTCAGGATAAACACCCCCAGAAACTTCATCCTTAAAATCAGTTACTGCCTTTAAAATCTCACTTGAAAGGTCAGCATATTTTTTTACAAATTTAGGCGTGTATCTATCAAAAAGACCTAGCATATCATGTGTAACTAAAACCTGGCCGTCACAAAAACTACCAGAACCGATTCCGATTGTTGGTATAGATATTTTTTCAGTAATAAGCTTTGCAACCCTGTCAGGAATACACTCTAGAACAATTGCAAAACAGCCCTCTTTTTCTAATAATACTGCTTGATTGATAAGCTTTTTAGCAGTTTCAATATCCTTACCTTGGGCTTTAAACCCACCGAGCTTCTCAACTGTCTGAGGGGTCAGGCCAATGTGAGCCATAACTTCGATATTTTCTTTCCTTAACAGCTTAACTACCTCAATACAATCATCAAACCACTCTACTTTTACAGCCGCACAACCTGCTGTAATAAACTTCTTTGCATTGTCTACACAAACTTTGATATCTTCCTGATATGCCTCATAAGGCATATCGCCAATAACTAAAGCCTGCTCAACTGCCCGCGTAACAGCTTGAGTATGACGCAGCATATCAGACATAGTTACTTCTTTTGTGGAATCCAGCCCTAACACGACATTCGCCAATGAATCCCCCACTAAAATTATATCAATGCCAGCGGCATCAATTATCTTAGCCAAAGGATAGCTATATGCAGTTAGCATAGAAATCTTCTTTTTATTTTTAGCTTGTTTTATATCTTTTATAGTAATACTCATATCAATTATTCAAAGTTTGTTCCAAAACCTGAATCCTTCCCTCTAAGTTTTTATATTGGTTTACCAAAGCGGTATTCTTATCATTGAGCTCTTTTACGGCATTAATCAAAACAAATGTCAAAGCAGAAGCATCAAAATTAATAAGCTCGGTTTTTTCTATATCTTCAGGATGCAGCTTTGCTTTATATTTGACTATAGTGTAAGGTGCAATCATCTCTATATCCTGACCGATAACACTAATACCTTCAGCATCAAGCGGAGTGCCAGCTAAACCGTTTAACTTATAACTTACAGGATTAACTTTTGTTATCACGTCTAAACCATCTAAAAATGGAGTTATATCTTTTTTTAATCTTTTATCGGAAACAACGGTCCAGGTATTGCTGGTTGGTTTACCAGCGGAATTAGTCGAAAGCTGCAGCTGATAAGCGGGATTAATTGTTCCAATCCCCACCCTACCATTACGTATAGTCATACCATAAGTACCATCAGCTGAATTTACCAACTGAATTCCAGTATCGGAACGAATAGCTAACCCAACACCAAGATAAGAAGTACCTATAACTGTAGCGGCACCACCTACATAACCTAAATTATAGGTACCGGCTCTAAAATTTATATAAGGTCTGGTTGAATCACTTGAATCAAGCCTTAAAGCCTCAGCATTTGCAGAATAAATATGCAAATCTGAAACTGGATTAACGGTTCCGATACCGACATTACCACCGCTAGAATTTTGCAACACCAATGGTTGAGTTGCACCTGAAGTATTAATCTCGGCGTAATTAGAATTGTCATTCCAACCTAATTGTAAATACCTATTAGCTACACTATCACTACCCAAGACAATACCAGAAACATTTTTCGCTCCTGATAACCCTACACTTATCCAGCTGTTTCCAGCAATACCTACACCAGAAACGTTATTGCCAACTACAAGAGTGCCTAGCGGATCAACAGTTCCAATACCTACATTGCCTGTATTTGTAATACTCAATAAAATATCTGATAAATTAGGATCTGGGGCATTTGGATAAAATGTTGCGGATGTTTTCCGAGAGATTATAAATTTATCAGAACCCTCACCCGAAGTCTTATACTGGTTTCCAAAGTACCAATTCGCACCAGTACCTGAATTGAAAGTATAGATACCTGTGCCACGAAACAGATGACTAGCTTTTAATAATATATCAGAATGGGTGTAGCCACTGCCTGTTCCTTCAAGAACGATTCTTGCTGGGTGATTGCTTTGATCAAATATGTGCATCATTGCATCTGAACCTGGGATAGCTATTCCAATCCCTACTTTTCCCTCAACAACCAAATCAGCATCGCTATCGATTCCACTCCCCCAACTATAGGTAGCTGCATCACTAAAAGTATCGCCTATCGCTAGCCTATTACTACGAAGCTCAGTATAGCTTCCGTATGGAGCAGGGTAATAGGTAACAATACGGATTTCTTCAACCTCCTGAGCAAAAGCAAAAGAAAAACAAAAAACCGAACCAACTAAAAATAGTATCATTATATAGATTTTCTTTATCATATTTTTCCTCTCAACTAAAAACCAATCTATTAATTCTAACAACTAGCAAAGACTCTGTCAATACGAACTACTCTTCAATTATAAACCCACTAACACCTAAGACTTCAAATATCTTAGCGCCTTTTTCTTTTCCTAAAACAAACACAGCCGTAGATAAAGCATCGGCCGTAGTAGCATCATCAGCTAAAACTGTAACGCTTATCACATGATTATCAACCGGATAACCCGAGCGTGGATCAATTATATGCGAGTATCTTTTCCCTTCGATTTCAAAAAACTGCTGATAGTCTCCTGAGGTGGCAACAGTATTATCCTCAAGATTAATTCTCTTTAAAATATGTGCATCGTTTCTCGGGTCAAGCACGCCTACCCGCCAATCTCTTTTATTACGCTTACCCAGACAATAGATATCACCGCCGGCATTAATCATACAAGAATCAACACCGCGCGTCTTAACAAGCTTAATTGCCTTATCTACGATAAACCCTTTGGCAATCCCTCCCAAATCAATTGTAACACCGTTTAATAAAATAACCTCTCTTTTATCTTTATTAAGCCTGATTTTATCAGTGCCGCTTTTTACTAAAGCAATTCTTATACTTTTTTCATCTGGCAAGGCTTTTTTGTCTATTGCCTGTTTCCAGAGATCAATCAACTCACCAATAGTTATATCAAATGCACCATCGGTAAGACTATTAAACTCAATCGCCTTCTCTATTACCTCAAAGGTCTCTTCACTAACTACAAGACGCTTTTTTTGATTAAGCCTGAATATTTCAGACTGAGGATTGAATTTACTCAATAGATCATCCAGGCGCTTCATTTCAGAGAAAACTTCATCTATTACAAAACTATCCTCACAGGTTACCTCAACAATAGTCCCCATCAAAAAGGCTGTTTTTATGATATACTTTTGTGACTCGCAACCCATTACCAAGAATAAACAAAAAAAAGAAAAAAAATAAAACCTTTTTAGAATTATCATTTCTTAATCTTCTTTAACAGATCTTTTAAAGAAAGTGTATTGATAACATCTTTCTTCTCAAGCCAGCCTCTTCTTGCGGTACTAACGCCGTATTTTAAAAATGATAAATAGTCTCTATTGTGAGAATCTGTATTTATACAAAAACCAGCCTTATATTCATGTGCCTGCCTGATAAGTGCAGCAGATAAATCCAGCCTTTCCGGAAACGAATTAATCTCTAAAAAGGTGTTATTCTCATGGACTGCCTTAAAAACCTTTTCGTAATCAAAGTCATAAGAATCCCTCACTCCCCAAAGTTTACCCGTAGGATGGGCAATGATATTAACATACTTATTATTTATTGCTTTTAAAATACGCTGAGTGATTTTTTCCTTAGACTGTTTAAACCCAGAATGGATTGCAGCAATAACAATATCAAAATCTTTAAGTATATCTAAGGGATAATCGAGGTTACCGCTAGAATCAATCTCAACCTCTGTGCCAAAAAACACTCTAATGCCCTTAAGCTTTGCATTAAGCCGATCAATCTCTTTTTTCTTTTTAATCAATTGTTTTTTGTCCAGACCGCCGGCAATCCTTAGACTTTGCGAATGGTCTGAAATCGCAATATACTCATATTCCAGCCTTTTTGCTTGATCTGCAAGTTCTGCAATTGAGCTGACGCCGTCAGAATAATTAGAATGTATATGCAAATCCCCTTTTATATCCGACTGCTTAATCAATCTAGGCAATTTTTTATTTCTTGCCAGCTTTATCTCTCCTAAATCCTCACGCATTTCAGGAGGAATAAATTCTAAGTCCAGCTTTTTAAAAATCTCACTTTCAGTTTTTCCACAGATAAGCCTATTCTTTTTAAACAGGCCGTATTCGTTTACCTTAAAGCCTTTTTTTATGGCTAATTGGCGCAGTTTTATATTAAAGTTCTTTGAACCTGTAAAATAAAGTAAGGCTGACCCGAATTCTTCTTTTTTTACTATCCTTAAATCCACCTGGGTATTCTCATCTGTTAAAATAGATGCTTTTGTATTTCCTTTGGCATGGATATCCTTAACGACGGCAAGATTAGTAAAAAACTCACTTAGTTTTGCTGGTTTTTTAGATACAGCCAGTATATCAATATCCCTTATAGACTCTTTTGATCTTCTTAAACTGCCGGCAACTGAAACATTATCCGCCAAACCTGATTTCTTTAGATTTTCCACAAAATAACTTGCCAACCGATCAGCCCTGCCCAGGTTCATCCTAGATTGAGAATTTTCCAATTGACTGATACCTGATTTTAGATTATCAATAGTTTTATCTTTAATGCCAAACAATCCCTTTAACCGATCTGTGGTTAAAACCTTTTTTAATTCTGGGATACTTTTTATCTGCAGCTTTTCATAGAATAGTTTTGCTTTCTTAGGACCCATTCCGGGAATCTGAATCAAATCCAAAACCCCCTCAGGAACAGTCTTAAACAACTTCTTTAAATAACTTATTTTACCAGTCTTATAATATTCTTTTATTTTACTAGATAAGTCTTTGCCGATTCCAGGAATAGTTTCAAGCTGGTTATCGCGGATTAAAATAACTAAATCCTGTTCAAGGTTTTCTAAATTTTCTGCAGCTTTTTGATAGGCTCTTATCCGAAACAGATTCTCACCTTTAATTTCAAGAATATCTGCAATCTGACGGAAAATTAAAGCAATCTGCTTATTAAGCATCGCTTTTTGATCTTACATTATAGCTAGATTCGATTGTTTTTACTAGATCAACTAGGATTCTATTGACAGGAACATTGATATTCAATTCCTGAGCGTATCTGATTATCACTCCGTTTAAATAATCTATTTCTGTGCGCTTTTTTGCTTTTACATCCTGAAGCATGCTGGAAATGTTATTTGCTGTAGCTTCACAGACTGATTCAACCTTAGCTAAAGGATCATCATAAATAAGTTTGATTCTTTTCCTTTTAACAACCCGCACAGCCTCTGTTACTGCCTGCCGCATAAGGTGTTTTGAACCTTCAAAATCAAGTAACCCACCGTTAGAAAGCCCGGTTATGGCACTTACCGGGTTTATTCCAACATTAATGATCAGCTTTGACCATAATAGACCTTTAATGTCTTTAGAAATCTTTGTATTAAAACCTGCAGTTATCAAAAGTTCACGAACCTTCTTCATTGAAACAGATATTTCCTTATCAACCCTGCCTAAAAAACTATCGCCTTTACCGGCTAAACGCACATGCCCTGCGGCCAAAAGAGTTGAACCGATACTAGTAACACAAACCATAATATTATCAGATTCAATCACATCCTGGATGCTTTCCACATTACCGATTCCATTCTGCATGCTCACAACTGAAACATTATCATTTGCAAGATGCTTAATTGCTTGCGTTGCTTTTTTTGTATCGAATGACTTTACGCAGATAAAAATAAAATCAATTTTTTTAATCTCTTTGGAATTTGTTATTACTTTTATTTTTATATTACCTTTACCATTTGCTGTTTCAACAGTAATACCGTTTTTATTCAAAAGTGCTGCGCGTTTTTCATCCTTATCCAAAAGCCATACATCATGTTTTTTCTTCTTTAAAGAAAATGCCACCAAACAACCTATCGCACCAGGTCCGACAACAAGTATTTTCATAATTTCACCGCCTCGTTTATTCTTTTATCGATCTGGTTTATTACCTTTTGGGTCTTCAGTCTTTTTTCTAAATGAAACTCAATAAAATTAGAAAGAATCGTCTTTAATTCTTTTTTAATCTCCGGATGCAGGCCCATACTCATAAGCGAGTCAAAGTTGTTCCTTTCAATATGCATTATTGTTGCGATTGTACCGCGAAAGATGCCTCTGGCCTGTTTATCCTTTTGCATACATTTATTGCAAAGGAGCCCTCCATAGGCGTTAGAAAACTTAACCTTAAAATCCAAAGAATTAGAACAGGAAACGCAAGAATCCAAATGCGGTTTAAACCCGCTGTAGAATAAAGATCTTATTTGAAAGATTGTCTGGATCTTAGAAGCATCTTTTCGGTTATTTAAAGCATTCAGACTTTTAAAAAGCAGATTATAGATATCAATATTTTTATCCTCAACAGCCAATAAAGAATCCGCAAGATCCAACAGATAAGTAGCGATATTCATCAGATTCAAATCATTTCTGATATTGGTAAAATTTTCTTCCAGTTCTGCTGCGCTCACCAAATGAAGGTCGCTTGTTTTAACGGGATAATAGATAATTTCATTAACTGAAAAAGGCTCAACAGAAGAAGCAAACTTATTGCTGTCGTTTCTTATACCTTTTAAGATCCCCTTTACTTTACCAAATTCCTGGGTTAAAAACGTGCATATCAGACTGGTTTCTCTAAAATCCATCTTCTTTAAAACTATAGCCTTTGTTTTATTTATCATGATTTAATTGTTTTAAGGTGTGGTTAAGAATCGATTGCTGTTTTTTATCCATTCGCATAAATTCTCCTTTAGTATAATCCTTAAAGCCTTGCAAGTGAAGCAGACCATGGATGACATAAAGGATTATTTCTTTAAAAAACGTACTGTTGTACTTAAGCGCGTTTTGTTTGGCGGTTTCAACGCTAATAATCACATCGCCTAAATACGTTTTAATATCACAGTTAAATGCCAACACATCTGTAGATTGTTTAGCTTTAAGAAAATCCTTGTTTAATCTTTTGATAAATCTATTATCAACAAAAACAATACTAAAATCTTTTTTTATCTTTAGTTGCCTACTAATTATTTTTATACTGCTTCTTATCTTTTTTTGCGGCAGACGAATTTTTTTCTGTAGATTTTTTAAGGTTGGCATTTTGTTTTTCTTCCGGGTAATTGATCCGAGAATGATATATGCTGGTAAGCATCCGAGTAAAAGTTTGACCGATCTGTTCAAGGTTCTTTAAAGTCAAAGCACACTCATCAAGCTGACCATCGATAAACTTATTATTTATAATCTTGTGAACCAACTCTTCAATCTTTCCCGGCTGGGGCTCATCCAGCGTACGCGTTGCCGCCTCTACCGAATCTGCCAAAAGAACGATTGCGGTTTCTTTTGAACGCGGCTTAGGTCCTGGATACCTAAACTCCTCTTCTCCGGGAATGTTTTCCTGTTGTTCTTCCAAAGCGCGCATATAAAAATAAAATACTACGCTTGTACCGTGATGTTCCTGAATAAAATCAACGATTCTTTTATTTAACTTATAGTTATTGGCCAGCTCAACACCATGACGCACATGGTTGGTAATAACCATTTTACTGATCGTCGGAGTAAGTTTCTCATGTTTAGATGACTGCAGGAATTGATTTTCAGCAAAATATTCCGGCTTATCAAGCTTTCCGATATCATGATAATATGCTCCGACTCTAGAAAGAAGCGAATTCGCTCCGATTCTTTCAGCTGCTGCATCAGAAAGATTACCCACCATAAGACTATGGTGATATGTTCCCGGTGCGCTAAAAGACATTTTCTTTAATATGGGATTATTGTAATCAGCTAATTCCAAAAGACTAATATCGGTGGCAACATTAAACAAATACTCCAATAAATGGATTACGCCAAAACCAAGAAAACCTAAAAGTATCATTCCGGAAACACCGGCGCTTAAAATGATATGCATATACTCGCGCAGCAACTGTTTTTCAATAGAAAAATTATTAAGCAAGAATACAAGCGCTACCTGAATAATCCCGCATACTAAAAATGTGCGGATTATACTCTTTAGCGTTGTAAGATTCCTACTTAACAGGCTTGCGCATATACCAATAATCATAAAAATAAAAACGTATTCTAATCTTTGAGAAGAAAACAAAGCAACCGTCAATGCGGTAATAAAACTTAGGTGCAGATCATTAAACAGAATGCTTACTAAAATAACAGTTGCAATAACCGGCGTATACCAAATAAAGAAGCCGTTTATCTTTACCAACTCTGTCCCGGCAAGAAACAAAACAAACAACAACATAATATGTAAAAGCCGAAAATAAGGAACTTTATTTTTGGTGTAATACAG
The DNA here is from genome assembly GCA_030765485.1 of Candidatus Gygaella obscura. Taxonomy (GTDB): domain Bacteria; phylum Omnitrophota; class Gorgyraeia; order Gygaellales; family Gygaellaceae; genus Gygaella; species Gygaella obscura. The sequence goes on from JAVCCR010000023.1 coordinate 16,565, forward strand.
ATCCAGATAAATATAGACAAGGGCCAAAACAAACACCAGATAGGGATTAAACCCTAAAAGTAAGAAAAGTAAAAATCCCGTTAAGCAAAAAAGACAAAGCGAAAGTGGTTTATATATCTTTTTTATTATCTCGATCATAAGCTTCAATAATGCGCTGCACTAATTCATGCCGCACAACGTCTTTTCCAGTAAAATAAATAAACTTTATTCCGTCAATTTCATTTAAAATATTCTGTGCATGTAAAAGCCCGCTAGGTTTTCCACCGGGTAAATCCGACTGGGTCAGATCTCCTGTTATTACAGTCTTAGAATCAAAACCAAGCCTGGTCAAAAACATCTTCAATTGATCCGATGTGCAATTCTGCGCTTCATCTAGAATTATAAACGCATCATTCAACGTTCTTCCACGCATATAACCAAGAGGTGCAACTTCAATTACTCCAGTTTCTAAATGCTTTTCAATCCTTTCCACATCCATCATATCATATATAGCGTCATATAAAGGCCTCAAGTAGGGTGAGATCTTTTCATACATATCCCCGGGCAAAAACCCAAGATTCTCTCCTGCTTCTACTGCCGGCCTAGTCAAAATAATCCTGCGCACTGAACCGGAACGCAAAGCCTCGACTGCCATAGCCATGGCCAGATATGTCTTTCCTGTTCCAGCTGGACCAATACCAAAAACAATATCAAATGCCCTGATCGCATCTACATAATCACGCTGATTTTTTGTCTTTGGTCCAATTGACTTACCATCAAAAGAAAGATTGCTTTTTTCCTCAAGAACCTGGAAACTTATTGCTTTCTTTTTTGGTTCTTTTGACTTTAAAAATAAATCAACATCCTTTTTTTCCGGATGGCGCCCGCTTCTTACTTCCTGAAGCAAAGCCTCTAGAATAGTTTTTGCTTTCTTTACCTTGATAGAGGTACCCTTAATGATAAGATTAAGATTTTTTTGATAAATATTTACTTTTAAATTATCTTCCAAAAACCTTATATTCTCATCATGAAAACCAAATATACCTTGGGCCTCAGAATTATCATCAATTTTTAAAATCGTCTGCATAGATTATTCTCTCGGTATATCCAATACCTGTCCGGGGTAAATCTTATCCGGACTCTTTAATTTATCCTTATTCGCCTCGTAAATCAATTTCCACTTCTTAGCAGTTCCATAAACCTCAGGCCTAGCTGAAATCTTATCTAAGGTATCATTTTTTTGTACCGTATATTTCATTATCTCTATATCGCCTTCGAATGTCTTTTTATCCAAAACCGAAGGATATTGTTTTTGCGACTCAACGCGGGAAACCTTCAAATCACTTGAATACTGAACATTTTTTTCTTTTATCTCTATCCAAGGTAAAATCCTATCGCCTACCTCCACTTCCATAACTATAACTTCACGAAGAGTGCTCCTATTAGGATCTGTCTCAGGGACGCTGCCGAACAGAACACCCTTGTTGCCCGAGAGCAAATTCTGATCCGGTCTTTGTTTTATAACCTTATATGTTCTAACTGTACAGCTCGTAAGAAAAACAACAAAAAAAGCTGCAATAATTATTCTTATTAATCCTGTTTTTTTCATACTGCCTCCTCTTTTATCTATTCTACTTTTATTTTTAATTCCTTCAACTGTTTTTTATCTACACTTGTGGGTGCATCAGTCATCGGACAAACTGCCTTTTGTGTTTTTGGAAAAGCAATCACTTCTCTTATACTCGATTGATGCAAAAATATCGTAAGTAATCTATCAATTCCAAACGCTACCCCGGCGTGAGGAGGTGCGCCAAACTTAAAAGCATCCAATAAAAACCCGAATCTTTTTCTGGATTCTTCTTCTTCCATCCCGATAATCTTAAAGATTTTTTCCTGAAGGCCTCGCTCATGTATCCTGACTGAACCACTGCCGATTTCATTACCGTTTAAAACCAAATCATAAGAAGAAGAACGCATCTCTAAAGGTTTAGAATCTAACTTTCCAATATCTTCAGCTAAAGGTGCAGTAAAAGGATGATGTTCTGATTCAATACGCTTTTGCTCTTCATTGTATTTAAACAAAGGAAAATCCACAATCCAGGCAAAGGCGAATTTCTCTTCATTAGTTCTTAAATCAGGTTTATCGCTTTTATATTTTTCCATCGCTTCTTTATGGGTAAGTCTTATAAAAGGAGTTTTTAAATCAACCTTTAAAACTTCTTTGAATATCTGCTTAAAAAGACTTTCGCAAATACTAAAAATATCTTCCTGGGTCACAAAAGACATCTCCATATCCAACTGCGTAAATTCCGGCTGTCTATCTGCGCGCAGGTCTTCATCGCGAAAGCACTTGGCAATCTGAAAATACCGATCAACCCCTGCAACCATAAGTATCTGCTTAAACAGTTGTGGAGACTGAGGAAGGGCAAAGAAATTCCCTGGGTTTACCCTTGAGGGAACAAGGTAATCCCTTGCACCTTCCGGGGTAGATTTAGTTAAAATCGGAGTTTCAAATTCTATAAAGCCTTCTCTTGATAAAAAATTCCTCATTGTCTGATACAATAAATGGCGAAAATAAAAATTATTCAAAACCTGCGGCCTTCTGATATCCAGATACCTATATTTTAACCTTGTCTCTTCTCCCACTTCGCTGTAATTGGAAATTTCAAAAGGAAGCTC
>JAVCCR010000008.1 GCA_030765485.1 Candidatus Gygaella obscura
AACTACCCCCGGGAGATTAATTTCTTTCGGGGGTTTTTTTTAAGCTAAATTCTCATGATTAATCTAAGCATAATCTATCACATGCACCAGCCCTTTTATAAGGACTTGGAAAGTAATGAATTTATTCTTCCTTGGGTAAGGCTTCATGCTATCAAGGATTATTTTGATATGGTTAAAATCCTGGAAGATTTTCCTAAGATAAAACTTACATTTAATCTTGTGCCGTCATTATTGGAGCAGTTAAATGATTATGTTAATGGGGTCCAGGATTATTTCCAGAAGATTAGTATGCGGGAAATTAAAAGCCTTTCTGACCAGGAGAGGCAGTTTGTACTAGATAATTTCTTTAGTATTAATGTTGAGACTGTTATTTCAAGCTTCCCCAGATACTTACAGCTATTTAAGCAAAAACAGGCCCATGGTGACTTCAGTGATCAGGATATAGAGGATTTAATCGCTTTATTTAATATCAGCTGGTTTGACCCTTATTTTAGGGAGAATTTTACCGAAATAGATACCTTAATAAAAAAGGCAAGGTATTTTGATATCCATGACAGAAAACTTATCATAGATAAACAACTAGAAGCCTTGAAGATGGTTATACCTATATATAAGGAGTTTCAAGAGAAAAAACAAATCGAAATTATATTCTCTCCTTATTATCACCCGATACTGCCGCTTTTAGTTGATAATACCTGCGCAAAAGAGGCAAATTCACATGTTAGGCTTCCTCGGCATAGGTTTAGTTATGTTAACGATGCATTAATGCAGATAGAGCAAGGTAAAGCCTATTTAAAAGAAACGCTTGGTTGTGATTGTACTGGTATGTGGCCGTCAGAGTTGAGCGTATCTGAGGCGATTTTACCTTTAGTGATAAAAAATAAAATTGATTGGCTCATAGCTGATGAGGATATACTTTTTTCTTCTCTTAAAAAAAAGCGGAACGCTAAATATCTTTATCGGCCATACAGATTAGAAAGAAAAGATGGAATTCTAAATATTATTTTTAGGGATAAGCATTTATCTGATTTGATTGGGTTTCAATATAAAGAAAGAAAAGCAAAAGATGCTGCAAGTGATTTCCTCACATATTTAGAAAATATCAACAAACTCTACAAGAAACAAGATACTTTAGTTGTTGTTGCTCTAGACGGTGAAAACGCCTGGGAGTATTATAAAAATGACGGTTGGGATTTTTTAAAAGAGCTTTACTCAAAGCTTTCAGAAGCTGATTTTATCAAGTCAACTTTAATCAGTGATTATTTGAAAGAATATCCGCCGAAAGAAAATATTCCAAGTATTTCTACGGGTTCATGGATCTATGCAAATTTCAACAAGTGGATTGGCTCTTCCAAGAAAAACCTTGCCTGGGACTATTTAGCGAAAGCGCGTAAGCTGGTAGAATCATTAGATGAAAAGGACGAACAAAAACTAAGCTTAATCTATAAACAGCTTTATATATTAGAAGGGAGCGATTGGTTTTGGTGGTTTGATGAGGCCAATCTTGACTTTGATCGGCTGTTTCGGTTGCATCTAACCAACCTCTATAAATACCTGGGAGAAACCCCACCTAAAGAGCTAAGTTTTCCTTTAAAAAAATCTTAAATCTAAGCAATAACTTGTTGACAATAAAGAAGTTATTGTATAAAATGTATTAATGCATAATAAAGATATTTATGATTATCTGGCAAATACTTATATTAGTAATGCTAAACAAAATAGATTAAAAAGGTTCTTTTTTAATAAAAAAAAACCGCATAATAAATCAATTGTTTTAGGTAGTATCTTAGTAGCTATTTTATTGCTTGTTGTTTCGATTTTATTTATCAAAAGACCCACTCGTTATTTAGATGCTGAGATAGTTTCATATAATATAAATTTACCCGGGGATGTTATTCGTTTAAGGTATGATTTTACTCCTAGTGAATTTAATATTGATCGTATTGGGTATGCGGTAAATCTTAACTCTTTTGATGCAACTAAGTTTAACTCCATAACTTTGAATGCAAAAAAAACCATAGGTTCAATTCCGGTTAGCTTGAGAGTTGATGTGGAGAATAAAAGAAGGGAAAAGACTACGACCTATATTAATGGTATAACCGATAAATGGAAGAAGTTTTCTCTCGCTATAAATAGTTTTAAAAAAATAACAGATCTTTCTAATATCAATTCGATTGTTTTTACTGCTGAACGTTGGAATACAGCCTCAGGCAATGATACGATTTTAATTGATGACTTGAGTTTTAAAAAATAAAAAGGAGGATAGCAATGCAGATAATAGCCGTTGCCAATCAAAAAGGTGGTTGCGGGAAGACAACGACTGCAATAAATCTGGCTGCCGCCATGGCGGTGAATAGAAAAAAGGTTTTAGTTGTTGATTTAGACCCTCAGTCTCATGCCAGCGTTGGCTTCAATGTAAAAAGTGAACTTACAATTTATAATGTATTATCAAAAATTTCTCCGAACAAGGCGTCATTACATAATATTATAAGAAAAATACATGAAAATCTTTATCTTGCTCCTTCCAGTATTGTTTTAAGTACCATTGAGCAGGAATTAGCCGACGAGATCGGAAGAGAATCCCGTCTTCATGATGTTTTAAAAAGCAATAAAGAGTTTGATTATATATTTATTGATTGTCCGCCTAATCTGGGCATATTAACCGTAAATGCAATTGCTGCATCTGACCGGGTAATAATTCCTGTTGAGCCCAGCCGTTTTGCAGTTGAGGGGGTGCATCAGATTATTGCTATAATCGATCTTATAAATGATCGCCTGAAAAAAGACGTTAGTTATAATATATTAGTGACTATATTCGATTCTCGGCTCAGGTACTGTTTTGATGTTCTTCAAAAGATGAAAACTTCATTCAAGGAAAAGTTGTTTAGCGCTATTATTCATATTAATGTAAGCCTGAAAGAGTCTCAGGCCTTTGGCTCTGATATTTTCGGTTTTGATAAATATTCAAGAGGGGCAAAGGATTATTTTAGCCTTTCGCGCGAGATAATCTCTAAAGAGGTAAGCGTGGAGGTAATGAGTCAGGCAAAAAAGATTATAAAAGAAGAAGTTTCAAGGTTGAAAAGTGTTGTATTCACTTTAAACCAACCTGATGCGCAAGAAGTATTTTTGGTGGGAGAATTCAATAATTGGATTGCTGATGAAAACAGCCGCTTGTCTAATGTTAACGGTATTTGGGCTAAGGAATGCGCATTGGGTAAAGGTAATTATAGGTATCGCTTTATCGTCGACGGGGAATGGATAGCTGACCCGGATAACTCCATAAAGGAAAGCAATCCCTATGGGGATGTAGATTCTATCCTTACGGTTAAATAATAGGAGGGCGAAAAATGTTTTCCCGGTTAAAGAAAAAAAAGAAAAAAACAAAGATCTCTGTTAAAAAGAGAAAGCCTGTAAAAAAGATCAAGAAAAAAATAGCAAAGCCGAAGAAAAAGTCAGTAAAAAAGACAGCTAAAAAGATAATAAGAAAAAAACTTTCGAAGAAACCGATAAAGCAAAAAGATAAACCAATTGGTAAGATCACGCATTATTTTCCACACGTAAAAGCTGCTGTTTTTAAAACAAAGGTACCTTTAGAGATAAAGGATGTTATTTTAATAAAAGGTCATACCACTAATTTTAAGCAGAAAATAACATCTATGCAGATAGATAGGACTATAATTCTTAAAGCAAAAAAAGGCGATGAGATTGGTTTAAAGGTGGCAAAAAGAGTTAGAAGGAAAGACTTGGTATATAAAATATGAAAAGGATAATCTTAAACGTTATAGTTTTGGTTTTTTTGTTTTCTGGCTGTGCGCATTTACCTTTAGAAACGGGAAAACGTTTTCTTGGAGTTTCAACACAGGATCTTGAAAATGCAAGAAGTACAGGTGTATTCTGGGTTTATTACGGCGAAATAGATGATTGTTTTGATGCCGCCTTAAAGGCAGTAAAGGATATTGGTGGAGTTGTCTATATGCGCAACAAAAGAAAAAAGATGATTGTGGGTATGGATTTTAAATACGAAAGAAGGCTTGTTGATGAAGAAGATACCTTGATCAAACCTTTAGATGAGATAATCGATACAACAGAAGTAGGGATATTCTTTGAGGCAATGGAGAATAATAAGACAAAAGTAGAGTTATCTTCTTTAAGTAGTTCATTACTTGAAGACATAGCAAGAAGATTTTTTAAGTCGCTTGAGGAAAATTTAAATGAAGGCAAAGCTAAAGAATAAGGCATTTACCTTAGTTGAAATTCTGGCTACCGTGGCGGTAATTTCAGTATTGGTGGGGTTATCTGTATTTGGTGTAAAAAAGATAAAACTTAACGCCAATGAAGAAAATGCTAAAAATACTTTAAAGTTAATTCATACTGCTGTTCAAGGTTATGCTAGTTTACATAACGGCGAATATTCTTATGATTCCGATCCATTAGTTGCTGAAGCACGTTTAAGAGAAGGAACAAAACCGTTGTTGTCCCGCAGGTATTGTTCTTCCGCTACCGATAAGACTTATCTTTCAAATTGGTATTATAACTGTAATTTTACCTGTCAGCATAATTACTATATTGCAGCTTATCCTGAGTCAATAGATTACGGTACTAAATGTTATGCTATAAAAAAAGACGGTAGTATTATTGAGGTGGCTAATATTTCACCACCAGCTTGTAAAATTAATTTGCCTAGTTGCGCAGATTATGAGTTTGATGATGGTGGTTCGGGAAGTGGTGGAGGAAGCTGTCCTTTGATTTTTACCTTTGATGGTGAAAAATATAATCTAGTAGCAGATATACTTTCAACCTCAAGCCTTGCACACGGAAAAGTGCCTAATCTGCCTTTACCTGAAATAGATACTGATGAGTATTTAAAACTCACTGGATTAAAGGCGCTGGAAGATAATATCTTAAGGCTTAGCTTTGTTGAGGCATTAGATGAAGTCAGCTATATAGATGAGATAGAGCTTTTTGCTGTTGATCATTTGAAGGATATTGAAATCCTGCCAAATGAATATCCTGTTATCTATAGGCCTTTTCCTGAATTTAAGATTCATAAGATAAAAGATGTAAAATCTCTCATTGCAGCCTATGACGGTGAGGGAAATGATCTCCTATCATATTTACTTAAAAAAGACGGACAAGGCGTGCCTGTTGAAAAGAGTGGGCTTACTGGTTTTGTTAAAGCGCATAGTATTATTTTAGAGTTAGGAGATTTATCTAAAGCTAACAAGATTCAATTAATCGTTAATGCTTATTTTACATTGCCTAAGATGGAAGAGGTTAAGCCTCTTTTGGATAAAGATACGCTTGTTATAATCTATCCTATGGTAGAGGTTCCTGGTGAAGATGGAAATTGGAAAACAATCGATACCGGGGGAGTTGTTCCGCTTACATTTATCGGTTCAAACTATACAGCTAAAGATCATATCTATGATTTATCAGATGTTTTTGTTAATAACGATTATAGAGTCAGGATAAATACCTCTATGGATATATATTTCGATTACATAGGGATAAATACTTTTAGCGACGATAGCTTGATTCAGGTAAATTCTGTTGAGCCCAAAGCGTCATCTTTGAAGTTTTTAGGCAGGCTTAAAAGATTTAAGGATAATATTAAACCTTTTGATTACAATCAAATTGATAGAAATTGCAAGAGAAAACCAGCTAAGGGTAGTTATACTCGCTTTGGAGATGTTTTAGAGCTTGTTTTATCAGCAGATGATAAATATGTAATAATGGCTCCCGGAGATGAATTAAGGGTTGAGTTTAGCGAAAAAGATCTTCCCGAAATTCCCCAAGGCTATAAAAGAACCTATCTATTATATGCTAAAGGTTATCATAAGGGCACATTCCATGATATGCCACTGTATTCCGATATTTTGCCATTGCCGTTTCATAATATGAGTGGTTATCCTTATCCTGAGTCGGAAAAATACCCGGATGACAAGGATCATTTGGATTATTTATTAAAATATAATACACGTACAATAGATTAAAAATGTCTCCTTTTAGAAAATCACCTTTAAAGGCTTTCACATTATTAGAACTTATAATTGTAGTTATAGTTGTTAGTATTATTGCTGCAGCAGGTATTGCTCAATATCCTAAGACTATAGAAAAAGCCAGAGAAGCTGAAGCGCGGAGTATCTTGGGTGCAATGAGAAATGCTACAATCGCTTATTTTATTGAGCATGGAAAGTATCCAACTGCTATTACTGATTTACCAATTGATGTGCCAAGCGATTGTGCTCAGTCAAGTCATTGGTTTTTGTATATATTAACAAACCATGGTGGAGCGAATGTAATTCTTACTGGAGATAGATGTAATTCTGGAGGTAAGTATCCTCCATTAGATTCCAGAAATGATTATTATGTAAGAATGACTTTAGATGGTGACCTTGATTGGGTAGATGCGGCAACTGGTCCGGCTGCAGGAAGTTGTCCTTTTGTCTATGCCTTTAATGGTGAAAAGTATGAGTTTGTTAATGAAACCATTCCTTTTGCCGGGTTAGGACATCCTATTGGAAGGGGAGTTTATAATACACCAGATCCGGATGAGTATCTAAGAAGTGATTTTGCATTTGTTCCCAAAGAGGGAAGCTTCTCCATAAAGTATCATGAAAATTTCGGTGAAGTAGATTATATTGATAAAAGTAATATCATTGTTATCGATCACCCGAAGGATATTGAGGTATTTTCAAATGAAAGAACGTCGCTATTAAAGCCTTTGCCAAAGTATAAAATCTGGCAGACAAAAGACTTAACTCCTCCTGTGAGTGCGGTTGATGATGACGGCAATGATATCTTAAATTATATATCTAAACGCGACAACATCCATGTGCCTTTATTGACAAAAGGAGAAGGGGTAAATTCCATTATCCTTAATTTGGGTAATTTAACTGGTGCAGAAGGAATTCAGCTTTTAATCTATGGTAGGTTTATCCATCCTCTGCAGAAGTTCTCTGAAATGAGTATTCATCATGCCTTTGAACATAAGGATATCTTAAGCGTAAATACGATTGAAGTTATTGATGAAAATGGTGATTGGTCCAAGGTTATCCCGGAAGATAGCACAAAGCCTTTGATCTCTGTTACGATGAGCAGATACTCACGCTATACCGTACTTGATTTAACTAATGCCTTTAAGACGAATGATTTTAGGGTAAGGCTTACTAGTAGCCTGGAAACATATTATGACCAGATAATGGTCAATACCTTTACCGATTACAGCCCTTTGCAGATCACTATTTTAGAACCTGAAAAAGCAATTGTTGATCTTGGCGGCGTGATGCCTCGTTCTGAAATTGAAAATGCCTATGGTTATTTTGGATATTATGATTACGATGATATTGATAAAAATGTTTTTGCCAAGCAATATCCCGGCAGCTATACCCGTTATGGTGATGTTCTAGAGCTTTTAAAAGACAGGGATGATAAGTTTGTGATTATGGGCTATGGTGATGAGATTACGCTGGAATTTGATTCAAGTAGTCTTCCGGCAGTCCCGCCTGGGTACGAGAGAAGATTTTTTGTTTATACCTACGGGTTTTCAAAAGAGCTTCCTACTACAGCAGGCGTAGCTACAACGGTAAAGCCATTGCCTTTTAGTGCAATGAGTTCTTTCCCTTATAAGAAAAGCGAAAAGTATCCACAGGATGTAGAGCATGTTAAATATTTAGAAGAATTTAATAACCGTATTGTTGGTAAATAACTATGAAATTATTCGGCAAAAGACCGGTCATTGAGCGTTTAAGGACAGATCCAAAAAGCATAAAAAAGGTTTTCATGCAAGATGGCCTAGACCACAGTAAGATAAGAAAGCTTGTTATCCGTAAAAAAGTAGAATATAAAAAGCTTAATTTTAAGAATTTTAAGAATTTAAGCAAGAATTTCCATGCACAAGGTGTTTTTGCAGAAGTGGATGATTTTAAATATATCGATCTCGAAGATCTGCTTGAAACAGCAAAAAACGAAAATATCGTTTTATTCTTCTTAGATGGTATTACAGACCCGCAGAATTTTGGTTCTATGATTAGGACTGGAGGTTGTTTTGGTGGTTTTGCTTTTGTTATTCCTAAGCATCGTTCTGTTGAGGTAAATGAAACGGTCTTGCGTATTGCTAGCGGAGCAGAGAATTATATAATGGTGAGTAAGGTTATTAATTTGAACCAGTCTATTGTAAAAGCAAAGAATGCTGGTTTTTCGATTATAGGTGCAATTGCTGATAAAGATGCAGAAAGTTTAAATGCGAAAGCTTTAGATTTTCCTTTAGCTGTAGTTATTGGTTCAGAAGGTAAGGGACTAAGCCTTAGCGTAGGTCAAAAGATGGATCGTAGCGTAAAAATACCAATGCAGGATAAAAATATTTCTTTTAATGCAGCAGTTGCTTTAGCTATTTTTTGTTATGAGATCAACAAACAAAAGGAGGAAGCATGCCGTACGATGCAAACTTAGATGAGAAGATTTTTGTAAAGTCCATTGATACCGATTTGGGCAGAATAGATATCAGTGTCTATTCTTATAATAAGGGTGATAAAAAGTTACAGATTACTCGTGAAAACAGGACCGCTGAAGGAGAATTTAGGTTTACTAAGTTAGGCCGTTTAAATAAAAAAGAAATTGAATCAGCTTTACCGGTTATAAAAGAAGCATTGGAGAAGATGAGCTAGTTTTTCTGCAAGAAGTATACTCGAGGTAGTAGATCTTAGTCGGGTGAAGCTATTGTTTGCCAATGGTAAAAGAGTCAATATTTCCTTATTGGAAATAAATGCTGATGTCATTGATATAAACAATAAGTAAAGTATAAGGAAAATTATGGCATACGAATTTAAGAAACTTGAAATTCCTGGCGTTGTTTTGATTGACCCCAAGGTTTTTAGAGATAAACGGGGATTTTTTCTTGAGACATACAAAAGGTCTGAATTTGTAACGAATGGGATTGATAAAGATTTTGTTCAATACAATCATTCAAAATCAAAAAAGGGTACTCTGAGGGGTTTACATTATCAGCTTAATCCAAATGCACAAGCTAAAATCGTAAGAGTAATTAGGGGTAGGGTATTTGATGTTGCTGTTGACGTGCGTAAAAATTCATTAACTTACGGTAAATGGGTTGGAAGAGTATTATCTGCCGAGAATAAAAAGATGCTATATATTCCTGAAGGTTTTGCTCATGGGTTTTGTGTTTTATCTTTCGTGGCAGAAGTAATTTATTCCTGCACAAAAGAATACGACCCAGGTTCAGAAGCGGGAGTGGTTTGGAATGATCCCGATATATCAATAGATTGGCCTATAAAAGAACCAATTATTTCAAATAAAGACTTTGCCTTGCCTTTATTAAATGAAGCAAAAAATAATTTTAACTAATCAAAGGTGAA
>JAVCCR010000024.1 GCA_030765485.1 Candidatus Gygaella obscura
AGATCAGAGGGTAATTTTAGAGAAAAGGTAAATTTGTGAAGAAAGAAACCAGTAGAGATCTAAATTATCAAATTAAATTCTTTGAGCAGTTATTAGAGCGTAATCCCGATTACGCAGACGCAATGATTGCATTAGCTGAAGTTTATACAAAAAAAGGACTTTATCAGAAAGGGTTTGAGATAGATCTACGTTTGTCTCAGATAAAAAAGAACGATCCTATAGTATACTATAATTTGGCCTGCAGTTTATCTTTACTTGGTAGGATTGAACAGGCATTAAGTGCTTTATCCAAAGCTATTTGTTTAGGATATAATGATTTTGACTATATTAATCAGGATTCCGATTTGAATAATTTACGAGAAGATAAAAGATTTAGGGAATTATTAAAGACAGCGGTGAAGAATGAAAAATGAATTTATTAATAGAAGAAATTATATTCGTTTGGATACCGTTTTTCCGGTTGAGTTCAAATTATTTTCGTCTGAAGGGGTTGCTTTGTCTGCATGGGAAGAGGGATTTACTTCCAATGTCGGTAAAGGGGGGATATGTCTTACTGTTAATAATCTAAAAGAAGATTATATAAAGATAATCGAAGTCAAAAATGCAAAGGTTTCTTTAAAGATTAATCTTCCATTTAAATTTAGTCCGATAGATGCTTTTACTAATATCGCATGGGTAAGAAAAACCAAAACAGAACCATTCAGTCAGTATATTATTGGTCTTGAGTATGAAGTGATTAATCAGGTAGATAATAAAAAGATAATTAAATTCGCAAAATTCAAAAAACGTTTTTTCTCTATGGTTGTTTTATTACTTATTTTTCTTTCTACAGCGGTAATTGCGAGCGGAATCTATAACTACAAACAGTATATAAATAATAAGAAGTTAGTAAGACGTTTAGTAAACAATGTCAACCAGTCTTCTCTATTGAAAGATAGAATAGTTAGAATAAATAATGAAAAGCAAGAGACAGAATTTAGGATTACTGAAGAAAGAGGGAAAAACGTAGTTCTTTTGGAAGAAATCAATAAACTGCAAATTTTAGTAGAGCAGACCGATGGTCTTAGGAAAAAAGAACATGAAGCTGAGCTAACTACGTTACAGAAAGAGCTTAATATGCTTTTATTGGAAAGGAACAAATTGTCTGAAAGACTGAAACGGCTTGAAGATACTCAGGAAAAGGCAGAAAAGAAATTATTAGTTCTTAATAAAGAGTATAGTCCTATAAAAGAGAATGTGATTGATAATATGTATAGTTGGTTATTGTCGCATCAGCATTCTCGTACAGGACTTGTAGCAAGTTTTGAAGGAACACATGAATTAAACGATTGCGCTTTTGTTTATGATCAGGCACTCGTGGCTATTGCCTACACGTTAAGAGAAGATTATGATAAGGCAAAAGCAGTTTTTGACTTTTTTTCCAAGACAAAACTTGTTAAAGGTGCTTTCGCCAATGGTTATTATATTTCTACAAGAGAGGTTTTTGAATATATTGTTCATGCAGGGCCTAATCTTTGGCTTGGTATTGCTATTTTACAGTATGCCGATAAATCAAAAGATAAACAGTTTATTTCTTTAGCTGAGAAGATAGCTGCTTGGGCCATGGCGCTTCAAGCGGAAGATAAAGATGGTGGTTTAAGAGGCGGGCCTGACGTGTCGTGGTATTCGACAGAGCATAATCTTGACGCGTATGCTTTCTTCGATATGCTGTATAGTATTACAAATAAAGATAAATATTTAAGGGCAAAACAAAAGATTTTAAGATGGATTAAAAGATACGCTTACGATAATCCTCAGATTCCTGTAAAAAGGGGCAAGGGGGATGCTACTATTGCTACTGATACTTATACTTGGTCGATTGCAAGCATTGGTCCGGAAAAGCTGGTTGATATCGGTATGGATCCTGATCGGATTATTAGTTTTGCCGAAGATAATTGTTGCGTTGAGGTTGATTATGAATCTTCAACCGGGCAGATGAAAAAAGTAAAGGGTTTTGATTTTGCAAAAGCAGGTAATATTGCTCGGGGGGGAATTATTTCCTGCGAGTGGACAGCACAAATGATTCTGGCATATAAGATAATGAGTGAATATTATGCCAAGTTAGAAGATGACAACAATGCACTATGTTATAAAAATAAAGCAGATGCATTTTTATCAGAGTTGGATAAGATGATTATGTGCAGTCCATCGCGCACAGGACGGGGATGTGGATGTCTGCCTTATGCCAGCAGTCCTTTTGTGAATACAGGCCATGGCTGGCGTACTCCGAAGCAGAAACAAACCGGCTCTCTAGCCGCTACTAGTTACGCTTTTTTTGCTTACTACGGTTTTAATCCTTTAGCCTTTGATGAAACAAGTTTTAAATAACGCATATAAGAAGCTGTATAAATATTTTGGTCCGCAACATTGGTGGCCGGCAGATAGTCCTTTCGAAGTTATTATTGGAGCAATATTGACCCAAAATACCAATTGGCAGAATGTTGAGAAGGCAATAGATAATTTGAAAAAAGAAAAATTGCTTTCTGCAAAAAAACTTTATTTACTGAACGAAAAGAAATTAGCATGTCTTATTAGACCATCAGGTTATTTTAATATTAAAGCTAAAAGACTAAGAAGTTTTTTGAAATATTTGTTTGATAATTATTCTGGAAGTATAAAAAAGATGTTTAAAAATAACCTTGTTTCTTTAAGAGAAGAGCTTCTTAATATCAAAGGAATAGGAGAAGAGACTGCCGATTCTATACTGCTTTATGCAGGGGGTATGCCAATTTTTGTTATAGATACTTATACAAAAAGATTTTGCCAGAGGCATAAAATAACTTGTAAGAATGCAAGTTATAAGGATACACAGGATATATTTATGGACAATCTTAAGAAAGATGTTTTATTATTCAATGAATTCCATGCTTTGTTGGTAAGGCTAGGAAAGGAATTTTGTTTAAAATCAAAACAAAAATGCGAATTGTGCCCTTTAAAAGATTAATTTGTTCATTTAGCTGGATGATGTCGGTTTTGTTGTTTTTACTGTTATTTGCTGCAGATTGCTATGCACAGGCGCTAAGCTATGATATAAAGGCAGAATTTAATTACGGCAGTCATACAATCAAAGCGGCGGAAGAAGTTGTATTTATTAATGATACCGATAAGGGGTTAAAAGAGGTTTACTTTCATATTTATCCTAACAGAAAATACAGTGTAAAGGAAATAGACTTTATTTATAAGTATTCAGGTTATTTTAAGATGAATCCATACCCGCAAGGTTTTGATGCGGGAGATTTTAATATCCGTAATATCTCTATAAACGGTGATAACGCAGGTTTTGTTATTGAAGGCGATGATCAAACTATCTTAAGAGTTAAGTTACCGCAAATATTATTGCCAGGAAAGAAGTTAAAGATAAATTTTAACTTTTCATTAAGGGTTCCTCATGCCTATGGTCGTTTAGGGTGGCATGATAATATAACCATGCTTAATAGATGGTATCCTATTGTAAGCTATCTCGATAATGACATTTGGTGCAACTACCCATTTTATGTCTATCATCAGCCGTTTGTACAAGATGCAGCTAATTATAATGTAGAACTTACTTTAAGGGAAGATTTGGTGGTAGTTAATTCTGCCGATAAGGAAAAGTCGATTACGAGCGGCAATAAGAAAACTTTAATAATGCAAACTACAAAGCCAATCAGGGATTTCTCTTTAGCAATAAGCCCTGATTACTCTATGATCAACAAAAAAATTAATAATATTTGTATTAAATCTTATTATTTAAATGGTCAAGAGAAGAAAGCCCGCGAAGCGCTTGAAAATGCGATCTCCTTATTTAGTTATTACAGCAAGAATGTCGGTAGTTATCCATATAAAAGTTTCAGTATCGCGCCTGTATTTTTAGGTTATGGCGGACATGAATCTAGCAATATGATTTTTATAGATACCCGTGCTTACAAAATGCCTAATTTTTTAAAACGCCATTTTGATTTCCTGATTTCTCATGAAACAGGTCATCAATGGTTTTATAATCTTATTGGCTCCGATGAATTCAAGGAAACTTTTCTTGATGAAGCTTTAAATTCATTCTTTTTGCTGAAATATCTTGAAGATAAATACGACGATGGGGCTAAAGTTTTAGAGTTATCAGATTCTTTGAGAAAAATAGTCCCTAATTTTAGTTTTCAACAGGCAGGAAGGTTCCGTTATCTATTCGCGGCTAAAAACGGATTAGATAGGCCTGTTTTGGGTAAGCTTTCTAGTTTTCAGGAGCCGTCAAGCATATTTACAATTGCCTATGGTAAGGGTACACAGGTTCTTAAAGTGCTTGAAAGTATAATCGGGCCGGATAAATTTAATGCAGCGATAAGGACATATTTTGATAAGTTTAAGTTCAAGGTCTCAGGTATAAATGATTTTATAGATATTCTTGATAAGGAAACCAGCTATAATTTAAAAGAGCTGGCGGAGAAACTTCTTACAAATACCTATACCTGCGATTATTCGCTTGAGAGAATTGGCAATAAAATTTATCTTAAAAATAAAGGTACTATAGATTTACCTATTGCTGTAAATATAATCAATAAGAACAAGACAAAAAAAACATTTACCTTAGATAATAATGAAAAAATAGTAACTCTTCCTATAGAAGATTTAAAGCAGATTGAATGTATTTATTTATCAGAATCTATTTTATCTTTAGATATTGACCGCACGAATAATTTTTTACCGAGAAAGATAAAGATAAAAATAGTTCCTTTATATTATTTTGTTTATGATATACCTGTTTTTCTTGATGATTCCGCAATTAATGTAACAGTTGGTCCGGCCATCGGTACAAACAGTTTAGGGGTTAAGATATCTTTACAAGAAATGCTTGATTATAAAATTGAGGTAGGTTCGCTTTTTGATTTTAGTGAAGAGCTTTTTGTTAACAATTTAGGAATAAATTTATTTCATTTGCAAGATAGACAGGTAAGTTTTGGGGCCAACTTTTCAAAACAAAAAGATTTTAGTGATGATTTGGTAAAAGACGACTTAGAAAGCATAAAAGTTTTCTTAAGAAAAGAACTGCGGCCTGTAAGTTACGGCCTCTTTGAGCCTAATGAGCATCTAAGCGTTTATCTTTTGCGTGAATCAAGACCAAAGGACTTTCTGGTAAATAAATCTATTGATAATTTAGGTAATAAAAATTATTATTTAACCGACGAGTCAATGGTGGGTATTGATTTTTGTATTAATCAGGCCTCAACGTATCCAGACTATACAAGAGGTTGGCAGGCTTTTTTTAATATCGAGCAGGCCGGACATTTTCTAAACGGGAGAAATGATTTCACCAGAAGTCTTATAAAGATAAATAGGTTTTTCCCTGTTTTCCACAAGGATTCGTTGGGGGTATTCTTTAAGTTAGGTCTGGGAATGCCGAATGATAAATATTTATTTTTTGCCGCAGGAGCTAAAGGATTAAGAGGCTATGATCGTAAAGAAATCAAAGGCAGTAATATGTTTGTCACGCGCCTTGAATATAAAACTGGTATTGTTGATGATTTAGGTTTATATTTATGGGATAATCTTCTTCATTTAAAGAAGGTTTCTGTAATTCCTTTTTTTGATGTGGGTAAGGCGTGGTTTGGTAGTTTCAAGGATGCCGATTTCAAGAAGGACGCAGGGATAGGGATTGCTTTAGATGTTGATATTGCCGGATTTTTAGAGGCAAGTTCATTCCGTTTTGATTTTGCCCAGGCAATTGACGAGTCAAAACAGGATTCGCGGATTTGGTTTAGCCTGAATCAGTCATTTTGATAATGAATAAAATTAAAAAACATTTTGGTTTTGTTTCTATTGTAGGAAGGGCGAACGTAGGTAAATCCAGCCTGCTTAATAAGATTTTTGATAGAAAAATTTCTATAGTTTCACATGTCCCTCAGACTACAAGGTATCAAATAAGAGCAGTCTTAACAGATAAAGATAAGGGGCAGATAGTTTTCTTGGACACCCCAGGGCTTTACGTGGCAAAAGACATACTTGGTAAATATATGAGATTATCTTTGAATGACGCCCAGGAGGCAGCGGATTTAGTTTATTATGTGGTTGACGTGTTAAGATCTCCTGGTGATGAGGAAATAAAGCTTATGCATAATCTTGCAAAGCTCGATAAGCCACTTATTATGATATTAAATAAAATTGACAAAGCCGATACTTTTTTATCCAAATATATTTTGCTTTGGAAAGAATTGAATCCAAAAAGAATCCCTGAATATTTTATTCCTACATCTGCTACTACAGGTTTTAATATTGATAAGCTGGTTAATGCTACATTTTCTCTCTTGCCGCAAGGGGAGGAGCAGTATAATAAAAATACTAGTGTGGATTTTCCAAAAGAGCTGGCAGTAGCTGATATCATAAGAGAAAAGCTTTTATTGGCTTTAAAACAAGAACTTCCTCATTCTTTGGCTGTAGTAATTGACGAATTTACAAAGAGAAATAAAAAGTTGGTTTATATCAAAGCAAGAATTATTGTTGAACGTCCTAGCCAAAAAGAGATTGTTATTGGCAAAAAGGCTGCCCAATTGAAAAAGATCGGTGTTGCTGCTAGAAAAGATATTGAAAGACGGATTAAGAAAATGGTTTTTCTTGAGATTAATGTTAGTGTTAATAAAAAATGGCGGGATGATCCGGAGATTTTAAAGAAGTTAAGATATGTCTCTTGAAATAATAAGTTCATCAATCAGCATTGTTTTATTAAAAAACATATGAAGAAAATAACGATAATTTTATTTATTTTATCATTTTTTTGCAATTTATCATTTGCTCAAGATGATTTATCTTTTTCAGCTAAAGTCGATAAAACCTCAATTGATATCAGTGAGTTTCTAACAATAACTTTTGAGATTATAGGTAATTTTAAACAGTCCCCAAAGCTTGAAATCCCACAGTTAAATGATTTTGTTACTGTTGCTAAAAACAGCAGCAGTTTTGCTTTATCTAAAGGCGAAGTCAAAAGCACAATAAAGATAGAATTAGTCTTAAAGGCTAAGAAAACCGGTGATTTAGAAATACCGGAATGTGAGATTAAATATAAAAAGGAGATTTTTAAGACAGATAAAATTAAGATCAATATAACAGGCAAATTGCTTCAAGAGCCAAACCAAGATGAATCAATTGATGAAGCGGAGATAACACTTTAATGATTAATACAAAGGAACTTATTTCTCTTGCGCAGGATTTGATACGTATTAATTCAGAAAATCCTCCGGGTAACGAAAAAAAATGTGCGCATTTGGTAAGTGAGTATTTAATGCATCTGGGTCTTAAGGTAAAGCTGTATGAGTTTAAAAGAGCAAGAACAAATGTAGTGGCAGAATATAAAAGTCCGGGAAGTAAAAAAATTTTGTTGGTTACCGCTCATTTAGATACTGTACCGGCAGGCTCTTCTTGGAAATTTAATCCTTTTGCTGCGGAAATACACAAAAATAGAATTTATGGAAGAGGCGCTGCTGATTGTAAAGGCAATCTCGCAGTCCTTCTGGCCGTAATGGATTCTATAGTAAGAAATAAAATAAACTTAGGATATAATTTATTGTTTTTGGCTTCCAGCGACGAGGAAACAGGAAGTCGTCTAGGGATAGTACCTTTATTAAACAAAAAAATAATAAGACCGGATGCAGCGGTTATTTTAGATAGCGATGATTTCGATATTATTACAGCGCAAAAGGGTCTGATTCATTTTAAAGTAAAAGTATCAGGAAAAAAGGCTCATGGTGCTTATCCTTATATGGGCAAGAATGCAATTGAATTAGCAAGCAGGATGATTTTAGACATTAAAAAAATGAAATTCAAATGTAAAACGCATAAATTACTTAAGGCGCCAACCGTTAATATTGGGACAATTCAAGGGGGAGATAAGGTAAATATTGTTGCAGACTGGTGTGAGTTTTGCGTGGACTTAAGATTTTTACCCGGAATGAAAGCAGGCAATATCTTGAGGCAGATAAAAAAAATAATTTCTCGTTATACAAATGATTTTAAAATAGAAATTAATGATATGCAGATTCCTTTTGAGATCGAGAAAAAACATTTTTTAGTAAAACACTTGATTAAGGCTCTAAAAGATTATAAAATAGTCTCGAAAATAAAAGGTTCTGAAGGGGCAACAGTTATAACCTTTTTTCAAGATAGCAAGATACCGGCTATCGCTACAGGATTTAGCAATCCTAATACGATGCATATAAGTGATGAATATATTGATATAAAAAATCTGGTAAAGGGAGCTACTGTTTTAGAAAGCTATCTGAAGAGATTATCATTTGAATGAAAAATAAAATAATTATTGTTAAAAAGCCAGTTTTGAAGAATCCTTATCTTATTTGTGCCTGGCCTGGGATGGGCGATGTTGCTTTTAAGGCTGCAAAGTTTTTAGTTGATAATCTTAAAGCTGAAGAATTTGCCAGTTTAGACGGATCGGAATTTTATTATCCTTCGGGAATAAAAATAAGTCATGGTATTCTTAAGCTTAATGAGATTCCGTTCAGCAAGTTTTATTTTTATAAGAATAAGTTGAAGGGAAGAGATTTGATAATTTTTTTAAGTAATGCCCAGCCGGATTTTTCCAAATATCAGGAATATACAAGCCTAATATTTAGTTTTGTTGCACAGTTTAAACCAGGGTTAGTTTTAAGTTTTGCCG
>JAVCCR010000003.1 GCA_030765485.1 Candidatus Gygaella obscura
ATTTATTTAAAGATGTCAATCCTTTAGAGTGGGAAGATTGGCATTGGCAGATAAAAAATCGTATTCGAAGAAAAGAAGAACTCCAACAGCTAGTTAATCTTATCCCCGAAGAAGAAAAAGGTTTAAGGCTTTCCGATACTAGACTTTCTGTGGCGATTACTCCTTATTGGGCAACGATGATTGATCCTAATAACGCCAAGTGCCCTATACGAAAACAGATGATTCCTGTAGCATCGGAATTTCAGGTTGGCAATCATGAGATGAGAGATCCCTGTGCAGAAGATAGAGATTCACCTGTACATGGATTAGTGCATCGTTATCCAGACAGGGTTTTATTATTAGCAACAGAGCAATGTGCTTCTTATTGCCGGCATTGTACGAGAAGACGTTTGGTGGGTGAAAAAAAAGAAATTCCTTCGGCGAATAAGCTTGATGATGCCTATAATTATATTCGGTCGAATAAGAAAATTCGAGATGTATTGATTTCCGGAGGCGATCCATTAATGCTTGAGGATGAGGCGTTGGAGAATATTATAAAGAACATTCGTTCTATTCCACATGTGGAATTCTTAAGAATAGGCACAAGAGTTCCAGCTACTCTTCCTCAACGGATAACAGAAAATCTATTGAAGATTTTTAAGAAATACGGCCCCATATGGATGAGTATTCATTTTAATCATCCTAAAGAAATCACCAAACGCTGCCGTCAGGCTTGTGAGATGCTATCCGATGCTGGAATTCCTTTGGGAAGCCAGACAGTACTCTTGAAAGACATTAATGATAAGCCTTATATTATGAGGAAGCTTTTTCATGAGTTATTGAAAATAAGAGTGCGTCCTTATTATATTTATCAATGTGACCCGGTAAAAGGCACTGCGCATTTTAGGACACCTGTAGCGGTTGGAATCAATATAATTGAGAAATTAAGAGGTTATACTTCTGGATACGCCGTACCAACTTATGTTATTGATGCACCTGGAGGAGGAGGTAAGATTCCTATCGGGCCTAATTATATTCTTTCTCAGGCAAAAGGAAGATATACTCTGCGTAATTATAAGGGTAAGATTTATACCTATCTGGAATAGACTTAATTTAAATTAATATCGGTTAAGTTAAGGAGCTGCATATGCTAGAAAATAAACGTAATTTCATTTTATTGGGGCATGCGCACTGCGGAAAAACTTCTTTAGCTGAAAGTCTATTATTTGCTACTAAGGCAACAACGCGTAAGGGTACAGTCGAAGAAGGTAATACAGTTTCTGACTATAACAATGATGAGGCAACACGTAAAATCTCTATAAGCGCGTCCTTTTTGAATTTAAATTATAAAAACCATGTTATCCAGATTATTGATGCTCCCGGATATGCTGATTTTGTTGGAGAGGTTGTGTCTTGTGCCTATGCAGTTGATGCGGTAGTTTTAATTGTTGATGCGGTTAATGGTGTAAGTGTAGGTACGGAATTTGCTTGGGGCCTGGCTGAGAAACTAAAACTTCCAATGATTGTTTTTATAAATAAGCTTGATAAAGATAATACAAGCTTCGAAAAAACTTTAGATGATATCAAATCTGCTTTTGGTAATAAGTTTTTTGTTTTAGGAAAGCTTGATGATCAGTCATTAATTGAAGTTGTTGCTGAAAGTGACGATAAACTTCTTGAGAAATATCTTGATTCTGGTACGCTTTCCCAGGAAGAGGTTGCACATGGTTTAAGAGAGGCAATAGATAATGCAAAACTATTTCCCGTTATCGAAGGAAGTGTGGCACAGCAAAAAGGAATAAACGAGCTTTTACAGGCAATAGTGGACTATTTGCCTTCTCCCTTGGAAAGGCCGGCGATTGAAACAAAAACCGATAGCGGCGAGGTAAAACAGCTGGATTTTAAAGATAATGAATTATCAGGTTTTGTTTTTAAAAGTCTGATTGATCCTTATGTCGGTCAATTAAACATCATTAGGATTTTTTCAGGAACATTAAAAGCAAATACCTTCTTTTATAATATCTCTAGATCTCTAAAAGAAAGGATAGGCTCAATTTATATAATGCAAGGGAAAGAACAGAAGACTGTTGAGGAAGCGACTGCTGGAGATATAATTGCAGTTGCAAAATTAAAAGATACACATAGCGGAGATTCTTTGTCTAATGATGATAAAGGGTTTATTTTTTCGCCTTTGCCGTTTCCCGAATCAGCGATATCATTTTCTGTAAAGCCGAAGTCGCGCGAAGATGAAGAGAAAATATCCGGTGCCTTGACAAAGCTGGCCAACGAAGATCCGACTTTTAAAGTCGGACGTGATCTTCAAACCAAGGAGCTGATAATCTCCGGATTTGGCGAATTGCATCTTGACGTTATGATTTCAAGGCTCAAGGAAAGATTTAAGGTTGAGGTCGAGTTGGGAACGCCCAAGATTCCTTATAAGGAGACGATAAGAAAAAGTTCAAAGGCCCAGGGCAAATATAAAAAACAATCCGGGGGAAGAGGTCAGTATGGTGATGTGTGGATAGAGATTCAGCCACTCACTCGCGGTGGAGGTTTCGAGTTTGTGGATAAGATTTTCGGAGGGGCAATCCCTAAAAATTATGTACCTTCTGTAGAAAAAGGCATTCGACAGACAATGTCTCGGGGCGTTGTCGCAGGTTGTTCTGTAGAGGATATAAAGGTGATTGTCTATGATGGCTCATACCATTCCGTAGATTCATCTGATATGGCCTTTCAGATTGCCGGACGCATGGCTTTTAAAAAGGCAGTTCAAGAGGCAGGGCCGGTTCTTTTAGAGCCGATTATGGATGTAGAAATTTCTATTTCTGAAGACTTTCTCGGGCAGATTTCTGGTGATATCAATTCACGTAGAGGCAAAGTTATGGGAATGGAAGTTAAGGGTAAAACGCAACTGGTAAAAGCCAAAGTGCCATTATCTGAAATGTTTAAATATGCAAATAATCTCCGCTCTATGACCGGAGGCAGAGGTTCTTATGTTATGAGGTTTTCTTCATATGAAGAGGTTCCTTCTCGTGTTGCCTCAACGATTATCGATAATTATCAAAAAACTCAGAAGCACGAAGAAGAATAGGACATATTACAATGATTAAAGTTTCCCTTTTTGGTTTAGAAATTACTGGTGGTAAAATAAAGATTAAGGATGAGCGTCTGGATAAGATAAAAGAGCTTTACAGTGCTTCTAAGAAAACCTATCTGGAATTAGAAGTAACTACTCAGGATAAGGCTTCCCAAAGTGATGGACTAGTAGTTTTAAAGGACAACAGGCTTGATGTCATTATTGTTGATCTGGAATTTATTGATAAAAGGTTGCTTAGCCCGCAGGAAGAAGAGAAGAAGCTCCTTTTATCTTTAAAAGAAGCGTTAGAAAAAGAAAAATTTATCAATGAGATTCAACTTACTGAGACCGATAAAGATCTTTTAAAACAGTATCCGTTATTAAGCAATAAACCCGTATTTTTAGTCGAAGATGCCGCAGAGGACATACAGAAAATATTATTTTCGGCATACTATCGTATGGGGTTCATAAACTTCTTTACAGCAGGACCAAAAGAGGCTCGCTCATGGAGTATTGAAAAAGATATAACAGCTTATGATGCCAGCGGTTGTATACATTCTGATATTCAAAAAGGATTTATCAAGGCAGAAGTTTTAGCCTATAAAGATTTAATCGACAGTGAGTCTTTTAATAACGCCCGTTCTAAAGGTTTAGTACGGTTGGAAAACAGAGACTATGTTATTAAAGACGGTGACATAATAACTTTTAGGTTTAATAAATAAAAATATAATGAATAAAATTAAAAGAGCTTTAATCAGTGTTTACGATAAAACAGGTATAGTTGAATTTGCTAAAGGTTTAACTGAGCTTGGTGTAGAGATAGTTTCTACAGGTGGGACAGCTAAAAAATTAAGGCAGGTTGGACTTGATACAGTTGAGATTTCTGACTATACCGGTTCTCCTGAGATGTTTGAAGGAAGAGTTAAAACCTTACATCCAAAGATTTATGCAGGGCTACTTGCCGTTCGGAATAATAATCAGCATTTAGAGCAGTTGCAAAGGCAAGAGATAGGTTTTATTGATATGGTAGTGGTAAATTTATATCCATTTGAAGAAACTATGGGGAAAAAAGGTGTAAGCGATGAAGAAATCATCGAGAATATCGATATAGGCGGGCCCTGTATGTTAAGGGCAGCAGCAAAAAATTATGCCTCTGTTGCTGTTATCAGTGATTGCGCTAGATATAAAGCAATACTTAATGAGTTAAAGAGTAATAATTGTAGATTAACAGAGAAGACCTTAGTTAGTTTAGCCTGCGAAACATTTAAACTTACCCAAGGTTATGACAGCGCTATTTTTAGTTATTTTTCTTCCAAAAGTAAAGAAAAAAAAGATGAAAAAAATATATTTCCAAAACAACTGAATCTTTCTCTTACAAAGATGCGGGATTTAAGGTATGGAGAAAATCCTCATCAAAAAGCAGCAGTTTACTCTTTTGGTAAAAAGGATGCAGGTTTTTTAGGAGCAAAACAATTGCACGGCAAAGAACTTTCCTTTAATAATATTCTTGATTTATCAAGCGCGATCGGGCTACTGAAAGAATTTAAAAAACCAGCTTCGGTTGTATTAAAGCACAATAATGCTTGTGGGGCTGCAGCAGACAGATTTTTGCATAGGGCATATCGATATGCGTGGGGGTGTGATAAACTTTCTGCGTTTGGAGGGATAGTTGGTTTTAACCGTAAGGTGGATTTTAATATAGCTAGGTTTATTTCTCGTAGTGGATTCTTAGAATGTATCATTGCGCCTGGTTTTGACAAGAAGGCACTGGACTTACTAACAAAAAAGAAAAATGTCAGAATTATGCAGTTAAACCAAGAATATTTTTCTGTAAAAGATAAGGATTTTGATATGCGTAGTATTTTTGGTGTAGCCTTAGTGCAGGAAAAAGACAATTTAGATACAATTAGAGATTCTTTAAAAGTGGTTACTAAGCATAAACCCACTAAGCATGAGATGGAAAGTCTTTTGTTTGCCTGGAAAGTAGTTAAACATATTAAGTCCAATGCGATCGTATTGGCTAAAGGAACTAAGACCGTTGGTATAGGAGCAGGACAGATGAGCAGGGTTGAGTCTGTGGATATCGCCTGTAAAAAGGCTGGGAAAGCGAATACAAATAATTCTGTACTTGCTTCCGATGCATTTTTTCCAAAGGAAGATTCAATTAATAAATCTGCCCGTGCAGGAATAAAAGCGATAATTCAACCAGGCGGTTCAATTGCCGATGAGGATATAATAAAAGCCTGTAATAAGCATAAAATTGCTATGGTTTTTACCGGCATAAGACATTTTCGCCATTAAGCATTTCTGCCGTTAATAATGACCTACCAAGATTGCCTTTTGTATTTTAACTCGTTTATCAATTACGAAAAGATTATAGTTCGTAAAAAAGGCATGCCTTACAGGTTAAACCGTTTTAAAGCTTTCTTGAAATTTTTAGACAATCCTCAGAATACTTTAAGGTGCGTGCATGTTGCCGGTTCAAAAGGTAAGGGTTCGGTTTGTGCATTTACCGCTAATATTCTGAAAGAAGCAGGGTTTAAAGTTGGGTTTTATACCTCTCCGCATTTAACTGATATCAGAGAAAGAATAAGGATATTGACACCTTTTAATAAAGACAAGAGCAATGTTTTTAACGGGATAATAACCAAAAAAGAATTTGTTAGATTGATAGAGTTTCATAAGCCGAAGATTGAAGCATTTTGTAAGAATTCTGGCTATGGAAGGATTTCATTTTTCGAATTTATTACGGCTATTGCTTTTATTTATTTTAATAAAAAAAGAGTAGATTTCGCAGT
The DNA here is from genome assembly GCA_030765485.1 of Candidatus Gygaella obscura. GTDB lineage: Bacteria > Omnitrophota > Gorgyraeia > Gygaellales > Gygaellaceae > Gygaella > Gygaella obscura. Next base: position 5,854 of record JAVCCR010000003.1, read on the forward strand.
TATTGAAACAGGGATGGGGGGAAGACTTGATGCAACCAATACAGTTAAGGCATTAGTTAATGTTATTACACCAATAAGTTATGAGCATATGTATGCCTTAGGCAATACTTTAAAGAAAATTGCAAAAGAAAAATCAGCTATAATAAAAAATAAATCTTCTGTCGTCTGTATTGATAAGCCAAAAGATGCGTTAGGAGTAATCCGCCAAAGATGTAAAAAAGTAAAGGCAGAGTTATTTATTGTGAACAAAGATATATTATTTAAAGGCATGGAGAATAATTTTTTTATCAGTGGTATTCTTGGTAAGTATAATAAACTTAAGATTTCTCTTATTGGGGAACATCAGTTAGTTAATGCAAGCTTAGCCGTTGGGGCAGTAGAGTGCTTACAAAAAAAAGGTATTAATATTGAACTTGATAAGATAAAAAGGGGTTTATATAATACTATTTGGCCTGGTAGATGCGAAGTTATACAAAGAAGGCCTTTGGTTATTCTTGACGGAGCCCAGAATGTTGCTTCAGTCAAAGCCTTGATTAAAACTGTCTTAGCAAGCTTTAAATTTAGCCGCATTATACTTGTTTTGGGCATTTCACAGGATAAAGATATCACTGGTATTTGTAATCAGCTGCGCAGGGTATCGGATAAGGTTATTCTTACTTGTGCAGATAATCCCAGGGCAACACAGCCAGAAAAACTTGCAAAATATTTCAGACAAAAAGATTTATTTATAACGTCTGATGTTAAAGAAGCACGTAGAAAAGCCATTAAGTTAGCACAAAAAGATGATTTAGTTTTAGTTACTGGTTCATTATTCTTGATAGGTGAATATAGGCAATGAAAAAAACCAAAGAGACTATAGCGGCAATTTCAACTTCAACTGCTGCAGCAGGTATTGGTATTGTGCGTATTAGCGGTGAAGAAGCATTCGCTATCGCAGATAAGATATTTAAATCTGGTAAAAGATGTAAATTATCAAAGTTTAAGAGTCATACTATTAATCACGGCTGGATTGTAGATAGAACAAAAAAACAAGACGAGCTTATTGATGAAGTTTTAGTTTCCAAGATGGATGCCCCGTTTACTTACACAAAAGAAAACACAGTAGAAATTAATTGTCATGGTGGGATTGTCGGTTTGCGCAGAATACTTGAATTGACTCTTCAATATGGTTGCCGTTTAGCTGAACCAGGAGAATTTACCAAAAGGGCGTTTTTAAACGGCAGGATTGACCTTACTCAGGCAGAGGCAGTAATTGATATTATTAAATCTAAGACAGATATTGCCTTAAAGTTTAGCAGCCAGCAGTTGAAAGGGGCACTTTCTAAGGAGGTTCGAAGTATAAGAAATATATTGCTTGAGGCTCTCGCATTCCTAGAGGCAGATATTGATTTTCCAGAAGAAGAAATTGGTAAACTGGATTACAACAGAATAGCTAAATTATTAAGAAAGGCTTTTATTAAAATTCAAGATATGATTAATTCTTCGAGAAAGGGCAAGATTATCAGAGAAGGTATTCATGTGGTTATTTGCGGCAGGCCCAATGTGGGCAAGTCTTCATTACTTAATGCACTGTTAAAACAGGAACGTTGTATTGTAACGCATATTCCCGGGACAACCAGAGATACAATTGAAGAGATAATTGATATCAGGGGTATTCCTGTAAGGATAGTTGATACTGCGGGCATACTGGAATCAAAAGACCTGGTAGAAAAAAAGGCAATTCAGCGTTCAAGAGAGCAGATTAATTCAGCCGATATTGTGATTTTGATGTTTGATGCGAATAGGAAGCTGTCAAAAGATGATATTTTGTTAATGGGTAGACTTAAGAATAAAAATTGTCTAGCCGTGATTAACAAAGTTGATTTAAAAATAAATATTGATAAAAAGTTTATTAAGAATGAATTTAACAATTTGATAGAGATTTCTGCAAGGAATTTTAAGAACATCCATATTTTAGAAGAAGCTATCGTCAGTTTTGTTTATGGGAGTAATAGAGATAGTGAAGAAAATATTCTTATTAGTAATAAAAGACATATAGAAAAAATCAGACAGTCTTTTATGTTGTTGCAAGATGCATCTATCTGGATAGTATCAGAAAAGAATCCTGAACTGGCGGCACAAAACATAAAAGATGCTTTAGGTTGTTTGGATGATATAATAGGAAAAAGATTTTCAGAAGAGTTGTTGGAGAGAATTTTTAGCGAGTTTTGCATAGGAAAGTAAAGTCGAGGAGAACTATGATACAAAAGAAAAAAATCGAGAAAGCGGTAAAGGAAATATTAAGCGCAATCGGGGAAAACCCGAAAAGGAAAGATCTTTTAAAAACCCCTGAGCGCGTAGCGCAGATGTATGAAGAAATATTTTCTGGTATTAATAAAGATCCTAAAAAAGAATTAGAGGTTTTATTAGATCAAAAGCATGATGAGATAGTTCTTTTAAAAGGTATTCCTATATATTCGGTATGTGAGCATCATCTTTTACCTTTTTTCGGAAAAGCTAATATCGCTTATATTCCTAAGCAGGGAAGAGTAACTGGACTTAGCAAACTTGCGCGTGTAGTTGATATATTATGTAAAAGACCTCAGATTCAGGAACGCTTGACTACACAGGTTGCTGATATAATTATGGAAAAACTTAAACCTCTGGGAGTAATGGTTGTTATTGAGGCAGAACATCTTTGTATGTCAATGAGAGGGGTAAAAAAACCTGGAACGTATACAGTTACCTCTGCCGTAAGGGGGGTTTTTAAGAAAAATGAGAAGACTCGTTTTGAAACACTTTCTTTAATCGGAAGATGATTAAACGGATCATAGAACATAAACATATAAAGCCTATTTTAAAAAGTTTTGTTTTTGCTTTTAGCGGTTTAGCCCACATCTTTAAAAATCACCGTAATGCTCGTATTATTTTGTTTATCGGTATTTTGGTTTTAGCTGCAGGGGTATATTTGAAACTATCGACTATTGAGATGACGATAATTATTTTAGTCTGTGGTCTTGTATTGATCGGTGAGATATTTAATACCATGCTAGAAGATATTGTTGATTTGGTTACGGATAGTAAATTTCATCCTATTGCAAAGATAATTAAAGACATGGCTGCAGCTGCAGTTTTACTAGCGAGTTTCCTCAGTATATTAGTGGGGATATTGGTATTTTTTCCAAAGCTAAATTTATTATGGCGTTGAATAAAAATATAATTATTGCTTTCCTGGCAATTTTCATTTTGGGTTGGTTTGTTTATATAAATAATCTTGATAATAGTTTCGTATACGATGATTACCTGCTTGTGGTGGATAACCCGGCAGTAAAATCTTTTAAATATCTACCCGATATCTTCAAGCATGACCTTTACTATTATGTAAGTGCCAGTAATTTCTACCGGCCGATAGTTTCTTTAAGTCTTATGTTTGATTTTGCCTTTTGGAAATATAATTTCCGAGGATACCATTTAACTAATAACCTGCTGCATATTTTAAATGTTTTACTTCTGTTTTTTTTAATCAGGAAAATATCAGGCAACGAAGCACTGAGTTTAATCACTGCAGTGCTTTTTATGGTCCATCCTTTGCATACCCAGGCAGTAACCTATATATCCGGTAGAGCAGATCTTCTTTATGTGTTCTTTGGTTTGCTTTCTTTAGGAATTTTTATCCACGCCTCTCAGTCTAAGTCTATATTGTTAACCTGCCTTTCTTGTTTCTGTTATATCCTATCTTTACTAAGTAAAGAAGTGGCTTTGGTTTTTCCTTTTTTAATCCTGATGATAATGTTTCTTTTTTATAAAGAATACCTCAGTTTTAGAAAATACGGCATTTTTTTGCTTATTGCCGCTTTTTATCTTTTGATGAGGATGACCTTATTGAAAGAGATACTGAATAACCCGCAGCCAGTATCTCTTGGTTTAGGAGTCAGGTTATTAAATATGCCTAAAGTGTTATTCGCTTACATTTTATTGCTTATTTTTCCTGTAGGTTTACATATTGATCGTACATTTGATGTTAGTTTTTCTTTTTTTAAAAAAATAAATTTTAATTTATGGCCATTTTCTTTTCAAATAGAAAGAGTTGATTATCAACTTTTGTTTAGTTGGTTGATTTTGATTTTATTCATTGTGTTATTAATACGAATTGGTAAAAAAGAGAAGCTTATGTTATTTTCTAGCCTTTGGTTTTTTATTGCTTTTTTACCTCTTTCGGGCATACTTGCTTTAAATGCTTTAATTGCTGAACACTGGATATATTTGCCTAGTGTAGGTTTTTTTCTGATCATAGCGGCTTTAGTTTACAGGTTAAACTCTACGTATTTTCTAAGATATTTTTCATTGGTTGTTTTTTGTACGATTGTTTTAAGTTATTCTTTGTTGACCATAAAGCGCAACAGGGATTGGAAGGATGAGATCGCTCTTTACACCAGCACCTTATTTTCTCTTAACGGTAAAGGCAGTCCCAGATTATATTATAATTTAGGATGCGCTTATCTTGATAGAGGTATGGTAAATAAGGCAATCACACAATATAAAAAAGCTATTTCCCTAAGGCCTAAAAGAAAACTGCTTTATTACTATAGTTTATCTTTGGCTTATCTGGTAAAGAAGGATTATAATAATGTAAGAGAAGCCATCAAGAATATGTTAAATATACCTGCAGCCAATATCAATGAAGAGCGTTTATTAAATAAAGCAAAAGATATTTTAGAAAAAATAAAAGAGAAGTAATGAAAAAACTATATATTGTGTTTTTATTGATATTTTTATGCGGCTGTGCGGCTTATAAGTATGAATTGAGTCAAAAAAAATACGATAAAGGTTTTATCGTCAGGCGTCATGGGTTGCTGATTCCTGAATACACAATTGATGATCAGCAAAAAGCCCCGAAACAAAAACAGCTTGCGCAGATGCGTTTTAAAAGACGAAAGGTTATAGTAAGTTATTATTATAAACAAATGGGACTTATATATAATGATGCTATGACGCGCACAGCTGATTTTGGTAATATGATGACTGGTATATTTAGACTTCCTGGGGCAGTTAAAGAAAATAAAAAGTATGAAACAGACGAAGAGTACAGAAAACATTCTGATAAGGAGTTGGCAGAAGAAGAAACAGCGGTTATAGCAAAAAGACAAAGTCTAAGGGAGCAATTGGCTGAATATATAAAACGAGATATAGAATTTGAGAAGAGCTTAGAATAATTGATATTCTTTGATAGACGTATTAGTTGAACAAGCGTTTATAAAAAGATATACTTAGTAATAGATTTTCCAGAAATTTATCCTACAAGGAGGGGTTATGGACAATTCTTTAATTAAGGCGTTGTTGGATAATATTGAAAAAGTCATTGTCGGCAAGACCGAAAAGATAAAGCTGTTGATAACCGGCTTACTTACTAACAGTCATGTTTTAATAGAAGATGTCCCTGGTCTTGGTAAAACTATGCTTGCTTTATCTTTATCAAAATCAGTCTCGGGAAAATTCAAAAGGATTCAGTTTACGCCCGATTTATTGCCGTCAGATGTCACAGGAGGCTATGTATATAATCCCAAGACAGGAGAGTTTGATTTTAGAGAAGGTCCGATATTTGCTAATATTGTTTTAGCTGATGAAATCAACAGAACTACCCCTAGAACCCAGTCGGCACTTTTAGAGTGTATGCAGGAGTATAAGGTTACAATTGACGGCAATACCTTTACTCTTTCGAACCCTTTTATGGTTATAGCTACCCAAAATCCCATTGAATACCAGGGAACATATCCTTTGCCTGAGGCGCAGGTGGATAGATTCATGATGAAGATTAATATGGGGTATCCTACCGAGGAAGAAGAAGTAAAAGTCATCTCAGAGCAAAAACAGGTTCATCCTGTGGAAACGCTTGATGCGGTCATGGGTTTGGAGCATATCGCTAAGCTTCAGGAAGAAGTAAGAAAGGTACAAGTAATGCCAAATATCTTAAATTATATCGTTAAGATAGTTGCATTAACTAGAAAAAGAGACGATATCAAAGTAGGTGCAAGCCCTAGGGCTTCGATTTCTCTTATGAAAGCAAGTTGTGCCTGGGCTTTTATTGAAGGCAGAGACTACGTTATTCCGGATGATATCAATAAGCTGGCTATATGGACATTAAAGCATAGGATTAGCTTGGAGCCAAAGTCTCTTATAGTAGGCAAAACCGCGGAGATAGTAATCTCGGAGATCCTTAAAGAAATACCCATTCCTTAGGTCCATGCTTAAGACATTCATTAAGAAATGGGTATTTATTTTTGTTCTGCTTGTATTTAGCTTTATCGGTTCTTTAAAGAGTCATATAGTTTTTTTTAATATTTTCTTCTGGATCCTTTTATCAATAATATCATTGGAATTGCTCTGCGTAGTGGTGGTTTTTTTTGCTGCTAGATTTAGTTTTAAAAGAATCCTTCCGTATAAGAGCGTAGAGGACGAAGAAATCACCATAAAAACAGAGGTTAAAAACCGCTCGTTTTTGCCTTGTTTTAACCTTGTTTTGGAAGATTTCGTCTACTGCGCGGCTCCTTCAAGGCAAAAGCATACTATTATTTTCGAATATATTGGCCCAAAAAAGAAAGTCGATTTAGTTTATCGGTGTTTTTGTTATAAAAGAGGTAGATATAATATTGGTCCTTTAAAGATATTCTTTTTTGGTCCGTTTGGTTTGGCTTTTTTCAAAAGAAAATATGATGTATTCTCAGAGATTTACGTATATCCGAAAACTTTCTCTATTCAGAAAATAGGACCTTTGACTAAAGGGATTGCTCCTTGGTTTGGAATTGAAACTAGTCGTGTAAGTGGAGACGACGACGAGTTTTTTGGTGTCCGGGAGTATAAAAGCGGAGATCCAATTAAGCGAATTCATTGGGCAAGCACAGCAAAAAAAAATAAGCTTATAGTTAAGGAATTTCAGAGACAGAGTTTTTATCGGGCCAGTATAATTTTTAATCTAGAAAAGGATACAAATTTTGGCGCGGGTAGGGAAAAAGTAGCTGAATACATGATAAAACTTGCCGCTTCCATTGCTAAATATTTTACTATGAATGGCGTTTCGTTTGAGATCATCTCGCATATAGGGGAAATGGTACATATTCCTTTCAATAAGGGAGAAAGCCATCTTGAAGAAGTTATGAAGTTTTTTACAGTGGCTGAAGCGCAGAGTGCGGTAAGTCTACGTGAAATATTTGAAGAATTCTCCAGGCGTCTGCCTAGCGAATCCAGCATGATTGCCATAATGCAGGACACAGATTGGGAATGTTTTCCTGCGATGATGTCTTTACGTGTAAGAAATATCTCGCTTTTACCGATAGTTCTCGTTTCTTCGAGCTTTATGGATAAAAAAGATTCCTATAAAAGCGCGCACGAAATAAAATTAAACGTATCCAAGGCTATTGATTTTGTTCCGATTTTTGTTTCTTGCGGGGATAATCTCGAAGAGCTGTTTTTGTCTTCTAATATAAAATGACGAAAAATAAGAAAATCATTAAGATAGAGTCTTTGCTTACCTGTTTTCTTCTTTGTGTTAATATTCTTCTTCTCTGGCAGGTACTTTCTCCAAATTCATTCTACTTTTTATGTATAATTATCGCAGGTTTTTTCTTTAGTAGCTATCTCCAACAGCGTGCGGGTAAGGTTTTGAATATTATAGTGAATCTATCGGTACTTGCTGTTTTTGTATTCCTTGTCATCTCCGTAATGAACTCCTCATTTATATATAAAGATGTTGTTGAAATTTTTGTTAAAAAGATATTCTTGATTTTGATTATTTTTTCATTTGCTTCATCATTGGTAGGGTATCTATCCTATATACAAGTCTTGAGCGCCTGCGTATTAATTGCTCACGCACTTTTTATTAGCAGCTATACACTTATGGTATTTTCTTTTGTTATTGTCTATTTGCTGATTTGGGTTTTGATTATGAGAGTAAAACTATATGGATATTTTTGCGATTCCGAGGAAATCAAGGGTAAAAAATATTATTCTTTGTTGATGTCGGTATTATTTCTTGCGATCGCCCTTGCTTTAGCATGGGTATTATTAATTAGGTTTCCTATAGGAAAATTCGATAATTTTGCTTTATTGCTTCATCCTAATGAAGCAGTTAAGGCTGAGTTTCTTGCAACAGAAAGCGAAAAGGAATTTTCACAATTAGAAGAAGAGTTAGTGGAGAAAGTAGTGAAGTTTATCTCCGAATCAAACTATGGAACTATCGGGGATAAAGAGTTAAGCTTGGCTTTATTTAATAAGCTTACCAATCAATCTGTCACTTCTTTAGAAGTCCTCCAGGCAGAAGACGGGCTTATAGATATGCTAAAAAGAATTGGCCCCGGCATTGAAAAGGGGAAGGATAATTTAGAATTGATTCTAAAGCAATATCTGAAATCAAAATTAAATTTAAATCTGAGTAGCCATTCGAAAAGCATGATGAACAGATTCAATATGAACCCGCTTGACGTATTAGATAAGTTACTTAACATGAATCGTGTTAACAGGCTTAATTCCAGTCGTTCGTTGGGAGAGCTTCTAAAAAACAATGAGAAACTGATGAATGAAATCGAGAGTAAACAGATCAATTTACAGGAGGCGAGTAAAATAGAAGATTCGATTGATGACTTTAGGGATAGTAAGCTCGAAGAGCTTTATAGAAAGAAAAAAGAAGAATTAGAGACTGCTCTTGATGAATTAAAGGGTGAAAAATTCAAATTAGAATCTTTAGTCCCTCAGCAGAAAAGCCTAATAGAAGAAAAGATGCCGATAAAGCCAGATGGTAAGTTGGAAGACTTAGAGTTCGCCATTAAAAGTTTTCAAGATCTGCTGGATAGGGTAGATCAGGCGCTTAAGTTGGATGATTTTAAGGGTATTGAAAAGGTAATTAAAGAAAAAGAAGAAAGGAATACAGCTGCGCTCAAGCAGTACTTAGAAAATTTTATTGAGCTTTCCGATATCAAGCTATCTATTGTCAACGAACACATAAAAGCAGTAATAGATGAAAAATTACATAATTCTGATATGCCAGAGTATTTTCAAAATGAAATCAACCATTCTTTAGGGAAGCTGATTTTAGTTTCTGAGGGTAAGCAGTTTAAACGCCAAACGCTGGAAACAAGTGAAAAACTCGAAAACAATAAGACCGATGCCGAAAAAGAAATAAAACAGTTGATAGTAGGTAAAGCATTTATTTTATCTAAAAGCAGTAGAAGAGAGCTTAAAAACAGTTTCAAGGAAAACCTCTCCGGGCAGGTGTCTAATCAATCTGTTAATGATTTAGTAAGATCTGTTGATCAGCTTGAGAGTATCAATAACTTGAATATATTGTCTCAGCGCATAGAACAGCTTAATGATTATTTAAGTCAGCTAAGCAGCAAAGGACAATTATTGAAAAAAACCGAAGAAGAACAAAAGGATATTTTGGACAATCTTTATGATGTGTTATCAGCAAGAATTATTTCACAAAAGGATATTGTAGATACAGGGATAAGAGATGTTGCTAAAAAACAAGATTCATTCGAACGACTATTAGAAGAAGACACGATGGAAAGTAGCATTAGGGATTTTCTGAAAGATATTAAAATGGAAATAGATACTGCAGATAAATTTTTAGAGATAGAAATGCTATTAGAACGGATTGATAAACTTAGTGATATTACTAAGAATAAACTCAAGGAAGAGCATTTAAATACAATACAGCAAAATCTTATACAGAGAACGCAGATACAGAAAGCTTTTATAAGACAGAATATTAAGACTCAATTGCAGGAAAAGCTGGATTTATTGAGAAAGTTAAATCCCGAGAGCGCTAAGATAGTAGGTAAATTAAAAGATAAGTTAGAAGAAAGCAGGACAGATGAACAGTTGAATAAGATACTTAGCGACATTAATTATCAAATAGAGCAAATCTCTGAATACGGACAGAATTTGCATTTGTTAGAAGCTGAAGATGAAGATTTATTAGAAAATCAAGTTGATGGATTTAGTGATGGGTTTGGGGATAGGGAATTAGCAGTTGTGCCTTCGAGTCTTGTTATGTCTATTGATTCTAGTGTGCAACCAAAAGCTTTTTTTATTTCCGGTAATATGTTTGTGACTGATGTTACGGAAAAATGTCAATGGATTTCGGCTAGTCCCGATATAGCATGGATAGATGAAAAAGGTATTCTTCACGCGATTAAGAAAGGTTCAGTTCGAATAAGAGCAAGGTTTAGAAGCGGTGTCAGTCCGGTAATAAATGTATTAGTTGTTGATAAAATGTTGTCGTCTGTAGAGTACTCTATAGAAAGAGAAATTGCTAAATAGTCCTAAATGAGAAGAGCTAAATTTCTAATAGTTTCGGTTTTGTTATTTCTAATTTGTCTTTGCGCTTCTGCACAGTCGGATTATGAGATAGAAAATACTTCTTCAGGGAAGGTGGTTGTTGGTTTGACGCAGGCTCAAGCCTTGGATAAGTTTGGAAATCCGGATTCCGTTAAGGGGAATGTTTGGTATTACGGGCTGGATAATCCTTTTTATGTTTATTTTGAGAATCCGGTTTATCTTTATCCGGAAAAAATTGTTGTTGCTCTTGGTTCACCTATAGAGCTAAAGGTTTTGTTGAATAGGTTTGATGAAGGGGTAATTGATGTTACCCAGGATTGCGAATTTATTGTAAGCGATACGGAAGCACTGATTATTGATGCAAAAAACGTAATATTTCCTCAAAGGGCAGGGAATTACCAGATATTTGCAAAGCATAAGAAGCTAATAACAAATATATGTACAGTTAAAGTAGAGGCAACCCGGGAAGTACAAAAAAATATAGCTCTTCAACAGATAGTGATTTTTCCCTATAATCCACAGATTGTCGAAAATCAAAGAGTTCAATTTTCCGCATTCGGTGTTTTTCAGAATAACGATCAAAAGAAAGTATATATAGAAGATATATCCAGTCGGGCAAGTTTTATGTTGAAAGATAAAGAAAAAATTATAAATCTAAAAAACAGGTTCGTTACATTCCCTACGGAAGGCAAATATGAACTCTTCTGTAGCTACCGGGATACTGTAAGCGATCCTAATGAGATTATAGTTTATGGCGATGAAGAATCTCCAGGCGCAAGAGATGACCTAAAACAAATTATTGCTTTTCCTGAATATGTTGTTGTCAGACCAGATTACTTATTGGAATTCAAGGCATTTGCGAGCTATATGGATAATAATTTTGACGATGTTACCTATAGAACAGATTGGTTTGTGAAAGATAAGGATATTGTTTCTATCATAGATAAAGGTAAATTCCTGACCAAGAGACCCGGCATTACAGAAATTATCGCGACTAAGAATCAGAAAGAAAGTCTACCATTGAAGATTGTTGTTACTCGTAAGGATGAAGTGACAATGCTGCCAGTCAGTAAAAAGGAGACCTCGGCAAGTCTAGAAGAATTGTTGCAGGAAACTAGAAGAGATATAGAGGGTTTTAAAGAAGATATTTCTTTGGAAGGAAGAAAGCTGCTTGCTGTAAAATTATCTAAAGATTATCTTGAGTTGGGCTTAGGACAGGAATTTGAGGTTAAGGCAACAGCAGTTTATGATGATAACAAGGAAGAAGACGTGACTTTTCTCGGGAAATGGTCTAGCTCTCAAGAGAAAATTGCCTCTATAACAAAGGGAAGAATAAAAGCTTTAAAAACAGGAAGCACATTGGTTAATTGTGAATATCAAAACGTAAGAAGTTCGTCATTGGCAGTAAATGTTGATAAGGAAAAGCTGATTTCTATATCTTTGAAACCTCAGGTTATCGAGCTTGAGATGACTGAAACTATACCGCTAACTGCAGAAGGTTTTTACAGTGATGATTCCAAACGTGATATCACCGCACTTGTAGATTGGCATGTAGAGAACAAAGGGCTAGTTACTGTTTTTGGAGAAGGCAAACTTTTACCCAGAGCTTCAGGTAACACAACTTTATTCGCGCAATATCTAGATGTTAAAAGTTTATCTATTTCGATATCAATAAGATATGGTTTGAAGTGGATTATTTGGCAGATTGCCAAACTTATAATGGTTTTAATTGGACTTAGTCTGATTATATTTATAATAATGTATATTTCAAGAGAAGCACAGAAAGCAAAATTATTAATTCTTATGGATAGAGACCCCAGACAATTTGTAATAAAGCTGTATGAAAACATAAGTCGGTTGCTTCAGCTTGTGGGTTCACGTCCTCTAAAAGGAGATGCCTATTTGGCATTTGCTGTGCAAGTCCAGAATAAATATCAGATAAAAGATAATTGTTTTTTGAGCATAGTGGAGATTTTTGAGAAGGCGAAGTTTAGTAGCTACGATATCTCAAAAGAGCGGGCGGAAACTGTTTTAAATGCCTACAATTTATTTTTGTTTTCTTTGTTAGCAAGGCTTAATAAACTAGAAAAAGCAATTCTGAATGCTAAGGCTGTTTATTTTAGGACTATTCTTCAGCTAAGAAAATAGTTTAATTGCCTTGCGATTTGTCGATCAAGGCGTTGATTCTTGAAATAAGCGGCCAGAATTTATCAGTCTGTCTTATGTCAATATGGTCTTTTTTCTCTCCCTTGATGACCGCATCAAGTTCTCTTAAAATCCTATCAAAAGAACCGATTAATTTATGTGTTTGTTTATACACAACCAAAAGAATCAAGGCAATTGAACCCGGGGCGAGGAATAAAAGAACAATACTTACCTGTTCTGCGATTATAATTGGGTCTATATTAAAAGGCAGGATGAAATCTTCGCCGATTACAGAAAATACCAAAAAATAAAGACACAGGCTTACAATTAAGGTAGGCAGTAGGGCAACAAGGAAAATTAAATTTAAGATGTCTTTTTGGAACTGGTTTGCATAGAATGTTTTTCTTCTCTCTGTATTTTTAGCCATTTTTTTATTCCCCTTTTTAAAATTGTTTATAGTCATCATTTTATGCTAAAAGTTATCTATGGTCAAACATTTTAATCAGCACTTGACAAAAGAGTTGTAACAGGTTATACTTTGGTTGGTGAATAGTTAAGAACATTAACTATTAGGAGGTTTAAATATGAGAGACAAACAGATTAATAGTTTTGCGGATAAGATGTGTGAGGTCATTCCTGATATTGCTCGGGAGGTTGCCAAAAGAGAAGCCAAAAGTATTCTTCATACCAAGGTCAGTATTTCCCAGCTGTTTTTACTGGAGCTGTTGGTTAAAACCGGAGATATGCCTATGTCCAAGATTGCCAGGGAAATGGGATTATCTCTTCCGGCAATAACAGGTATTACTGATAAACTGGTAAGGGATAATTTTGTGATAAGACTATCTAGTCCTAAGGACAGGAGAGTAATCCTTATAAGGGTTACACTAAAAGGGAAAGAAGCAGTTGAGAAAATAAACAATATTAGAAGAAAATTTATATTTAATAGTTTCGCTAAGCTAACGGCCAAAGAAAGAAACACTTATCTTGCGATAATTACAAAATTGCGCAATGTTTTAAAAGACAAAAGCGATAAGGAAAAATGAAAAATAAGACTGTATTTATTATTGTTGGGTTATTGTTGATATGCAATATTTCTTTTAGTGAGGAAGCTGTTATAGAAAAAATTTTATTTGAGCTTTCCTTAGCTGATGTCTCAAGAATTGCCATAGAAAATAATCTGGATATTCAGATAGCAAAGTACGATGCCTATATTAAAAGAACTGATGATTTAAGCAGTCGCTCGATATATGATACGATTTTTAGTGCTTCGGCATCTTACAAAAATGATGAATTGGCTTCTTCAAGTTCTTTGGCTGCTGGCAAAACTACAACGCGTGATTATGGCGTAGGGGTTTCTAAAAAAACATCTACAGGAACTACAATAGGAGTAGATTTAGAAAACCAGCGTGTAGACACCGATTCTAGTCTCGTAAGCATAAACCCCAGCAATGAAGCAAGTGCAAAATTTTCCCTGAAACAAGAATTGGGTAAGAATTTTTTTGGCTTAAAAGATAGATCAGATATAAAAATTACCAAGTTTGAAATTCTTAATTCCGATTATACTTCTTTGGATAAAATCGAAGATGTGTTATTGTCCGTTCAGAAAGCCTATTGGAAACTGGCTTATCTTTATGAAGAGCTTGAGGTAAGGAAAGATATGCTTAAAAAAGCAAAGAAGCTAATGACTATCTATGATGATAAGTATACATTGGGGTTAGTGGAAGATCCTGATTTATTTGCTGCCCGGGCCAATGTATTATCAAGAAAGAACGAACTTAATATAACAAAAAAACAACTTGAGCTTGCCAATAGTAATTTATTGTTAAGGCTCAATGAAGAAAATGAAGCCTTGGATGTATTGACTAAAGATAAAATAAAATTTAAAGTTTGTGATGTTGATTTGAATGAATCTTTAGAGCAGGCAGTTTTACATAGAAGGGATTATGCACGGGGAAAAAACAATATAAAGGCAAAAAACATTAATCTGGTAATGAAAAAGAACAATCTTTGGCCTGAGATAGATTTAAGCGCAAGTTTGGCTAAAAACGGAATTGATAGTTCTTATAGCGAAGCCTTATCTTCAATTAACAAATCAGACAATAAAGAATTTTATGTCGGTCTTACGATAAAGATTCCTTTTGAGAATTCAAACGCCCGAGCCCAGCTTAGCAAGGCCCGTTTAGAAAAAGCAAAATATTTGGCTTCTTTGAAACAGATAGAACGAAAGATTTTAATAGAGATAAATGATAAAATAACAATTTTGAATTCTCTTTTAAATCAAGTTGATACCAGCGTCAGCATTGTTGACTTGCAGCAGCAAAAGCTTGCGGCCGAAGAAGATAGATTTAATGTAGGTAGATCTTCCAGTGATATTTTAATCAGGTATCAGGAGGATTTGCTTAACGCAAGGTTATCTTTAGTTGGTTATATTTACGAATATGAATTAGCAAAAATAGATTTATTAAAGAGCGAAGGTGTTTTATTAAATGAGTATGTAAAAGGCGAAGTATTATGAAAATTATCGAATTCAGTGTAAAACATTCTTTGTTTGTTAATTTATTGTCCGCTCTCATTTTGATAGCTGGGGTTATTTCTATGTTTCAGTTGCGGCGTGAGGCATTTCCAGAGGTGTCTTTTGATATTGTTACTGTTGAAACAATTTATAGAGGAGCTTCGGCTGATGAAGTGGAAAAGTTAGTTACATCACCGTTAGAAAAAGAGCTTAAAAATGTTGATGATATCGATGAGTTGAGTTCTTCTTCAAGGGAAGGTTATTCTTCGATTGCCTTGGAGCTTAATCCAGATTTAAATAAAAATGAAGTGATGAAAGTAGTTAATGATATTCAAAAAGCAATAGACAGAGTAACAGATTTGCCTGATGGTGTAGATGATAAACCTTTGGTTACCGAGATAACCTCTCACGATATGCCCGCAATTAAGATTGCATTAAGCGGTAAACTCCTTGAAGCTCAGCTACGGGATTTAGCAGATAGACTTGAGGATAAAATTGAAAATATAGAAGGAGTTTCTAGTATAAGAAAGACTGGTTGGCGAGATGAAGAATATTGGGTGGAGCCGGATATTCATAAGATGAAGGAATATCATGTTTCTATTGAGGAGATTATGCAGGCGCTTTCGAAAAGAAACGTCACCATTCCCGCAGGAAAATTACGTCTTAATGGACAGGAATTTATAATTAAGACAACAGGCGAATTTACCACAAAAGAGGATATTGAAAATGCTGTCATAAGGGCAAATGATCTTGGTAATTGGCTGCGAGTAAAGGATTTGGCAAATGTGCGTTATACATTTGAGGAGGAAAGCATTATTCATAAGACGTTAGGAACGCGCTCTATTACATTGGTAGTGCTTAAAAGAGAAAAAGGCGATGCAATCAAGATGGTTGCAAAAATAAAAGATGTTATCGAGGAGTTTAAGAAAGATGTTCCTAAAGAACTTAAGATTTCTACACCTTATGATTTGTCCTACTATATTGAAAGAAGACTGAACGTATTAAAGAATAATGGAGCGATAGCTATAGTTCTCGTAGTTGTGGTTTTATTTTTATTTCTGCATCCTATGGCCGCACTTTTTACTTCTTTAGGTATACCCATTGCTATGCTGGCAACATTTTGGTACATGAATTCTGTTGGCTTGAGTATTAATATGATTAGTATGTTTGGTTTAATCGTTGTTTTAGGTATGGTTGTTGATGATGGTATTATTATAAGCGAGAATGTATATCGCTATTTCGAAAAGGGGATGTCGGCAGAAGAGGCTGCTATAAAGGGGGCAAATGAAGTTATGGCGCCGGTATTTGCCACAGTCATGACAACCTTTGCTGCCTTCAGTCCGCTTTTATTCATGTCTGGTTTAATCGGCAAGTTCGTTAAGCAGATTCCTCTGGTGGTAATTATTGCTTTAAGCGCTTCTTTGATTGAAGCATTTATAATCCTACCGAGCCATCTGGCTGGTTTTGTTAGAGCGAAAAAAGATCAAACAGAAGGTAGAATTACTAAAATAGGTAAGGCAATATTTAAAAGAGTAGCATATATTTATAATAAAATATTACTGAAGGCGCTTAATCATCGCTATAAATTCAGCATTGCTATTTTTATTATTTTTGTCGCCAGTATGGGTTATGCCAAGTTTTTTATGCCTTTTTTGCTTTTTGGCTCTAAGGGCGTGGAACAGTTTCATATAAGGGCTGAAGCAAAACCAGGGATATCTTTATATAAGATGGAGGAATTGTTGCTCCCGGTTGAGGAATTGGTGGATAAGATGCCAAAAGAACACCTGGATTCCTATGAAACTTTGGTTGGTTCGATAACAGAGGAAAGAGGATTTGACCCTAATGCCAAACAGGCCAGTAATGTTGCCCAGATTGAGGTGTATCTTACTCCTGCTCAACACCGGAAGGAGACGGCAAAGCAGATTATGGATAGTATGCGTGATGATTTATCAAAGCTTAAAAATACCTTGCCGGAATTAGACAAGCTTTATTTTAAGGATTTTAAAGATGGTCCTCCTACGGGAAAGGCAATCGATTTAAGGATTAGGGGAGATGAGTTTGATATTTTAAGAAATATTGCTGAAGAGATAAAAGATTATTTATATACATTAAAAGGAGTAAAGGATATTGATGATAGCTACGATACAGGAAAAAGAGAATTACGTGTTATTATTGATGAGCAAAAGGCTGCCCAGGCATTCTTGACAATAGGAGAGGTTGCAACAAGTCTGCGTAATTCTTTTGAAGGAGGCATAGCTACAGAAATAACCCGTTCAAAGGCAGAGGAAAAAATAAAGGTTTTGGTTAGGCTCGCAGAAAAACAAAGGGATAAGAAGAGTGTATTTAACGAATTAGTAATTGTAAATAAATACAACAATTTAGTTCCTTTAAATTCTATTGCTACAATAGAAGAAGGTTGGGGCTTGACCTCCATAGAGCACTATGAAGGAGATCGCATTATAGCTGTAAGCGCAAGCGTGGATAATAAAAAGATGACTTCTAAAAAAGCAAATGATTTATTAAGACATAAATTTAAGGATATCTCTAATCGTTATCCTGGTTATAGTATTAAGTATGCAGGTGAGGAGCAGGATAATATCGAGTCTATGCGTAGCCTTATTCAGGCTTTCGGTATTGCGTTTTTATTGATATTTTTGATTTTGGCAACTATTTTTAATTCTCTCATTCAGCCATTTGTGGTTATGCTTACGATTCCATTTGGTCTGGTGGGTGTAATCTTTGCTTTAAGCATTCATAATGAACCGATAAGTTTTCTGGCGATCATGGGAATTATTGGTTTATGCGGAGTTGTAGTTAATGATTCCATAATATTTGTCGATTTTATCAATAAACTCAGAAAACAAGGTATTCAAAGGAGAGATTCTATAGTCCAGGCCGGTGCTTTAAGACTTAGACCGGTTATGCTTACTACAATAACCACGGTTCTTGGCTTAAGTACCGTTGCCTACGGTATAGGAGGGAAAGATCCGTTTTTAAAACCCATGGCTTTATCGATTTCCTGGGGGCTTTTATTCGGTACAGTACTTACTCTTATAATAATGCCCTGTATTTATGCGATAATTGATGATATTACTGTAAAAGTTGTACATCACGCTACGGTACGCAAGAATCATAATTAATAATTTAACCAGGGCCATATCCTTATTATTTCCAAGAAGATATAAGGAAATTGTTCCTTTAGATTTAGCCGGTTATTAAATATTTAAAAATCTTGCTTTTTTATTCTAGCTATATTATAATTTAGGTTAATTATTAATCAAGAAAGAATCGATATGGATGAATTTTTTAGAGAGGTTTCGCTTAATAAGATTTTAATTGTTACTTTGATCAGCTGGATAATTGCCCAGACAATTAAGGTAATTATTGGTATCATCAGGGAGAAAAGATTTAATTTTCTTTGGTTTATTGGTACTGGTGGCATGCCTTCAAGTCATGCTGCAGGCGCATCTGCTTTAGCGACAAGTGTTGGTATAGAATGTGGGTTTAATTCTGTATTTTTTGCTTTGGCGGCAATGTTTGCTCTTGTTACTATGTTTGATGCTCAAGGTGTAAGGCATTCTACAGGAAAACAGGCTCAGATTTTGAATAGAATGATGGCCGATATATATTTTAAGAAAAGGATTCAGGAAGATAGGCTTAAAGAGTTGATTGGCCATACTCCTATACAGGTTTTTGTAGGAGGTCTTCTAGGTATGTTCATCTCAATTTTATTTTTCAAATAAATTTAGACAGGAGCATTTATGCGTAATAGAACCATGCGTATTGCTGTTATTGTTGCAGCAGCAATAACTTTATTTGCAATCTTTAGGATCGCTAGAAGCAAGAAATCTTCCATTGGTTCTACCAAGACAGGTTCTGCGGAAATCTCTGCGCTTATATCGCAGGCGCAAGACTATAAAAATAATTCACAATTTACCAAGGCGCAGGATTTATACACCCAGCTCATAGATACACATTCTGACAGTCTAGATATTATCAATTGGCAGGAGGAGCTGGAAAGTTTGAATTTAGAGATGTTATTTTCTGGTAGGATTATACCCGGGAGTATTCATTACGCTGTAGAAAAAGGAGATTCTTTGTATAAGATAGCTAAAAAACACAATACAACAGTAGAGCTTATTAAAAAAAGCAATAATTTAACCAGTAACCGTATATATGCTGGACAGAGGTTAAAGGTGTGGACATTACCTTTTAATATTCTGGTAGATAAATCTCAGAATGTTTTATTATTGAAAACAAAAGATACAGTTTTTAAAACATACAATGTAGCAACAGGAGAGGACAATTCTACCCCTGTGGGGATTTTTAAAATAAAGGATAAATTGGTGAATCCGGTTTGGTATAATGAAGGAAAAGCGATTTTACCAGAGGATCCGGCAAATATACTTGGTACCCGCTGGTTAGGCTTTGATAAGGCTCCGCGTTATGGAATTCATGGTACATCTCAGCCTGGAAGTATTGGTAAACAGGCTACAAAGGGATGTGTAAGGATGCATAACAGGGAAGTAGAACAGTTATTTACTATAGTTCCTGAGGGAACAGAGGTAACAATAATAGATTGATATGAGCGGACTTGATTTTGAAAAACCAATTCTGGAATTAGAAAAAAAGATTGATGAACTGAGGAATTTTACAAGCGATAAGAAAATTAATCTTGCTTCTGAAATAAACCGTCTTGAGGAAAAATTAACCAGGCTTAAAAAAGATACCTACCGCAATATTACTCCCTGGCAGCGCGTACAGATTGCCAGACACCCGCAGCGACTTTACACCACTGATTACATAAATACGATAATGAAGAATTTTATTGAGTTGCATGGAGATCGTTTATTTGCCGACGATAAGGCTTTAATCGGAGGGTTGGCAACATTAGATGATAGAAAAGTTGTTGTTATGGGTCATCAAAAAGGACGTGAAACCAAAGAAAGTATTATGCGTAATTTCGGTTGTGCTCATCCTGAAGGATACCGCAAGGCCTTAAGGTTGATGTATATGGCGCAGAAATTTAATCTTCCGATTATTGTTTTTATCGATACCCCCGGAGCATATCCTGGTATTGGTGCTGAAGAAAGAGGTCAGGCGCAGGCAATAGCTTCTAATCTTATGGAGATGGTAGAGATAAAAGTACCTATAATCGTTACTGTAATCGGTGAAGGCGGTTCAGGCGGCGCTTTAGGTGTGGGTATAGGAGATAAGATTTTGGTGTTGGAGAATTCTTATTATTCGGTTATTTCTCCTGAGGGGTGTGCAGCAATTCTTTGGAAAAGCAGCACCAAAGCGCCAGAGGCAGCTGATGCATTAAAGCTTACCGCAGAAGATTTACTAAAATTTAAGATTATTGATGAGATTGTACCCGAACCTTTAGGTGGAGTGCATAGGGATCCGCAGAAGATGTGTCAGACGCTTAAAGAAGCTATCATCAGGAATCTAAATTCTTTATCCGACTTATCTACAAAACAAATTCTGGATAGAAGATATAATAAGTTCAGAAAAATCGGCGACATAACTGAAAACGTACAAGATGCTTAATCAAGAGTTTATCATTTTAGGCCTGTTAAAGTCCGGTCCTCGCCATGGTTATGAAATCAAAAAAGAGCTAAAAGAAGTAGTTGGTTTATTTGCTACCATAACCAATAAGTCTATATATTATCCTTTAAAACAGATGGAAAAAGCAAAGGTGGTGAAAAAGAATATTTCTCGTGAGGGCTCTCGTCCTGAGAAATACACGTATACAATTACAGAGCAAGGAGAAAGAAGGTTTAAGGATCTTTTGTATAAGAATATCTCACGGCTTGAGCGGCCATTTTTCGACATTGATATGTGTCTCTATTTTCTTCCCTTTTTGTCAAAAACTGAAGTTGTTAAAAGATTAAAGGTAAGGCTGAGGCTGCTTTCCAAGATAGAAAATTGGCTTAAGAAACAAGCTGGGCAAAAAGAAAAATACTACCCGCATCTTTCAGCAATAATCGAGCATAATCTTGATTTGATCATTTCTGAAACAGGTTTTACCAAAAAGCTAGTTAATAGATTAAGTAAGAATAAGTAGATAGATAAGTTTAAAATCACATAACCATTTAAAATCATTATAGTTTGGGGTTTGAATTAAAAAAACTTGAAGATTTTTATTTTCCTTATATAATAAAATTTAACTAATAAAATTTAATTAATAAGATTCAATGGACATAGCAAAACTTTTACAGGAATCAACAGATAAGTATAAAGATAAGCCGGCAATATTTTTTAAGGGCAAAGAAATTACTTTTATTGAGTTAAGGGATAATGTGTTTAAGCTGACAAATGCCCTAGGCTCTTTAGGCCTAAAAAAACATGATAAGGTTGCTATATATCTTCCTAATTGTCCACAGTATATCTATACCTATTTGGCTATTTGGTGTAGTTGCGCCACGGCAGTACCGTTAGATTTTATGCTTACCGAAGAGGAGCTTATATCTTGTATAGACCACTCAGAAGCTAAAATTATTATTGCAAAGAAAAAGTCTAGGGTGTCTTTTTCTGATATAAAAAATAAATGTAAGTTGCTTCAAGAAGTAGTTCTTTTAGACGAGGGTGAAGAATTTGTCAATTTCAATATACTTTTAAATAATGTAAAAGAAGATTATCCTAAGGCTGAATGCAGTGATAAAGACTACTCTATAATTTTCTATACCTCCGGAACAACCGGGAAACCTAAAGGGGTTTTGATAAATTATGCTCAGATAGCAGCACCGGCTATGGGGATGAAACATTTCGTGGGGCTTAATGATAAAGATATTGCGCTTTGTGCGATTCCTTTATCTCATTTGGGCGGGTTGGTGTTTTTGCAGTCAATAATCTTTTTAGGAACAACTGTTGTGTTGATGGAACGTTTTATGCCGGTTGAATTTTTAAAAAATATTACCGAGTATAAAGTAACCTGTTTTTGGATAGTGCCATCGATGTATTATGCGATTTTACAGCTTAAGGAATTTGAAAGTTATGATTTATCAAGTCTTCAATGGGTGGTTTCTTTTGGTGCGCCGAGCTCTGCAGAACAATTGAGGCGTTTTCACAAATATTGCCCGCAGGCTGAGTTTGTCAATGGTTGGGGAATGACTGAAACTAATGCGCCAAGCGTGGTGATTCCAAAAGGTAGTAAAAAGCTAGAAAGCGTTGGGCTTCCTGCTCCTTGGGTTGAACTTAAGATATTAGATAGCAATAATAAGGAAGTTAAAAAAACAGAAGTAGGAGAAATTGTTGTCAAAGGATGGGTGGTTACCGATGGCTATTATAAGGATGATGAGCTTACTAAACAGACCAAGCGTAATGGTTGGTTTTATACAGGAGATCTGGGTAGACTTGATACTGAAGGTTACCTGTATATATGTGGCCGCAAGAAAGAGATGATTAAAGTAGGAGGAGAAATAGTTTTTGAACCTGAGGTTGAGGCTGCTTTACATAAACATCCTGCTGTTAGCGAAGTGGCTGTAATTGGGGTGAAAGACAAATTAAGGACAGAGGTGCCTAAGGCCTTTATTGTTTTAAAAGAAGATACGCAGTTTGCAGAAGAAGAAATAGTATTTTTTCTAAAAAAGCATCTGGCCCATTTTAAGATTCCGCATTATTTTGAAGTTTTGGATACTCTTCCCAAGACCAGATCAGGTAAAGTTGATAAAAAAGTTTTAAGAGACAGATAAAAGAGGGTTTAGCTATGATGCAAAGAGAAATTCATATTAGTTCTAAAGATTTATTGAGTCAAATCCAGTTTAAATCAAAACCTATGGCTGATATTGCTTTAGTCAGCGGTCAGATTCACCGAGTAGAGTTTTGTCTGCAGCTATTGACCGAGGTAAAAGAGAATTTTAGTACTATGGGATATACTTTTTGGACCGGAAAATATAAAGGTCGAAGTATTACTGTTGGTAATGCCGGTCTCTATGCACCAGATACGGCATTAGTGACACAGTTATTGATAGAAGCAGGGATAAATTCTTTTATTCGTATCGGTAGCTGCGGTGCTTTGACAAAGGATATACAGATAGCTGATTTTGTTATTGCTGATAAAGCTTTAAGAGGAGACGGCGTTACTAATTATTATGTTAAGAGTGATTTTATTCCTAAGTCTACGCCTGAGTTAAACAGCCGGTTAGCTGAAGCAATTATCTCCAAAGGAAAAAAGTTACATCAAGGTATGGTTTGGACAACAGATGCATTATTAAAAGAAACTCCTGAATTTGTGAATCCGGCAATTACTAAAGGCGCAATAGCAGTAGATATGGTTACGAGCGCTTTTTTAACACTATGTTCTTTATATAATAAAACTTCAGCTGCGGTAATGGTGGTAAGCGATAATCTTATTACTGGTGAAGTTGATTTTACTTCGCCTGCGGTTATGGAATCGGAAAAAATAATGTTGGCTTCTAGTTTAGACGTAGCAGCGCAATTAGGAAATAGTTAAATGACTGAATCAATACTTGCATTACCGGTTAGGTTTAAAGGAAATTATATAGAGGTTTTAGATGAGACGCTCCTTCCTTTTAATGAAAAGTATATACGGGTAGATACATTAGAGTATGCTTTATCGGTTTTAGGTTCTATGAAAACAAGAGCAATGGGTCAGGTGCTTTTATTTTTTTACTCTTGTGTGCTTTTTGAAAAGAACAATTCAATTGATGAAATTGCAGGTAAATTCAAAGATATACGGCCTACATTTGATTTTATTCTTTTAGCGGATCTAGTGAAAAAGGCTCTTGCAAAAGAAAAGAGCATAAAAAGCGCGGTAGAAAGTTTTATAAATGGTTTTCAAGATGCAAGACATAAAAGAGCTAAATCATTAGCGTCGATATTGCCTGATGATGCGCGTGTTCTTACAATATGTAATGTTAATTCCGAGCTTATCTATCTGGCTGAGGAAATGCACAAGTTAAATAAGAAGATATTTTTTTATGTCTGTGAAACACGGCCATATCTTCAGGGAACGCGGCTTACTTTTTGGGAATTAAGAAAACGAGGTATTTCTTGTAAATTGATCTGTATATCTCAATCTGCCAGTCTTATGCAGGAAGGTTCAATTAGTACAGTTATTACCGGAGCAGACAGATCCAGCACGAGAGGTGCAGTGATAAACAAAATCGGTACATATAGCCTGGCAATACTTGCCAAACATTTTAATATTGCTTTTTATCCTTTGGTGCAGTATGCGAAGGATATTGATATAGACGCAATTAAAATCGAAGAAAGAGCAAAGAGTGAAGTGTTTATGTTTTTAAAAGGGGATTTTGCCCACATGGATGCGCTTTACCCCGCGTTTGACGTTGTAGAAAAAGAATTGATTACAAAAAACATAGATTTAACCAAATTAAACTAATTATAAGGAGAAATGATGAAACTATTATTTTTAAATCCGCCAATCGGTTCATGGGTTTATTGGGGTAAACATAGAGCTATTAATGTTGCCCATGCTCAACTTACTGCTTGTATCAGAGAGTGGGTTAAAGAAGTAGATATTTCAGTTATTGACTGTCGTGCTTCGGAATTGAAAGAAGAACAGATGATAGATAAAATTAAACAGATTTCACCCGATGTTATCTATATGGGCGATGCTTATCAGATGACTGGGACTGTTGCCATATTGCCGCTTTATCAAAAGGCTGCAAAACTTATTAAGAAGAACTTTCCCAATGTAAAAATCTGCGTAGGAGGTTTTTATATTGCAGCAAATTATGCAGAAATCTCAAAAGAAAGCCCTGATTTTGATTTTATTATTTCCGGAGAAGTAGACCTGACCTTGACCGAGCTAATACAGGCTTTAAAGAATAACGAGAAAGATTTTTCTAAAATCAAAGGCCTGCTTTATCGGGATAACGGTTCTTTTAAGACAAACGAGTACCGTGAGCTGATTAAAGATTTGGATACGCTTCCTATGCCGGCGTATGATTTGTTTCCGATGGATAAATATATTGGTTATGGTTCAATGCCGTTTTATCAGGAGATTTTTACTGCCAGAGGCTGTCCTTTTGGCTGCGGCATGTGTATAGATTGGGTTATAGTTGACCCAAGAGGTAACTGCGACTGGCAGCAGCATAGGTTTAAGTCTGCAGCCAGAGTCGTAGATGAGATGGAGCTACTTTTAACTAAATACGGCAAAAAATATATCCATATATTCGATTTGAATTTTAACCCTGTTAGACGGCGCGTGGAAGAGTTCTTAAAAGAAATGCAGAAGAGAAAACTTCCCATAAAATATGCCTTTTTAGGCAATGCCCATTCCTTTGTTAGAGATAAGGATTTACTGAAAGATTTACGCGATACAGGGTTTGTCTGCGGTATATTCGGTCTTGAAGTGGAAGATGCTGAGACTCTGAAGAAAATCAAAAAAGGCATTACGGTGCAAAACGTGCATGAGGTTACCCAGTTATTTAGGGAATTAGGGATTATGTCTACGATTACCTGGATGATTGGTTTTCCTGATGATGATGAAACTAAGATAAAAAGGCGTTTTGCAGTCTTAGATGAGATTGATCCTGATGTCTCATCGCTTCAAATGATGCTTCCTGTTCCGGGTATACCTTTGTACGATGAATTTTCTCCATACGTGGAAGAGCATGATTTGATGAAGTGGGATTTTCATCATCCTATAGTTAGGACCAAGCATCTTACGCGCCAGCAGTTGGGTCAGTTAGCCGAATGGGCAAACAGAGAGTTTTACACTAAGAAAAACCGTATTCAGCGCATCTTGGAAAGCAAGACCTTACATGAATATCCTAAGAATATATTCAAAAGTTATATGTTTAACTTAGAGAAATTCGCTAACGCAGCAACTAAAGAAGAGATTATTATTTGATTTTAAGAAAGTTACGCATTTGAAAATCGATAATTTAAAAGAATCCATATTGGTTTGGGGCACATTATCCGATGAGGCGCTTATGTATTTAAAACAGCCCCAGAAAGATAACGCCTTAAACGTTATCGTTGCTGAGAATAGGCCATTTCTTTTAGGGATAAAATATAATGTCCTTAAGCTAAACAAGGAAAATATTCCTTTTGTGTATTGTACGGATAACATGCTGGGGTTTTTATTTTATAGAAAGAAAATCTCTCAGGTGGTTATCTGCTATAAGAAAAAAGAAAAAAAGTCTCTGTTGGCAGATTCAGGAAGTCTTTTTGCTGTATTATTAGCAAAATTGCACAATGTAAAAGTTAGAGCTTTCCCGCAGGGAAATTTGGATTATTCAACTTTAGATAAAAACAGCGCCACGCTTGATGGTAAAGCAATGCTTTTAGATGAGGATAAAGACTTTGTACAAGAAACAAAGGATGAATTAATAAAAGAGGAGTTTTATGAACATAACTGAGCTTAAGAAACAGATAATCTATTGGGCTAGGCTTTTAAACGAGAGAGGTTTTGTTACAGCAAGAAGCGGTAATATTTCCTGTAGGTTAGAGGATAAGATTCTTATGACTAGTCACGATTCTTATTTAGGACAGTTAGAAGAGGATGAGATTGTTTTACTGGATTCAAAAGGAGCGATTATAGAAGGAGAAAAAGAACCCACCAGCGAAAAGCCGCTTCATCTGGGGATTATGGAACATATTGATGAGGCAAAAGTGATTATACACGCACACAGCCCATTTACCACTGCGTATTTTCATTATTTTAAAAAACTGGATATTTTTTCTTTTGAGGCTAAGTTTTATTTAGGAGAGATTAAGGTTATTCCGCAGTCTGGGCCTACGGTTACAGATATAAATCCGGTAATTGAAGAGTTGATGAATAATAATATTGTTGTTTTAGGCAATCACGGCGTAGTTGCAATCGGTAAGGATTTTAAAAGTGCATTTAGTTTGGTCGAGCTTCTAGAAGAACAGTCCAAGATAAATTTGATGTTTTCTGGCAAGACTAAGGATTCTCCTTGCGTTGAAGAAGATAAACAACAGATAGAGCATGTAGAAAAATCCTATTTCATGTTTTCACAGGAGCATATTCAAACAATAAAAGATATTATAAATAATGATACGCAGGCACAAGAGTTGGGTAAAAAGCATGATTTGACTTGTTCGCTTTGTGTTAAGGATATTGATGCCAAACAAGCAGTTTGTTTTTATTACCAGCAAGGCAAAATTACTAATACTGATAATAATCCAGAAGCCGAATTTATTATTGCCGGTTCAACAGACATATTAAAGAAGATCTTTAACTGTAAAATTGACCCCTTTGTAGCTGTTACACAAGGTAAAGTTAAAACCAAAGGTGATATTAATAAAATCAGCCAATGGTATCCGGCACTTACTAGGACATTTAAACTTTGGGAACAGGTAAAAGTGGTTTAGCGGTATTTTAAGATTAATTTATTTACTGCAGGAATATATAAATAATGAAAATTCTCGCCATAAGGTTTGCCCGGTTTATTATTAAATTCAGGCTTGTTTTTTTGGTTGCTTTTACTCTTATTTCAATATTTTTTTTTCAGGTTATAAAAGATATTACGTTTCAGACTGATATCGATGATTTTTATCCGCAGAAGCATCCCTTTGTTACTGTTCAGAATAAGCTCACCCAGGTTTTTGGTGGGATAAATCAGGTTTCCATTGCCCTAAAAGTAAAAGAAGGCGATATCTTAAATAGTGATACGCTTGAGAAGGTAATCCGTATTACCAATGAGCTGTATCTTATGGATGGGATAAACCTCGGACGGGTTACTTCTTTATCTGCCCGTAAGATAAAACACATCAAGGCAACAGAAGACGGGTTTTCCATTGACCGCGTATTAAGACAAGTGCCAAAAGATGAGCTGGAGATGATGGCATTACGAGATAGGATTGTTTTAAGTCCCAATGTCTATATCCGTATGGTTTCGCAGGATTTTCAAAGTACGCTTATTCAGGCAGATTTTCAAAAAGGGGTGTCTTCAAAATATATCTTTGATAAGCTGCAGCAAATAAAACTTCAGGAAGAAAACGCCAATACGCAGATATTTTTAGCCGGTAGACCCATCCTTGAAGGTTGGCTTAATACATATCTGCCTAAGATGTTAAAGATACTTCTTTTGACTCTTTTGGTGGTTTCACTTATATTGTTTTTTACGTTTCGTTCCAAAAGAGGCGTATTCTTGCCGCTATTAGATTCATCTATGGCTACATTATGGGGTTTGGGAATGATGAAGCTTTTTGGCTTCAGGCTTGATCCAACAACAATACTGGTTCCATTTTTGATCCTGGCTTTAGGTATCAGCCATTCGATTCATTTTATGAAGCATTATTATGAGGAGATGAAGCAAGAAAATAGAAAATCCAAGCATGCTGTACGCAGAACTCTGGAGGTATTATTTGTTCCGGCAATCACCGCAGTTATTACAGATGGGTTTGGTTTTTTAAGTTTGGCTTTTATTCCTTTAGATACTATTCGCAGTATGGCTCTGGCTGCAGGTTTTGGAATTTTTAGCAATTTTCTTACTTCATTTATTTTTACGCCCTGTCTGATTTCTTATATGAAACCTCCCAAGGTGCTTGAGGTAGCCCGCGAAGAAGAACATCTTTTGATTGATAAACTCTTGTCACGGGTGGCGAATATTTCAACGCATAAGAGAA
Organism: Candidatus Gygaella obscura; assembly: GCA_030765485.1. GTDB lineage: Bacteria > Omnitrophota > Gorgyraeia > Gygaellales > Gygaellaceae > Gygaella > Gygaella obscura. The sequence continues at coordinate 34,406 of JAVCCR010000003.1, forward strand.
CACGCGTGGTGTTAAGTTTAGTGTTTATATCAATCGTGGCCGTATCTTTATTTGGAATAAACAAGATTGTCGTTGGAGATAACTCTTTTGGCTCAAGCCATCTTTATCCCAACAGCCCCTATAATAAAAGTGACAAGTTTATAAATGATAATTTCGGAGGCACTAATTCCTATTATGTGTTAGTTGACGGCCAAACAGAGGATAGCCTTATTGATTTAGATGCGCTTAAAAAAATCGATTCCCTCCAGCATTATATACTAAAGAATGTAAAAGAAGCAGGATACGCGGTATCTGTTTCTGATTATGTAAAGGGGTTAAACTTTGCTATGTTTTCCGGTGATAGAAACTATTATAGGCTTCCGGAAAAAAGTCAAACCGTTGCTGAATATCTATTTCTTTATGAGATCTCGACTTATCCTGGAGATTTTGAACCAGTGATAACCGCTGATTACTCCAAGGCGAATATAAAGTTTGATCTTAAAGACCATAGGCCTTCGACAATAGATAATGTTATTGCTAAGACAAGGCAGTGGATAGATGAGAATATGTCTAAAGATGATGTCTTAAAGTTTGAATATGCTGCTGGTGAAATTGGAATGTTGGCGGCAATAAATGATATTATTGCCAAAAGCATAATTCCCAGCATCATTTTTATATCAGCTTTAATTTTCGTATATATTTCCTACATATTCGGTTCTGTCAGCGCAGGGTTATTGTTATTGGTGCCGCTACTATTTAGTATTTTAGTTGTATTCGGGCTTTTTGGTTTAACGGGTATGCCTTTAACAACCGAGACTTTATCTTTAGCAGCATTAAGCGAAGGCCTAGGGATAAATTATGGCATATATGTTATCACGCGGCTTTTCCAGGAGGTTAGGCGCAGGAAGCACCCTTCTTATGAAGAGGCATTAAAGGTAACCCTAGTTACATCTGGTAAGGCTGTATTTTTTAGCGGAATGATTGTTTCAATTGGAATTTTCGTGTGGCTGTTTTCTGATATCCGTCTGCAGGCAAGACTGGGAGTAACTTTAGGAGTTACTTTAATTATAAACATGATAGCTGCACTTGTGATTCTACCTTTATTAATATTACTGGTGAAGCCGAAGTTTATTTTTGATATAGAAAAGTTTAAGTATTAAAAAACAGGAGGGGAGCATGAGGAGTTTGTTGATGAAGAGTTTGTTGTTAGTGTGTTGTGTTTTTGTTTTTGTTGTTAATGGTTTTGCTATGGAGTTTAAGCAGCATGAGGTTTATAAGATCACTGATGGTATGAACGCAGAAGAAATCATAGGGGTGTCTACTTTTAATAAATATACCAAGTTTGCCTATGATTATGAGTCAACCGGATATGTCCACCTGATTGAAAAAAGCGGGGCAAAGAGACAAAGAACTTTTTTACGCCGCAGGATTATTTTGGGGGATAAGTTAGCCAAAATTGATTATAAGGATGTTACCAGTTTCACTGCTCCCACATCAGTTAAGGGTTTAGGTATTTTAAGTTGGACCTATATGACCTATGGGCAGGATTCGGATCAGTGGTTATGGATCCCATCACTTAAGAAAATTCGTAAGGTTTCAGCTGCTCAAGGTGATGATTCTTTTATGGGTTCAGATTTTACCACAGAAGAAGTCACCACAAGAAAAGTAGAGGATGAGACCTACAAATTATTAAGGCAAGAAAAGTTCACCGGCTATACATCAAGTTTTAATGGTAAAATCTATTATAAGGATGCAGATTGTTTTGTTATAGAGGCAACTCCTGTAAGAGATCCTTGGTATTATTCTAAAAGAATCGTCTGGGTGGAAAAAACTACAGGTGGCGATATCTATGAAGAGATTTATGACGCTAATGGCAGGAAATATAAATATATCCTTAAAGAATACCAGATTAAAGACGTTAATGGACGCGACTATTCAGTGCAGACGCATCTTGAGGTAGAGGACCTGCGTTCGAATCACAAGACTGTCATTGAAATAAAGGGTATCAAGTTTGATCAGGGTCTAAAAGAGAGTGACTTTAGTGAAAGAATCCTGCAGAGGTCAAAATGGTAATAAAAGGAGTAAGTATGAGGAAGAAAATTGTTTTATTTATAATCTTAGTGTTTGTGGTTTTGGGTGTAACCATGAATAGTTATGCTCAAATGGATCAGGCGTTTGTCTATGAAGCATTGCGCAAAGTCTTGCCTTTTGAAAAACTAGAGATGGCCGGGTACTTAAAAAACGAGACATCTCTTAAGATGGCGCATGGCATGGATGAATTTATGAAGTTTAAGAATATTGTTAACTTGCAGGCTAATTACAATATTAAAGATAATGTTGATTTTTTTACCACGATTAGGTGGTTCCATGATGGAGTCTATAGTCTGGAAGAGTCTAGATATACATCGATTGATTCCAAGGAGAAAAATCGGAAACTCAAATTCCCTGAGAAGATGCTTTGGTTAAGGGATTGCTTTGTGGATATCTATACAGATAGATTGGATATCCGTGCCGGTAAACAGCAGGTTGTCTGGGGTACAGCAGATGGGATCAGAATATTAGATATGATCAATCCTTTAGATTACAGCGAGTGGACTTTGCCGAATTACTCTGATATCAGGATTCCTTTATGGATGCTTAATATTGAAGGTGAACTTTTAGCAGACGGACATTTGCAGGTTTTATTGATTCCTGATTATCAGGCTAATTATTACGGCCCGGTAGGAGGTCCGTTTACCTTAAGGACGGTGGAATTGGGCGCAAAAAGCCTTAATGCTTTGCCGCCATTTGTTACTACAACAACAATAAGTGAGCGTCCTAAGCGCAATTTTGAGAATACAAAGCTAGGGCTTCGCTGGCGTAATGTTATTGGCGCAGGTTACGCTCAGGGGTTAGAATACACGCTTAATTATTATCACGGTTATGATTTTGCATCTGCAGCCTATACTGCAGTAAAAATTGTTCCCGGAGGATACTTTAAGTTGACCCGTAGAGCAGAGGGAATTGATGTCTTTGGCGGAACGTTTTCTAAAACTGTTACAAACGGTGCGTTTGGTATTCCTGCACTTTTTAAGGGTTGGACTGTAAGAGGCGAGTATGCCTGGATTACGCATGGAGCAATGAATTATGGAACTGATGCCAATATCGTAGGTACTGTAGATGTGGATCAGTTTAATTATGTTTTAGGTTTTGATAAGAATTTTTGGACCAATTGGCTTTTTAGTTTTCAGTTTATCCAGATGAACGCTAAGGAAACTGAGGAGTTCAATAAGGATTCCTACGTTTTATTAAATGGCGCTACCCGTGGTTCATTAGGAGATCAGGAAACAACCCTAAGTCTTAAAATTTCAACTGATTTTATGCATGAGAGAGTCAAGCCGGAAGTTTTAATTCTTCATACGGTCGGCAGTGAGAAATCCGACCGAGATTGGAGGATAAGCCCGAAAGTCAGTTTTGAAATCAATGACCGCTGGCAAATAGCGGCCGGAGCGCATATCTTTGAGGGAGAGGAACAGCTTTTAAGCGGTCAGTTTGATAAAAACGACCAGGTATTCTTTGAGACAAAGTATAGTTTCTAAATAGATAAACAAAAAAAGACCCCGCCTATTAATTTAAGCGGGGTTTTTTGTTATTCGAGAGTTTTTAAATTTTGTTTGAATCTAAGACAGTGTTAATTTTTTCTGCCAGGCCTTTAAGGTGGTCTCTTTTGCGCAGTTTTACTCTTACGGATTTATCCCCATCAATAAATTTATTTAAATCCTCTTCAATACGAAATAGCGCTCCAAAGGTTCTGTTGGACATAACAATAATAAAATAAACCAGTATTACAAATATAATCATATATCCTGATAGAAACCCCAGGTAAAAACTCCTGATGAATTTTACCGGGTCCTTGGTGAAAAAATGAGCGTTGTTAAGCATGCTCCAGAAATACCAGTGGGTTATTCCAGCTGCTAAGATTATCAAGGCGATAACTATTAAGACATATTTAAGCTGTAGTCCGTTAATGATGTATTTGCTTCTTTTGCTCATGACTAACTCCTTTTTTAATTATGTGCCGAAGGTGGGAGTTGAACCCACACGAGGTTACCCTCATCGGTTTTTGAGACCGACGTGTATGCCATTCCACCACTTCGGCAAAACTTACTTCTTGTCCTTACCCATAAAAACCTTCATGAGTTCTAAAGGTAATGGGAAAATTATCGTTGATGTCTTTTCTGATGAAATCTCCACAAGAGTTTGTAAATATCTCATCTGCAAAGCTATGGGTTGCTTGGCTACGTTTTCGGCTGCAGCAACGAGCTTTTCTGAAGCCTGGTATTCGGCTTCTGCACCAATTATCTTTGCTCTACGTTCACGTTCTGCCTCAGCTTGTTTGGCCATGGCCCGCTGCATTTCTTGAGGAAGGTCAACGTGTTTGATTTCTACATTGGAAACTTTTACTCCCCAGGGGTCAGTTGCCCTATCGATTATTTCCTGTAACTGGTTATTTATTTTTTCCCGTTCTGATAAAAGTTCATCTAATTGCACTTGGCCGACAATGCTTCTTAAAGAGGTTTGCGCCATTTGAGAGGTGGCAAACATAAAATCTTCAACTTCCGTTATAGCCTTGTTGGGATCAATTACCCTAAAATACACAACAGCATTTACTTTAACCGAAACGTTATCCCTAGTAATTATATCCTGAGAAGGAACATCTAAGGTGATAATTCTTAAACTTATACGCACAGCCTTATCTAGAGGGATAAAGACAAATATAATTCCCGGGCCTTTAGGAACTGAAACAAGCCGTCCTAAGCGAAATATTACTGCTCGCTCGTACTCTTTTAAAATCTTAATGCAGTTTGATAGGTACAAAACTACAAAGACTAGAATCATTATGGAAAAAGGCATTTTAGGCTCCTTTGGTTATTTTGAGTTTTAATCCTTCAACAGCGATTATCTTTACAGCATCGTTTTTCTTAATCGGTTTTTTATCAAGCGTATATGCATTCCAGATTTCACCGTGACAGAGAACTTTGCCGGTTTTATTTATATTACTTATTGCCGTTGCTTTTTCATTTAAGAGACCTTCTTTACCGGTAGTGATTTTCTTGCGGTATGTTTTTACTGCGTTAAATACTAAAAGAACAGCAATTGAGCCTGTAGCAACAGCAAAAGGTATTATTATTTTAACTGAAATCCTTAAAAATTCAAATGGAGATTTTATAAGCATTATCGAGCCAAAACTTAAAGCGACAATACCACCTAAAGTTAATAGCCCGAATGTAGGTGTAAAGGCCTCAGCAATAAATAGTATTATTGATAAAACTATGAGTAAAATCCCGGTGTAATCTATGGGTAAGGCTTGAAAGGAATAAAAGGAAAGCAGTATACAGATTGCTCCGGCAATCCCAGGGAAACCTATCCCCGGGTGTGAGAACTCAAATATCAAGCCAATAACCCCTAACAGCATGAGGATATAGGCGATATTCGGATTAGTTACTGAATTTAATATTCTTTCCTGGAAGGTAAGAGGTATCTCCACAATAGAAGCATCTTTGGTATTTAAGATAATAGTTTTTTCATTTAGTATAATCTTTTTATTGTTTAACTTTTGTTTTAGCTCATCAAAATCTGAAGCGATAAAATCAATTACCTTGTTTCTTAAGGCTTGTGTTTCCGTGCTGGAGATGCTTTTTTTAACTGCATCCTGCGCCCAGCGCTGGTTGCGCTTACGAAGTTTTGCAATTGTAGTAACCCAGGCTAAGGTATCATTTAATACCTTTTCGCTAAGGATATCTTTTTCAGACTTACTTTTATCTTCTTCGGTCTTTTTTACAGAGGGAGCGATGCCGATATTTAATGGGTGAGCTGAACCCATATTAGTTGATGGCGCCATAACCGCCACATGAGAGGCTAAGGTAATAAAAACCCCGGCACTGCCTGCACGCGCACCACTTGGTGAGACATAAACAACAATCGGGATTTTAGAGTTAAGTATTGTTTTTACAATGTCACGCGTTGAATCCAATAACCCGCCGGGAGTATCAAGTTCAATAATAAGGCAACTTGCCTTATTATCAATAGACTCATCGATTGCTCGGGCAATAAAATCCTTAACCACAGGGCCAATGATGTAGTTATCTATCCTGATGAGGTTGATTTGGCTAGGTTCTTGCGCAAAACAAGAGCAGGAAAGGATAAAAAAACCAATAAATAAACTGAAAATAAGTTTTTTAATCATAACTTCAGTATATTGTATAGGTAAAAAAGTAACTAGTCAATACAAAACCGCCCTTAAAAATATGCTTTAAAACTAAGCATTTTTATGATAATATAACCAATACATTTGGGGCTGTAGCTCAGCTGGGAGAGCGCTTGCATGGCATGCAATAGGTCGAGGGTTCAAATCCCTCCAGCTCCACCAATAGGTCAATTCAGCGCTGTTTAGACAACTAGGCAGCGCTGAGTTTATTGTTAGGGGGAAAAAAAGAAATGAAGGTTGTTTTATATTGGGTAATTATTGCTTGTTTTGTTTTTGGAGCTTTCGGTTGTGCTATGAATATTGCTAGTATTCGTAAATACGGATTACCCACAGATTATAAATCCGAGATAGAAGATATTTTGAGGCATTTTAAACAAAATTTTCCTTTATCTTATGATTACTCCGTTGAGATTTTATCAGAGAAAGAAATGAGTGAAATGGTAAAATCTGGCTCTCCCCATATAAAACAAATTTCCCCTACAGAAAACCCGGTTATTTATCTCGATGATTTATTTGTGAAGTATTTATATAATGATCCAAATGGTTACGTTTATAGAAAATTGTATCTTGTTTGTGTTTTAGCTCATGAAATATGTCATATAGAATACAATTTAGCAGATAATCCTATAACTATCCATTTGCAAGTAGATTATAAAGCCATTGATATGATAAAGAAGTTTGGAATTGAATGGTTTGAATATAGTTGGGCTTTGGCTTCGGCAGAGTCTTATATGGACATTAGAAGAACTGGTGGTGAATGGCAAAATCTATTATTAACGATGTTTAAAGGCGGAGTAGCAGTTACAACAGGATTATTTTATCAAGAAAATGATTTATTTCAAAGAGCGATAATGATAAATGATAATCTGGGGAGAATGGATAAAGGTTGGTTAGGAAAAAGGGGTAGGAGATGGAGAAAATTTATAGATAATAAAGAAATTTGGGATTTTCCTGATGATTAGTATTGCAAATAATTATAACGTATAATAATGAGTGTATTTCGAGAGTTGATGGCTTATATATTAGGAGTAGTAAATGGATAATTGCTTAGAAGTTTGTCAAAAAGTTATAGATAGAATTAATAAAGAAAAACCGAATTTTGAGTTTATCATAGAAAAAAGGTCTTACAATAGCGAAGATCACAGAAAAGCGGTTGAGGTATGTTCGTATGAATTATTAAAAAAAGAAATAGTAAAGTTAAAAAAAATAAGCAAATTTAATAATGATGTATCTGAAGTGCTAGACATTATCAATAAAAAAGAGCCAGATTTATTACTTAATCGATTGAATGAATTGGAAAAAAAAATAAACAAATATTTAGTCAGTTTAAAAAAACCTAAAGAAGAGATATTCTTTCTTAAGCCTAATTTCTACGGTATTGGCATGGATGTTAAAACTTTTTTTAAAAGAATATTTAATAAATTCTAGCTATCTGTAGTTACGTTTCATCAAAAACCCTTCACTTTTTAACATTTACTGATACAATAACTTATTATGGACTATAAACCAAACACAATAGAGCCTAAATGGCAAAAATACTGGCAGGATAACGCCTGTTTTAAAGCCAGTATGGATTCATCCCGCAAAAAATTCTACTGTCTGGAGATGTTTCCTTATCCATCAGGCAAGATTCACATGGGCCATGTGCGCAATTACACCATTGGCGATGTGTATTCTAGATTTAAAAGTCTTAACGGCTTTAATGTCATGCATCCTATGGGTTTTGATGCCTTTGGTCAACCTGCTGAAAATGCTGCTATAAAGCATAATACCAAGCCTGATACCTGGACGCATAAATGTATTGATGCAATGAAAGAAGAACTTAAAAAAATGGGCCTTTCCTATGATTGGGATAGGGAAGTTTCAACCTGTGATGATACCTACTATAAGTGGAACCAGTGGATATTCTTAAAGATGTTGGAAAAAGGCCTTGCTTATAAAAAGGCTTCTAGTGTTAACTGGTGCCCGTCTTGTGAGACAACCTTAGCCAATGAAGAGGTTATTGACGGAGGCTGCTGGAGGTGTCATACGGAAGTTATTCAAAAAGACTTAGATCAGTGGTATTTAAAAATAACTGATTATAAAGAAAGACTTTTAGAAGACTTGGCTCAGTTAAAAGAGTGGCCTTCACGAGTTGTTACCATGCAGACCAATTGGATCGGTAAAAGTAAGGGCGTTGAGATATTCTTTAAAGTTAAGGATAAAGATATCACCATTCCTGTATTTACCACAAGAGTGGATACTATCTTTGGTGCAACTTATATTGTCTTAGCGGCAGAACACCCCTTAACAAAAGAGTTGATAAAAGGTAAGCCTGAGGAAAAAAAATCATTAGAATTTATCCAAAATACAACTGCCAAAAGCTCTACAGTGAGAGGTAAAGAAGATATTAAAAAAGAAGGTGTTTTTACCGGGAGTTATGCCATTAATCCGGTTAACAATGAAACAATCCCGATTTGGATTGCTGATTATGTATTAATGGAATACGGTACTGGTGCGATTATGGCAGTACCCACCCATGACGAAAGAGACTTTTTATTCGCTAAAGAACACAACCTTCCAATGCGAGTGGTTATAAAACCAAAAGACAAAGATTTAGATGTAAAAACTATGCAGGAAGCTTATACACTTAATGGCGTGCAGGTTAATTCTGGAGAATTTGATGGAATAGATAATGAGACCGCAAAAGAAAAAATCGCTTCCTGGATGGAAGATAAAGAAATCGGCAAGATCAAAGAACACTGGAGATTAAGGGATTGGCTGATTTCCCGGCAAAGATATTGGGGAACACCGATTCCGGTTATCTATTGTGATAACTGCGGTATTGTGCCCGTGCCTTTAAAGGATTTGCCGGTGGCACTTCCTAAGGATGCGCCATTTACCGGAGAAGGCGGAAGTCCATTAGCTAAGGTAGCGGAATTTGTTAATACAACATGTCCCAAATGCAAGAGGAAATCCCGTCGGGAAACTGACACCATGGCCACTTTCTTTGATTCCAGTTGGTATTTTTTAAGGTTTACTTCAGTTGACTGCGAAGATTTACCTTTTGATAAGCTTGAGGCTAAGTACTGGATGAATGTAGACCAATATATTGGCGGGATAGAGCATGCGATACTGCATTTATTATACTCTCGATTTTTTACCAAGTTTTTTAAGGATATTGGTTTAGTGGATTTTGATGAGCCGTTTAATAGACTTCTCACTCAAGGCATGGTGTTAAAAGACGCTGAGGTAATGAGCAAATCTAAAGGCAATGTGGTTGATCCGGATTCAGTGATAAAAAAATACGGCGCAGATAGTCTAAGATTATTTATTCTTTTTGCTGCACCACCGGAGGTGGAACTGGAGTGGGATGACCGGGCCATTGAAGGAGCGTTTAAATTCCTAAACCGCGTATGGAGGATTAAAGATAATTTAACTGAAAAATTAGATGCCAATACTGAAAAAGCCCTGCATAAGGCAATCCAGAAAGTAACCCAGGACTATGAAAGCTTTAAATTCAATACGGCAATCGCATCACTTATGGAGCTGGTGAACGTAATTTATAAAACCGGTATTGATAAAGATGGTTTTTTAAAGCTTTTAGTTTTATTAAGCCCGATTGCACCGCATATGACCGAAGAGCTTAATTCTATTCTTGGTGAAAAAGACTCTATACTAAAAAGCCCCTGGCCAAAGTTTGACGTGAGAAAAATAAAAGAAGATAAAATCAATATCGTTATCCAGGTCAATGGTAAGGTAAGAGCGAATATTGAAGTAGATTCTTCTATTGTCCAGGATGATTTAAAACAAATTGCCCTGGCTGATGCAAATGTCATTAAGTGGAGTCAAGGTAAACCCGCAAAGAAAATAATCGTTGTACCAGGTAGACTTGTCAATATCGTTGTTTAAGCGCTATGCTTAGCCTAAAAAAAGAACAGAAAATATTTTTAATAACTGTAGTTATAGTTATTGCTGCTTTTCTGGCAATAAGTTTTTTGATTAAAAGAAAAAGATTTACCTGCCCTTTAGCCAGCCTTGTAAAAGCTAAACTTAACTCAAGTCAGACTAAACCGATCAATATCAATAAAGCCACTAGCCAAGAGCTCAGCTCAATTAAAGGCATAGGAAGTGTTTTGGCTTCCCGCATCATCGATTATATAAACACCAAAGGAAGCTTTGAATCAATTGAAGAGTTAAAAGAAGTAAAAGGTATTGGTGAATACAAATTCAACCAGATAAAAGATGAAGTCTTTATTGAATAGGATTTTTACAGCAATTAATATGCGCGCTGCACCAATTGTATTAGTGTGTTTATTGTTATCTGCTGGTATTGTGTTTGAGAAGGTTTTTGTTTGGCCATTTTTGCTGCTGTTTGCTTTATTGATCTTAATTTTATTAATAAACGTATCGTTTCTGCAGAAAGATTTTTCCACCAACACAATCTATCTACTATTTTTTATTCTTGGAGCAATGTTGGTTGCTAACGCAAACACCTTAGCCAATAACCATATCATCAATACGCCGTTTGTATTCAGCCAGGAGGTTTTAGTTGATGGTGTGGTTATCGATGACCCGAAAGAAAGCAAAAAAAGAACCAGTTTTACCTTAAAGGCAGAAAACGTTTATTTTAAAAAGGATTTACCTATTGTAGTTACGGGCAACCTGTTAGTGCATTTATATAAAAATGAAGATGTTTTTTATGGTGACAGGCTTTTGATCAAGGGGAAAGTTTCCAAGGCGTATAATTTTAGTCAGGGTTTTGACTACCGGGAATTTTTAGCCAGTAAGGGTATATACGGCTTGTTTTTTGTCTCCGGAGATGATTTTTTCAGTAAAAAAGAGAACTTAATACTGAATCCAGTTAAACACCTGGCATATAAACTGCGCAATGATATCAGAAATATTTTTAACCGTAGTCTTAAACCTGCTTATGCAGCAGCGTATAATACGATTCTTTTAGGTGACAGCAAGAACCTTCCCAAGCTATTTAGGGATAATTTTGTAAAAACCGGCACTGCGCATGTCTTAGCAGTTAGCGGTTTGCATGTAGGGATAATCTCTTTGCTATTATTTTTTGTCTTAAGGCTGGTTAGGATTCCTAAAAAAGCAATTTATTGTATTATGATTTTTACTTTAATCGGATATTGTTTTGTTACGGGTTTAAGGATTTCAGTGATAAGAGCCACAGTCATGGCAGTAGTTGTTTTAATTGGGTTTTTAAAGCAGAAACAGCTGAATATCTACAATTCTTTAAGCCTGGCTGCGATTATCATCCTGGTGATGAATCCAAATGAGATATTTAATGTCGGGTTTCAGCTGTCGTTTACCAGTGTCTTTGCCATTGTTACATTAGTGCCTTTGTTGGAGAGGGCAATCAGCTTTTATGAATGGCCAAAGTTATTTAAAAACCTTTTCTTTAAGCCGGCATTTGCCTCATTCTCTGCCTGGATTGCTACTATGCCTATAGTCGCAAGCCACTTTGGTATTATCAGCCTGGTAAGTGTTGCAGCAAACCTGGTAATAGTTCCCTTTATGGTAGTTGTTTTATCATCGGGGTTGTTGTTAGTGCTTGTTAAGACTATCTTACCTATATTTAGTACACAACTAGTTGCAATAAGCAGCTTCACAATTCATATTCTTTTTGCCATAACATCCGTTTTTGCTAAAATTCCCTTTAGTTTTATCCTGATTGGTAATCATTGACAATTAAGCTATACTATGATAAATTTAGCGTTATGAAAAAGATACTAATTATATTATTTTTAATGAGTTTTGTATTTGTCAGTAATGGCTATTCTTTTTGGATCTGGACACCAAAAAGTGGCAAATGGGTAAATCCTAAATACAGCGTAAAGCAAAATCCCAAGGAGCATTTTGATTATGCCATGGGGTTTTATAACAAAAAAAGCTTGAAACGTGCCATTGCTGAGTTTAGGCGTTTGATTAAAAACTATTCTGATGCCTATGAGGCAGCTGAGGCGCAGTTTTATATTGGTAAATCCTTTGAAGGCCTGAGGAAGGATTATGAAGCCTATAAGGCCTACCAGCTTGTTATAGATAAATATCCGTTTAATAAGCGCCATGAGGAGATTATTAGGATAGAATATGATATTGCTGAGAGGTTTATTTCCAACAGAGATAAAAGTAAATTCCTCGGGCTAAATTTTCAATTGGAAGATCCGGCAGTGGAGATTTTTAAGAAAATCGAAGAAAACTCTCCTTATAGCAAGCTAGCGGCAAAATCGATCTATCGCTTGGGTGTTTATTTAAAGGCGAAAGAGCTCTTTATAGAGGGCCAGAAGGAGTTTGAGAATTTATTGGATAAGTATCCTAACAGTGAATGGGTGGAACCGGCAAGATTCCAGCTGGCAGAATGTTTGGCTTTGATTTCACCGGAGGCTGAATACAGTCAGAATATCACCCAAGAAGCAAGAGAAAAGTTTGAGGATTTTGCTCAGGAACATCCCGAGGCTATTTTAGGAGAATCAGCGAGAATAAAGGTAAGGGAGTTAAAAGAAAAGGAAGCCGAAAGCAATTTTATCATCGCGCAGTTCTACGAAAAACAGAAAGATTTTGAATCTGCCAAGATTTACTATAATTACGTTATTGATAATTATCCTGAAAGTGATTTTGTAGTCAAGGCGCTCGAGGGTATAAAAGAGATTGATAAAAAATAATACGGAGAAGAAACGATGAGATTATTTAAAGGTATTGTTCTGGCTCTGGCAGTTGTTTTTATGGCGGTTAATTTAAGCGCCTGCGGTTACAGCGCTTCAGGGGCTAATCTTCCTGCGGGGATAAAAACAATACATGTCTCACCTTTTAAAAATAGAATAGATATCACCTCTGAAGTTACCACGTTTAATAGATACAGAAGCTACCGGCCGCTTTTAGAGGTAGACATCAGGAATTCTGTAATAGACAGGTTTCTTTTAGACGGGGCCTTGAAAATAGATAACAGCGAAAACGCCGATTGGATTCTAGAAGGCGAGCTGGTTGAGTTTAGAAAAGATGCTTTAAAGTACGGCTCTGATGATGAGACAGTAAGGGAATACAGGATTAATATAGTAGTTAATCTTTCTTTGTTTGATAGGGAAGGAAGGATTATCTGGGGTGAGCCCGGTTTTACCGGAGATACCACTTATTTTACGCAAGGTGCCAATGCAAAAAGCGAAGTTACTGCAATTGACGATGCCTTAACTGATCTGGCAAGACGCATAGTGGAAAGAGTTGTAGAAGATTGGTAAAGTATGAACTTTCTTATTCACGGTGATAATCCTGATTTTATAGATTCTCAGATCGATAACATAAAAAACCACTACTGTAAAAAGGCCACAGTAGATTTTAATTTTCATACGCTTTACGCCGATGATATCCGCAGCAAAAAGATTTTAGAAGAACGCCTTTGTCAGTTTCCTTTAAACGCAAAAAAAAGAGTTTTAGTTGTAAGAAAAGTTGAGCAGTTAAAAAGCCCGATTAAGGATTTTTTAAAAAGCTATCTGGAAAATCCCTATAAGCATGTAGTGTTGGTTCTCGAAAGCAGTCAGACTCCTGATAAGAAAAATGCATTTTTTAATGCAATTGCCAAAAACGTCAAAATCGCCCATGATAAGAAAAGCTTTAGTTTTGATAATTTTGACTTATTTCGTGCCATTGAGAAAAGTGAACCTGTGCGTGCTTTAAAAGTACTTAATTTTTTATTGGGGAAGTCAAAACCGGTTCAGGTCTTGGCAGCTATGGCAGGTTATTTTGCCAAAAGGCCTCCGGCAAGGGATAAAGAGCTTAAGCATTACTTAGAATATATGCATGATGCAGATAAAAGAATAAAAACCACCTCTGTTGATCCTAAGTTTGTTTTGGAAAGATTAGTATTAAGAATGTGTTTTATTAAGTAACAGTTGTAGCCTGGTGGATTTACGCGTAGCGGTATTTTTGGGAATTATGTTCTTTTTGGCAGCTTTGGTTAGTTGAGAGGTTATCTTAGGAAGCATCTTTTTAGCCTCAGCTACTTTTTTTTCGTCAATCAACTTTCGGAATTGTTTTATTGATTTTTTGAACTGATTCTTTATTCTTACGTTATGAACATTGCGTTTTTTGCTTTTTCGTAATTCTTTTAAAGCTGAATATCTTTGTGGCATAAGTATTTTTCCTTTCTAAGGTGTTAAATATAACAGAAACTTTTTTATATGTCAACCAATAAATCTATTCTTTTCTCAGCCTCAAGCATTACTTTGGGAACTGTTATTTCGCGTATTTTCGGCTTTTTCCGCGATATTATGCTTGCCGGTTACCTAGGTACAGGTATTTTTGCACAGGCGTTTGTGGTTGCTTTTAGGATTCCTAATCTTTTGAGGACTCTTTTTGGCGAGGGCCTTGTAAATGCAGTATTTGTACCGGTTTTTTCAGGATATCTGGAAAAAGGGGAAACCGCGCAGTTCTGGAAATTAAGCACCTCGCTTTTTAAAAGAATAACCTTGATTCTTTTTTTTGCAGTTAGTCTAGGTGCTTTTGTCATGCCTTTTGTAGTGCGGTTTATCGCTCCCGGATTTATTCAGGATCCGGAGAAGCTTCGTGTAACCATAGAGCTTTCTCGCCTGATGTTTCCTTATATTCTGCTTATATCGGTGGCAGTATATTTATCCAGTATTCTTAATAGCCATAAGATGTTTTTCTTACCGGCAATCAACCCCGCTGTTTTAAACATTGTTATAATTGTTACGCTTGTTTTATTTTCTTCGCAGATAAAGACAAATATTATGCCTTTGGGTATTGCGGTTTTAGTTGCTGGATTAATGCAAATCGTTATACTTGTACCTTCGCTTTTCAAAAAAGGCTTTAAGGTCCAGTTTTTAATGACTACAGATAAAGATGAGAATCTGGCCTTAGAAAAGAAAAAGATTCTTAAGCTTTCCATGCCTAGGGTGTTTAGTTCTGCTGTTTATCAGATAAGCGTTTTTGTGGATACAATTTTAGCTTCATTAGCTTCTATAGTAGGTGAAGGTGCAATTGCGGCAATCTACTATGCTAATAGGATTATTCAGTTTCCTCTGGCTGTATTCAGTTTTGCCATAACTACCGCTGCTTTACCTACTCTTTCGCGCCAGGCATCCACAGCGGATTTAAGCAGTTTTAGGAAAACAGTTTCTTTTAGCTTAGAAAATATCATGTTTATTCTTATGCCCATAAGCGTATTTCTGCTTGTTTTATCAGAGCCGATAATTCAGATTATTTTTCAAAGAGGTGAGTTTGGTCAATATTCAACGCTTATAACCAGCAGGGTTTTATTCTTTTATTCTTTTGGATTGTTATTTTTTGGAGCCAGCCGAATGCTTTCGGCGAGTTTCTATGCCCTGCAGGATACATTTACTCCTTTAAAAAGCGCAGTTATCAGCCTGGTGGTAAATATTATACTTGATTTGACCCTGATGTTTCCTTTGGGTGTGGGAGGGCTTGCTCTAGCAAGCGCTGTTGCTTCTTTTGTAAATGCAGCTATTCTGTTTAAAATATTAGATAAAAGGCTTGGGTTTAAAATGGGTAGTTTCTTGATGAGAGAGTTTATAAAGATAAGTTTTGCAAGTGTGATTTTAGGATTTGTGCTTAAATATGTCTGGTCAAGTTTTGTAGGGATAAATCAGTTTTTGCTGCTTGCGCTTGTTATGTTTATAGGCGTAGTCAGCTTTTTGCTTTTTAGTTTAATATTTAAGGTTGACGTTGCAAAAAGATTCATGGCATGGATAAGAAAAAGATAAAATCCCTCCCCGTTTGTCCTGGTGTATATTTGATGAAGGATGTTAAATCACAGATCATATATATCGGTAAGGCAAAGAATTTAAAAAAAAGAGTAAGCCAGTATTTCAGGAAGTCGTCCGCATTAGATTTTAAAACCGCTAAGATGGTTGAGCGGGTTCGAGATTTTGATTTTCTTGTTAGCCCCACAGAGGACCAGGCCTTGATTCTCGAGGCCAGGCTTATCCGTCAACACAGGCCGTATTATAATATTGAGCTTAGAGATGATAAAAGTTTTCCTTTTGTAATGATCACGAAAGATAGGTTTCCGCGTGTTTTTATTGTGCGCCCGAAAGAGAAAAAGGAAGCTTTTTACTACGGTCCGTTTACCAATGTAGGGTTATTGCGCAGTGTATTAAAACAGATTAGAAGAATTTTTAGTTTTTGTACCTGTAAAAACCCCAAGACAAGCTGTCTGTATTCAAAGATTGGTCTTTGTCCTGGCCCAGATATTAAAGGTAAGGCCTTAGCAGGCTATAGGCGTAATATCAACAATCTTAAACTTTTTTTAGAGGGTAAAAACGATAAACTGTTTGTAAGTTTGAACCAACAGATGCTGGCAGCTTCCAAAAGAAAGAACTTTGAGTCGGCAGCCAAAATTAGAGATCAGATAAAGTCGTTCAGTAATCTTACTCAGCAAAAAGATATCACTGTTTTAGAACATCTTAAAAGCGTTCTTGGGCTTAAAAAGATTCCTTTTCGTATTGAGGCATTCGATATCTCTAATATATCAGGTGCTCTGGCAACAGGCGGTATGGTAAGTTTTTTAAACGGCTTGAGCGATAAAGCCAATTATAGAAAATTCAGGATAAAAAGCATTTCTACAATTGATGATTATGCAATGTTAAAAGAGGTATTGCTGCGCCGCTACAGGAGGGTTTTATCTGAGGCTTTGCCTTTGCCTGATTTGATTATTATAGATGGAGGAAAAGGACAGTTGTCTTGCGCGAAAAAAGTGATGCGGGAATTAAAGCTTGATATTGATTTGATCTCTCTTGCCAAGAAAGAGGAAGAGATCTTTATCCCAAGTAAGAAAAATCCAATAGCTTTGCCTTTTTCCTCAGATGCCCTGCAGTTTTTAAGACGGGTTCGCGATGAAGTACATAGATTTGCTATTGACTATCACAGGCTTTTAAGGAAAAAGAATCTTATCAATGAAAAAAACAAAAGAAAATAGACTTAGCAGTTTTGATTGGAAGGTATTTAAGGTAGTTTCAGAAATTCCCTTGGGAGAAGTTAAAACATACAAATGGGTTGCTAAAAGAATCAATCATCCCGAGTCAGCGCGTGCAGTGGGTAATAGTCTGAAGAAGAATCCCTGGCCTGTTGTGATACCGTGTCATCGGGTAATACATTCAGACAGCTCCCTTGGCGGGTATTCTCAGGGCAAAAGAATGAAGAAAAAATTATTAGATTTAGAGAGAAAAATCAAAGATTTGATGTTATAATAAAATTTATTGTTATAGGTTTAGGCTGTAGTTTAAGGAGAATATAATGGATATAAAGAAATACCTTGATCAGATGGTAGAAAAGAACGCATCGGATTTATTTATCAGAGTCGGCGGTCCTGTGAGAATGCGTATTGCCGGAAGAATCTTTGCCATAGATACGAAAGTTCTGGAGTTGGCGGATGTAAAACAGGCAATAAGTGACTTGACTACTCCTGAGCAGCTCAATACCTTAGAGACCAAGCGTGATGTTGATTTTGCCATAACTATGTATGTGCGCGAGTTCGACAGGCGTTTCCGCGCAAGTATCTTTCATCAGCGTAATACCCCGGCAATCGTAATAAGACTTATCCGGCATAAGATAGATACATTTAAGGAGCTTTTGCTTCCTTCGAAGGTGTTGACTGATCTTTCTCTTGAGTCACGTGGAATGATACTTTTTACCGGTACTACAGGAAGCGGTAAGTCTACTGCTTTAGCAAGTATGATTGAATATATCAATAATAATTGCCAGAAACATATACTTACCTTGGAAGAGCCGATAGAGTTTGTGTTTAGAGATAAGGTTTCAATTATAAACCAGAGAGAGCTAGGTATGGATGTTTCAGATTATTCTACGGCTTTAAGGGCGTTTACCTTGCAAAGTCCGGATGTTATCTTTATTGGTAATATTCGTGACCAGGAGACGATGTTTGCGGCAGTGAATGCAGCTGAAACTGGCGTATTGGTTTTAAGTACTCTGCATACTGTAAATGCAATGCAGACGATCGAGCGTATCATTAATTTTTTCCCTCCGTATCAGCATAGCGAGATAAGGATGCAGTTGTCGCTTTTACTTAAAGGGGTAATTTCTTTAAGGCTTGCACCGACAACTGACGGTACCAAAAGAGTTCCTGCCTGTGAGGTGATGGTTAATACCCCTACAGTTTCAAGATTGATCCGCGAAGGAAAAACCTGGGAGATACCTCAGTATATTGAGCAAGGCGAACTTTTTGGTATGCAGACATTTAACCAGTCTTTGGCAAAACTGGTAAAGGAAGGTTCTATCACAGAGGAAGTGGCATGTGATTTTTCTGACAATAAGGATGAGTTTTATTTAATGTTAAAAGGGATCAAGAAAGGACACTAGTTTAATGCTTGAGCAGATAAGAAGGAACATTGAAATTTTAAAAGAGAAATTGGATTATCTACGAGGTTATCTTTGAGATAGACAAAAAGAATATACGTCTAGATCAGTTGAATAGCTTGATTTCCATACCTAATTTTTTTAAGGACGAAAGCAATTCTAAAAAAGTCCTTAGTGAATTGAAGCGTTTAAAGACAATAGTCAATCCTTGGCTCGAAGCCAATAATGAATTCATCGAGCTAAATGAATTACTAGAGATAGTCGAGGAAAAAGATGACAAGGCTCTTCACGAGCTGGAGAAAGATTCGTTTGCTCTTTTAGAAAAAATTGAGAAATTGGATTTTAATCTGCTTTTCTGTGGGGAGTTTGATGCTAATAATACTATCCTTAGTATTAATGCTGGAGCTGGCGGAACCGAATCCTGCGATTGGGTAAGCATGCTTCTGAGGATGTATGTCAGGTTTGCGGAAAGAAAAGGGTTTAAGACAAAAGTAATTGATTTATTAGAAGGTGAAGAAGCAGGCATTAAGAATGTTACGATTTTTATAAACGGAGTTAATTCCTTCGGGTTCTTAAAGGCAGAACGGGGAGTGCATCGTTTGGTAAGGATTTCACCGTTTGATTCCAATAAAAGAAGGCATACTTCTTTTGCCTCAGTTGATGTTATTCCTGAGATTGAAGATAATATTGAAGTTGTCTTGGATGAAAAGGATTTAAAGGTAGATGTTTATCGCGCTTCCGGCAAGGGGGGGCAGGGGGTAAACACTACGGATTCGGCAGTACGTATAACGCATCTACCCACAGGGATTGTGGTTACTTGTCAGAACGAAAGGTCTCAGTTTCAAAATAAACAGAATGCTTTAAAGGTGCTGCGTGCGCGCATCTATGAGAAGATGCAGCTTGAACAAGAGGCAAAGCTGCAGAAACAGGGAAGCGATAAAAGAAAGATTGAATGGGGCAGTCAGATTCGCTCTTACGTAATACATCCTTATAGTATGGTAAAGGATCACCGCACTAAGTTTGAGACATCTAATGTCCAGGCAGTAATGGATGGTGATTTGGAAGGATTTATTTTTACTTTTTTAAAACAGCAAAAAAATATAAATAATGATTAAATTTTTGGCTAATAAGATAATCGGTACGCAGAATCAGCGAGAGCTTAAGCGCTATGGGGAGATTGTTATTAAGATAAATGCCCTGGAGGAAAAGATTTCAGTTTTATCAGATGAACAGCTGCGCAATAAAACCGAAGAATTTAAATCAATTATTGGGAATAATTTTAAAAGTTTGGATTTAAAGATTGCTAATCTCGAGCGTGAGTTTGAGGAATCCAGCCCGCAGGAACGCCAAAAAATAAAAGTGCAGCTTAAGACAATGCGCAGCCAGGTTTTTGATAGTATTTTACCTGAGGCCTTTGCTGTAGTAAGAGAGGTGGCTAAGCGAAAAATTCATATGCGTCATTTTGATGTGCAGCTTATGGGAGGCTTGGTTTTGCATGAAGGCAAGATTGCGGAAATGGTTACTGGTGAAGGAAAAACCCTTGTTGCTACCTTGTCGGCTTACTTGAATGCCCTTTTAGGCAAAGGCGTGCATATAGTAACGGTAAATGATTACTTGGCAAGAAGAGACCGTGATTGGATGGGTCCGGTTTTTGAGGCCCTAGGTCTTACTATTGGCGTAATACAGCATGATATGCCTGCGGATGAGAGAAAACTCGCCTATGGCTGCGATATTGTATACGGCACGAATAATGAATTCGGTTTTGATTATCTTAGGGACAATATGGTAATAGATAAACGTGAAATGGTGCAAAGATCATTTTATTATGCCATTGTCGATGAGGTTGATTCCATTTTAATCGATGAGGCGCGTACTCCTTTGATAATTTCAGGTCCTACAGAAGCAAGTACGGATATTTATTTTAAAGCCAAAGATATTGCTTCTACATTAAAGGGAAAGCGTGTTACTCAAAAAGAGGAAATAGATGCTAAATATGCAGGAAGAGATCTTTATGAAGGCGTTGATTATATAGCAGATGAAAAGGCAAATACAGTTTCTCTTTCTGATGAAGCTGAGGCAAAGGTATCTTCGATGTTCGGGATAAGCTCAATTCATGATATCGATACCATAGAATATCGTCACCAGATAATGGCAGCTTTAAAGGCCAAGGAATTCTTTCAGTGCGATGTGGATTATGTGGTAAAAAACGGTCAGGTTATTATTGTGGATGAGTTTACCGGCCGCCTTATGCCTGGAAGGCGCTGGTCCGATGGCCTGCATCAGGCAATAGAGGCAAAAGAAGGTTTAAAAATAGAAAAAGAAAACCAGACCCTGGCTACGATAACTCTACAGAATTATTTTCGTATGTATGAGAAGCTTTCTGGTATGACCGGAACAGCTTTTACCGAAGCAGGAGAGTTTAAGCATATATATGATTTGGATGTTATTGTTGTTCCTACAAATCAGCCTTTAATCAGAGCGAATTATCCTGATGCAGTATATAAAAGTGAAAAAGAAAAGTTCGAAGCTGTAGTGGAAGAAATCGTCCAGCTTTATAATGCTGGCCGTCCAGTGCTTGTCGGTACAATCTCTATTGAAAAGTCAGAATTTATAGCAGCCATGCTTACGCAAAGAGGCATTACGCATAATATTCTTAATGCTAAATATCATGAGCGTGAAGCTTATATTATTGCTCAGGCAGGAAGATTTAAGGCTGTGACTATTGCTACTAATATGGCAGGAAGAGGTACGGATATTTTATTAGGTGGTAATGCTGAGTTTATGGCCAAGGCAATAGTAGAGCAATCCGGAATATCTATTGATGATGTTTCGTTTGAAAAGGTTTACAAAGAAAAGTTAAAAGAACTTAAAATAACCATAGATGAGGAACATCAAAAGGTAATTGAGGTTGGGGGCTTGCATATAATTGGAACAGAACGTCATGAAGCCAGAAGAATAGATAATCAGCTCAGGGGTCGTTCTGGACGCCAGGGTGATCCGGGTTCATCAAGGTTCTATGTAAGTCTGCAGGATGACCTTATGCGGCTTTTTGGTTCTGACAGGCTGGTCGGTCTTATGGATAAGCTGGGTTTAGAAGATGGCCAGGTTATTGAGCATCCTTGGGTAACAAGGTCTATAGAAATGGCTCAAAGAAGAGTTGAAGGACATAATTTTGAAATCAGAAAACACCTTTTGGAATATGATAACGTCATGAACAAGCAGCGTGAGATTATTTACCATCAGAGGAAAATGGTCTTAGGCGGTACCAATATAAAAGAACAGATTGCAGAATTTAGAAACGAATGTTTAGATACAGAGTTTAATTGTCTTGCTAGTGAAGAAACGCAAGATTCGGTTTCTCAGGAAAAAATTGCAAATTGGCTTTCTTTGGAATTTAATATCGCTATTGATGCCAATATTTTTAAAGGTTTGAATAAAGATCAGCAGAAAGAAAGAATCAAGAAGCTGATGGACGATGCCTATATTGAGAAGGAAAAGCTTTTAGGCGAAGACGCAAGGTTTTTAGAGAGAATGATTATGTTGCAGATAATAGACAGTAAATGGAAGGATCATCTTTATGCTATGGATTATCTGCGTGAGGGCATAGGGCTGCGTAGTTACGGACAAAAAGACCCCTTGATAGAATATCAGAGGGAGGCATTTAACGGTTTTCAGGAAATGATCTATTCAATTAAGCGTGAAATTATCCAGACTTTGTTTAAGGTTAATCGGGCAAAAGAGAAAAGGATAAAAAGCGTTTTTGAGCGTATTAACCAGCAGTTTGTTCATGAGCAGGTATCAGGTCTTGTTAATCCAAAACAAGACAGTCCCAAGCCAGAGAAAAAAAAATCTTCTGAGACTTTCAAAAGGTCTTCCAAAAAGGTCGGTAGGAACGATCCTTGTCCCTGTGGTTCTGGTAAAAAATATAAAAAATGCTGCGGAAAGTAGATTTGTTCAAAAAAATCTTATTTTCTTCTATTTCAGGAGTTCTTTTAGCGTTATCTTTTCCAAAAACTGAAATATCCCTTTTTGCCTGGGTGGCTTTCATTCCTTTGTTTTTTATATTCGAAGCAAATAAAGCTAAACAAAATATTTCATTTGGTTTTTTGACTGGGTTTGTATTTTGGTTTATTACGATATATTGGCTTAAATACGTTACCTGGTTTGGTTTGATAGTTTTATGTATCTATCTTGCACTTTATTTTTCTCTATTCAGTTTTCTTGCCTCTTTGATCTTAAAATCAAAAAAATCAGCGTTATTTCTTATTCCGGCTATTTGGGTTGTACTGGAATTTATCAGGGCTAATATTTTTAGCGGATTCGGTTGGGCGCTTTTAGGTTACAGCCAGTACAAAAATATTTTTATTATTCAGTTTGCTGACTTATTCGGTAGTTTCGCAGTTTCCTTTTTGGTGATGTTGGTAAATGTGTTTATTTTTCTTCTTGTTAAAGGAATTGTTTTAAAAAAGGCTTTTATTCCCAGGAAGCAAATCGCTTTAGTGTTGATATTGTTTGTTTTGGTTATAAGTTACGCCGCATTTAAGTTAGAGAGCAAAAAAAGTAATAGTTTTTATAGGCTCGGTATTATCCAGGGTAATATCGCTCAGGATAAGAAATGGGATTCAACGTTATCAGGGGAAATATTTGCAAAGTATAAACGGTTGACTCTAAAGGCAGATAATGATGATCTTGATTTGATAATTTGGCCTGAGACCGCACTTTCCTTTTATTTAAATTTTGAGGAAAATAATATTGATAAGGTAAAAAAGTTAATGGCGGGTTTTAAAAAACCGATTTTAGCAGGCGCTATTGTATATAAACATGATGATTTTTATAACAGCGCCTTGCTTTTTAATACTCGTAAGTTAGAAAGATACGATAAGATGCATCTTGTACCATTTGGTGAATATATACCATTTCGTAAAAGACTGCCTATTCTTGAGAATATAGTTAATATGGTTATGCCTATTGAGGATTTTAAATCCGGGAAGGATTACACTATTTTTGATGTAGGATTTAAATTTGGTGTGCTGATTTGTTTTGAAGATACTCTGGGTTATCTTTCTCGTAATCTTGTCAAATGCGGCGCTCAGGTTCTAGTGAATATAACCAATGATGCCTGGTTTATGGATTCTTCAAGTCCATATCAGCATCTGCAGGCCTCGGTTTTTAGGGCTATTGAGAATAGGACGCCATTAGTCAGATGCGCCAATACTGGGGTTAGTTGTTTTATTGATAAAAACGGAATGATTGGCTCGATTGTAAAAGACAAACAGGGCAAAATGATTTTTGTTGATGGATTTATGTCTGATGATGTTAGGATAGATAAAAAACAAAGCCTCACATTTTATAACAGATACCCGTTTCTATTTATTGGGTTCTGCGTTTTGCTAATTATTTATAATTTTATTTTGTTTAGCTTAAGTTATAATAGGAGGGATGGCCATGGAAATAAAGGTAATAAAGATTAAAAAAAATGAAACTGATAATATTATAATCGGTCAGGCACATTTTATCAAAACAGTTGAAGATCTTTACGAGGTTTTAATTACTGCTATGGTGGATATAAAGTTTGGTCTTGCGTTTTCCGAGGCCTCTGGTGCGTGTTTGGTAAGAAGCGAAGGCAATGATAATGAATTGAAAAAACTTGCTGAGGAAAATGCTCTTAATGTAGGAGCAGGGCATGCTTTTTATATACTGCTTCGCGATGCATATCCGATAAATGTCCTTAATGCAGTAAAAAACACTCAGGAAGTATGTCGGGTATTTTGTGCAACGGCAAATCCTTTGGAGGTACTGGTGGCTGAGTCAAAATTAGGCCGCGGTATTGTAGGGGTAATCGACGGTTCAAGCCCTCGGTCAGTTGAAACGGAAGAAGATATACGTTGGCGTAAGGATCTTTTGCGTAAAATCGGATATAAAAGAAGCTAAATTTTCCTTGAAAACAGGTTTCAATTTGTTATAATTCATATAATTTAGATCAGACATGGCACTAAAACATAATTTAAGAGCATTCAGGAGAACTTTAGGGTATATTCTTTTAAAGAGTATATTCTGGGGGATATATTTTATTCCTTTTAACTGGCTTAAGGCCTTTGCCCGTATTTTAGCAAAATCAGGTTATTTTCTTTTTTCTAAGCATAGAAAACTTGCAATGCGTAGCCTTGACATTGCCTTTGAAGATAAGATCAATATCCAGGAAAAGAAAAAAATAGTCCAGGATTCCTTCCGCTATATGCTTGAAGGAGCGTTTGAGCTTCTTTATTGCGGAAGGCATTTAAAGTACGTAAAGCGTTTAGTGAGAGTAAGGGGAATTGAAAATCTTAATAATGCCTTGGCTAAAAAAAGAGGCGTAATAGCTGTAACTGCGCATTTTGGGAATTTTCCCGTTATGCAGTTTAAGCTTGCTTGCGAAGGTTATGAAATTAATTCCATAATCAGGCGCATGAGAGACCCCTTGGCAAATAAGTTTTTCTTAAAGAAGCGCAATGAATGGGGTGTTAAGACTATATATAAAGAACCGCGTACAGCCTGTGTTTCTAGCAGCATAAAATCACTAAAGAACAACGAGATACTTTTTATTCTCCTTGATCAGAATTTTGGCACAGGAGGGGTTTTTGTAAATTTTTTCAATAGAAAAGCCGCCACGGCAACAGGTCCGGTTATACTGGCCCAAAGGACCAATGCGGTGATTCTGCCGATGTTTATCGTTCACGACCATACGGGAAAGCATGTTCTTTTGATAGATAAGGAAGTGGAGCTTATCAACACAGCAGATAAACAGGAAACAATCCAAACTAATACCCAGCGGTTAACGGATATTATTGAAAGCTATATTAGAAAATATCCTGCAGAATGGAGCTGGATCCATAGGCGTTGGAAGACGCAGCCAGAAAAGGTTTAATAATGATAAATTTGGTAGAAAAAATATTTAAACTACGACAAAACCATACTGGTGTACGTACAGAGATTTTTGGCGGGATGACTACTTTTTTTACCATGAGTTACATAGTTTTTGTTCAGCCTGCGCTGTTGTCTAAATGCGGTATGGATTTTGGTGCAGTTATGGCTGTAACCTGTATAGCTTAAGCTGTAGCGATTTTCTTGATGGCCTTTAAAGAAGCGCATTGGCTAATTTATTTATTCACAATTATATTTATAGCGAGGTACATATTATTATGAAAGACTTAAATCCAGTTTTAGAAAAAGATCAATTGCTAGAGAAGGTTTTATTTAAGACAATAGCTGTTATTGCATTTGTTTTTTTGACAGCAATGGGTGCTTATATCAGGGTACCGTTATGGTTTACTCCAGTACCATTTACCTTGCAGACACTATTTGTTTTGCTTGGTGCATGTGTATTGGGAAAATATTTAGGTACTTTTACTCAAGTTATCTATATTGCCTTGGGTGTTTTGGGTGCGCCGCTATTTACAAAAAGCGGTGCAGGTCTTTATTATTTTTTGGGTCCTACGGCAGGTTATCTTGCAGGGTTTTTATTGAGCAGTGTTTTTATAGGGGTGTTTTTAAAACCGCAGAAAAGCTTTAGGGAAATATTTTTTATTTTTAGCGCAGCAAGCCTGTTAATCTTGTTATGCGGAGCAGTGTGGCTGAAGATAATCTTTCGTTTAAATTACCTACAGACTTTTATTTTAGGGGTGATGCCATTTGTTATAGGTGATGCAATCAAGAGCCTAATAGCCAGCTTATTTTATATGAAGTTTAGATCCAGAATCAGC
Organism: Candidatus Gygaella obscura; assembly: GCA_030765485.1. Classification (GTDB taxonomy): domain Bacteria; phylum Omnitrophota; class Gorgyraeia; order Gygaellales; family Gygaellaceae; genus Gygaella; species Gygaella obscura. The sequence goes on from JAVCCR010000003.1 coordinate 60,713, forward strand.
AGCCTTAATTAATTTTTTTGCGATTTAGATATAAGAGAGAATAGATTTTAATTATTATAACTAGCATTATGCATTTTGGTATACCAATTATCGGTATAAGAAGCGTAGTGGTAAATGCTGCAGCAAAAAACCCTCCTAATAGTTCAAAGGCATAAATCGTAGAGATATTACTTTTTGGTTTTATGGTTAGATAAATTTTATTTATAAGAGGGAACTCCCATCCGTGGATAATGCCGATTGAGCAGGCAATTACATACAGGGACAATTCATTTATCAAAATCTTAGTTTCAAACATTATCAGAATAGCCACTGCAATTAAAATAAATCCAGCTTCTAGCAGTTTGATTGTTGGGGATTCTTTAATTCTCTCAGCATTTCTGTAACAGTGAAGTGTTCCAAAGGAAAGCCCGGCCATAAAAGAAGTAGTAATGAGGATGATCTTAGAGTAAACCACCCCGAAGTATACCTGCATTGCGATTATAAGAGATAACACCAGAAGCATCTCAGAAAATGCCGTGCTTATAGCGATATATTCCAAGGTAAAACCTTTGCGCACTCTTTTAGTTATAAAACCAGAAGAAAGGATTATTACTAATAAAATAAAAATAGCATTAAAGTTAATTTTTTCTATTAATAAACTAATCGATCTTAACCCAGGGAATGATTTTGTGTTCCAAAGCAGCAGGTTGTCTAATACCAGACGTGGTTTTAGGTCTAAGTTTTTTGTTGTATTGTTTTTTTTCAAAGAGTGCCAGAACCACTCCTCGCGCGATTTATTTAAAAGTAAATTCAGGTGGCCAGTATCAATAAACGAGGTTTTTATTTCTCTCCTTTTTAACTTATCAAAAAGATAATCGGCATTAAGGTTAATTTTATAATCCGATGCTAGTATTATATTAGTCAGTCCCGGAACAACTTTTATATATCTAAAGCTATCGATTAGTGTATTTAATAGATGAGTGTTTATATTTTTTAGTTCTGGGGAATAGCTTGATTCGCTGCCTTGACAGCTAAGTACCAAAAGAGAGTTTTTGTTGAGGTTATTTTTTAAAAGGGAGAAAAATTCTTGTGTATAGAAACGATTGATTTGGATGCTTGAAGATACAAGATAATTTATAAAAATAAGATCGTAATTTTGTATAGAATTACGCATGTAGGCTCTGGGATCATTGATTTTTATGTTAACTTTTTTGTTTTGGAGTTCTTCTTTTGCGATTTTTTTAAAAGAATCGATTAGCATTGGGTCTAATTCTACGTAGTCGATTTTTTCAACGTTATGTTTAAGGATTTCCTTTATGAGGCCGTAGTAATTACCGATGAGCAGAATATGTTTTGGTTGATCGTGTTCAAGCAGCGCAAGATGAGAGAAGGTTTCATTAAATCTAGTATTATCGTATGGAATAGTAGCAGTTGGCTGGCCGTTTACAAATACTGTTTTCTGCTTATCCTTTAATCCCACACATATGTTTGCATATTCAGAGTTTTTATTTTCAGTTATTTCCAAGCCCTGAAAAAGATTAGAAAAAGTGCTTTCCGATAAATTATTTATTCCGGATTTGGTTTTTAAGCTGATAACAATGATTGTAATTAAGAAAATAATAGTTAAGACGAATGTGAATCTTTTTTTGCTGCATTTTTGGTATTTTAAGGTAATTAATACAGCGCTGGTAAGGTTAATTAGTCCCAGGATAACGACTTGTTCGATGACTATTATTTGTGCAAACAGAAAGATAAAAAATAAAATTGTTCCAAGAATAACCCCAATTGCTTCAAAGGCATAGGCAAGAGAGACACCTTTATATTTTTGGTTTTTCTTTATTGCCAGGCTTGAACCAAGTTTAAAAATCCATCCGTCAATAATGCAGAAGGGGGCAAGAGCAATTGCGCTTACTATAATTATGCCAATAATTGAAAATGATTCCCCGGGAAGCTTATTGAAGATTATACGTGAGTTTCTCAAAAAAACTATAGATAAAGAAGTGATTATGACGATAAGGCTTTGGAATAAAGAAAAAAAGAAATAATTGTTTGATAGTTTTTTTCTTGCAATTATTCCAGCTCCCAGTGACTGGAAAATTATCCAAGATGAAAAGATGATACCTATAGTAAGTTCATTTCCGGAGAATAGAACTAGAAGTTCTCTGATAAATATTGTTTGGATTATAACGGCCGTTAGGCCCTTTACTATTAAGGCAATAATTACTGGCATTTTATAATAAGGTCATTGCCTTTACGGCCTCTAGATGTTTTTGGCTAAGACGATATAGGCCAAGTTTTATCCAGAAGTTGCTGTGATTTTCTTTAGGCGTTGAATCCAGTACCGTTCCTTCTACTGTAAAAGGCATGGTATGGGTGGGTAGTTTTAAATCCAGACTGATGATTTTGTTTTTTTCAAAAGTCTTGGTAGATTCAAATATGAGAATTGCTTGTGGGTTTTTTGATTCAGGAACAGGTGCAGCCTCAATAAGCTCAATATCAGCTATACACCAATAAGGTATGCCGATTATGTTTTCTCCTAGGTTCTGTAGCATGATCAGGTATTCTATAAAATTAAATAGTATTTTTTTGGTTTCTTCGTTAATTTCAACGAATTTCGTACCTAGCACATACTCACCGTCTTCTTCTTTTTTCCATATAGCTTTTACTTTTAGCTGGGTCTTATCATAACCTTTTACGCTGGGTACATATATCTGCATGGATATTTCTTTATCTATATCGATATCTTCTTTGCTGGAGAGCAGAAAACCGCCTTTACTGATGTTTTTTATTTTGATATGTCTAAATTCGTCTTTCTGGCTGAATCTAGCCAATAACCAGTAGGCTAAACGTTTATCTTTCCGGCGATCCTGATCTGTATTGGTTTGTTCAATCGATTTCATAGCATATAAATTAGCATAGTTACTTTCTATTAACAAGTAATTTATATAACTTTTCTTAACATTTGTTCTCAAGAGGCGCTAGAAACAGCTTTTATATCGAGATTGACAATAAAAATGCTTTGTGTTATAAATAAGCATATTCAAATTCAAAAAATGCATTTAATTACATGATTGAACCGAAGTAGTATCGTGTTTAATCTTTTTGGATAACAGAGATGATTAATCCTATAAGAGTTTTTAAGCCCAGAATCGGCCTTGCGCTTGGAGGCGGAGGAGTAAGGGCATTTGCTCATATTGGTATACTAAAGGTATTGGAGGAAAATAAAGTTCCAATACATGCGCTTAGTGGTATCAGTATGGGTTCTATAATCGCAGCTATCTACGCATTAGGAATTCCGATTGATAAAATCGAGAAGAAGCTTTTGGATATTGCTGGGAGTAAAGCTATCTTGAGTCTGGAGAAGTTTTCTACAAGTTCAGAGATAGATGAAAAAAAACTAGTATTCCAGAAATTTGTTCGGATATTGAAGAATCTTTATCTTTGGAATGTGAGAGGTGCCAGGAAATGGCTGGTTAGGTTTGACAAAATTCTTCCTTTTGTGGAAAGCCTTATTGGGAATAAAACTTTTGCCGATACGAAGATTCCTTTTTACTGTGTTGCATGTGACTTGGCTACGGGCGAAGAAGTTATTATCAATAAAGGCAAACTTATTGATGCAGTATTGGCGTCTTCTGCGCTTCCAGGAGTTTTTCCTCCGGTAAAGCTTGAAGGAAAGCTTTTAGTTGATGCGGGCATATTAGGTTCTATTCCTACGTGGGTGTTTGACAGAAAAGATGTGGATTTTGTTCTTGCTGCTAACGTGGGAGGCAATATTTACCATAAGGAATTTAATACAGGGTTGGATATATTATTCCAGGCAGATCTTATAACAAGCCACAAGCTGGATCAAGAAGTATTAAGATATGCTGATTTTGTTATTGATCCGGCTGTACATGATGTGTTGTGGAGTGAGTTTTCTCAGGCAGGTTTTTGTATTGAACAGGGTAAGCTTGCTACTAAACAGAATATGAGGTTTTTGAAAAAGACAATAAGAGGAAAATATATAAATCCGTTTTTTAATTCAAAGAAAAAAGTAGAGAAGTATACATAGTAAAGATAAGGAGAAGATATGAGTAAGCGTAAACGTAGAGCAAGGCTTTCTTGGAGAACAAAGAAGGCAAACCATGGAAAAAAGCCCTGTATGGGTAAAAATTAATTTTTAATCGGAAAGTAAATTTATGAAAGCTTTAGTTACGGGAGGTGCTGGTTTTGTCGGTGCCAATATATGCGAACATCTTTTAGAACAGGGTATTAAGGTTGTCTGTCTAGATGATTTTCTGAAAGGAAGTGAAGAGAACATTCATGGCATGGATTTAGAACTGGTAAAGGGAAGTGTTGTCGATGAGGGTTTAATAAGAAGCCTTAAGGGCAAGGGGATTGATGTGATATTCCACGAGGCAGCAATTACTGATACTACTGTTATTGATGATGACTTAATGCTTAGAGTCAACGTGGAAGGATTTAAATACGTTCTTGACTTGGCAAGAAATGAGAATTCTTCAGTTGTTTATGCATCTTCCGCGGCTGTTTATGGAGATTGTGCAGTTGCGATGAAGGAGAATCAAAAGCCTAATCCGTTAAATATATATGGGGTTTCCAAGCTTAAAATGGATGAGATTTCACCTGTTTTTACTAAAGAGACCGGATTAAATGTTGTGGGTCTTCGTTATTTTAATGTTTACGGGCCAAAAGAAGACTTTAAGGCAAATGCAATGAGTATGATCCGTCAACTTGCCAACCAGATGTTAAAAGGTAATCCCCCCCGTATTTTTAAATGGGGAGAACAGGAAAGAGACTTTGTTTATGTAAAAGATGTTGTATTAGCGAATATAAAGGCATTTGAGGCAAAAACAAGCTGTATTGTAAATGTAGGAACAGGAGTAAGAACAAATTTTAATCGCGTAATTGATATTTTAAACGATAACTTGAATATGGATTTTAAACCAGAATATTTCGATAATCCCTACAGTTTTTATCAGAATCACACACAGGCTGATCTTGCACTGGCGCAAAGCTCTATAGACTTTAAGGCTGGTTTTTCCATTGAAGAAGGAATTAAGGATTATATTTTGAAGCTTAAGAAGGTTTAAGTTCTCCACGGTTTAAAATGCAGAAAATCGACTATAAGAATCAACTAAACGAAAAACAGTTTGAGGCTGTTACTTCCTCTGATGGCGCATATCTGGTTATTGCCGGTGCGGGTTCCGGTAAGACACGCACCTTAGTCTATCGAGTGGCTTATCTAGTAGAAAAAGGTGTTGCTCCGGAACGGATTTTGCTGCTCACCTTTACACGCAGGGCTGCAGAGCAGATGCTTAGACGCGCCTCAGGGCTTTTGGATAATAGGTGCCAGCATGTTTCAGGAGGCACGTTTCATTCCTTTGCCAATTTTGTGCTGCGTAAATACGCGAAACTACTTGGGTTGGCCAATAACTATACAATTCTTGATGAGTCAGATGCCGAAGATGTTATCAATCTTTTAAGAACGCAGTTGGAGCTGAATAAGCAGGACAAACGTTTTCCTAGGAAAAAGGCGATTCTGGATATGATCTCTAAAAGTATCAACAAGGTTGAACCTTTAAAAAAAGTAATTTACGATGAATACCCACAATTTTTAGAATGGGAAGATCAGATCAGTAAGATAAAACAGCTGTATAAAAAATACAAATTTGAAAAATCCCTCCTTGATTACGATGACCTCTTAGTTTTTTTGAAAAAGCTTCTTATTGATTTTGAAGACGTAAGAGCCTCTCTAAGTAATAAATACAAGTATATAATGGTTGATGAATATCAGGATACGAATAAACTTCAGGCTTTGATTGTCTCCCTTTTAGCCAGCATTCATAAAAACATTATGGTAGTAGGAGACGATTCACAGAGTATATATTCTTTTAGGGGAGCGAATTTTAAAAATATTATGGATTTTCCCAAGATTTTTCCTGATACAAAGGTTATAAGCTTAGAAGAAAATTACCGTTCAACCCAAACGATACTAAATCTTACCAATAATATTATCAGTATGGCTGAAGAAAGATTTAAGAAATTTCTATATACTAAAAAAGAAGGAGGAGCTTTACCTATATATGTAGATGCTGCGGATGAAAGTGCTCAGTCAAAATATATTGTTGATAAGATACTTGAGTTTCGAGAGCAGAATATCGAACTTTCCGATATGGCTGTATTATTTCGTTCTGGATGGCACTCCAATGATTTAGAGGTAGAACTTGCCAGTAGAAACATTCCTTTTATTAAATATGGAGGCAGGAAATTCGTTGAGGCCGCTCATATCAAAGATATACTTTCATATTTAAGGATAGTGCATAACGTAAAAGATGAAGTTAGTTGGCATAGATTGCTTTTATTGTGTAAAGGCATTGGCCCTAAGTCCGCTGTTAAAATCATCAATGAGGTAGTAAAAAAAGATAATTATAGTAATATCGCTGTCAAACTGCTTGAAAAAATAGACATAGCTAAGCTTTTTGAATTATTAACTGACATTAAAGATAAGGGTTATAGTTTGCTTGAACTTTTGGATTTGTTTTTAAAGTATTACCAGCCCCTTTTTAGGCAAAGGTATGATGATTTTAATAAACGTGTTAATGATCTGGATTCATTAAGGCGGATTGCTGCAAGGTACGAGTCTTTAGAGAAATTTTTAGCGGATATGGCCTTAGAGCCTCCTGAGCGTAGTATTGTTGAGAGAGCTTTAAAAAATAATGATGATTCAACACTTACGCTTTCTACGATTCATTCAGCCAAGGGCCTGGAATGGCATACGGTATTTATTATCTATGTAGCAGAAGGATATTTACCTAGCTATTTATCTTTGGATAATGATGATGCAATAGAAGAGGAACGTAGACTTCTTTATGTTGCTTCAACCAGGGCCAAGGAAAACCTTTTTTTGATAAAACCTCAGATTGACCGCTCTCCGCAGAGTTTTTTTATGGAGGGTAAGACTGTGTTTACGCAGATATCACGTTTTATAGACACACCTAAAATATTTAAGGATTTGCTTGATTGCGAACCAGGCGTTGATTCTAAAGAAGAGGATAAAGAATTTGCTTATGAGCTTGATTCAAATCAAACAAAGAACGACGATTTTTTCGATAACATTAAAGAGTATTTTAAGGATGATTTTATTTAATAAAATATGCTTTCCATAGGTAACCTTAAATTAAAGTCTAATCTTATTCTTTCTCCTTTGGCTGGTATAAGCGATTTGCCTTTTCGTATGATTAACCGTAAATTCGGCTGTCATCTTGCTTTTGTAGAGATGATCAATGTCCGTTCTTTAAGCCACAAGAGTAAAAAAACCAAAAGAATGCTCTCTACCTTAAAGGCCGATAGCCCTTTAGGGGTGCAGCTTTTGGGGTTTGAAGAAGATTTTATAAAAAAAGCAATAGATATATTGCAGTATTATAGATTTAATGTTTTGGATTTTAACTGTGCCTGCCCTGAAAAAAAAGTCGTACGCCGCGGTGAAGGAGCAGCTCTTTTAAAAGACCCAAAAAAGATACAAAGGATATTAAAGATTATGGTTAAACGAAGTAATCGGCCAGTGACTGTTAAAATAAGAATCGGTTTTAACAGCGAATCAGTGAATGCAAAAGAAGTGGCTCTTTGTGCCCAGGATGCAGGAGTAAAGGCTTTATTTATTCATGGAAGAACGCGGGAACAGTTTTATAAGCCCGGAGTAGATTATGATACGATTAGAAGAGTAAAAGAAGCCTTGTCTATTCCTGTAATTGCAAGCGGGGATATTTTTAGCGGCGCATTGGCTAAAAGAATGTTGGATGAGACCGGCTGTGATGGGTTGGCAGTTGCCAGGGGTAGCTTTGGGAATCCATGGATTTTTAAGGAGATTAAAGCATTTTTAAAGGGGAAATCAATTAAGAAACCGAATGCCAGACAGGTTTATAAGGTAATGCGACCACATTTTAAAAGCTGTGTTAAATTTTACGGGCCAATCCAGGCAGTAGGTTTGTTTAGGAAGTTTTTTAACTGGTATGTTAAGGGTTTTTCTGATGTCCGGACCTTAAGAGAAAAGGCCTGTTATGCAAAAAAAGAGACAGACATGTTAGAGGTAATGAAAACTTTTTATAAGATACATAAATAATTTATTGACAAAATATAATATAATATTAAAATAGATTCAGATTAAAGGTTGTACAGGTCCTTTAAAAAAGGATAAAAAGGGAAACTCGTAAAAGCGAGTGCGGTCCCGCCGCTGTAGTAAGGGACGAAATCCTGTTATATGGCCACTGGGTAACCGGGAAGGCGCAGGAAAGTAGAATGATCTTACAAGCCAGAAGACCTGCCTGTATAAAATGTCCAACAAATCCATTTGGTTCGCGGACAGGCCAAGTAGGGATCAAGCAAAAACAGGGTGCAATCCCGGATGTAGTTTAAGACTATGTTCGGGTTTTTTATTGTCCGGGAAAAGGAGAAACATGAGGTTTCTTAAATTAGTTGTTTTGTTGTTGATTTTTTGTTTAGTTGTAAGCGGGGTTAGTATTGCAGAAGAGCCGATTGAACTGCAAAGGATAATTATTACACCAAACCGGTTTTCGCAAGAGTTTAGTGAATCCGCAGCCGAGATTACTATAATTAGCGAAGAGGATATAAAAAATTGCGGTTCTCAGAATCTTTTGGATGTTTTAAGACCCGTAAAAGGAATATTGGTAAAGGATTATTACGGTACAGGAGCAAAGGCATCGGTAGATATGAGGGGTTTTGGTGAGACGGCAGGTAATAATGTTTTGGTTTTGGTTGACGGTAGGCGCGTGAATGAAGTTGATTTAAGTGGAGTCAACTGGGCACAGATTCCTGTTGATAGAGTCAAGACTATTGAAATCCTTCATGGAGGAACAGGTGCCGTGCTTTACGGAGACAATGCCGTAGGAGGTGTAATCAATATCATTACTAAAGAAGGCGATACTGATATTCCGGAAATCGAAATCGCTCAGACTGTGGGCAGTTATCAGTTTAATAAGCAGAGCGTTAATGCTGCAGGTAAAAACGATTCGTTGTCTTATTCATTAAATGCAACGAGGTTTGATACAAATGGTTATAGGGAAAACAGTGAATACCGTTCGTTTGATGCAGGAGTAAAATTAAAATATGCCTTAACTGATTATTTAAAACTTAAATTTAGCGCAAACTCGCACGAGGCTGATTTTGGTCTTCCTGGGCCTCTTTCTTTGTCGGATCTAGAGACTTATTCCAGAAGAGACTCTAAATCTACGGAAGAAAATAATGATGTCGGAGAAAAAGATAATTATATAAAATTCGGTATTGAAGGTATGACTTTTGATATAGGTACCTTGAATCTGGATTTTGCCTATCGCAATAAATTATCTGATACCTATTGGGGAACGTATTCTACAATTAACAGTACCTATA
>JAVCCR010000011.1 GCA_030765485.1 Candidatus Gygaella obscura
GCAAGAGTTAAGTTGCACGCTGGATAAAATAACCGTTGATTTATATATCGGTAAGGGCAAGGCCCAGGAGCTAAGTAATTTAGCAGCTGAAGAAGGTTTTGATACGGTAATTTTTAATAATGACTTATCCGGCACTCAGCAGAGGAATCTAGAAGAGGTAATTAAGGTAAAGACAATCGATAGGACCCAGCTGATTTTAGATATTTTTGCATCTCATGCCAAGACGCCTGAAGGTAAAACTCAAGTTGAGCTGGCCCAGCTTGAATATATGCTGCCCAGGCTTTCCGGGAAGGGAGTGATGCTTTCACGTTTAGGCGGCGGTATTGGCACAAGAGGCCCGGGTGAGACAAAGCTTGAGGTGGATAAACGCCGGGTCAATGATCGGATCATAAAACTAAAAAAAGAATTGAAGCAGTTATCTAAGCACCGGGAGATGAGCCGTAAAAAAAGAGTAGAAGCCGGGCTTCCTTTGGTATCTTTAGTAGGCTATACTTCTGCGGGTAAATCAACTTTGTTAAATTGTCTTACCGATGCGCATCAGGTTGTAAAAAAAGATATGTTTACCACACTGGACCCTTTAGTGCGTAAACTCACGCTGAGCAATAGACAAAAAATTGTACTATCTGATACGGTAGGTTTTTTATACAACCTGCCGCATCATTTGATTGAAGCATTTAAGGCAACGCTGGAGGAACTACGGTTTGCGGATTTGCTTATCCATGTTTTAGATGTAAGCGATGAAAGATTAAATCAGCATGCCCAGGCTGTAGAGGATGTACTAAAAGAACTGGAGTTAGAGGATAAGCCTATAATTACCGTATTAAATAAAGTAGACCTATTAACGGATAAGACTTGGCTGGGGAGATTAGAGAGAAAGTTTAAGAATTCGGTTGTCATATCAGCTAAAGAGAAAATTAATATTACAAGTTTAACTGATAAGATTATTGAGGTGTTCGGTTCTCTTTTTAATCCGGTTGAATTCTCACTTCCTTTAAATAGGATGGATTTAGTGAGCCTTATTTATAAGGAAGGCAATGTCAAGCGTATCGAGTATACCAAAAATAGTATAGAGGTAGAGGCGTTTTTATCAAAAAGCATTACGGATAAGATAACCCAGTCTTTAACCTGAAAGCGTTTTAAAAAGAAGTAAATATTAAGTTGTTTTAATATTAAATATATATTATAATTTAAGTTACGAGGTATTATGTCTAAAAAAACAATAATTCTTTTATTATTGGGCTGTATTTTATTATCGGTTAAATTCTGTTTTGCCGATGAGAGAAGAATTGTAACTTATTATCCATCGCCTACGGGTAATTACGATAATTTAACAGCAACTACGATTATCGGAGAGAAAAAAAGTGAAACCGATACCCCTAGGGAATGGGCGACAGGTCGTGAACATACTAATGTTGGTCCATTTGACAGGGTAACCGGAGCTAATGCTGATTATTTAGATGGTAGTTCCATTGAGGAGTATTGTGTTGTGCCTGAAGATGGCAATGTTAGCTCTTTATGCTATCCTATGCCGATAATAGAATTTGAAGGTGTAGAACTTTTTGGAATTGATTTGGGTGTGGTTTATTTTTCAGTCTGTCCATTGCCTTTTTCGTATGTTAAGAATATTGCATATATGACTGAGAATCCGTTTACGATTTCCGGATTGAAGATTTGGGGTGTTTTTTGGTGTTGTAACTATAGGCCAACTGTTTTACAATGCGGAGCTAATTATATTGAAAAAACGCTTATTTGTCTTGCCTGTGTGCTTACAAGGGATTTGTCTTTTTTAGATTTAGGTTGTGATAGTTGTGACTATTCCGATACAAGCCTATATCCAGATGGTGTGGGTGGACTAGTAAGTTGTGTGTTTAATTTTCTTAATTAAAACAGAAATATGAAAAGGATTTTTAGAATAATTTTAATTATTGTATTTTTATTCGGTTATCTTTTGCCTGGTTATGTTGCTGGTTATGATATAGAGATAACTAGCTATTATCCTTCGCCTGATGGGGATTTTAAAATTCTTAAAGCGGAAGAGATTCATGGTGGAGATGACACCTATAAAGACGCATCTGACAAGCTTCAAAATGCCGATTCAGGTGCAGAGATAGAAGAAAAAGTTTTAGGACTCAATGCCGATTATGTCGATGGATATTCTTCTTCGGATTTTTTAATGAATCCTATTGAGAACCATTTTCTTGGACTTATTATTAGTTTTGGTGTTAGTAATTTATTGACCGATTTTGTTGTAACGTGTGGAACTCATTCGTGGCTTAAAGGAATGTTGGTGTTTAACACTCCTCTTCAGATCTCAGTGTGCGATCTCCTTCTTCTTCTTCCAGGAGTTGGAGTTGCTTTAGCCGGTGTTTGTAATTCTTTGGGTTTGAATGTTGTTTCAATTGGAATTGGAGGTTTGGCATGGTGTACTGGTTTGGAATCTTTAAATCCGAGTAATCCTTTCTGTGAGCATGACGGATTTTTGTCTGAAACTTATATTGCTTGCAAGGATAATTATGAGACAGGGTTACCTTTTTGTTGGTGTGATTTCAAAGTGCTTAAGGAGGCTTTTGAAATTTGTGGCTGGGAAGATCCTTGTAGCAATTCTTGCGCTTATTGCAATAGTTGTATTAATAATGGTCTCAGTGGTCTTTTTTGTTGCAATTCACTTTTTAAAACCGAATGCGAAAATAAATGTCCTTCTGCAAAATTAGATTTGGCCTGTCAGTGTAAATATAAGTGTAAAGTTAAAAGTGATTATTGTAATAATCATGATTGGTGTGATAGCCATAAAGGAGTTTGCTCAAGCGTTGCCCAAGGATTTGGTTGGGATTACTGTGATGATTGCTGCGACAGTGATTGCGAGACGCAGTGTGGTCATTGCTGTAATGACGACTGTGATGACGGAGATTGTGAGGATTGTTACAGCGGCGATTGCGATTGTAGTTGTGAAAGCTGTGATCCGGAAGATGAAGAGTGTGTTGAATGCTGCTAGGCGTTATTAAACAAAGGCATATTATGAAACGCAAAAACCAAAAGAAACTCATAGAAGCTTTTATGTGTATGATAGTTGGATTTGGTGTTGTTTTGTGTTCTTGCGTTTTAGCAGTTGATCGAGAGATTAAAATTACCACATATTATCCAACTCCTTATGGTGAGTATCTTCAGATGGATATCCAGACCATTAAAGGAAGAAGCGGCGTTACAAAAGAAGCATTCCAGCCAGAGTATTTGTGGACTGAAGCAGATTGGCGGGTAGAAGGCCTTAATGTGGATTTTTTGGATGGCTACTCAGCCGAAGAGATCTTTTTGGATCCAGTGAAATATTCATCGGGTTGGGAAGATTGTAGGTTTGTTAATAATTTGGTTGACTTGCCTTATAATTGGTTTGATGGCGATATGAATGATATAGATATTTCAGATATGGGTTGTTCTGAACCAGATGAATATGTTAACGGTATAAATATATTTAGCGTTGGAATTGATGGTGTGGATATTACTACAAGTACAGTTACCTGTTGTAGAATTAAAACAGGTGATTCCGACTAATCTTTCCCCAGGAAAAAATAATAAACAACCCTTGACAACATTATGAGTTTATGTTATATTTTTTATTAGGAAATCTAACAAAAAGTATGAGGTAAGCTTAAATGGTTTTCAAAGGCTTTGAAGATTTCGATATTGAAATAGACCCATGTGAGCCGATATACATTATGAGTGTGGTTTCGCGTTTGGTTCATATTCCGGAATGGACCATAAGGATATTGGATAAGGAGGGGGTGGTTAGTCCAAAACGGAAAAAAGGGAAAAAAAGATTATATTGCCAAAAAGACTTAAAAAGGTTAGAATATGTACATTATTTGATGAGTGAAAAAGGAGTAAACATTAAAGGAATAAAACTTATTTTGGAAATAGAAGAAAAATAATTTTTTTTTGCCTAGATGTTAGCACTCTTAAGATGTGAGTGCCAAGATGAAAGAAAAAAAGATGATTAACTTAATAAAAATAAACTTAAGACAAAATGAAGATTAATTTGAAAAAACTTCGTGAGTATGTTATAATTACGCCTTTGGAAAAAGGAATTAAAAAATGGTAAGATCGCTTGATCATACACAACGCAGGAACGCAGTTTTATCAGCAACGGTACATTCTTATATCAATAATGCCGAGCCGGTTAGCTCTGAAGGTTTAGCAAAGGAATTTAGCTGCAGTTCTGCAACGATAAGAAGTGTTTTCTCACAACTTGAGGATGAGGGCTATCTTACACATACTCATATTTCTTCAGGAAGGATTCCTACGGACAGAGGATATCGTTACTACGTTGATTTCTTTACCAAGCAGATTCAGATTTTAGAGGATCAGAAACGAATAGTTCAGGAAGAATATGTTAATTGTTTAAGTCGTTTGGATGATTTGCTTGATAAGACTACTCATATAGTATCAAGTCTGACTAAGAACGCAGGATTAGTTTCCTGTATTGAGTTTGGCGATAAGCTGTTTTTTGACGGTACAAGTTATGTTTTAGAGCAGCCTGAATTTAAGGATGTTACTAGGATAAAAAGGCTAGTAAAGTTATTGGAAGAAAAACATAAACTGATAGATATTATAAACCGTGATATTGAAAGCAAGATCAACATATATATAGGTAATGAGCTTTGCTGCCCTGAAATAGATGAATGTGCCCTTATTGTGGTAAGCTATAGTTCAAAGAATATGCCTAAAGGACGTATTGCTGTTTTAGGTCCAAAGAGAATGCATTATCCGCAACTTATATCAGCGGTTAGTTATATCTCAGATGTTTTAAGTAATTTATTAGATGAGGTGTAAATAAAATGAGTGATAAAGATAAACAAAAAAAAGAAGATAAAGAAAATAAACAAGAGCCAGTGATTCTTGCAAAGGATGAGTTTGATAATCTTCAGGCAATGGCTGCAGTCGGGAGAGAGTATAATGAAAAGCTTTTAAGACTGCATGCTGATTTTGAAAATACCAAGAAGCGTTTTGAACGCCAGTCTCAGGAGTTCGCACAGTTTGCCAATTGCGGGATAATTTTAGAGCTGCTTAATATATTAGATGATTTAGGGCGAGCAGTTACAGCCGCTGAGAAGAAACAGGAGGATTTTCCTGCATTCTTAAAAGGAGTGGAGATGATTCTTTCTCACTTGCATGATCTTTTGAAAAAAAACGGATTAAGTGTAGTTGAGGCAAAAGGAAAAAAATTCGATCCTAATACGCATGAGGCTTTGATGCAGGTAGATTCACCTGAAGAAGACGGTACTGTTTTAGAAGAATTGCAAAAAGGGTATTTATTGTACGATAAGGTTATAAGAACTTCTAAGGTAAAGGTGGCAAAACAAACTGAAAATAAAAAAGAAGTAATTAACAAAGAAGAAGATAAAGAATACAAGGAGGAATAAAATGGCTAAAGTAATAGGAATTGATTTAGGTACATCAAATTCGGCAGCAGCAGTAATGGAGGGTTCAAGGCCGGCGATAATCCCTTCAGCAGAAGGTGCGGGGGTTGCTTCCGGTAAGGCATTCCCATCATTTGTTGCCTTTACCAAAGACGGACAGCGCTTAGTAGGAGAACCGGCAAGACGCCAGGCTTCTATAAATCCGGATGGCACGATTTATGCTGCTAAAAGGAGGATGGGCGAAGATTATAAGTTTAAGGCACAGGGTAAGGAATTTACCCCGCAGCAGATATCGGCTTTTATTCTGCAAAAAATTAAGCAGGATTCAGAAAGCTACTTAGGAGATAAGATAGAAGAAGTTGTAATTACCTGTCCGGCTTATTTCGATGATAATCAGCGCCAGGCAACAAAAGATGCTGGTGAGATCGCAGGTCTTAAAATATTAAGGATTGTTAATGAGCCAACTGCAGCCTGTCTTGCCTATGGTTTAGATAAGGCCAAAGACGAGCAGCATATTATGGTGTTTGACTTCGGAGGCGGTACCTTGGATGTTACGGTTATGGAAATGGCCCAGGGTGTTTTCCAGGTAAAGTCAACCCATGGTGATACTCATTTAGGCGGAACCGATATGGATAATGTTTTAATTGATCATATTGCAACTGAGTTTAAAAAGCAATCCGGGATCGATTTAAAAAATGATAATATGGCAATGATGCGTTTAAGGGAAGCTGCAGAAAAAGCTAAGGTTGAGCTTTCATCCAGTCTTACGACGGATATAAATTTACCCTTTATAACTGCTGATGCTACAGGTCCTAAACATCTTACCATGTCTATAACCCGGGCAAAATTAGAGGATCTGGTGGGTTCGATTGTTAATCGTTGTAAGTCTCCGATGGAAGAGGCAATCAATGATGCAAAATTATCCAAGGATCAGATCAACAGAGTAATAATGGTTGGTGGTCCGACCAAGATGCCGGTTGTACAGAAGTTTGTGGAAGATTTTGTCGGCAAAAAGATTGAACGCGGAATTGATCCAATGGAATGCGTGGCTATGGGTGCGGCAGTTCAAGCGGCAATTATTAAAGGAGATGTTAAAGATGTGTTGCTTTTAGATGTTACGCCGCTATCTTTGGGTATTGAAACTCTAGGTGGAGTAAATACTAAATTAATCGAGAGAAATACTACTATCCCTACAAAAAAATCTCAGGTATTTTCTACTGCAGCAGATAATCAGACTGCGGTAACTATACGTGTATTACAAGGTGAGCGTTCTATGGCAAGCGATAACGTGGAATTGGGTAGGTTTGATCTTGTGGGTATCCCGGCAGCACCAAGAGGCGTTCCTCAGGTTGAAGTTACCTTTGATATCGATGCCAATGGAATTGTGCACGTACATGCCAAGGATCTTGGTACGGGGAAAGAACAGTCGATAAAAATCACTGCTCCCAAGAAGTTATCCCAGGAAGAGATCGATAAGATGGTGAAAGATGCCGAAAAGTATGCTGCAGATGATACCAAGAAAAAAGAAGAAGTAGAGGTAGAAAATCAGGCAGATACTTTAGTTTACTCTACGGAGAAATCCCTTAAGGATTTTGGTGATAAGGTTTCTCAGGAAGAGCGTGGTAATATCGAGGTAAAACTTAATGATTTAAAGGCAGCGATTAAGGATAAGCATATCGACCGGATGAAAAAAGGTATGGAAGAACTTACCAAAGCATCCCATAAGCTGGCTGAGGAAATCTATAAGCAGTCAGCTGCTAAGCAGCAGTCACAGGCTCAACAACAGCAGCAACAACAAACAGGTCAAGCTGATGCCGCTAAAGCTGAACCCAATCCAGGCGATTCTTCAGCTAAAGATGATATAATCGATGCTGAATACAAGGCAGAAGACGATCAGGAAAAGAAGTAAGGAATTAAATCGGTTGCCGGTATATTTAAAAATTAATAGGTATGCTGGCAACCTTAATTATTAATGAGCTCAAAAAGAGATTATTACGAAATACTCGGTGTTAGTAAAGGTGCAGAGATAAACGATATTAAGTCTGCCTATAGGAAGCTTGCTATGCAGTATCATCCGGATAGGGTCTCTGCAGATAAGAAGCATTCAGCTGAAGAAAAGTTTAAGGAGATATCCGAAGCCTATGCTGTTTTATCTGATAGTAACAAACGCTCGCTTTACGATCAATACGGACATTCTGGAATAGATCAAAGGTATAACTCTGAAGATATCTTCAGAGGTGCAGATTTTAGCAGTATTTTTAGTAATATGGGAGGTGGCTCTGGTTCCGGAGGCAGTATTTTTGAAGAACTTTTTGGTGATACGGGTTTTGATATTTTTGGTGGAGGTTCCACGAGGAAAAGATCCCGCCGTGGACGTAATATTCAGTTTGAGATAACGATAACTCTTCAGGATGCCTATAAGGGGGTAACAAAGATAATTAGTGTTCCTCGCTATGAGGTTTGTTCTGATTGTAATGGTTCAGGGGCAAAATCCGGTACAAAAAAAATGACCTGTCCTGCCTGTAAAGGTAAGGGTAAACAGATAATCTCACAGGGGTTTTTTCAGCTGGCACAGACCTGTCCGCGCTGTGGCGGCGAAGGAGTGATAATAAATACTCCTTGTCCTAAGTGTGCCGGAAGAGGAAAGGTTAAAGTTACACGTAAGATTGAAGTTAAGATTCCCGCAGGAGTGGATACTGGTTCTCATTTACGTATCAGGGATGAAGGAGAGATTGGAAGTTCCGGAAAAGGAGATCTATTTATTCTTGTAAATGTAAAACAAGATTCGATTCTTAAAAGAGATGGTGATTATATAGTTTGTACTGTTGATATTCCACTTACTAAGGCAATCCTAGGTGGTGAAGTTGAAGTTCCCACTCTTGATGGTGATGTAAAGATGAAAATCCCAGCAGGTACACAGAGTGAAAAGGTGTTTAGATTGCGTAATAAGGGTATGCCAGGGATTAATAGTTATTCTAAGGGAGATGAGTTGGTTCGGGTAAATGTGGTTATTCCCAATAACTTAACTACTCCACAGCGTAAACTTATAGAGGAATTAGCTCATCTTCGCGGAGAAGATACGGCTGGTCAAAAGAGTTTTAAGGAAAAGATAAAAAGAGCGTTTAAATAAGGAAAAAGATATGCCTAATTATGATTATGAGTGTTTAAGTTGTGAACATAAATTCGAAGTCTTTCAGGGTATGAATGATAAGCCTTTGACTAAGTGTCCCAAGTGCGGAAAAAGTGTAAGGCGTTTAATCGGAAGCGGCGTGGGTATAATTTTTAAAGGCAGCGGTTTTTACCAGACTGACTACAAGAATAAATCTAAAAGTAGTACTTCAAAAAAAGATGCATCTGGCGATAACTGTTCTTGTTGTAAGGATTCGAGTTGTTCTAAGAATAAAGAAACTGGTAAATGAGAAGGTTTTTTTCTCTCTGGGTTCCGGTAATTATTTATGCAGGAATAATATTTTATTTATCCAGTTTATCGGCAAAAGAATTGCCAAGAGTATGGATTTCTGATAAAATTGTTCATCTTATTGAATTCTCGATTCTTGGTTTTTTAATAATCAGGGCGATTGATCAAGTAAGAATGATTAGTTTAGGTAAAACCCTGTTGTTTTCAACAATAATCGTTTTGTTGTATGGATTTACCGATGAAATACATCAGATATTCGTTCCTACGAGAGAGTTTTCGTTGTTCGATCTCTTATTTGACGGTATCGGTGGATTATTGGGGAGTTTGACTTACCGATGGATAAAATAATTCCTTTTAAGGGAGTATTTTTTAATCAAAAAAAGATTAGGGATTTATCATCTGTGGTATGCCCGCCATATGATGTGATAAATGAAAAGATGCGCAATGTTTTTTCTAAACGCAATAGCCATAATATCGTTCGTATCATCTTAAGCGAATCAAAAAATAAAAAAAATAAATACGAAATTGCAAAAACACTTTTTAATGACTGGCTGAAAAACAAAATCTTGGTTAAAGATGAAGAACCATGTATTTATTTATACCGCGTAAGTTTTAAAATCGGTAACGTTAAAAAAGAACGTATTGGTTTTATCAGTCTTTTGAATTTAAACATAAACCGCAAAAACAAAGTTTACCCTCATGAGCATACACATGTTGTTCCCAAAAAAGACAGATTGAAGCTTTTAAGCAGTGTAAAGGCAAATCTGAGTCCGATATTTGTTCTTTATCAGGATAAAAAACATTTTATCCAGGCACTTTGCAAGCAATATTCCTTGCGCATAAAACCTTTTATGACTTTTAAATTTGACGGACTGATTAATGATATCTGGAGAATTACGGACAAACGTACTATAAAAGAAATCCAGAAGATTACTAATGCCAGCCAGCTTTTTATTGCAGATGGACATCATCGTTTTGAAGTAAATAAAATGTATCTGGAAAAGATGCGTAAGAAACAAAAGGCCGTAGACTTAAAAAGATTTTCATACTGTATGAGTTATTTTTTGGATGCTACATTAAGCGGGGTAGACATTTTACCAATTCACAGGGTGATAAAAAATTTAAAAAAGCAAAATTCACTTGATTTAATCAAACGCCTTAAGCAGTATTTTATTGTTAAGGAGATTAAAAACAAGAAATCATTTCTTGCTGGTTTAAAGAAGACTTCAAAGACAATAGGTTTTTATAACGGCAGGTATTATCTTTTGTTCTTGAATAATCGAACGCGTTTGGATAAAATGATTAAAGGGGCGTCAGTGCACTACAAAGATTTATCTGTAGTTGCTTTGAATAAACTTGTTATAGAGTCTTTGTTGGGTTTAAAGCTATTGGATAACGAGCATATAAAATATACGCATGATTTAAAAGAAGCTGTTTCTATGGTGGATAAAAAAGAGGCCGATGTAAGTTTTTTGATGAATCCTGTAAAAATAGAATCTCTTTTAGGCGTTGCATTTTCTAATGAAAAGATGCCGCCAAAATCAACATTTTTTTACCCTAAGGTTTTAACAGGGCTTTTGATTAACAAATTATAAAATGCCATTATTCTCAAGACATCCTAAATATACGCTTATAAATATCCAGAAAAAGGAAATCCCCGAGGGGCTATGGACTAAATGTAATAGCTGCGGCCAGCCGATTTATAAAAAAAAACTTGAGGAAAATCTTAAGATCTGTCCTAAATGTAATTATCATTTTACGCTTGATGCTTATGAGAGAATAAAACTGTTGATTGATAAAAAAACCTTCAAGGAGTTTGATAAGGCTATGAGTTCAAACGATCCGTTGTCTTTTAAAGGCCCAAAGACATACAAGGAAAAGCTAAGTCAGGATAAAAAGATAACTGGTATGAGTGAAGGTGTAATTACCGGAGCAGGGGAGATGGATCATCAGTCATTGGTTATCTGTGTGACTGATTCAAGATTTATCATGGGATCCATGGGTTCTGTTGTAGGAGAAAAAATCACGCGGGCAATCGAAACCGCAACTGAAAAAAAACTTCCTTTGATAATTGTTTCCGGTTCCGGAGGAGGGGCAAGGATGTATGAAGGGATGTTTAGTCTTATGCAGATGGCTAAAACTTCCGCTGCTCTAGCAAGGCATAATAAAGCAGGTTTATTGTATGTTTCTGTTTTGACAAACCCGACAATGGCAGGGGTATTTGCTTCTTTTGCCGGTTTGGGGGATATGATTATAGCAGAACCGAAGGCATTGATTGGTTTTACCGGTCCGCGCGTAATCGAGCAGACGATAAAACAAAAACTTCCCCAGGGTTTCCAGCGTTCGGAGTTTCTCTTAGACCACGGCTTGATTGATAAGGTTATAGATAGAAAAGAGTTAAAAACTAAACTTTCCAGCATCTTGAGTTATTTAGTTTGACATTTTTCACCAAATAGATATAATATTGTTTCAAATTAATTAATGAGGAAAAATACATGGCACAGGTTAGTTTAAGAAACGTAAGCAAAATATATCCGCCTGATGTAAAGGCAGTGGATAATATTAAGTTTGGTGTAGAGAATAAAGAATTTATGGTGCTTTTAGGTCCGTCTGGATGTGGCAAATCCACTACTTTAAGGATGATTGCTGGGTTAGAAGATATTACCAAGGGAGATATCTTTATTGCAGATAAGTGCGTTAATAACATTCCTGCTAAGGATCGTAATATCGCTATGGTGTTTCAAAATTATGCGCTTTACCCGCATATGACCGTTTTTGAAAATATGGCATTTGGTCTGAAGTTGCGTAAGTATCCGAAGTCAGAGATAAAATCCAGAGTCAATGATGCAGCGGATATTTTGGGGTTAAAAAAACTTTTAGACAGAAAACCCAAGAAGCTTTCCGGTGGAGAGCGTCAGCGTGTTGCTGTAGGAAGAGCGATCGTAAGAAAGCCCACTGTGTTTTTGTTCGATGAACCTTTAAGTAACTTGGATGCTAAACTGCGTGTACAGATGAGAACCGAGATTAACAAACTTCATTTACGGCTTCAGACAACGATGATTTACGTTACGCATGACCAGACCGAGGCCATGACTATGGGTGATAGAATTACAGTGATGAAAGGCGGCACGCTTCAGCAGCTGGGTGATCCTTTAACCATATATGATAGGCCTACAAATAAATTCGTTGCTGGTTTTTTAGGTACTCCCCCGATGAATTTTATGAATGGTAAAATCATCAAAAAAGAAAACAGGCTTTATTTTGACGAAGGAAAATTCCAGATTAAGTTAAATGAAAAGATGTATGAAAAACTTGATGGATATGTGGGTAAGGATATTATTTTTGGTGTAAGGCCGGAAGATGTATATGATAAGCTTTTTACTTCTCAGCCAGCGGCAGAGAATATTATAAAGGTTAATTGTGAAGTGGTTGAGCCTATGGGTTCCGAGGTGTATTTACATCTTAATACAGGGTTGCATCATTTTATCGCCCGTGTTGGTTCGCACAATAAGCCGCCAATAAACCAGGAGATGGATCTTGTAATCGACATGAGCAAGGTGCATTTCTTCGACAAGGACACAGAATCGTCAATTGTCTAGACTAAAGGATAAAACCTTTTTTATCCTTATTCTTCTTTCTTGCCTTTTGACTGTAGTTATCTTAGCTCAAAAGGCCAATCAAGAAATTTACTTTGTATTAGGCCTGGATCTGCTGCTAGTTATTTTTATCCTCTTAAGAAAAAATCTTATCTTAAAAAAAGAAATTCCTCTATCTTTAAAAATCGAAAAGGTTTCAGAAAAAATAAATCTATTAAAAATCAGTAATGTTGATTTGTATAATTTTAATGAATCTATAAAGGAAAGAATCAGTAATTATGAGTCCCTCGGTAAGGTTCAGGAAGATTTATCTTCCGTTAATACGGTAGAAGAGATTGTTTCTATTATCACAGATGCTGGTTATAGTTTATTGGCAAAGTCAAAGGCAAGATGTTTACTGTATTTAGTATCACAAAAAGACCAGAGGTTGTTGCTTGCAAAATCAAAACCAGGAGAAAATAATTCCCGAAATTGTTATACTGCAGATTTATTCAATGAATGGGTGATGGTTAAGATGGCGCCTTTATTGGTGACTAACATAGAAGACGATTTTCGTTTTGATAAAGACAAAATAAGTAATGCGGGCAGTTTTTCATCTTTGATTAGCGCTCCCTTGATGCGGGAAAACCGCTTTTTAGGCATAATCAGATTAGACAGCAGAGAAAATAATTTTTATAGCCAGGAAGATTTACGTCTGTTAGATGCTTTAGCAGATTTATCTACAATCTCTTTGGAAAACGCTATTTTATTTACGGAGATGGAAAGGCTTTCTTTACAGGATGGGCTTACCGGACTTTATTTAAGAAGATACACGGATATTATTTTAGAGGGTTGTTTTGCAAAAGGAAAAGCCAATAAAGAAAACTTTTCTGTGGTAATGATTGATATAGATAATTTTAAGCGTTGTAATGATCATTTTGGCCATATTGCTGGAGATATGGTTTTGAAAAATATCAGCATGTGGTTAAAAGAGACATTTTCCGAGAAAGGGTTTGTTTTAGGGCGTTTTGGAGGCGATGAGTTTATTATTGTCGGTTGCGGGTATAATAAGAAAACAATTGATAATTTATTGTTTGAGGCAAGGGAAAAAATTAATATGCAGAGCTTGATGCTGCGTAATCAGGAAATAAAAATGGATATCTCTTTCGGCGTTTCCGAATACAA
Source organism: Candidatus Gygaella obscura (assembly GCA_030765485.1). GTDB lineage: Bacteria > Omnitrophota > Gorgyraeia > Gygaellales > Gygaellaceae > Gygaella > Gygaella obscura. Next base: position 13,590 of record JAVCCR010000011.1, read on the forward strand.
TAAACAATTCGAATCTGTGCAAGAACTTATTGCTTTAGCTGATAAAAGGCTTTATACAATGAAGAAAATGAAGAAATGATTATTTATCTAGTTATAATTTTTCAGATATTAGCTATTGTAATCTTTTTCGAGCGGATGATGAATGGTAACATCATGATCTTGAAAGATAAATATAATTTGCTTACTGTTGAGCTCAATGAATTAATGAAGAAATCATCTTTTTTAGAAGATGAAAAAAAGCAATTCAAGCAGAGAAAGCAGCATATCTCTACTATTTATGAAATTGGAAAGTCTCTTGTACGTTATATGAGTAAAGAAGATATAGTGAGTTTGCTTAAGGATCAATTGAGACATAATGGAATAGTTTTTGACCGGGTGAATCTCCAGGAGGGGTTATCCGGCAGCGCTTATTCTAAAGACAGGGAAGTTTTTCCGCTCATCGCACAGGATAAAAAAATCGGTTATCTTGTTTTTGAAGGGTTGGACAAAGATTATGTTAACGATGTAACTATGTTAGCAAAACGATTGGCCTTAAGTATAAGACGTTTTAAGTTGTATCGAAACGTTCAGCATCTTGCCATAACCGATTCTTTAACCAGAACTTTAAGCCGTAGTTATTGCCTGGAGCGATTAGATAAAGAATTAGGTAGGGCTAAGAGGTTGGGTTTTAGTCTTTCTGTTGCTATGGTAGATTTAGATAATTTTAAAACCTATAATGATAAATATGGTCATATTTCCGGGGATAAGATTTTAAAAGAGCTTTCTTTTATTATGAAGCAGGCTTTAAGGAACGTTGATTTTATTGGTAGATACGGAGGAGAGGAATTTCTTATTGTCATGCCAGAGGCAGACTATAAAGGCGCTAGGTTTGCCTTGGAACGTATCAGAAGCCAGATAGCTTCTCATGTAATTGATTTTTTTGAAGATAGAGTTAACCTTACGATAAGCGTTGGGGTTGCGACATTTCCCGTCGATAGTCAAGATTTCAGCGAATTGATTGAGCAGGCCGATAAGGCCTTGTACCGTTCGAAGAAAAGCGGAAAGAATAAAGTCACTTTTTTCGGTTTGTAAAAATAAATTTTTATTCTTGAAATTACACCATTTTTAAGATAAAATCTTTGCATATGTCTGACGAATTATACCTAGGAATAGATATCGGTGGTACGAACATAAAGATAGGTCTTGTAACAAAGACAGGAAGACTGCTGAAGAAGTTTATTATTTCCACACCTAAAAAAAGAATTAAGATAATAGAAAAAATCTGTTTAGAAATAAAGGCTTTAAAGTCAAGATTTAACATAAAGGCATTAGGTGTTGGTATGCCTGGGCCAGTAGATTCAGAAAAAGGAATTGTCCGTTATCTGCCTAATCTTATTGGATGGAAAGATGTAAGATTAAAAACCATGCTTCAGAAAAAGCTTTTGTTTCCTGTTGTTATTGATAATGATGTTAATTTTATGGGTCTGGCCGAATATAATTTTGGCGCAGCGAAGCAATCCCGTAATTGTGTCTGTTTAACATTAGGTACTGGAGTGGGAGGTTGTCTTATTTTTGAAGGTAAGATTTTTCATGGTTCAAATATGAGTGCAGGTGAGATTGGTCATATGCCCGTAAGTTTTAAAGGTCCGCTTTGCGGCTGTGGTGCTCGCGGTTGCCTTGAGGCCTATGTCGGTAATAATAGGATAGTTAGCTTGGCAAAAAAAGTTTTTCTGAGAAAGGTTTCTTTAGAAGAGCTTTCGGAACTGGCCAATAAGAATAACAAAAAGGCAATTATGGTTTGGGAGCAAATCGCCGATTATTTATCAATTGCACTTACCTCAGTGGTAAATTTGGTTAATCCTGATACGATTGTAATTGGTGGAGGGGTTGCAAAAGCAGGTAATGTTTTATTAAAAAGACTAAGGCAGCAAATAAGAAAAAGGGCAATGCCTGTTACGTCAAAAGGGTTAAAAATAGTTTTTGCCGCATTGGGAAATGATTCAGGTATGGTTGGTTCTGCCTACAGCGCGTATTTATCAACTATTAATAAATAGACAAATGAAAATTTTTATTGATACTGCGAATATTGATGAAATAAAACAGGCCAGCGAGCTTGGTTTAATTGATGGAGTGACTACTAATCCTACGCTTGTAGCTAGAGAAACTAAAAGTTTCGATAGCTTATTAAGCGAGATCTGTTCTGTAGTTAAAGGACCGGTGAGCGCAGAGGTGATTTCATTAGACTGTAAGGGTATGCTTGAAGAAGCGCGTAAGTTAAAGAAAATCGCAGAAAATATCGTAATAAAGATTCCTTTGGTCAAAGAGGGCCTAAAGGCCGTACGGATACTTGAAAAGGAGAAAATAAGGACAAATGTTACGCTTTGTTTTTCCGCTATGCAGGCGCTTTTAGTTGCAAAAGCAGGTGCGAGTTTTATCAGTCCCTTTGTAGGCAGGCTTGATGATATCAGTCATGACGGTATGGATTTGGTAGAGAAAATAAAGACGATCTATCATAATTATAATTTTAAAACCGAGATTATCGTTGCCAGCGTACGCAATCCTTTACATATACAGCGTGCCGCTGTTATGGGTGCAGATATTGTAACTGTGCCATTCAGCGTAATTGAGAAATTGATTAAACACCCCTTAACGGATATTGGTATAAAAAGGTTTTTAGATGACTATAAGAAAATCCCTAAAAAATAATATTTATTTCTTTAAACAAGTAATAAAACTTAGTTGTTTCATTATGCTGTTGTTCGGTGTATTTTTTAACTGTTTCTTGTTTGCCCAGGAAACCAAGGAGCCGTATATTGTCAAGGGCGATAAGATGGAATATACCCAAGCAGAAAATATCGTTATTATTGACGGCGACGCAGTAATAATTCATAAAGGTTCTAAGCTTACTGCAGATAAGATCACATATAATAATCTTACCCATGATGCCCGAGCGCAAGGTGATGTAAGGCTTGTTTTTGAAAGCGGAGTTTTAACCGGTGAAAACGTAGTTTATAATTTTGACAGTAAGATTGGTTATGTATTAAACGCCAATCTTTATGCCGATCCGTTTTATTTGCAGGCCCCGATAATCGACAAGATAGACGAAAACGAATTTGGTATGAAGCGGGGTTATTTTACAACCTGCAATCACGATAAGGTGCATTGGCGGATAAAATCCAAAAAGATAGATGTCTATCCTGATGATAGAATCACTGCCAAAAGCTCGATATTCTTTATCGGTAATATACCGCTTTTTTATTTTCCGCGTTTTACCCAGAATTTGAAAGAAAATGTCTTACGCGTTCAGGTTGAACCAGGTTATAGTAAAGACTGGGGTATGTATCTATTGACTGCCTGGCGTTATTATGTCAGTGAGAATTTAATGGGTAGGATCCATGTGGATTTTAGGGAAAAAAAAGATATGGCTGTAGGAATTGATGCTAAATACGATACGGTTAAATACGGCAAAGGTATTTTAAGAACCTACTATATGAATGAAAGGGATGCAAAAAGGGATCATTTTTGGGAGAAGTGGACAGACGAAGAATCTCTAGGGGCAGACGAAACAGAACGTTTCCGCGTGCAATTACGTCATATCTGGGATATAGATGAGACTTCTCAGTTGATCGGTGAATATAATAAGCTTCATGATAGCCAGGTGATTAAGGATTATTTTTTTGACCAAGAATATGAGCAGGAAGAGACAGAAGATACATACCTGCAGCTTACTAAAAATTACCGTTATTCTACCTTGAGTGCTTATTTGAATAAAAGAGTAAACAGATTTGAAAGTATTACTGAAAAACTTCCGGAGTTAAAACTGGATACGTCTTCTTTTAAGATTTTAGACTCTCCATTTTATGTAAAAAACAATAGTACAGCTTCATACCTGCATTCTACTAATGCAAATAGCGCAGAAGATGATGTTATGAAAAAAGTTGATACTTATACGGAAATTGCAATGCCGTTTAAGGTTTTATTCTTTGAGCTGCGTCCTTATTTTGGCAGCAGACAGACGTATTTTAGTAAAGATGTTGATGGCGCAAGCATCAGCCCCAGAGTAGTTAATTATAATGGGATTTCTTTAAATACTAAATTCTACCGCTTATTTGATTTGGTAAGTGATTTTGCCGGGTTTGATATTAATAGGCTTCGTCATATAATCAGCCCGACTATAGAATATGATTATACGCATAATCCGACTATTGGCCCGGATAGACTGGCAGAATTGGGAAATGATAATATTGAGAAATCCAAATCGATAACTTTATCTTTAGAGAATAAACTGCAGACTAAACGCAATAATAAATCAGTGGATTTGATTAGGTTTATTCTTGATAGCACATATGATTTAACACCGAAAACAAAAAGAAGATTATCGGATGTGGGAGCCGATTTAGAGATTATTCCTTATGATTGGCTAGAGATTAATGCAGATGCAGGATATGATACTACAGAACATTGGTTTAAGACAGTTAATTTTGATTTAACAGCAAAGCCGTTTGATAGATGGTCGGCCAGCATAGGACATCGTTATGAAAGAAAAGGTACGAAAGAGCTGACAACCGATTTTAAATACAGGTTAAATCCATTATGGAAATTTAGGTTTTATCATCGGTATCAGTTTGCGACAGGTGATTTGTTGGAGCAGGAGTATGGTATTACTAGAGACCTACATTGTTGGTTTATGGATATAAATTATAATGTCAATCGTTCTAAAGGGGAAACGATCTGGGTGGTGTTTCGTCTTAAGGCATTTCCGGAAACAGAATTTGGTTTTGAGCAGGATCATCATGCACCAAAGTCAGGAAGTCAAAGTACGCTTGGTGAGTATCAATAGAGACAGGAAAATAAAAGATGAAAGTGGGAGTTATCGGAACAGGTTATGTGGGTTTGGTTACTGGGACCTGTTTTGCTAATTTAGGTAATTATGTAATTTGCGCGGATAATGATAAGAAAAAAATCGATTCGTTGGTAAAGGGTAAAATCCCTATCTATGAGCCTGGGCTTGATGAGATGGTTGTTCATAATGCCAAGTTAAAGCGTTTATCTTTTACCACGAGTATAAAAAAGGTAGTTGATAACTGTGAAATCATTTTTATCGCTGTAGGTACACCCGCGAAGAAAAACGGCGAGGCAGATCTTTCTTTTGTTAAAGCAGTTGCCAAGCAGATTGCTAAATATCTTTTCAGCTACAAGGTTATAGTAGAAAAATCTACTGTTCCTGTTGAGACTGGAGAATTGGTTAAGCGTATGATTGCTCGCTACACTCGTAAAAATATAGAGTTTGATGTCGCCTCTAATCCAGAGTTTTTAAGAGAAGGAACAGCAATTAAAGATTTTCTCAATCCGGATAGAATTGTTATCGGAGTAAGTAGTAAACGTGCAGAAAATCTGCTTAAAAAGCTCTACGCTTCTTTAAAGGCGCCTATTCTTGTAACAGATGTAAAATCTGCGGAAATAATAAAACATGCATCTAATTCATTTCTAGCAACAAAGATTTCATTTATCAATGCAGTAAGTAATATTTGTGAGAAAGTAAATGCAGATATTTTAAAGGTTGCCGAAGGTATGGGTATGGATAAAAGAATCGGTAAGCAGTTTTTAAGCGCAGGGATTGGTTTTGGTGGAAGCTGTTTTCCTAAAGACGTGGATGCATTTATAAATATTTCCAAAAAACTGGGTTATGATTTTGGTCTTTTGGAGGAAGTGCGCAGGGTAAATAAGCGTCAGATAGAAGTTTTTGTTTCTAAAATAAGGAGTAATTTAAAGGTGTTGAAAAACAAGACCATCGGTTTATTAGGTCTTGCTTTTAAGCCTGAGACTGATGATATGCGTGAAGCTGCTTCTTTAAAAGTAATCGATTGGTTAAAAACTCGCAATGTAAAAGTTAAGGTTTTTGATCCTAAGGCAATGCCGAGAACAAAAACAATTTTAAAAGGGGTAAAATTTTGTAAAGATGCATATGAGTTGGCTAAAGGATGTGATTGCATTCTTATAATAACTGAGTGGGATGAGTTTAAGCAGTTGGATCTTTCGCGAATAAAAAAAGTAATGAAACAGAGTTTGATTATCGACGGACGTAATATCTTTGACCAAAAAATGCTAAAAAAAGCAGGTTTTAAATATATTTCAACCGGAAGGGGAAGACAGTGAGTGTTTTTTTAGTAACCGGAGGAGCTGGTTTTATTGGTTCTCATATCGTAGAGCGTTTGGTAAAGCAAAATCATACTGTTAAGGTATTGGACAATTTTGTTTCCGGCAAAGAAGAAAACCTAAGTCCTTTTTTAGATAAGATAGAATTAATTAAAGGGGATATAAGAGACGAAGTTGTTTTGAGTAAAGCTGTTAAAGGTTGTGATTATATTTTGCATCAGGCTGCGTTAAGAAGTGTACCTAAATCCATGTCTAACCCTCAGGAATATCATGATGTTAATGTTACCGGAACGCTGAAAGTGTTATTGGCTGCGCGTGACGCAAAAGTAAAACGGGTTGTATTTGCTTCGTCAAGTTCGGTTTACGGCGAGACAAATAAATTCCCGCAGAAAGAGGATTTTACTACTGAACCCATTTCACCCTATGCAACTACCAAATTATTGGGAGAGTATTATTGCAATCTGTTTGCTAAGTCATTTGGTTTAGATACGTTTTGTTTAAGGTATTTTAATGTGTTTGGACCAAGGCAGTCTTTGGAGTCTTTGTATGCTGTGGTTGTGCCTAAATTTATAACCAGTATTCTTGATGGTAAGAGCTGTCCTGTACATGGCGATGGCTCACAAAGCAGAGATTTTACTTTTGTCGGTAATGTTGTTGATGCTAATATTAAAGCAGCGCTTTGTGAATCTCCTTTAAAAGGTGAATCAGTAAATATCGCTTCGGGAAGAGATTATACGGTCTTAGAGCTTATTAAAATTATAAACCAGATTCTAAATACGGATATAAAGCCGGATTTTATCGACAAGCGTCCTGGTGATGTGCAAAAAACCAATGCTGATATTTCTAAGGCAGCCCAGCTTATTAAGTATATTCCTTTGACAGATTTTAAAAAAGGCCTTGAAATTACTGCAAGTTACTTTAAAGAAAATCTTAAAAAATGAAGAAAAAGCAAACTTATCTTGTAACTGGAGGAGCTGGCTTTATCGGTTCTTATCTTTGTGAGCGTTTGATCAGAGAGAACAATAAGGTAATCTGTCTGGATAATCTGATAACCGGACATATGGAGAATGTTAATCGTTTGAAGAGTTTTAAAGATTTTAAGTTCGTAAAGCATGATATTAGTAAACATATTGTGTTTAAGGAAAATATTGATTTTGTTTTGCATTTTGCTTCACCCGCAAGCCCCATAGATTACCTGAATTTTCCCATTCAGACTTTAAAGGTCGGTTCCTTAGGAACGCATAATGCCTTGGGAATCGCCAAGGCAAAAAAAGCAAAATTCTTACTTGCTTCTACGTCTGAGATTTACGGAGATCCCAAAGAACATCCACAGAAAGAAACTTACTGGGGGCATGTTAATACTATTGGCCCACGCGGTGTATATGATGAAGCAAAACGCTTTGCTGAAGCTATAACCATGGCCTATCACAGGTATCATAAGCTGGATACGCGTATTATCAGGATATTCAATACCTATGGTCCGCGTATGAGAATGCAGGACGGCCGGGCAATCCCTAATTTTATTACCCAGGCTTTGAAAAACAAATCGATTACGGTTTATGGCAAAGGTACGCAAACTCGGAGTTTTTGTTTTGTGGAGGATTTAGTTGAAGCAATATTTAGACTTATGCAGGTAGATTTTCATGAGCCGGTAAATCTGGGCAACCCAAACGAGCGAACGATTCTTAATCTTGCCAAGACAATAATTAGTTTATCTAAAAGTAAGTCTAAACTAATCTATAATGACCTTCCCGTAGATGATCCCAAACAGCGTCAGCCTGATATCACTAGAGCCAAAAGGCTTTTTAAGTGGCAGCCTCAGGTAAATCTGAAAAGCGGTCTATTGACTACGATTTCCTGGTTTAAAGAACACATTTAGCCCATCTTGAAAATCTAGATAATATATGCTATACTTTTTATAGATTAGAGGTAAAGAAAAATTCGCGTAAAGCGAAGCCGCAATAAAAGCGGCGGCAAACCCATTCGTAAGGTGGGGACGCAAAACTAAAGGGCCTTATATATAAATTATCCATAAGGCAGCCAGTTACCAAAAGTAATGTGACCTATTCCTGCGAGGGGGATAGGTTTTTTAAATTTTTAGAGGTTTTTCTTGACAAGAAAGGAGGGATTGGTAAAATAAATAGTAATGAGGTAGGATTTATGCAAGAAGTACAATTGCTTTAATTTAGCAGAAAAAAAAGGAATAATCATAAATCTTGCTAAAGAAGCAATTAAAAAAAGCGTAAGATCTAATCAGCCTCAGAAAGGGGGCGTAATTGAAATGAGAAACAGAAAAGGTTTTACCTTAGTCGAAATCATGATCGTTGTGGCAATTATAGCTTTGTTAGTCGCTATTGCCGTACCTAATATTGCTGCCCAGCGTAGAATCGCCAATAACTCAGCAGCAGCAGGTAATTTAAGAAGTCTGCTTTCTGTATTAGAAACTTATAATACAGCTGAAGGAGTGTATCCAGCAGTATTGACTTCTTTAGTTGGTGGTTCCAATCCGTATATCAGTACGGTTCCAACAGGTACGACAGGAGGCTATGTGTGGTCTCCAACAACTTCGACTACCAGTTATTCTTTGCAGGCATGTCCAAGTACAACTTCAACAGGTATTCACTGTTGGAGGATTCGTACAGGTGGTATTATGGAAAGATGTGCCGTAGCAGGTACAAGTTGTAGTGATTACACAACACAGTATTAATCTAGCGCCGAGAGAAGTTAGTTTTAAAGGCGGTACCCGTAAAAGGTATCGCCTTTTTTCTTGTTTATTGGTATAATTACTTTAGATGAATAAAAAAATATTATTTTCGATTCTTCTTATTTCAGTAATCGGTCTTACGGTTTATGCAAATTCATTTAACAATCCTTTTATCTGGGATGATTTAGGTTTAATAGTCGATAATAACTACATAAAAAGTTTTAAGTATCTTCCTGATATCTTCAGTAAGCATTTATACGCCAGCATAGATTACCCGAGTAATTTCTATAGACCTTTTCAAAGCGTAAGTTATTTATTGGATTACAGTATTTTTAAGCTTAATCCGGCTGGATTTCACTTTACGAATACGCTGTTACATATACTAAATGCTTTATTGGTTTTTGGTTTGGTTTTCTTCGTAGGCAAGAATTTATTTATTGCTGTTACAACTGCGCTTATTTTTGTTGTTCATCCTGTACATACCGAGGCCGTAACCTATATTGCCGGCAGGGCAGATCTTCTGCTTGCTTTTTTTGCGCTTAGCTGTATATTTGTTTTTCTGCTGTATTTAAATAAAAAAAGAAAAGAGTTATATTTTTTATCAGTTGGTTTATTTATCTGCGCGTTTCTTTCAAAAGAATTAGCTGTTATCCTGCCTTTCATTCTATTATTATGTCAGTTTATTTTTACTAAAGATAATTTTAAACAAAAATTAAAAGCGATTAGCCCTTTTTTTGCTGTTGCAGGGCTTTATATTGTGTTGAGGTTAACTGTTTTAAATTTTGCTACACATTCTTTATTTTATTTCCCCTTTTCTTTAAAGGTTAGGGTTTTTAGTTTTTTTAAGGCGTTTGTTATGTATTTGCGTCTTTTGGTTTTTCCTGCAGGACTGCATATGCAGTATAAAATAAGGCCCAGTTTTTTCATTAATTCACCGATTGTGATAACGAGTATTGTTTTGTTTTTTGGTTTTTTAATAACTTCTATTAGGTTTTTTAAAAAGAATAAGTTATTTTCTTTTGGTCTGTTATGGTTTTTTATTTGGCTTATTCCTCAAAGCAACATTTTGCCTATAAATGCTTCTATTGCAGAACACTTTTTGTATCTGCCGTCAATCGGTATATTTTTAGCGTTTTCCGTTGTGTTGAGTAAGATAAAAGATAATAAAAATATGTATTTTACATATTTGATTATAGCTTCTTTGGTTTTATCTTTTTCAGTTGTTACTATTAGACAAAACAAACTATGGAAAGATCCGGAGGGGTTTTTTAAATACACATTAAAGCATTCACCGGATAATTCCTTAATTATGCGTACGCTTGCAGCCATTTATACAAAACAAGGTGAATTTGATAAGGCGGAAAAGTTATACCTGCAGGCTCTTTTGGAAAATAAAAAATATAATTCCGATTATTTTAACACCTCTATAGCGCTAACCCATGCTAATTTAGCCAGCAATTATGAGGTCAACGGTAAGACAGATTTAGCAATCAAGCATTATACGCAAGCAGTTGACTATCTTTCTTCTTCGCATGCGATGTACTTGCACCTTGCAAACGTATACGTGGAAAATAAGAATACGGATAAGGCAATAGAGTTATTAAAGCAAGCGATTAAAAAAGTAAAAGATCAAACTGTTATTTATTTTGAGATAGCGAAGATATACGAACTGATTAAAAAAGTAGAATTAGCGATAGATTATTACAAAAAAACACTTGAGACTGATATTAATTTTGCTCCAGCTTATATTAGGCTTGGGTTCTTGTATGATGCAAAAGGTGATGATGGTTTGGCAATAGACAATTATAAAAAAGCCTTAAAGTTGAATCAAAATGATCCGTTTTTACACAATAATCTAGGGATATTCTTTGCAAAAAGAGGTAATTTTGACCAGGCGCAGGAGTTTTTTAATAGGGCAATAGAGCTTGATAGTAATAGCGCTGATTTTTGTTATAATTTAGGCGCAATGTATGTTGAAAACAAGGATTTTTCCAAAGCGCAAAGGCTTTTAATAAAGGCTTTAAAAATAGAGCCAGGTTTTATTAAAGCACAAAATCTGCTTAATCAAATCAGCAACAAATAAGCTCTAAAACTTATTGATTACAATAGGGTTAAGTGCATTTAAGGCTTGACTTTTTTAAGAGATGTTATAGAATTAGAGAAAGGTTATGAAAGAAAAAATAGATAAAAGGAGTGCATTTACTTTAGTGGAATTTTTGATTGCTATGGTTATAATGACCGCGGCAATTTTTTCCCTTTTAGCAGCGCATTTTAGTATTATTGTGTTGAATGAAACCTCCCGAAATGTTACTTTGGCCACCCAGGAATCCCAGGCAAAATTAGAAGAGCTAAAAAATATTGCTTTTGATGCCCTAAGTGTTTATGACGATACGAGTTTTGATGTTTTTAATTTCGCTAGTAATGATGCCAAGGGCCATATTGATGTGGATAGTACTGTCTACAATGATTTAATGCGAGTTCATATTAGTGTAAGCTGGAAACAAAGAACTGATAGGGTTGTCGGAGAGGATATGAATTTAAACGGTATGCTCGACACAGGCGAAGATAAAAACGGTAATGGGGAGCTTAATTCACCGGCTGATTTGATAACTTTTATTTCTGAATGGTAATTATGTATAGAGAAAAGAAGGCTTTTACTTTTGTAGAGCTTGTGATAAGTTTAACCATATTTATGTTGCTTTTTGGGGTATTGGTTACGATATTTTTAAGCATTAATAAGACCTATAGTATTGAATCGGTTAAGCTCGAACAACAGCAGCAGGCCAGAATCGCTATGGATAATATAATTAGTAGCTTAAGGAAGAGTTCTGCCAATTGGGATATTGAGGGAGTTGAATATCCTGCTTTGATAAACGGAGATGGAAGTCAGATTGATTATTATCTGCCTGTTTTTGATGCCAACAATGAAATAACACAACTTCGGGGAGCAAGGATTTATTTATCTACGACTAATCCTGGTCAATTGTTGTTAAAGGTTGGGTCTGATCCGTCAGAAGTAATTGGTAGTTTTATTGATACGGCTTCAAGTAGCAGACCTTATTTTGAGTTTTCTGTTGATAGTAATAATTTGGTAGAAATCACTATTCCTGTAAAAAAAGATAATGAAAAGAAATTAGTTTTTAAAGCAAAGGTGCTTATGCGTAATTCTGACAGAACCTTAAGTAGCGTGGTGATAGAAGAACTCTTGGAAGAAGAGGATGAGACATGATTGCAGAAAAAAGAGGGTCTATTTTTATCATAAGTAGTATTATAATCGTAGTTGCTTTAATTTTAGCAGGAACATTTTTTTATGCCAGTGTTAATGAAAAAACCTCTGCAGATAAAGAAAAATTTACCTTTCTGGCTATGGATTTTGCTGAGGCTGGAGTCTCTCAAGGCATATCAGAGCTGCGCGAGCGAATTAAGACAGATTTAAAGAATAATATTGAAGCTGGAGTTAGCCCAAGCGTATTTAATACCTATATTGCTTCAGAAGATAGTCTTTCAATTTTAAGAGATTATGCTTATGCCTCAGGCGATACGCAGTTTACTATTGATGGTGATACGGCAACTTTGGTTATAACTCCGTTGGATTTATTAAGTATAGTTGCAGGAAATTTTACTGCTACTATTGAGGTTACGAAAAACGGTGCACCTACACATACCAGTGGGTTTACCTATGTATTTCCTTATAGTTTTGAGATTTATTCTGAAGGTACTGTTACAGAGCACGATCCTAATATCACTAAACGGGTTAGGCTTACGGGTGGTGAATTTGCTTTGTCGGTATCACGTGATAATTTTGCAAAGTACGCATTATTTACCGTTAGTCACAAGACCCCAGGAGGACAAACTGTTTGGTTTACTAACGATACGCAGTTTACTGGACCGGTTTCCACAAACGACAGGTTTAGTTTTGCTAACAATCCAGGGGCGGTTTTTACAGAAGAGGTTACCCAGCATCTAAAAAAGGCACGTTATTACAATAACGGCAGGCCGAAGCTTATAGCTGATGATCATAACGGTATCATAGATGTTCCTGATTTTCAAAAAGGTTTTGTAAGAGGTTATGATACAATTAATTTAGAGCCAAGTATTGGCCAGTCAGAATTAAAATATGAGGCAAGCGCGAGCGTATCGGAGATGCCAACAGACGGTATTTATATTCCTAATGATGGAAGCAATTTAACTGGAGGTATTTATATAAAAGGAGATTCAGATATCGAAATAGGTAAAGATGTAAGTGATAATCCTCAATATACAATAATTCAAGGTGCAACTACCAAGGTAATTACTATTGATTATGATAGTGATACTACTGATGTTGACGGTGATGTATATAATGGAATTCCGGATGGGGTTACCGATGAGGGTATATTAATTTATGCCAATGGAGAGATAGATTCTTTTGAGGGTTTGGTGCAAAAAGATACACAACTCACTGTAGCTAGTGAGCGAGATATTAATATAACCGATCATGTTCTCTATGAAGAGTATGATACTACACCTGTTTTAAATGCCGATAGCTATACGAATCTATTGGGTATTTTATCCTGGGGTGGAGATGTCGTAATTGATACAAGCGCACCTGATGATTTGAATGTCCATGGTGTTGTTATGGCACATCTTGGTTCTTTTGAAGTGGATGATTATAATAAAGGTTCTGCACGTGGCGATGTATCTCTTTTAGGGGGTATGATTGCTAAATTCTACGGTCCGTTTGGAACGTTTTCTGGAGAGAGCATGCTTACTGGTTACGGCAGGGATTTTGTGTATGACGGCCGTATGCTTTTAGGTAGTTCACCGCCTTTTTTTCCTATAATGACCAGCTTTACTGTATTTGAAGATGGAGGCCTATCCGAACAATTGATTTGGAAGGAGGAGTAATTTTGTCAAAGGCAAAACTTAATATAAAGATACTATTTATTATACTGATTGGTTTTATTTTTTTAACATTAGTTATTACAAGTAGTTTATTAAATAGAGATAAGGTATCTCATAATATAATAATTGAAGCTACCAAAGCTAAAGCAATGAAGGTTCAGTCGATTGCAACAGGTGAAGAGGATATTGAAGAAGTTGAGTTTGAAAGGCAATTTAAAGGACCACTTATTCATTAATGGCAAAGCAGACTAAAAAAATCATCGGGTTAGATATCGGCAATACCTGTATAAAGGTATGCAAGGCCAGTTTTACTGAAGGTTTTGTTTTGCAATCTTGCAAGATGCTTACTCTTTCTAAGGGTAATAAGCTTAATCTTGATATGATAAAAAATCTTACTGGAGAAAAAGACCTGACCAATTTTAAGATTATTACATCTTTACAGGGGCAGGGGATTGTTATCAGGTATTTGATTTTGCCTAAAATCAGCAAGCAAGAGCTTAAGAGCGCGTTAAGATTTGAACTTGAGAAGAATATTCCTTTTTCCATTGACGATGTTATTACTGACGGCCAGGTAATAAAAGAGTTTGAAGACAAAATGTTGGTTTTAGCAGTTGCGGCAAAGAAGAATTTTCTTTTTGATCATATTGATTATCTTTCCAAAATCGGCATAAACCCAATTGTTGTAGATATAACTTCCCTTGCTTTGGCTAATTCTTTTAATTTCGCCGGTCTAAAAGACAAAAGTAATGTATGTGCATTGCTTAACATGGGAAGCAATTTTACTAATTTAACAATTTTAAGGGATGAAGTTCCTTATTTTAACAGGGATATTCAAATTGGCGCTAGTCAGTTAGATAAGAAAGTTGCTGATAATTTTAGTGTGGGTATTGAGCAAGCAGAAAAGATGAGGATAAACCCTGTTGAAAAAGGAGATGATATCCATAAGAGTTATGAGTCCATAATCGAAGATCTTATTTCAGAGGTAAAATTCTCTTTTGATTATTTTGAAAATAAAGAAGATGCTGGGATTCAGGAAATTTATTTAAGTGGAGGGCTTTCTCAGTCAGATTTCGTAAGAGAGATGTTAAAAAAAGCTTTGAATCTTGATTGTAAGTTGTGGGACCCGATAGCATCATTCAATAAGGCCAGTGATTTTGAGATTGATTCTAGGTTCGGTAACAGTATTTATTCTACTAGTATTGGGCTTGTTTTAAGAGGTCAAGATGATTAAATTGAATATTTTACCAGATGAACTGAAGGTCAAAACGCAAGTATATGTTTTGCCTAAAGATATTATGATCAAGGTTTGTTTTTTTGCCGGAGTTTTTTTAACGGGCGTACACCTGGTGCTTCTTCTTGTTTGTGTGTTTAAGTTTTTTCTAGTTTCAGGATATGAAAAGAGGCTTCCTGAATTAGAGCCAAAAATAATTCATATTCAGGGGATAAAAAAAGAACTCAGTGCCTTGGAGTCAAAAACAAAAATAATTGATGAATTGGTTAGAAAAAATACTCCTTGGTCAATTTGTCTGTATAAATTGAGTAAGCACCTGCCTTCAGGAATATGGTTTGAGGAGCTTTCTTTAAAAAAGGATTTATTTACGATTAAAGGTAAGGTAGTGTCTCGCGAGGATAATGACCTGTCTATATTGAATTTATACCTGAATCGCATAAATCAAGACGGACGTTTTAGATCTGTGAATTTATCAGATATAAAAAAGATAGATTTTAGGAATCAGGAAGTCACCTCTTTTTCTATTAACGGAATATTGCAATGATTAAGAAAGAAGAATTAATTAAAAAAGCTAGACTTTACTTAAAAAAGATTTTGGATTTTTATGCAAAAATCGATTTTAAATATAAAGATTTGACTGTAATAATAGTTGTTGCTTTGTTGGTTATTGTGTTTGATTACAGTCTTGTTTTAAGTAGGCAGATGCGTCTTCTAGGCAGTCTTAATAAAAAAGCTACTGAATACAGACAGAAGCTTTCTCTTGCAGATGACTCTACTTCAAGGGTGGAGAGTTTTCAAACAAGAAGGCGAAGCCTGAAAGAAAAGGCAGAACAGTTCACCAAGGAAATTATTACTGAAACGCAGATTTCAGGTCTGATTGAAGATATCGAGCAGTGTGCCAAGGATGAGTTTGTTAAAGTTTCTTATATAAAACCTATGAATCTTGTGCGTTCGCTTAAGTCTACCAGTAGCGAGTATACATTTTCAACTTTAGGTATGCATATAGAAGCTGTAGCAGGCTACCATCAATTCGGTAAATTTATCAACAGGTTAGAAAGACTTAATTCTTTTATAACTGTTAAAGAGTTGAATATTAAAGCGAGCGCCACTAGCAATTTAAGGCACAATATTAAGTTTTTATTGAATATTTTTGTAAAAATTCCTAAATGATGAAGAGAATATTTTTAATAGTTTTATTCATGGTTTTAATTGGTAAGGCTTCTTTTTCAATTGCAGAAGATAATGACTTCATTTATAATTATGAAGGCCTAAGAGATCCGTTTTTTGTTTTAGTTGATGGTAGCGGTAGGATTATAGACTTCGGACCCAAGGGAGGTCTTTCAGAGATCTATTTGGAAGGAATTATTTATGATAAAAACGGGATCTCTGTTGCTGTAGTAAACGGAGAAATAATTAAAGAGCATGATGTAGTTGCTTCATATATCGTAAAAAAAATCAATCCAAGTTCCTTAATTCTGATTAAAGATGGACAAGAGATTGAAGTGAAATTAGAAAGGGAGGCAGAATGATTTTTAAAAAGAATTTCAGAATTATTTTTGTTATAGTTTTGTTAATGGGGTTGGGTTTTTATATAAAAATGGGTTTTACCCAGGATGGAAACAATAAATCTTCTGGTAAGTTAGTGTCTATTGCCCCTGATACCGGAAAGAGTGTGGAGCCTGGCAATATAACGCTTGATTTTAAAGATGCGGATATCCACAGTGTTTTTAAAGTTATTGCCTATAAAGCTGGGGTTA
The DNA here is from genome assembly GCA_030765485.1 of Candidatus Gygaella obscura. Taxonomy (GTDB): domain Bacteria; phylum Omnitrophota; class Gorgyraeia; order Gygaellales; family Gygaellaceae; genus Gygaella; species Gygaella obscura. The sequence goes on from JAVCCR010000011.1 coordinate 30,301, forward strand.
ATATTGTTTCTGGCCCGGAAGTTGCTGGAACAGTAACGATAAAGCTTGCTGATGTGCCTTGGCGTAAGGCACTGGAGGTGATTTTAAAAACACAAGGCCTGGCTTATGAAGAACAGGCTAACATTATAATGATTGCTCCTTTAGAGAAGATGACTGAACAAAAACTTAAAGAGGCGGAGCTTTCTCAGATTCAACCTGTTCAGACTGAGGTGTTTGACCTTAAATTTTTGGATGCCCAGGATGCAAAGAAGGCCTTAGAGGGTCAACTTTCTCCACGAGGTAGAATTACGGTTATGCAGATGACTGGTCAGGCTGGATGGGAGTTCGGCGGAGTGGATACTACGAAAAGAAGCAGAACCGGTGATGAGGTTATGGGTCGGTCTAAGATTTTGATAGTAAGCGATATTCAGCCTAAACTTCAAAAGATCAAAGAGATTTTACAAGTTGTTGATGTTTTACCTGTACAGATTTTGATCGAAACTAGAATCGTTGAGGTAAATCATGACAAGCTGAAAGATATCGGTTTTGATTTTGGTACAGGTTCTACCGGGGCAGAGTCATCTATTATAACTACGGTTCCTGTGAATAAATCCAATGGAGAGTCGCAGTCTGTGGTTGGTGGTAATATGTTAAGCTCACAGGTCAGCCCGTCTGTTTTTGGTCCAAAGACAAGTACGATTTCTGGCGTAAATCCATTTAATGCAGGACTAGAGGTGGTATTTCAGAAATTAACTGGTACCCAATTTCAGGCAATCCTGCATGCTATAGAAGAAGATGTTCAGGCAAATGTGTTATCGGCCCCGCATATTCTGGCGTTAAATAACCAGGAAGCTTCAATTATTATTGGAACTAAATATCCGATTTTGAAATCTGAAATCAGTACAGAATCAGCAGGCCAAACCGTTACTTCAACTTTAGATTATTATCAGGATATTGGAATACAGCTTAATGTTGTTCCGCAGGTAAATAAAGAAGGCTATATTAATATGATCGTTCATCCTGCCGTAACCAGTAAAAGCGGAGAAGTAGGAGATAATAAATATCCGATAATCGATACTAGAGAGGCTGAGACAAGAGTTATAATAAAAGATAACGAGACTATTGTTATTGGAGGTTTAATAAAGAATGTAAAAAGCGAAGGAGTGGTGGGTATTCCTTTCTTGCGGCATATTCCTATTTTTGGTTTTATTTTTGAACGTAAAACCAATGATTTCGAAAAGATAGATTTGCTGATTTTCATAACGGCGAAGATTATGAAAGAAAAAGACTTCGGTAGAGAAAGCATCAAACAGTTAGAATCTCGCGTTGGCGTAAGTTCTGCTACAAAAGATAAAGCAATAAAAGAAGAATAAAATTCTTTCGCAAATTTTTTCTTGGGAAAAATATGGCAGTGGAGGTAACCTTGTTTTATGAATAAGGTTAAATATAAAATTTTATTTTCTAAGACAGAGGAAATGGTTTATATTTCGCATTTAGATCTTATGCGTCTTTTTACCAGGGCACTAAGAAGGGCGGGAGTACCTTTATTCATTACTTGTGGGTTTAGTCCACATCCAAAGATGATTTTTGAAAGGGCTTTGAAGCTGGGGAAGGTAAGTGATAATGAAACAGCATATATTTTTTTAAAAAAAGAATTGAATGAGGTTAAATTTAAAAATGATTTTCAATTACAATTGCCAAATGGAATTGGTATTAAGGAGATAACAAAAGTATGAGTAAGGAAATTTTAATTAACGTTGAAGCTTTTCAGGAAAAAAGGCTGGCCATCATTGAAAATGGTTTTCTTAATGAGTATTTTATCGAACGGCCTAGCGAGAAAACCATAGTAGGCAATATCTATAAAGGCAGAATTGATTCTGTTGTGCCATCTGTTTCAGCTGCTTTTGTCGATATAGGGCAGGAGAAAAACGGTTTTTTGTATACTCAGGATATTTTGGATCTTTCTGATTTCTTGCAGGTTTCTAAAGGTTTAGATCCTATTGAGTTAAAGTCGGGTGAAGAGATTCTTGTACAGGTTGTTAAGGAACCTTTTGCTACTAAGGGAGCCCGTCTTACTACACATATAAGTCTAGCGGGGAGATATCTTGTTTTGATGCCACAGGATGCCTCGTTGGGGATTTCTAAAAGAATTGAAGGTGAAGCAGAAAGAAAACGCCTAAACGCAATGTTGCAGGAGCTCAAACTTCCCAAAGATATGGGGTTAGTAATGAGAACAGCCTGCGTGAAGCATGCTAAGAAAGAAATCGCTAGAGAGTTAAGCATATTGCTTAAGTTTTGGCACAGGATTCAGAAAATCAGTAGTAGAATGAAGGCTCCATCATTGGTATATGAAGATTATGATATGGTTTTAAAGGTATTAAGAGATTCCTTCCGTGATGATGTTTCATGTCTGTGGGTGGATTCTAAACAGGAGTTTGCAAGAATCAATAAATTCGCTAAGAATTTTATGCAAGATATGCAGAAAAAAATAAAGTTTTATACTAAAGATCTACCTCTGTTTGAACATAATAAAATTGAGTCGCAGATTGAAAAACTTTTTCACAGTAAGGTTTACTTAAAGTCAGGCGCCTATATAATTATTGAACCCACCGAAGGATTAGTGGTGGTTGATGTAAATAGCGGTCATTTTAAAAAGAAAAACCTAAAACAGGAAGAGGCGGTATTTATAATCAATAAAGAGGCTGCTATTGAAATTGCCAGACAGCTTCGTTTAAGGGATTTAGGCGGTATAATTGTCATTGATTTTATCGATATGGAACGCGAAAAACATAGAAGAGGAGTCTTGAAAATCTTTAATGACGTCTTAAGGCAGGACCGTGCTAAAACTGATATCTTAGGGATTTCTAAGATTGGTTTGGTGGAAATGACTAGGGAAAGAGTATTGAAGACCGTAGAAAGCATCTCTTATCAGACCTGTCCCTATTGTAATGGAAGAGGAAAGGTTAAGTCTGCGGTGACTATGTCAATTAAGGTAGTGAAGGAAATCAAGGTGATTCTCTCAAAGAATAAATTTCTTGAGCTTAATGTAATGTTACATCCAAATGTCGCGGAGTTTATTAGTAAAAATAGTCTTAATTCGCTTAAAAGTTTAGAACGGCGCTTTCGAACGCGCATTGTAATTGGGTCAAATCCCAATTTGCACTTTGAGGATATTAAGGTACTTTAAGGGTTAAAAGAATTTGACCACTAATGGCTATTATGATAGAATATGGCAATAAAATGATAAGGAGAGTGAGTATAAATGTATGCAATAATAGAAGTTGGCGGAAAGCAATATAAGGTTGAGTCTGGTATGAGTTTGGATGTTGAGAAAATAAATAAAAAGGCGGGCGATAATATTATAATAAGTAAGGTAATGTTAGTCGCAGATAATGGGAAAAAAGCTCCAATAATAGGCAGCCCTTTTATAAAAGAGGCAAAAGTTAGCGCAAAGGTTATAGGCCAGATAAAGACAAAAAAAGCCATATCCTTTAAGTTTAGACGCCGCAAGTCTTCCCACACCACAAAGGGACATCGTCAATCTCTTTCAAAGATTTTGATTGATAAGATTTCTTTAGACAATTAAGGTTGGGTCTTTTTTAAAAATGATAGACGAAGTAAGGGTTTCCATGAAGGGTGGCACTGGAGGAAAAGGCTGTAGGAGCTTTTATCGAGATAAATATACCCGAATAAGAGGTAAATCAAAGGGTGTTCCTGATGGTGGAGATGGCGGTAGAGGTGCGGACATAATTATCCAGGCTGATAAAAATGTTACAAGTCTATTAGATTATAGATATAAAAGAGTATACATTGCCGATAACGGAGCGCATGGCTCCGGAAACAGACGTAACGGTAAAGGTGCAAAAGATTTAAAGCTTTTAGTTCCAGTAGGAACTTTAATAAAAGACGAAGATACTTCATGTCTTTTAAAGGATCTTGATAAAGATAAAGGTTTTGTTATTGTTGTTAAAGGCGGCAGGGGCGGACTTGGTAATTCTCACAGGACAGAAGCAAAGTTGTCGCCTAAAGAAGGCGAAAGCAGGAATTTACTTTTAGAGCTAAAGATTATTGCTGATGTGGGGATTGTTGGTTTTCCTAATGCAGGTAAATCTACTTTAGTTTCCAGCATAACCAAGGCAAATTCACGCATAGGAAAGTATCATTTTACTACATTAAGTCCTGTTCTCGGAGTTGTAAAAAGTGATGATTTTTCGTTTACCTTAGCAGATATTCCAGGGCTTATCGAAGGTTCTCATAGTGGCAAAGGTTTAGGTTACAGGTTTTTAAAGCATATTGAACGCAATAAAATCATTCTTCATCTAGTTGATATGTCAGCCAGTGAAGGAAGAAGTCCGATAGAGGATTATAAGAGACTAAATAGGGAACTGATTTTTTATTCAAAAGAACTGGCTAATAAACCTCAATTTATCGTAGCGAATAAGATGGACCTTGAAAGCGCTCAGAAGAATTTAAAAATTTTTAAGTCACAGATTCACAAGAAAGTTATAGCGATTTCAGCCCTTGAAAAAAAAGGATTGGAGTATCTGATAGATGAACTCGCAAAAAAGATTCAAAAGATTAGTTATTAAAATCGGTTCCAGTGTTTTTGCTGATGCTCACGCAAAGATAAATACAAAGAATATAAATAAGCTTTGCGGGCAGTTTGCCAGGTTGAAAAAGATGGGGATCGAAGTGGTTGTTGTTTCTTCCGGAGCAGTAGCTAGCGGCATGTCGTTATTAAAATTAAAAAACCGACCGAATAAAATTAGTGATTTGCAGGCTTTGGCAAGCTTAGGTCAGGTGCATCTTGTTGATCTCTATCAGCAGTATCTTACTAAATACAGTTTAAAATGTGCACAGATTCTTCTTACTTGGGATGATTTTAATATTAGAACTAGGTATCTAAATGCCAAAAATACGCTTTTAAAGGTTTTGGAATTTGGCTACATACCGATTGTCAATGAAAATGATGTTGTATCTACCGACGAGATAAAGTTTGGTGATAATGATAAGCTTTCCAGTCTTGTTGCGGTTTTACTTGAAGCAGATCTTCTGGTTGTTTTAACTGACGTGGAAGGTCTTTATGATAAACAAAGCCGGGTAGTTAATTTCGTAGAAAGAATAACTAAAGAGATAGAGTCTTTTGTAAAAACCAAAAGAAAGAAGTCTACGGTTGGCGGAATGTTTTCTAAATTGCAGGCTGCTAAAATCAGTGTTGATGCTGGTATTTCCTGTCTTGTCGCTGACGGTAGGAAAAAAGATATTTTGCTGGATATCGTCAAAGGTAAAATTCTGGGGACTTTATTTTCCGCAAGCACAAAGTCTTTAGGTGCAAAAAAGCGTTGGCTGGCTTTTAGTTCAAAAATTTCCGGAAGGATTAATGTTGATAAAGGCGCTGAAGAAGCTCTTAAACGGCATAAAAGTCTTTTATCTGTAGGAATTGTTGATTGTAAGGGCAGTTTCTCAAAAGGCGATTCTGTAGATATTGTAGATACCGAAGGTAATATTTTTGCTAAAGGAATAGTTGAGTGCAGTGTGCAACAGCTAAACAGCTCTATGGGTACGAGAACTTCTCGTGAGATCGTGCATTGCGATAATTTGGTAATTCTAGGTTAAAATGATGAATAAGAGAAAAATAATTGATATGGCAAAAAGCGCTAGGAAAGCAAGCTATCGATTGAGTGAGTTTTCAATTGCAAGAAAAAGAAAAGCTTTGGTTACCATGGCTAAAGCTTTAATCAATAAAAAAAAATACATTCTTTCGCAGAATAAAATAGATTTAGCTAATGCCAAAAGAAATGGTTTATCAAAAGCCATGGTTGAGCGTTTGATGCTCGATGATAAGAGAATAAGGCAAATGACAGACTCTTTAAAGCAGGTTTCAAGACTTAAATCTTACGTAGGTGAAATTATTTCTTCACATAAAAGACCCAATGGTCTTGTAATTGATAAGGTAAGAGTTGCAATTGGGGTAATATTTATTATTTTTGAATCACGTCCGAACGTAACCAGTGATTGCATGGGGCTATCTTTGATGTCGTCTAATGTAGTTATTCTAAAAGGTGGCTCTGAAGCGATAAATTCTAATTTGGCAATATTTAACGTGTTGGCTAAAGCTGCTTATACCTGTGGTGTGCCGAAAAATAGTTTTAATATTTTAGCTACGACAGACAGAAAAATAGTAGATACATTACTTAATCAATATGAAGATATTGATCTTGTTATTCCGCGCGGAGGAGAGTCTCTGATTAGCGCGGTTGTTGCTAAGTCTAAGATTCCGGTTATAAAGCATTATAAGGGAGTGTGCCATTTGTATGTAGATAAAACTGCTGATTTAAATATGGCAGAGAAAATAACCTTAAATGCAAAATTACAAAGACCGGGAGTATGTAATGCCATAGAGACTTTACTGATTCATAAAGATATTGCCAAGAAGTTTTTAGCCACAACTGGGAAGAAACTGCTTTATAGTAATGTTAAGCTACGCGGTTGCCAATGGTCAAGGAAATATTTGAAATCGATAAAAAAAGCTACACTAAATGATTGGTCAACAGAGTATCTTGATTTGATATTGTCAATTAAGGTGGTAGGAAGTCTGAATGAAGCAATTGAACACATAAATACTTTCGGTTCGCATCATTCGGATGCAATTGTGACTAAAAATAAAACGAATGCAGAGTTGTTTTTAAAAAGAGTAGATTCCGCCTGTGTTTATGTAAATGCTTCTACCCGTTTTACCGACGGATATGAGTTTGGTATGGGGGCTGAAATCGGTATTTCAACCGATAGGCTGCATGCACGCGGCCCTATGGCATTAGAGGAACTTACAACTTATAAATATGTTATTCGCGGCAGTGGACAGATAAGGAAATAACAAATTTATGAAGAAAATCGGCATACTTGGTGGAACATTTAATCCTATTCATCTTGGGCATTTGATTTTAGCTGAAGAGGTCAGGGAAGAGTTAAAGCTTGATAAGGTTATTTTTGTTCCTACGAATCTTCCTCCACATAAGCATAATAATATCTTGGAAAGTAAGTACCGCTTTAATATGATTAAGCTGGCAATTGGCGACAATAGTCATTTTGATGTTTCTGATATTGAAATCAAAAGGGGCGGAGTTTCTTTTACGATTGAAACCCTAAAGGCTATGCGTTCACACTACAAGAGGGCGCAGTTATTTTTCATTTCTGGTTCGGATGTTTTAAAGTATCTTCCAAAATGGAAGGATCTGGACAGGATTTTAAAAATAGCAAAATTCGTTGTTGCCAACAGACCAGGGTATTCTTTAAATAAAATTCCCAGAAAAATCACTACATTAGAGATTCGCCCTTTGGCGATTTCTGCATATGAAATAAGAAAATTGATCAGAAAAAAAAGAAGTATACGCTATTTTGTCCCTAAGGAGGTTTTTAAATATATTGAAAAAAACAGACTCTATTCAAAAAATTAAAGTCGCTCCGTCTTTATTGGCAGCAGATTATTCTTATCTTGCAAAAGAGATAAAAATGGTTGAAACCGCAGGTTGTGATTTGTTTCATATTGATGTAATGGACGGTCATTTCGTGCCGAATATTACCATTGGTCCAGCTGTTATAAAGGCAATAAGAAAACTGACTAAACTACCATTGCATACTCACTTGATGATTGAAAATCCTTTTCGCTATATTAATGATTTTATCGACGTAGGAAGCGATATTATTACTGTTCATATTGAAACAGTTACTAAAAATGAGGTTTTAAAATATAAAAGTATTGTTAATGCAAGAGGTGTAAAATTAGGGCTATCTTTAAATCCGGCAACGCCCGTTTCAAGAATTCTGCCTTTAATTGATTCAATTGACTGGATTCTGGTTATGAGTGTAAATCCTGGTTTTGGCGGACAAGAATTTATTCCATCGGTTTTACCCAAGATAAAAATGTTAAGAAAACAATACAATGGGGATATAGAAGTAGATGGTGGTGTAAATGATAAGAATGCACCTTTATTAATAGAGGCGGGTGCAAATGTATTAGCAGCAGGAACATATATTTTCAAGGCGAAAAACATTAAACAAGCAATGGAGAAGCTAAGAAGATGAAATATAAGGAAATCAAATTCGGCACAGATGGTTGGCGGGCAGTGATAGGCAAGGAATTTACTTTTAAGAATGTAATGATTGTTGCCCAGGCAATTGCAGATTACTACAAGCGTCATTCCAGCAGAGTGCGTATTGCTGTAGGTTATGATACGCGATTTTTATCCGCTAGTTTTGCAAAAGCAGTCAGTGAGGTTTTAGCGACAAACAATATTAAGGTAATTCTATCAGATAGGGCAATTCCAACTCCAACTTTAAGTTTTACCGTGGAGAAGTTTTCTTTAACTGCGGGAGTTATGATTACGGCAAGTCATAATCCGGCTGAGTTTAACGGTATAAAGATTAAAGAATCTACTGGCGGGGCTGCAAGTGAAAAGGTAACTGGTTCGGTTGAAAGATTGCTGAAAAAAAATCCGCCAAAAATTAATCCAAAAAAATTGAATTTGGTTGAAGAATGTGATTTTGTTTCTGATTATATTGGTTTTATCAGGAAATATCTACGTTTGGATTTATTAAAGAAGTCGAAGGTAAAGATTTTGGTTGATACAATGCATGGAAGCGGTAATGGGCTGATTAAGGATATTTTAAAAGGAACAGGTATAAAGGTGGAATTAGCAAGAAGCGATATTAATCCTTCTTTTGAGGGTAAGCGTCCTGAACCAGTTGTGGAGAATTTAGAAGACACACTAAGGATAATGAAAAAAAAGGATTTTGATATTGCTTTAGTTTTAGACGGCGATGCCGATAGAATAGCAGCGATTGAAAGAGGGGGTAGGTTTTTGCATCCTCAGAAAATCCTAGGTCTTTTAGCCTTACATTTAAAACAGGATAGATTTCTAAACGGTGGGATTGTTAAAACTATTGCTGGGAGTACGATGATTGATCATATCGCAAAGGAACTTAAGGTAAGGCTTTTCGAGACCCCTGTTGGGTTTAAGTATATATCTGATTTGATGATAAAACGTGAAATATTAGCAGGCGGTGAAGAGGCAGGCGGTATGGGTGTAAAAGATTTTGTTCCAGAGCGCGATGGTTCTTTAGCCGGGCTTTTGCTTGTTGAGATGATGGTCATGAGAAAAAAGACAATGAAGCAAATTGTTGATGAAATGGAGTCCAGCTTTGGTCGTTATTATTATCAAAGGCGGGATTTGGATATTGCCAGAACCGGTTTGGTTGTAAAGCCGAAACATTTCCCCAAAAAGCTATTGGGTAAGAAAATTGTAGAATTTAAAACCTATGACGGCATTAAGGCAATTGCAAGCGATGAAAGTTGGCTGATGATACGTGCATCCGGGACTGAACCTATGGTAAGGGTTTATTCAGAGTCTAAATCTCTTAAAAAAGCAAAAGACCTACTTGATGTAGGAGAGAAGATAATCAATAAACTAATTAGAAAATAAAATGTTTTATAGTTTTTTCAGAAATATTTTTAAATTATTACTTATGATGTTTTTCAGTCTTGAGATTAAGGGAGCTGAAAATATTCCTAAGACAGGTGGTTTTGTCCTTGTAGCCAATCATATCAGTTATTTTGATCCTATGGTTTTAGGGGCAGGATGTTCAAGGCGAGTTGATTATATGGCGAAAAAAGAACTTTTTAAAAATCCGATTTTACGCTTCTGGCTTTTACATTCTCGGGTATTTCCTGTAAATAGGCAGGGTACGGATTTATCCAGTATAAAAGAGGCAGTAAAAAGGCTTAAACAAGGTCGTGTAATCGGGCTTTTTCCCCAAGGAACAAGAAAATCAACGCAAGAAACTGATATAAAAAAAGGCCTGGCATTTTTAGCTACAAAAGCAGGCGTACCGATAGTGCCGGCTTTAATAAAAGGAACAGATACTGCATTGCCGCATAATACAAAAAAAATCAATTTAACTAAAATTAGCGTCTATTTTGGAGAGAAAATAGACATAGAAAGGGGGCAGGCCTACGTTGATATAGCTGAATTGGCTTTAAGACGTATTAGGCAACTTGAATGAATGCTGTTGTAACCTCTTTTAAAACCTACCAATTTTTATCTCAAATTTACTCCAAAATAGTCATAATTTTAACCCCGTATTTGCTTATTGACAATATTTGTCTTTTTAGTTATAATCAGAGCTTCGGTTGCCTTGATTTTTATCGTAACCGTATATTTTACAATAAATTAAAATCCAAAAGAAAAGGAGAGATGTAGCCATGTTAAATGAAGCAAAAGATGTAGATATGAAAGCTATCTACGAACAAACCTTCAAGGATATAAAAGAAGGTGAAATTACAAAAGGAAAGATTATTGCAATTAATAATAAGGATGTCCTGGTGGATGTTGGTTTTAAGTCTGAAGGGGTTATTTCTTTAGAGGAATTTAGACAAGATGAACGTGAAGTAGGTAAAGAAATAGATGTTTATGTTGAGTCCACTGAAGACGAAAATGGGGTTATTACATTATCTCGCGATAAGGCTATGAAGCTAAAAGGCTGGGACACGATAATGAAAAACACCAAAGAAGGCGATTATCTTACTGCTAAGGTGATTAAGAAGGTAAAAGGCGGTTATATTATTGATTGTATGGGGATTGAGGGATTTTTGCCAGCATCGCTTTCGATGTTTAAAAATGTTCCTGACAGGGAAGTTTTATCTCATGAATTTCAGTTTAAGCTGCTAAAGGTTAATTATGCCAGAAAAAGCCTTATAGTCTCGCGTAAAGAAGCCGTAATGAAACAAAAAGAGGAGATAAAAGAAAAACTTTGGCAGCTCGTAAAGCTAGGTGAAGTTAAAAGCGGTTTGGTAAAGGCGATAACCGATTTCGGTGCCTTTATTGATTTAGGAGGAATTGACGGGCTTTTACATATTACAGATATGAGCTGGTCAAAGATTAATCATCCATCTGAAATCGTAGCTATTGGCGATAAAATAGAGGTGATGGTTTTAAATGTTGATCCTAAGGGGCAAAAAATATCGCTAGGCCTTAAGCAGCAGCAGCCAGATCCTTGGAAAGACATTGAAAACAAGTATAAGATCGGCAGCAATATTAAAGGCAAGGTTGTTAATATTGTTAATTATGGGGTGTTTGTGGAGTTGGAAAAAGGAATCGAAGGTTTGGTTCATGTGTCTGAGATTTCTTGGTTGCGTAAGGTTAATCATCCTCAGGAGATGTTTGCGGTTGGGGATGCAGTTGAGGCGCAGATTTTAAATATCGAGAAGGATAATAGGCGTATTGCTTTAAGCATAAAGCGACTTGAGTCTAATCCTTGGACAGATATTGAGAATAAGTATCCTGTTAATTCTAAAGTTAACGGTAAGATAAGAGGTTTTACCGATTACGGTGCCTTTGTAGAATTGGATTCAAATCTTGAAGGTATGATTCATGTTTCTGATATTTCATGGACAAAAAGAGTCGCAAAGCCAGAAGATGTATTAAAGAAGGGACAAAAGATCGAATCTGTGGTGTTGTCGGTTGATGCAGCCAATCAAAAGATTTCACTGGGACTAAAGCAGCTTGAAGAAAATCCTTGGTCAAAGATTGCGGAGAAATATCCTGTTGATACTAGCCTTGAGGTCGAGGTGGTTAGTATTACGGAATTCGGCGTATTTGTCAAGATTGAAGACGGTATTGAAGGGTTGATTTATAGTTCAGAGATTGAAAAAGAACAAATGTCCGCTTTTAAGCCTGGCGATAAGATCAATGCAAAAATAATTAAGGTTGATATAGAACAGGCAAAGATTGGATTAAGCGCAAAATAAAAAAACAATGGAAATAAAAAAACAACTCTCTATTTTAAAAAGAGGTACAGTTGAGATTATTTCTGAAGAGTCGCTTATTAAAAAGCTTGAAAAAAGCAAAAGAAACAAAAAACCTCTTCGTGTAAAGGCAGGGTTTGATCCCACAGCTCCTGATATCCATTTGGGTCATACTGTGCTTTTGAATAAGTTAAGGCAGTTTCAGGACCTGGGCCACGTGGTGTATTTTCTTATAGGGGATTTTACCGGTATGATCGGAGATCCTTCTGGAAAAAACGAGATAAGAAAACGCCTTACTCTTAGTGAAGTCAAGAAAAATGCTATTACTTATAAAAGACAGGTTTTTAAAATCCTTAACCCAAAAAGGACAAAAGTAGTTTTTAATAGTCGCTGGTTAAAGAAACTCGATAGCTTAAAACTATTGAATCTATCCAGTCATATTACCGTTGCCCAGATGCTTGCCCGAGCTGATTTTAGCCAGAGATACTCGCAAGGAAAAGATATATCGTTATTAGAGTTTTTCTATCCGCTTCTTCAGGCGTATGATTCAGTGTATTTAAAGGCCGACATAGAATTAGGGGGCACGGATCAGAAATTCAATTTGCTTTTAGGTAGAGAACTTCAGAAGGATTTTTCTCAAGAAGAACAGGTTGTAATGATGCTGCCTTTGTTGGAGGGTACCGATGGTATAAATAAGATGAGTAAATCCTTGGATAATTATATCGGGATTAATGAACCGGCAAATGAGATGTTTGGTAAGATAATGTCTATAACCGACGAGTTAATGCTTAGATATTTTGAATTGCTGACAGTAGAGGATTCAAATAGCGTAAAGCAACTTCATCCGCGGGAAGCTAAAGTAAACCTTGCTCAGTTGATTGTTGAAAGGTTTTATAATAAGTTGGCAGCAGACCAGGCAAGGGAAAACTTTGAGAAGATTTTTTCTCAAAAAGGAGTCCCAAGCGATTTAGAGAGTTATAAATTGGTAAACAATGAAATCATTCTAGAGCTTCTTGTTAATACAAAATTAGTTAAATCCA
>JAVCCR010000020.1 GCA_030765485.1 Candidatus Gygaella obscura
AATGTTTCCATTTTAATTATTTATTAATTTGGATATCTGTTTTGTAATATCGTTTCTTTTTACAGATGTTTGCTTCTTATCTTTAGCTATTATGTTTACTTTATCAAGATTTCTTAAATCATTTGCTATTACAAGATCAGCATTGTTTTCTTTTAAGCTTTCATAGGCTTTCTTTATTAAACTGTTTTTACTTTTATTTGTTTCCAGCTTAAATTGCACTAAGAAGGTTTGCGGATCCCATTTCTTTATTAATTTTACTATCTTTTTAGTGGGTTTTAGCTTTAAACTCAGGGTTTTCTTACCGGAAGCAATTTTTTGTTTGGTAACCGTATTTGGTTTATAATCCGATACTGCTGCTGAATGAATAATCATATCGTAGTTACGAGTTGAGATTTCTTGTTTCATCAGCTTAAAAAGCTCATCATAATATTTAAATCGGATAACGCTTATACCTTTTAACTTATTATTTTTTAAATCAAGTACACCTGAACCTAAAAGAAGCTTAACCTTAGCTCCAAGTTTTTTTGCATCCTGAGCGATCTTACACCCTGTTTTACCGCTGAATATGCTTGTTATTACTCTTACCTTATCAATTGCAATCCAGGTTGGTCCAGCGGTAACTAAAACTTTTTTATTATTTAATTGTTTCTTCATCTAAAACTAAAAAATCTTTTTTTTCTGGTAGCACTTACGGCATTTCTAATCTGTACGATTTTTTCTTTTGTGATTACACGCTCACCCGAAGTAAGTTCTGCTATCTCAAAACCGTGTTTATTACCAAGCTTATAAATTTCTTTTATACGTTCTGGTGTAATATTTTTACCTAAAGAATAGCTTTCGTATTTATGTTCAAGTGCGAGTATCATCGGTTCTGCCATGCAGGGAAAACACACCTCTTCCGGAAGCCCAAAATCAAAATTTAGCTTAGTTTCTCCCGGAGGCCTGATTGCTACGCCATCAACTACTAAAATATCGTTTCTTAGATCTGTAGGGATTTTTCTTGGGTATGAAGCATCGAATATTACCGTGCCTGGTTTTACTTTGGTAAAATCAAACCCTGCAGGTACGGAATTCGCTGCTAAAACTATTAAATCAGCTTGATAAACAGAATTTGAAAGTATGTCGATTCTCTCTAAATCAATGTTACGCTCGGCCAGACTTGCCTTCAGCATCAAAAACTTCTCTTCATTGCGTACTGTGGCAAAAACCTTCCTCACGTATGGACCCAATACGTTTAAACACATTTTACCAATGGGACTGGTGATGCCGAAGATTACTACTTTGGCTGTCTTTGGGTTAATCCCCATATAGTTCATACCCCGGAAAATTGCTTCCGGCTCCATAGCTAGAGTAAATGACATACCGTTTGTAACAGGGGTTTTAACTGCACTTGCTATATCAAGCCCGCGGTTGCCTACTAAAGAAGCAAAAGCTGTAAGACCGATTATCTTTACGTTTAAAGTTTCAGCAAACCTAGCTGCTTCTATTACAGCCTTAGTGACCACCTTAGGATTAAGCCCAACCATCTGCTCTGAAAGTAAAGGGCACATAACTAAAACTCCCTTACTAGTCCTTCCCAAATTTGATTTTAGACCTTCAACTTCTGCGGCCTTAAAGGGTTTCATCCATTCAAGAACTTTTCTTACTAAATGGCGGGACTTACGCTTCATGCCTGGTTCATAACGGTGAAGCAGCTCTTCATGTGTAGGATGGATTATTAAAGCAAAATCATACATTTTCAGTTTCAAGCTTTCGTTTTAATGCCTTTAGCATACCGCCTAATGCCAAACGGGCCTTTCTTTCCAATACCTTTTTTACGTATTCTTCCAAAACCGGTATGCCCCAGTCAAAATGAGCAACGATTTTTACCACGCAATGATGCTCATCTAGGTCTTCAATATAAATCCTGCCTTCATAATGCTGGTAGTCTCCTTCCAGCATCTTAAATCTTACCTCAAAATTATTATTATCTATGAAATCTTCCTGACGCCAACTAACAGGTGCGCCATCGATCTCTAAATTCCATAAGGAAGTAACTCTATTTTCAGAAGCGTTAATTATCTTAACATTTTTAACAAAACGCATGTATTCTGGAAAGCGTTCGATATCTTTTAACATATCGAAAATCTTATTCTTTAATGACCTAACCTTTACCTTAAGTTCGACTGAATGCATTTTAAAACAAGCCTTCCTTGGATTTATGCACTTTTCTTCCAGGTGAGTTTAGTTTTTCCTGTATCCACCGGTCAATATAGTTTTTATGAAATCTCCAGTCAGTGCCTATTTTAAAAGCTGGAATTTTACCTTCACGCGCAAGTTTATGCACAGTAAAGGGATGGATATGTAGATATTCTGCTACTTCCTTAGTGGTAAGAATTTCTTTTCTTTCCATAATCACCTCTAATTTTACTATATTTACGACAAACTATACACAACCATAAATATACTAGCACAACTATGAATTGTCAAGAAAATAAAAAAAACGTGCCTTTTAAAGACACGCTGCAATTTTTTAACAGTAGGTTATTCAATTATGACTATGGTCTGCCCTGTTTCAGCAATATCTCCTTCTTTTAAAAGTATTTTTTTCACAACACCATCAAAAGGGCTGGGTACATTAAAAGTGGCCTTATCGGTTGAAACCTCTACAATATCAGAATCTTTCTTTACGCTATCACCTTCTTTAACAAACCAAAAAGATATGCTTGCACTTTTGATATTTTCTCCTAAAACAGGTAATTTTATTTCCATGGGCTTATTTTATATTTTTTTGAACTGCTCTATTATTATATGCTTAAAATTATCTCTGTCAATATCTTGAGATAATATTTTTTTAGCAGAAATCATTTCTACATCCAGTCCACAGGGCTTCATAAAACTAAATACCTCTAAGGAATTATTCAAATTTATAGCCATCCCATGAAATGATATCCAACGCCTTACGCCAATACCGATTGAAGCTATCTTTTTTTCTTTTACCCACACGCCTGTTAGGCCTTCTTTTCTTTGAGCCGTGATATCTATTTTAGCTAATGCATCAATAACCACAGTTTCTAAAAACCTAAAATACCTGTGTAGGTCTTTAAAGGTTTTTTTCAGGTCGATTAACGGATAAATTACCATCTGCCCAGGAGAGTGACAGGTGATATCACCGCCTCTATTGGTTTTTATAACCGGGATTGATTTTTCTTTTAAGAAGGATTCGTTTTTTAACAGATTTTCAGCATTGGTTCTTCTACCAAGGGTAATAACAGCTGGGTGTTCGCAAAAAATAAGATAATCGCTCTTTCTAGTTTTGTAGATATTTTCTATAAGTTCGATTTGTTTAGTGTGGGCTTTTTGGAAATCAATAAGACCTAAATCAATTGCTTGAAGATTCATTAACGCTTCTGGCTGCTTCAATGATTAATTCTGAAAAACTGGGATGGGCGAAGATGGTTTTAGCCAAATTACTTACCTTGATTTTATTATTCATGGTAAGGCTTATAATATTGATAAGTTCTGAGGCCTCAGGGCCCATGATTATCGCTCCTAAAAGCAAATCTGTGTCCTTATCCACAACTAGCTTTACAAACCCTTCGGTCTCATCCTGGATATGGGCCATGCCTGAGCCAAGGAAGAAAAACTTACTTACCTTTACCTCGTACCCGCTTTTTTTGGCATCCTCTTCATTAAGACCGATTGTTGCAATCTGTGGTTCGGTAAAAATACACGTAGGAACTGCTTTATAATTAGGAATAAACTTACTGGCTGAACCAGTATATTTTACAAAAATATTGCTGACAGCAATCCTACCTTCATAAGAAGCTGTATGCGCCAAAAGATATTTAGAAGCGCAATCACCTGCTGCAAAAACATTACTGATATTGGTTTGTAGGATTTCATTTACTTTGATTTTATCGTTTTCTATTTGAATGCCGATTTTTTCTAACCCTAGTCCCTCAATGTTGCTTTTCCTGCCCACAGAAACCAGGATTCTATCAAAATCATCAAGATTAACCTTTGTTTCATCGGAACTTAGGTATATCTTCATTCCCATACGTTTAAATATTACCTGAAGCTTATTAGAAAGCTCTTTATCCAAGCCCTGCAGGAGAGAATCACTTAATTCTACCAGGCTTACCTTCGTTCCCAGATTAGTAAACATCTGTGCTAACTCACAGCCAATATACCCTGCTCCGACTACAAGAAGCTCTTTAGGCAGATTCAAACAATCCAGAATACCCCTACTGGTAAAAATCTTTTTATTATCCGGCAGTAAATGCGGTAACATTTTAGGTGTTGAACCAGTCGCTAAAAGCAAATAATCAAAAGTAATTTTCTCTTTATCATCAAGCAAAAGCTCGGATTCAGAGATTATCTTAGCTTTTTTACTGACATAATTAATCTGCTTGCGTTTAAGGATAGAATTCATCCCTTTTTTTAATCTCTCTATAACATCAGCTTTGTTCTTCTGCAGTGTTTTTATATTAAAACTAACATCATTGTGGTCTACGGCAAACTTACTACTCTTTTTAAAATTTGAATACATCTTACTTGACTGAACAAAGACTTTTGTAGGAATACAGCCGTAATTAAGACATACCCCGCCGAGATTGTTAGATTCTATCAAAACAACACTAAGTCCTAAGTCAGTTGCTTCACAAGCAGCGTTAAAACCCGCCCATCCAGCACCGATAATCGCAAGATTGTATTTCATTTTAGTATTTTTTTTAAAATTTCGATGTTCGTCTTTACATTTGCTGCGGAATTGTTGAGTTTTTCTTTTAAACTGTAATTAAGTTCAAGTTCAATGATTTTATCGATTCCTTTATCTTTTATCTGAACAGGTACGCCAATACATAAATCATTCAGGCCGTATTCCCCGTTTAAATAAACAGATGCGCTTGTCTGGATAGGTCTATTACTAATAATAGCCTCAACTATCCTATATACCGCGGCTGATGGTGCAAAATAAGCACTTCCGGTTCCATAATGCGAAACAATGGTAGCGCCGCGTTTAATTGTATCTGCGCCGACATCATCAAGACCATTCCCATCAATACTCTTTTTTTCTACTATAACTTTATCGGTTAAAGGCACCATGGTATTATCATGCGCCCCTATTACCATAGCATCAACTGAAGCGGAAGTCTTACCTATTTTCTTTGAAATCAGATTTGCGAACCTACCGCTGTCTAATGTCCCACCCATACCAAACATTTTTTCTCTAGGAAGACCAAGCGAATTGTATAAAAAATAGGTCATGATATCTAAAGGATTAGTAACTGCGATAACAATGGTATCTTTAGTCAGCATATCTTTTATCTTGTCAGCAATCTGTTTTAATACATCGCTATTAGTCTTTAAAAGGTCTTCTCTGGTCATACCTGGTTTTCTGGGAAAACCTGCGGTTATTATAACAATTGAAGAATCCTTAACCATAGAGAAATTATCTGTGCCGATGATCTTGGATTTGCTTTTAAGGATGGCGTTTGCATCTTCAATGTCAAACTGCTTTGCCAAGGCGAGATTTTTGTTGATATCCACTAAAACACAGTCTGCTATTGAAGAATTAACTAGTCTTGCGGCAGTGAGGCCTCCGACATTACCCGCACCGATAACTGAAACCTTAGGAAGCATCTTTGATCTTTTTTATTATTGCATCTGCCATTTCGCTTGTTCCGACTGCAGTAGGATCATTCCTGTCAGACTTTAAATCATAGGTAACGAATCTACCTTCTTTAATAACTTCACTTACTGCATTTTCTAAAACCGAAGCGGCCTGATGTTCTTTCAAATGATGCAGCATTAAAACACCGGATAGAATTGTTGCTGTAGGGTTTACTTTGTTTAAACCAGCATATTTTGGTGCTGCGCCATGCACGGGTTCAAAAAGAGCAATCTCGTCACCGATATTAGCTCCCGGTGCAACCCCTAAACCGCCAACTAAACCTGCGCATAAATCAGATATTATGTCGCCGTAAAGATTAGGAAGAACTAAAACGTCAAAATTATCCGGTTTTTTAACCAGCTGCATGCACATATTATCCACTATTACATCGTTAAACTCGATTTTATCTTCGTATTTCTTTGCAACTCTTCTGGCAACATCCAAGAAAAGTCCGTCTGTATACTTCATTATATTTGCTTTATGAACAGCAGTTATCTTTTTACGTTTATTTTCTAAGGCATACTTGAAGGCAAATTCAAAGATACGCTCGGTTGCAAAAACAGAAATCGGCTTTATGGAAATCCCTGAATCGGCTCTTATCTGTTTTGGTTGAAGCTTATTAATCGAATCAATCATTTTTATTGTTTCAACCTTACCTTTTTCAAACTCGATTCCGATATATAAATCTTCTGAGTTTTCACGCACAATAACCAAATCAATGTTCTTGTATCTACTGCTTACGCCTGCGTATGACTTTACCGGCCTTAGGCAGCAGAACAGATCTAAGTCATGACGCATTTTTACATTTACAGAACGAAACCCTTTACCTACTGGAGTGATAATTGGCCCCTTGATAGCAACTTTATTTCTTTTGATGGATTCGATTGTCTCTTGCGGCAGGGGTGTTTTATATTTTTCAATTGCGCTTTCGCCTGCTGGACGCTGTTCCCAGTCAATCTTAACACCAGTTGCATCAATACATCTTTTGGCAGCCAAGGCAACCTCTGGACCCATACCATCACCAGGAATAAAAGTAACCTTATATGCCATTATAATCTAATACCTTTATTTTTTTTAACATGGGCTACCAATCCACCATCTTTTAATAACTTTTGCATAATTAAAGGCAAAGCATTCGTCTTTACGCTAATACCATTTGAAATATCCTTTAATAATGATTTATTTAAATCTATAACCAAGCGGTCTTTATTTTTTATCCTGTTTGTAGCTGTCTCTACTAAAGGAAGGCCAATATTAATGGCGTTACGATAGAAGATCCTAGCAAAATTAATTGCCACCACACAGATAATTCCTGATTCCTTGATTACCAAAGGCGCCTGTTCGCGTGACGAACCGCAGCCAAAGTTTTCACCAGCAACAAGAATAGATTCTCCCGGATTGATTTTACTGGAAAAATCCTCATCGATATCTTCAAAGATGTGCTTAGCTAATTCCTTCATATCGGTTATGGCAAATTTATACCTACCGGAAATAATCCAATCAGTATTTATATTATCACCTAATTTTATCGCGCTTCCTTTTAATATCATAACGACTTGAATTCCTGCGCGTTCTTTACCTTTACGATCGCATCTTCAAAAGTAATTACGCCTTTTTGATAAAGTTCCTTTAATGATTTATCCATAGGTTTCATGCCGTGCTGGGCGCCGGTCTGGATTATTGTCGGCATCTGTTCGATTTCCTGCTCGCGGATTAAATTTCTTATAGCCGGGGTTGCAGTCAAAATTTCAGTAGCTAAGACCCTTCCTTTACCTGATGCATGAGGAATCAAAATTTGAGAGACAATTCCCTGCAAGCAATCTGCAAGCTGCAATTTTATCTGTTGCTGCTGATGCGGCGGAAAGACATCGATGATTCTTTGTATGGTCTGCGGTGCATCAGGGGTATGTAGGGTTGCTAAAACCAAATGTCCTGTTTCAGCCGCAGTTAAGGTTGTAGAAATCGTTTCTAAATCCCTCATCTCTCCTACTACGATAACATCAGGATCTTGCCTTAGGGCATGTCTTAAACTTTCTGCAAAAGAATGCGTATCTGAATAAACCTCGCGCTGTTTTATCACAGAGCGCTTGTTAACATGGATAAACTCAATCGGGTCTTCAATGCAGGTAATCATACAATCACGTTCGCTATTTATAAGCTCGATCATCGCTGCTAAGGTTGTAGTTTTACCAACTCCAGTAGGACCGGTTACAAGCACTAAACCGTTAGGTTTTCTTGCTAAATCAGCCAAAATTGACGGCAGACCCAACTCAATAAAACTAGGGATCTCTAGAGGTATTCTTCTAAAAGCAGCTTCAACACTACCTTTTTGAACATGAACATTTACTCGAAATCTATCTGTATTAGGTATGGCTAAAGAAAAATCAAGCTCTAGATCTCTTTCAAAAATCTCTTTCTGCGTATTAGTAAGAATACTATAAATTATTGATTTGGTTTCCTCTTTTTTTAAAACCGGAAAATTAGTCCTAATAAGTCTGCCATCGACTCTTATAATCGGAGGTTCATTTGCAGTAATATGCAAATCCGATGCGCCTTTTTCAACAGTCAATAATAACAGTTCTTTTAAATCCATTCTTGCTCCTTTTTTATAAATAATTTCTCGGGTCTGTAATCTTGCCTTTTAAACACGAAACTGCTACTGTAGCTGGAGAAGCTAAATAGATATTAGCCTTTGGATTACCCATCCTGCCTTTAAAATTCCTGTTTGCCGTAGATATCACTATTTCTTTATCTGCAGGAATACCTGCATGCGTTCCTACACATGGACCGCATCCGGGATTAATTACGCTTGCACCGCTTTTTATAAAAATCTCGATATATCCTTTTTTAAGCGCTTCTAAATAAATCCTGCGCGAGGCTGCAGCAATAATCAACTTTATGCCAGGGGTAACTTTTTTACCCTTTAATATTCTAGCAGCAATTGCCAAATCTTCAAGACGTCCGTTTGTACAGGTTCCGATAAACCCCTGATCAATTTTTATATTCTTCAATTTTGTTACACAGACTCCGTTTCCTGGACTGTGCGGTTTTGCCACAATCGGGTTTAAACTAGACAGGTTAAACCTATATTCTTTTTCATAATCAGCGCCTTTATCTGCGTATACAGGTTTAATTTTTTTATTAAAGTGCTTTTTCATCCATGCCAAAGTTATCCTATCTACAGGGATAATCCCGGCTTTAGCGCCCATTTCCACTGCCATATTGCTGATAGTAAACCTGCCAGCCATATCCAAATTATTAATTATCGAGCCATAGAACTCAATAGCTTTATATGTAGCTGCATTTATCCCTAGTTTTGTTATTAAAAACAAAATTACATCTTTAGCAAATACGCCTTTTTTTAATTTTCCCATTAAAGTAATTTTAATCGTCTCAGGCACCTTAAACCAGTTTTTTCCTGTAGCTAAAGTTATAGCCAAATCAGTTGAGCCGACACCGCTAGAAAAAACACCTAAAGCACCATAAGTACAGGTATGAGAATCTGCTCCCAAAACAAGATTACCCGGTAAACAATAACCTGATTCTGGAATAACCTGATGACATACGCCTGCGGATATATCAAAAAACTTCGAATTAAACTTTTTAGCAAATCCACGCATGCGCTTATGTACAGCAGAAACCTCCATGTTAGGAGAAGGCGCACTATGATCAATAACCATAGCGAATTTAGAGCTGTTTTTTAGTTTATTTAAACCCAGCTCTTTTATTCTATCAATAATTATATTGCTGGTTCCATCCTGACCAAAGCAAAAATCAACATCACAGATTGCAAAATCGCCTGCTTTAACTTTCTTCTTGCAATGAGAGCTAAGTATTTTTTCTACAATTGTTGAAGCCATTTTTCCAACCTATCCATTCCTTTTTCGATTGTTTCTAAACTGCAGGCAAAACTCATACGTACATATTCACTATCTCCAAATGCCTCTCCCGGAACCACAGCAAGCCCTGCCTCATCCAACACGCGGTTAGAAAAATCTAGCCCTGAAAGATTTGTTTGGGATATGTTTACAAAAACATAAAACGCGCCTTCTGGTTTAAAACATGAAACACGCGACATCTTTTCAATTCTTGAGACAATTAAATCTCTTCTTTTCTCAAAAGTTGAAGCAATCTTATTTATAAAATCCGATTTTGCCGTTAATGCTTCCAGACTTGCCATCTGACTTATAGAACACGGATTTGATGTAGAATGCGCCTGAACCATGCCTATCTTTGAGGTTATTTCCGCAGGTCCGGCAAGATAACCTATTCTCCAGCCGGTCATAGAAAATGATTTTGATACCCCGTTTACAGTAAAGGTGAGTTTATAGATATCATCATTTATTGAACCGATGGAAAAATGATTCTTACCATTAAAGATGATTTTCTCGTATATCTCGTCGCTAATAACAAAAATATTATTCTCAACGCAGATCTTGGCAATCTCCTCGATTTCTGATTTTTTATAAACAGCGCCTGTTGGATTTGATGGGGAATTTAAAATAAGTAATCTTGTGTTTTTTGTTATCGCATTTTTTAATTCAGAAGGATTAACCTTAAAAGAATCGCTCATTTTTGTTTTGATAAATTTAGATCTACCGCCAGCTAAAGTAACCATCTCAGGATAACTCACCCAATAAGGGCAAGGAATTAAAACTTCCTGATTGTTATCGATTACTGCCTGTAGGATATTAAATAATGCGTGTTTTGCACCGCAGGTAATGACTACCTGATTGGGTAAATAGGTGAGATTATTTTCTTTTTTGAGTTTAGCGCAGATTGCTTCTTTCAAGCTAGGCATGCCGCTTGCCGAGGTATATTTAGTAAAACCTTCTTCGATACATTTTATAGCTCTTTTTTTAATAAAATCGGGAGTATCGAAATCAGGTTCCCCTGCAGCAAAATTTATTATGTTTTTACCTTCAGAAGATAATTTTTTTGCTCGGGAGTTTATACTAAGTGTTAATGAAGGATTTATGTCTAAAACTCTTTTTGCAAGTTGCATCTTTTTTTCTAGTTAAGATGCCTCTATTCTTTTCTGTGCTTTTTTTTGTTGAATAATTTCTTAATCCCGCCTAAGAAATTCTTATCTTCTGGTTTTTCTTCTTTTTTAGCCTTGAAGGTGTCTTCTTTCTTTTTCTGCTCTTTAGAATCTTTAACATCTGAAGAATTTTTTATTGCATCCTGTTTTTTTGTCTCTTTGATGGTTTCTTCAGTTTTAACACCCTTTTCTTTTTGCGTCTTTTTATGAGTCTTGAGTTTTTTCTCAACTCTTTTGGTTAATTCAAAAATGACTGTTTTTGCGCTATCGCCGCGCCGTGAACCTAGGCGGATTATACGCGTATAACCGCCGTTTGTATCTTTATAACGCGGACCGATTTCTTTAAACAGTCTTTGCACTAATTTATGGTCACAAAGAATTCTGTAGGCTCTTCTTTTTGACGCAAGCTCATCCTTTTTTGCTAAGGTAATCAGTTTTTCAGCCAATTTTTGGGCAGCTTTTGCCTTAGTTCTGGTAGTAGTTATCCTTTCGCTAATAAACAAAGACCTAACCAATGAATTTACGGTTGCGTCTCTCCAGGATGTGAATCTATTTAATCTGTTGCGTGATAATTTATGTCTCATGGTTTCATTTTTTTTGTTTAAGCTTTTTCTTGTCAATCTGCATCCCAAGATGAAGATTTAAGCTAATGATAAGCTGTTTTATTTCCGTTAAGGATTTCTTTCCGAAATTTCTGTAATTTAATAGTTCTTCTTCGGTCTTATCAACAAGATCATAAATCATCTTTATCTTAGCTTCCCTTAAACAATTTGCGCTTCTTACGGAAAGCTCTAATTCTGATACAGGAAGCCTTAACTTTTCATAGATCGCCACTTCAGCCGGTGACATACTATCTTCCTCTTCCTCTTCTTCTTCAGGAAGCTGACCGAAGTTTACGAATACATCCAGATGTCTTTGTAAAATATTTGAAGCATATAAAAGCGCATCCTTAGGGCTTATACTGCCATTAGAAAATATCTCTAAAATCAACTTGTCATAATCTGTACGCTGTCCCACTCGGGTATTTTCAGCCATGTAATTAACCTTAATTATTGGACTGAATAAAGAATCCAAAGCAATCGTGCCGACGGCAAAGTTTTCTTTTTTATTTATCTCTGCGAGAACATAGCCTCTTCCTTTGGCAATAAAAATCTCCATATTGAACTTCGCATCTTTAGTTAACGTGGCAATATGCAGATCTTTATTTACAACCTCAACGGTATCATCGCAAATAATATCCTTTGCCTTTACCTCACCTGCTTTTGTCTTTTTGATGTAAATTGACTTTACTGCTTTAGAATGACATCTAACAACCAGCTTTTTTATATTTAAGCAGATTTCAGTTACGTCTTCTAATACATTTGGTATCGTGGAAAATTCATGTGATATTCCATCAATCTTTATCCCAATAGCAGCTGCGCCTTCAATCGATGACAGCAATACCCTTCTTAATGAATTACCTAATGTAATACCGAATCCTCTTTCGAAAGGCTCAGCAACAAATTTACCGTA
This sequence comes from Candidatus Gygaella obscura, assembly GCA_030765485.1. Taxonomy (GTDB): domain Bacteria; phylum Omnitrophota; class Gorgyraeia; order Gygaellales; family Gygaellaceae; genus Gygaella; species Gygaella obscura. The sequence goes on from JAVCCR010000020.1 coordinate 12,207, forward strand.
TTTCTGAGTTAAATTTGCTTCGTCACATTCCAATCTTTTCGGCATTTGAAAATCACGCCATTTGATTCCCATTTTTCCTCCTGATTATTTTGAATACAATTCTACAATCAACTGTTCATTTATCGGCACAGAAATATCATCTCTGCCTGGCAATCTTACTACCTTTAAATTATGTAAAGTTTCTTCTACTTTTATCCATGCTGGTCTTTCGAATGTCTTGGTCAATTCTCTATTATCTGCTACAACTTTTTTGATTTTATCTTTGTTGCAAATAGATATCTCATCACCGTCTTTTACAAGACAAGAAGGAATATTTACTCTTTTTGAATTAACCAAAGTATGATTATGTCTTACAATCTGTCTAGCGCTTTTCCTGGATTGAGCAAATCCGGCACGAAAGATAACATTATCCAGGCGTCTTTCCAATAACTGAAGTAAAATTTCACCAGTGATACCCTTTTTCTTATCTGCCATATGAAAATAACGTCTGAACTGACTTTCCAGTACTCCGTACATCCTTTTTACTTTCTGCTTTTCTCTAAGCTGTATACCGTAGTTGGAAAGTTTAGTTCTTCTCGCTCCATGTTGACCAGGAGGTGTTTGTCTTTTTGCTAAAGCACATTTCTCGCTTACACAACGAGACCCTTTTAAGAAAAGCTTCGTTCCTTCTCTTCTGCAAAGCCTACAAGCTGCACCTGTGTATCTCGCCATAACTTAAACCCTTCTTTTCTTCTTTGGTCTACACCCATTATGAGGCATGGGGGTAATGTCTTTTATCATAGTAACAGCAATTCCATTAGCCTGAATTGCCCTAATTGCCGATTCTCTTCCTGAACCAGGACCTTTTACAAATATCTCTACTTCTTTCAATCCGCATTCTTTTGCTTTTTTGGCAGCGTTACTAGCTGCTACCTGGGCAGCGAATGGAGTTGACTTTTTTCCACCGCTAAAACCAACCATACCTGGAGTAGCATACGACAACGTATTCCCCTGCTTGTCGCTTATGGTAATAATGGTATTATTAAAAGTTGCCTGTATGTGCACTATACCATTGGGAACATTTAAATGCTTTTTTTTCTTTTTTGTTTTAACCTTCTTAACCATATAATTCCTTTTTTTTGTTTTATTTCTTAAACATATTGGTGGTTGATCTTCTCTTACCTTTTCTCGTACGGGAATTGGTTTTTGTGCGCTGTCCACGAACAGGCAGGCCTCTTTTATGCCTATAACCCCTATAGGAACCAATATCCATAAGCCTTTTCACGTTTGCAGATATCTGACGTCTCAGATCACCTTCAATGCTGAATTTTTTCTGCAAGACTTGGGTAATCTTTGAAATCTCTTCCTCACTTAAGTCTTTAGCCCGTTTATCAAACGGAATCCCTGCATCTTCTAATACCTTCTTGGAAAGAAATGGTCCCACTCCAAAAAGATATGTCAGAGAGACATCGATTCTTTTTTCTTTCGGTAAATCAACACCTAAAATTCTGGGCATAATTCTACCTTCCTTTTATCCTTGGCGCTGTTTGTGCTTTGGATTAGTACAAATAACCCTTAAAACACCGTGCCTGCGAATAATTTTACAATTGTCACAAATTTTCTTTACTGATGATTTAACTTTCATAATTATTTTACCCTGTATGTAATTCTACCTCTTGTCAAATCATAAGGCGAAAGCTGCACCTTAACTCTATCTCCAGGCAGTATCCTGATAAAATGCATCCTTATTTTCCCGGAAACATGCGCTAAAACCTTAAGACCATTATCAATTTCTATCCTGAACATACCGTTGGCCAGCGCTTCTTTTACCACACCTTCAACCTCTATAAGTTCTTCTTTCATTAATAATTCGTTAGTATCTCTGGACCTTGATCTGTAACTGCAATCGTATTTTCAAAATGCGCTGAAATCTTTCCGTCAGCTGTTACTGCTGTCCAGCCGTTGTTCAATACTTTGGTTTGCCATGTTCCGGCATTTACCATGGGCTCAATAGCTAAAACCATTCCTTTTTTTAACTCTACACCCAAACCCTTTATGCCGAAATTGGGAATCTCTGGCTCTTCGTGCAATTTTCTACCAATACCATGCCCAACATATTCACGCACTACAGAAAACCCGTTACTTTCTACAAAATTTTGTATGGTATAAGAAATATCCTGCAAAAAATTACCTTCTTTTGCCTGAGCAATTCCTTTTTCTAAGGCTTTTTTTGCCACATCGATAAGTTTTGCCCTTTTAGTATCTACCGGATTCATTGCAATCGTTCTGGCCATATCGGCGAAAAAACCTCTATCTTCAATACCCATATCAACGCTTACGATATCACCTTCTTTGATCACTCGGTCTGAAGGAATACCATGAACAACCTCTTCGTTAACTGAAATACAGCTACAGGCTGGATATCCTTGATAACCTTTAAATGCAGGCTTCATATTTCTTTCAAAGATCAATGCTTCTGTTATCTTTTCAATTTCTAAAGTTGTTATTCCCGGCTTAATCTTGCCGGTTACAGCTTTAAAAATCTCAGCTAAAATCTTACAAACTTCACGCTGTATTTGCAACTCTTGAGGTGTCTTTATTATAATCATTAACCAAATTCACAATCTTTTTATAAACTATATCTGCGTGTTCGTTGGCATCAAGATCAATAAATCTTTTGTTCTCTTTATAAAACTTTATCAAAGACGCATTTTCTTTTTTATAGACATCCAAACGTTTTTTTATTGTTTCTTCCTTATCGTCAACCCTTTGATAAAGCACTCCCCCACAGTGATCACAGACACCCTCTTTCTTAGCAGGCATATTGGTAACATGAAAAATAGCACCACAATTCTTACAAAGCCACCTACCAGATAAACGCTGCACGATAATATCTTCTTTGGTATCAAGATTAATTACTGTGTCAACTTGTTTATTATTTTCTTTTAAAATCTTATCCAAACTCTGTGCCTGGTTAATATTTCTGGGAAAACCGTCAAATATTATCCCGACTTCAGCATCTTTTTGTTTTATCCGTTGATCAATCAGACCAATTACCAATTCATCCGGAACAAGCTGTCCTTTTTGCATAAAAGCCTTTGCTTCATTACCTAATTCAGATTCGCTTTTTACTGCCTCTCTTAACATATCACCAGTTGAAATATGAGCAAAAGAAAGTTCCTTGCTTAATTTAACCGATTGAGTACCTTTACCAGAACCAGGCGCGCCTAAAATAATCAAGTTCATCTTCGACCCTTTATTTGTCCGGTTTTCATAAAACCTTCATAATGATGCATCAATAGTTGTGACTCAATTTGTTTTAAAGTATCTAACATAACACCAACGACAATAAGTATTGTGGTACCTCCTAAGAATGATGCAATCGAATACGGTACCTTAAGCCACCTGATTACAAAATCAGGAAATATCGCAACAAAAACAATACTTAAAGCTCCTACAAGTGTAATTCTATTTAAGACAAAAATCAAAAAGTCCGCTGTCGGTTTGCCCGGTCTTATGCCGGGAATAAAACCGCCGTATTTCTTCATATTTTCTGCTATCTCAACAGGGTTAAAAACTATTGCCGTATAAAAATAACAGAAGAATACAATCAAAACGGCATAAAGAGCATTATAGACTATGTTGCCTCTGATTAAAAATGACGTTATCTTCTGAAAACCTGCATGAGGCATAAAAGTTGCTATGGTTGCCGGAAAAAGTATTATCGATTGTGCAAATATAATTGAAATAACACCGGCTGTATCAACCTTAATCGGCAGATATGTACTTTGTCCGCCATATAATTTTCTACCTACGATACGTCTTGCGTATTGAACAGGAATCTTACGCTGTCCTTGGGTAATCATTACTACGAACGCAATCAAAGCAAACATAATTGCAAAAATGACTACGATAACAATTGGCGAAATAGACCTTTTTTCAGGTGAAAAAGGAGATGCCAAAACAAACAACTGATAAATTGCCGTAGGAAGTCGTGAAATAATTCCTACTGCGATAATCAACGAAATTCCGTTTCCAATACCGCGTTCCTGAATCTGTTCGCCCAACCACATGATAAACATTGTCCCCGTGGTAAGGGTCAAAACAGTTAAAACTCTAAATGCCAATCCAGGATTTGGCACAATCTGTAAACCCTGAAACCTTGACGGATTTTCCAGCCACATAGAGATAAAAAACGCCTGTACAAGACACAAAAACAATGTTCCGATTCTCGTATATTGATTTATCTTCTCATGTCCTACGCGGCCCTCTTTTGCCAGCTTCTCCAAGCTAGGTATAACAGCTGTTAAAAGCTGCATAATAATACTGGCTGAGATATAAGGCATGATACCTAAAGCAAATATGGTCATCTGTTCTAGGGCGCCTCCGGAAAACATATTAATAATTCCGAAAATACTTGCACCTTGCGCCTGAGTCATACGTCTAAAAAATTCTGAAAGAGCAGCCCCATCAATACCAGGGGTGGGTATATAACAACCCATTCTATAAATTATCAATAAGCCAAGGGTAATTAGGATCTTCTTTTTTAGATCCGCAATCTTAAAACTATTTATTAGCGCCTTTAGCATTATTTTTTGATTTTAATATTATTTTTTCTGCAACGCCTCCTGCAGATTTTATTTTTTCAATTGCACCCTTTGAAAATGCATGGGCTTTAATTGTCAATGCATGCTTTAATGTTCCTTTGGATAATATTTTGACTGCGTTATGTTTACCAGTCATACCTTTTGCGTACAAGGCATCAGGATCAATAACTGAACCTGTTTTAAAATGGTTTAATTTTTCAATATTTATAATCTGGTAGTTAACCTTATTTCTTGGAGAAAAACCCCTCTTAGGAATTCTTTTAAGCAAAGGATTCTGTCCACCTTCAAAGCCAGCATAAAAATGCCTTCCGGCACGTGAAGTCTGACCATTTTGCCCTCTAGTAGATGTTTTTCCATGACCTGAGCCAGAACCTCGTCCTAAAAGCTTTTTTCTTTTATTTGCTCCTTTGGGAGCTTTTAATTGGCTTAAATTCATCTTTCGATTAGATTTTCAAATCCGTCAAGTGTCGCTTTGATAACATTAACCGGATTCTTTGATTTTAAACATTTGGTTAAAATATTGTGTATTCCTGCTGCATCACATACAGCCCTAACAGAACCGGAAGCAATAACACCAGTACCATCGCAGGCCGGTTTAAGCAAAACCTTTGCTCCGCCGAATTCTCCAATAACCTCATGGGGAATTGTTGTCCCTTTAAGATTAATTTTAATCATATTATTCTTGGCCTGAGAAAGTGATTTACGGATTGCCGTAGCAACCTCATTGGCCTTACCTAAAGCATAACCGACATTACCTTTTCTATCACCAATTACCACCAATGCGCTAAATGACATTTTCTTGCCGCCTTTGGTAACTTTGGTTACGCGGTTTATTTTTAAAATTTTCTCAAACAATGTTGCTTGATCCTGCGCCATTTTTTTCTTTTCCATAATTAAAATTCTATTCCGTTATTCCTAGCTGACTCGGCAAAGGCCTTTATTCTTCCGTGATAAAGATTACCCGCTCGGTCAAAGCTAACTTTGGTTATACCTTTTTCCTTGGCTTTTTTAGCAAAACATTCACCTAATACTTCAGCGGCTTTGACATTCCCGCATTGTTTAAATTTACTTTTTATTGACTTATCCAAAGTTGACATACCTACAATAATTTCTCCTTTGCTATCATCTATAAGCTGAACGCTCATATTCTTCAGACTTCTGAAAATACAAAGCCTAGGCCTGGTTGAAGTTGCGACCAATTTATTCTTAATTTTTTTATGTCTAATTTCTCTCTTTGCTGATTTTTTACTTTTCATGATTATTTACCACCTGTTGCTGTTGCTGCTTTTCCAAGCTTTTTACGTACAACCTCACCGACATATCTGATACCTTTTCCTTTATACGGTTCAGGAGGATACACTGCGCGGATATTGGCAGCAACCTGACCTACCAAAGCCTTATCGATTCCGCTTACAGTAATATTGCTTCTTTGAACCTCAACCTTGATTCCTTCTGTAGCCTCAATTCTTACCGGATGACTAAAACCCAGCTGCATCACAAGTATCTTATCTTCCATTTGGGCACGAAAGCCAACGCCCTGTATTTCAAGCTGTTTTGAAAAGCCCTTACTTACACCTTCAACCATATTGGCAATCAAACTTCTCACAAGGCCATGTAAAGCCTTGTGCTTTTTAATATCACTTATTCTCGTAACAGTGATTTTATCATCCTTAAAATCAACCTTGATACCTTCAGGGATATCCAAGAAAAGTTTTCCCTTGGCACCCTGAAGCTCCAAATGGCTATCTTTTATATTTAACTTTAAATCTTTTGCTACATCAATTGTTTTTTGACCAATTCTTGACATAATATCCTACCAGACTTGACAGATTATTTCACCACCAACATTAGACTCTCTTGCCTGACCTTCAGTCATAACTCCTTTTGAAGTAGAAAGAATACAAATTCCATAACCATGCAAAAACCTTCTAATGGCGTCTTTTTTAATGTATTTCCTTAAGCCCAACTTCGAAACTCTTTTTGCTCCCTTGATTGCACCCTTGCCGTTTTGTTTATATCTTAAATAAACTCTAAATAGGCCTTGTTTTTTATCATCAATGAATTTAAAATTGCTGATATAATTTTCCTTCATTAATATTTCTAAAACAGCCTTTATTATCTTTGATGCCAAAACATCAACCGACTCAGCTTTTACCATTTCGCCATTTTTAACCCTTACGAATAAATCCGATATCAAATCATTAACTGACATTTGTCTCTCCTACCAGCTTGCTTTTTTTACTCCCGGGATCATCCCTTCCCAGGCAAGTTCTCTAAAACACATACGGCATAACTGAAATTTACTCAGATATCCCCCCGAACGACCACATATACGGCAACGGTTGACTTTTCTTGATGAGAATTTAGGTTCTCTCTTCCATCTGTTAATTTGTGATTTCTTTGCCATTAATTACTCCTTAAAAGGCATACCAAAACTTCTTAACAATTCCTTATTTAAATCTTTATTTCTTGAAGAAAAAACTACAACAATATCCATACCCTGAACCCGTGTTACCTTATCCGGATCGACTTCAGAGAAAATTGATTGTTCCGTAACGCCAAAGCTGTAATTACCATGGTGATCAAATGATTTTCCAGAAATTCCCCGAAAATCCCTAATTCTGGGTAAGGCAATACTTATAAGCCGATCAAGAAATTCATACATCATATTTCCACGCAAAGTAACTTTACAACCAACACTTTGACCCTTCCTTAACTTAAAATTAGAGATATCCTTCTTTGCTTTGCAAACAACAGGTTTTTGTCCAGTAATAAACGAAAGTTCCTTCATCGACTGTTCCAACAACTTAGAATCACCTATTGCTTCCCCAACACCCATATTTAAAACAATCTTTTTTATCTTAGGTACCTGAAAATCATTCCCTAAGGAAAATTTTGTCTTGAATTCAGGAACTATTCTTTTCTGGTAATCTTCTAGAAATCTTGGTTTCATATTAAATGACTTCCTTGCATTTTTTGCAGATTCTAACCTTTTCCTTATTTTCCAAAAATTTAAAACCGATTCTTACTGGTTTATTACATTTTTTACACTGGACCATAAGCTTTGCAATGCTTACTGGCCGCTCAACACTGACGATACCTGACTGCTGCTCTTGTGAGCGTTTTTTCATGTGCTTTTTTACTAAATTTACTCTTTCGACAATAGCCTTCTGGGTTTCTTGAAACACCTTAATTACTTTGCCTATCTTGCCCTTGTCCTTACCGCAAATTACATAAACTATATCGTTTTTTTTGATTTTCTGCATCTTATATTACCTCTGGTGCTAATGAAATAATCTTCATAAAGTTCTTGCTTCTTAATTCTCTGGCAACTGGTCCAAACACACGTGTTCCTTTAGGGTTACGCTGAGTATCAATAAGAACTATGGCATTACTGTCAAATTTAACGTATGAACCGTCATCTCTTCTGATCATATTTCTTGTTCGTACAACTACAGCCTCTGACATTTCACCCTTTTTAACTGCGGCATTAGGATTAGACTCTTTTATATTAACCTTAATAATATCTCCAATCTCTGCCTTAGGCTTTCCTTTAGCACCTAGAACACCAATACATGATGCTTTTCGTGCGCCAGTATTATCTGTTACTTTTAGAATACTACGACTTTGAATCATTCTTTTTTATTATTTCCCTAAGCCTAAAATATTTATCTTTAGACACAGGGCGGCATTCCTCTATTACCACTAAATCGCCGATGTTTGCAATATTCTTCTCATCATGCGCTTTAAACTTATTAAAACGCTTTATAATCTTTTTATATTTAGGATGCTGAGTACTGTCTTCAACTCTGACCACTATGGTTTTATGCATCTTGTTACTTATTACCTTACCCGATCTTACTTTGCGATTGGTTTTTTTCACTTATCTTTACCTTTTTTTAGCTCGGTTAAAACTGTCTGGATGCGCGCAACATCTCTTTTAACAATAAAAAACCTATGCGGCTTATCTACTTGATTGATTTTTCTCTGGTTATTAAGCTGATAAAGCTCTTTATAAAGGTCTTGAAGCTTATTGTTCAAATCACTAACCGATAAATTTCTAACGTCTTTTATTTTCATGTTATATTACGTGTTCCCTGGTTACAAATTTAGTTTTTAAAGACAATTTATATGCTGCAAGCCTGAAAACTCCGCGTGCATAGCTTTCAGGTATGCCGCCTATTTCAAATAAAACCTTTCCTCTACGAACATTACAAATCCATTGCGAAATGTCCCCTTTTCCTTTTCCCATGCGAGTTTCCAGCGGTTTTTTAGTTATGCTTTTATTAGGATATACCCTTATCCAAAGCTTTCCGCCTTGACGCAGCTGTCGAACTAAAACAACTCTACATGATTCAAGTTGAGAATTAGTCACAAAACCGTTATTTAAGGCCTTAAGACCAAACTCGCCGAAAACCAAAGTGTTACCCTTGGTTGCCAACCCTCGTCTTTTCCCGCGTTGGAATTTTCTGAATTTTACTCTTTTTGGTATAAAAGCCATCTATTCCTCAACCTTTTGTGTTTTAACCTGGGGTTTTCGTTTTTTTCTTATAACGAGTCCTTTAAAAACCCACACCTTAAGTCCGATTATTCCATAGGTTGTCTGAGCCTGGGACAAAGCATAATCGATATCCGCCCTTAATGTAGCTAACGGAATTTTGCCTTTTTTAAAAGTCTCGCGCCTTTTCATTTCAGCGCCACCAAGCCTTCCAGCAATAGTAATTCTTATTCCGCCTGCGCCATTCATCATCGCATTATCGATTGAACGTTTTATAGCTCTTTTATAAGCAACTCTTTTCTCGATCTGAAATACGATATTGTCAGCAACAAGCTGAGCATCTATAGCGGGTTTTTTAACCTCTTCGATATCTATTAATAATTCCTGTTTCGTAATCTTAGCTAGCTCATCTCTTAATTTCTCAATCTCAGAACCCTGTCTTCCGATAATTATACCAGGTCGGGCAGTTACGATTTTTATCTTCAGTTTATCAGCAAGCCGACTGATGAGCACCTTTGAAACAGCGGCAAATCTGTATTTATTTCTAATTAATTTTCTGATCCTATAATCCTCTTCCAAATAGTTTGCAAAATTTGCCTTGGATGCTATCCAATGACTTTTCCAGTCTTTAATAAACCCGATTCTCAGAATTAAAGGATGTACTTTTTGTCCCATTATTTAGTTGCCTTTTTGTTTTTTACTATTTTTTTTACTGCTGGTTTATTTTTTGGTTTTTCTTTCTGTTCTATAGTTTTTTTTGCCATTGCCTGCGGAAGTAAATCAAGTTCAATTTCTAAATGGGTTGTTCTTTTTAAAATCGGAACTGCCCTACCAAATGAAGCAGCGCGGAACCTCTTCCAAGAAGGACCGCTATTGGCAATACATTTAGAAACATAAAGCTGCTTAATATCAAAACCTTTAGCCTTGCCGTTATTTATCGCGGAATTTAAAACCTTCTTTATAAGTACGCAGGCTTTTTTATTAATATTCCTTAAAACCGACATTGCCGCAAATGCATTCTTTCCCTTAATCAGAACAAGCAACTGTCTGGCTTTTTTCGGTGAAATCCTTAAATATTTTGTCTTTGCTTTTACAATCATTATTTTCTTAAGTTAATTCTGCTGATTTCTTAGCCTTTACGCCGCCATGTTTTCTAAAAGTTCTTGAAGGTGCAAATTCGCCTAATTTATGGCCAACCATGTTTTCTGTAATAAAAATTGGAATATGTTTTCTGCCATCATGAACAGCAAAAGTCAAACCAACAAATTCCGGAGTTATAACCGAACGTCTTGACCATGTCTTTATAGGAATCCTTGTTCCGGTTCTTTTGATTTTATCTATTTTTTTAAGCAGCTTCTCGTCTATAAATGGACCTTTTTTAAGTGATCTTGGCATTATTTCCTTCTTTTCGCTATATATTTATCAGAATATCTGTTTGGTTTTCTTGTCTTGTAACCTTTTGTCGGTTTTCCCCAAGGGGTTGAAGGATGCGGGTTACCCTGACCGGCTTTTCCTTCACCACCGCCATGAGGATGGTCAACCGGATTCATAGCAACGCCTCTTATGTTTGATTTCCTACCCAGCCAGGCAGATCTGCCGGCTTTGCCTAATTTTATTTCTTTCCAGTCAGCATTGCTTACCTGTCCTAAAGTAGCGCAACAAGCTATCTTTATTAACCTCACTTCTCCTGAAGGAAGTTTAACATGCGCAAAATTGCCTTCTTTGGCAGTTATCTGTGCGCTGGCGCCAGCACTACGAACGATCTTACCACCTTTTCCTGTTTCCAGCTCAATATTATGAATCATTGTTCCCAAAGGAACATTCTTTAAACGCATGCAGTTACCGATTTTGATCTCAACATTATCACCACGGCTACTTATAAGTTCCTCTCCGACATGTAAATCTTTCGGTGCAATAATATAGCTTTTTGTTTTATCCGGATACTCAACCAAAGCTATCCTTGCCCTGCGATTTGGATCATACTCTAAGGCAATAACCTTTGCAGGTACATCTAATATTTTACGCTTAAAATCAATCTCGCGATACAGCCTTTTATGTCCACCGCCGCGGAAACGTATAGTAATCCTACCGGCATTATTCCTACCGCCTTTTTTATTTATAGAAGAAGTAAGGCTCTTTTCCGGTCTTTTTTTCGTAAGATTTGAAAAATCTGACGTGATTACGTATCTTCTTCCCGCTGATGTTGGTTTATGTTTTTTAACAGCCATTTCTTATGTTACCTCGATTTTATTGCCCTTTTTAAGCGTAACCACTGCTTTTTTATTATCTGTCGTTCTTCCATAGGCCTGTCTGACGCGTTTAAGTTTACCGTGAGAAATCAAAGTATTAACGTCTTTTACCTTAACCTTATAAATCTCTTCCACTGCCTTTTTTATCTGCACTTTATTAGCTGTTTTATCAACTAAAAAATGATACTTATCGTATGCCAAAAGACTTGTACCTTTTTCTGTGCGCAGCAATGATTTTAAAATTAAATAGGAACTCTTCATTTCTTTAAACGTTTTTCTAATAAACCGAATGCTTTTTTTGTAATTATTAATATCTTACTGCATAAAACATCGTAGGCATTTAATTCGGCAGCCAATTTAATCTGTAACCTTACGATATTGCGGCCAGAAAGAAACAATTCATTACTAAATGAATCCGCAACCAATAAACATTTTCCTTTTATCTTCAACTTTTTTATAACCGCAACCAATTCTTTTGTTTTCGTTTTTTCAATCTTTATTTCATCTATAAAAATAATTTCTTTGTTGTTAAGTTTATCGTTTAAAACAGAGATTAATGCCTTGTGCTTTATCTTTTTAGGCAGAGTATAAGAAAAATCTCTCGGTATGGGGCCGAACGTAACGCCTCCATGCCTCCATATAGGAGAACGACTTGAACCATGTCTGGCGCGGCCTGTACCTTTTTGTTTCCATGGTTTTGCGCCTCCGCCTGATACCTGTGCGCGGTCCTTTACGCTTGCAGAACCCAAACGCCTATTAGCCTGATACATTACAACAGCTTGATAAACGCAAGCCTCGTTCACCTTGCCATCAAACAACTTAACGTCAAGTTCAATAGACTCAACTTTTTTACCCTGGATATTTAAAACATTGCACTGTGCCATTACTTTTTAATAATTTTATTTACGAATACAACTGAATTTTTTACTCCCGGAACTGCACCTTTAAGCACTAAAACTCCATCTTCTGCATCCACCTTTAACACCTTGATATTCTTTACTGTTGTTTTTACATTACCCATATGTCCGGGCATATGATGACCCTTGACAACCCTGCTGGGTGTAGCTGATGCACCAATTGAACCAGGCCTTCTATGCGACATAGAACCATGTGTCTTTGGCCCGCCTTTCCAATTCCAACGTTTAACACCGCCTTGGAATCCTTTTCCTTTAGAGATACCTGTTACCTTTACCATATCGCCTTCTTTAAATATATCGGCCTTTAACACATCACCTATTTTAAACTCCTGATCTAAATCTGCGAAATCCAACTGCTTAACATACTTTTTAGGAGTCTGTTTAATCTTTTTGTAAAACCCTAACTGCGGTTTCTTTGTTTTCTTTTCAAGAAGCTCTTCGTATCCTAATTGCACTTTTTTATCATTTGAATAAAGTACGACACACGGGCCAACCTCTACCACTGTCACAGGCAAGGCTTTACCCTGTTCATCATAAATACGAGTCATACCTAATTTTTTTCCAATTAAGCCGGACATAATCTTACATTCTTATTTCAATATGAACACCCGCAGGAAGGTTTAATTTCCTTAAAGCATCGATGGTTTTTGCAGTAGGATCTACCAACTCAACCAAACGTTTATGGGTAACTATTGTGAATTGTTCTCTTGACTTCTTATCAATAACAGGAGACCTTAAAACAGTGTACAGCTCTTTTTTTGAAGGTAAAGGCAATGGCCCGGAAACCTTAGTGCCAAATCTCTTGGCAGTATCAACGATTTCCTCCACAGATTGATCGAGTAGTCTGTGATCATATGCCTTTAACTTAATTTTGATTCTTTGCTTAGTTGTAACCATTATCTTTCTTGTTTTCTCCTGTTAATCTTAAAGCATATCGCCAGTTTAACTGGCGACATGCTATGACATCTCATCTTATTCGATTATCTCTGAAACAACACCTGCTCCAACAGTATGGCCGCCTTCGCGAATAGCAAAACGAAGCTCTTTTTCCATAGCTATAGGAATAATCAATTCTGCTTCTATATCAATATTATCACCAGGCATTACCATCTCTACTCCCTGAGGAAGTTTTAACGCACCGGTAACATCTGTAGTTCTAAAATAAAACTGAGGTCTGTAACCTGCGAAAAAAGGAGTATGTCTTCCGCCTTCCTCTTTAGTCAATACGTATATCCTGGCCTTAAACTTAGTATGCGGCGTGATTGAACCTGTAGCTGCTAAAACCATACCACGCTCTAATTTATCCTTATCAATACCTCTTAAAAGGATACCTAGGTTATCTCCAGCCTGACCTTCATCAAGCTCTTTCCTAAACATCTCAACGCCGGTAACAACACTCTTTTGCACTTCTGGTCTTAAACCAACGATATCGATATTTTCACCAACCTTAACCTTACCTCTTTCAACCCTACCGGTTCCTACAGTACCACGTCCGGAGATTGTAAAAACATCTTCAATACCCATTAAAAACGGCTTATCCAATTCTCTTTTTGGATCTGGAATAAACTCATCAACTACTTTCATAAGCTCAAGCATGGATTTTACGTCTTCATTGTTCGCGTCTCCGCCAGCTTCCATAGCCTTAAGAGCTGAACCTTTGACGATCGGAGTTTTATCTCCAGGAAAATTATACTTTGTCAACAGTTCTCTAACTTCCATCTCAACCAATTCAATCAATTCCTTATCATCAACCATATCGCATTTGTTTAGATAAACTACCATTGCCGGAACGTTTACCTGACGGGCTAATAAGATATGCTCTCTTGTTTGAGGCATCGGACCATCAACAGCAGAAACTACCAATATTGCGCCGTCCATCTGAGCAGCACCGGTAATCATGTTTTTAATATAGTCGGCATGTCCGGGACAGTCAATATGTGCGTAGTGTCTTTTTTCTGTCTGGTACTCAACATGAGAAATATTAATCGTAACACCGCGTTCTCTTTCTTCCGGTGCGTTATCAATAGAATCATACGTGCGTGTTTCAGCAAAACCGTTTTTTGACAATGCCATTGTAATTGCAGCAGTCAATGTTGTTTTACCGTGATCTACGTGTCCAATCGTTCCAATATTTAGATGAGGCTTTGATCTTATAAACTTTTCTTTAGCCATTTTTGAATACCTCCTATTTAAAAAATTCTCATTCTAAGTTTACTATCTTTTCCTTTTTATGTGAAGGCACCTCAGAGTAATATGAGGGCTCCATTGTATAAGAACCACGCCCTTGAGTCATTGAGCGTAGTATTGTAGCATAATTGAAGATTTCTGCAAGAGGAATATATCCTCTTATTACTTTTACGTTTACGCGCTGACCCATTGATACAATTTTAGCACGCCTAGCTGACAAATCTCCGACGACAAAACTAACATATTCTTCAGGGAGCACAATTTCAATATCCATTATCGGTTCTAATAAAATTGGTTTTGCTTTTTTTAATCCGTCGTTTAATGCAATTGAAGCAGCCATCTTAAATGCAACATCACTTGAATCAACTTCATGAAATGAACCATCAACTAAAGTCACAATAATATCAGTTAAAGGAAATCCAACTATAGGTCCGCTTTTTGATGCATTAAGAATTCCCTTTTTTATTGATGAAATAAATTCTTTGGGAATCGCACCCTGTTTTATCCTATCAACAAAAACAATTCCCTTGCCCGGAGAATCCTGCGGCTCGATTTGTATGACCACATGTCCGTACTGTCCATGGCCACCGGTCTGCTGAATAAATTTTCCTGTTGAAACAACCTTTTTTGTAATCGTCTCTTTATAGGCAACGTGTGGTTGGCCTACGTGAGTAGAAACACCAAATTCTTTTTTAAGCCTATCAACAATAATATCAAGATGCAATTGCCCCATGCCGTGAATTAATGTCTGTCCAGTTTCATCGTTATATGTTACCTTAAAACTAGGATCCTCTTCTTTTATTTTCTTTAAAGCAATAGCGATTTTTTCCTCATCTGCCTTTACCTTAGGTTCAATTGACTGCGCAATTACCGGCTCAGGAAATCTCATTTCTTCTAAAATAATCGGGTATTTCTCATCACAAAGCGTATCTCCGGTATAGGTATCTTTTAAACCCACAACAGCAGCAATATCACCAGCGCATAATTCATTAATCTCTTCTTGTCTGTTGGAATGCATTTGAACAATCTTTATGATTTTTTCTTTTTCTCTTAAGTTAGTGTTATAAACATATGTGCCCTTTGTAATCTTACCGGAATAAACCCTGATGTAACTAAGCCTTCCGATAAACGTATCGGTTGCAATCTTAAAACACAATGCGCAAAAAGGAGCTTTTTCCAAAGTGCTTCTTTCTTCATATTCGCCGGTTTTGGCTTCTTTACCTTTGATTGCCGGTATATCCACCGGAGACGGTAAGTAATCGCATATTGCATCCAATAGTGACTGCACACCTATATTCTTTAAACTTGAACCACACAAAACAGGCACAAATTCATTTTTTAAAGTTGCCTTTCTAATTGTTGCAACCAAGTCATTTAATTCTATATCCTCATTATGAACAAAACTGTCCATTATCTTATCATTGAAGTCCGAAATAGTCTCCAGCAAAATATTCCTATATTCTCTCGCCTTTGGTAAGAACTCTTCAGGGATTTCCTTGATTTCAACATTATTCTTATCTTCGCTTAAGGCAATATATTTAACTAGCTTCATATTTATCAAGTCAATTACAGTGTCAAAATCAGCGTAATCTCCCACAGGAATCTGTACTGCTGCGATTCTCTTACCGAATCTCTTTTTAATCTGTTCTACAACAGCAAAAAAATCGCTTCCCACGCGATCAAGCTTATTTACAAAAGCTATCCTGGGGACATTATATCTATCTGCCTGACGCCAGACTGTCTCAGATTGCGGTTCTACGCCGCCAACAGCACAAAATACAACTACTGCTCCATCTAAAACCTTTAAAGATCTTTCCACTTCTACGGTAAAATCAACGTGCCCGGGGGTATCAATCAGATTTATCTTACAGTCTCTCCAAAAATAACTCGTAGCAGCTGAAGTTATGGTTATGCCCCGCTCCTGTTCCTGAGGCATCCAATCCATTACAGCGGTTCCTTCATCTACTTCACCTAACTTATAGGTCTCACCAGAATAAAAAAGAAATCTTTCCGATGTGGTTGTCTTACCCGCATCGATATGGGCAATAATACCAATATTCCTAATTTTCTCTAATGGTGTCTTTCTTCCCATAGTTTCAAATTTATTGTTATATTTGTATAATATACCGCTATTTAAGCGGTTAGTATTACCATCTAAAATGTGCAAACGCTTTGTTTGCTTCGGCCATCTTATGAGTATCATCTCGCTTCTTTATTGCTGATCCTTCTGATTTATAAGCAAGCAGCATTTCATCAGCTAATTTTTCTTTCATCGCCTTGCCTTTTTTTAATTTGGCAAAATCTCTTATCCAACGCATAGCCAAAGAAATACCACGTTCGTGTTTAACCTCAATCGGCACCTGATAGGTAGCTCCACCTACTCTTCTGGGTTTTACTTCTATCTGAGGCCTTGCATTATCCAATGCTTTATTAAATATCTTTAAAGCATCCTGTTCGTTGAGCTTTTGCGTAAGAATATCAAAAGCTCCGTAAACTATATTTTCTGCAATAGACTTTTTCCCTTCATCCATAATTATATTAATAAACTTCGCCACTAATTTTGAATGGAACTTCGGGTCTGATAAAATCTCTCTTTTTTCTGCAGCTCTTCTACGCATAGTTATATTTTCCTTTTACTGTTTAGGTCTTTTTGCTCCGTATTTCGAACGGCTTCTTCTTCGTTGGTTTACACCGGCGGTATCAAGACTACCTCTGACAATATGATATCTTACACCAGGTAAATCTTTCACACGACCCCCACGTACTAAGACAATCGAGTGCTCTTGCAGATTGTGGCCTTCTCCGGGGATATAACTTGTAACCTCAAACCCGCTGGTTAAACGAACTCTAGCAATCTTTCGGAGTGCTGAGTTAGGTTTTTTCGGTGTCATGGTTTTTACCTGTAAACAAACTCCCCTTCTTTGAGGACATGCCTTTAATGCAGGAGATTTGCCTTTTTTCTTCTTCGATCTACGGCCGTATTTTATTAACTGTGAAATTGTTGGCATTTATTATTCCTCTTTAGTTCCTTGTTTTTCGTTATCTTGTTTTTTTTCCGCAACAACTTTTTCAATTTCTATAGATCTATGATCCTTAAAACCAGTACCGGCAGGAATTAAATGACCAACAATTACATTTTCTTTCAATCCAAATAACTTATCCTTCTTACCAGCACAGGCAGCTTCAGTTAAAACCCTGGTTGTTTCCTGAAAACTTGCTGCAGAAATAAAACTTTCCGTAGTTAAGGATGCCTTGGTAATACCTAAAAGTAAAGGTACAGCCGTTGCCTGTTTACCACCTTTTTTCTTAATTTTTTCGTTTTCTTTCTTAAAAACCCATTTATCTACCTGTTGTCCGATTAAAAATTCCGTATCCGCCGGATCATTAATTCTAATTTTCTTTAACATCTGTCTAATGATAAGCTCAATATGCTTGTCATTTATGCTTACGCCCTGTAAACGATAAACTTCCTGAACCTCAGTTACCAAATATTCTTGAAGAGCTTTATCGCCGCAGACCTTTAAAATGTCCTGTAAAACAACTGGGCCGTCTGTTAACTGCTGACCGGCAATAACTTTATCCCCTTTATATACATTAGGATGTTTTCCGTGCGGAATAACGTATTCCTTAATCATACCTGTAGCTGAACGTACAATAATTAGCCTTTGTCCCTTTTTGTTTTCACCAAACTCAATGAACCCATCGATATCACTTACAATAGCCGGATCTTTTGGCCGACGAGCTTCAAAAAGCTCAGCCACACGCGGCAGGCCTCCGGTAATATCCCTGGTTTTAACAACCATTCTTGGAATTTTAGCAATCAACTCGCCTGCTTCAACTTTATCTTTATCTTTTACCAAGACATGCGCGCCAATCGGTAAAGGATATATACCTAGAACTTCGTGTCTTTCATCAGTAATAATAATCTGTGGATGAAATTCGGCCTTATGCTCTACGATAACCCTTTCCATTGTTCCGGTATCAGAATTAATTTCCTCGCGAGTAGTATAACCTTGTTTAATGTCTTCAAATTTTACAAAACCATTTACCTCAGTAAGAATCGGAGAAGTGTATGGGTCCCACTTTACAAATATATCTCCTTTATTCAAGACATTACCATCGGCAAATTTAAAAAAAGCACCTTGAGGTATAGGATAAAGCTCTAACTCTCTTCCTTTTTTATCATTTATACTTGCAGTACCGTTACGATTCAAAACAACGAATTCCTTATTTCGTTCAACAGTCCTTAAGTTATGGTATTTAATAAAACCTTCATTTTTCGCTTTTAAAAATGATTGTTCAACTATACGACTTGCAGTACCACCAATATGGAAAGTACGCATAGTAAGCTGTGTTCCAGGTTCACCGATAGACTGAGCAGCAATAATTCCTACTGCCTCACCGATTTCAACTAGCTTTCCGCTTGCTAAATTCCTACCGTAACATTTACGGCAAACACCTCTTTCAGACTCACAGGTCAAAACGCTTCTTATGCGGATCTTTTCAATACCTACGTGTTCAATAAACTTGGCCTTTTCATCAGTGATGATTTGACCTGCTTCTACAATTACCTGGTCGCTTACAATGTCTACTACATTATCTAAGGCAACACGTCCGACAATCCTATCTTCAAGACTGACTATCATCTCATCGCCTTCTATAATTGCCGAAACAGTAATTCCATTTATAGTCCCGCAATCCTCTTCGCAAACAATTATTTCTTGCGCTACGTCTACTAATCTCCTGGTTAAGTATCCGGCGTCTGCTGTTTTTAACGCTGTATCAGCAAGACCTTTTCTTGCACCGTGAGTAGAAATAAAATACTCTAATACGGTCAGTCCTTCTCGGAAATTCGCCGTAATCGGATTTTCCATAATCTCGCCTGAAGGCTTAGCCATTAAACCTCTCATACCAGCAAGCTGTCTAACCTGCAAACGAGAACCTCTTGCACCAGAGTTAGCCATCATATAAATCGGATTAAATAAATCCATCCCTCTAAAAACCAAATCAGAGATCTTATCCGTTGTTCTAGTCCAAATATCGATTACGTTATTATAACGCTCTCTATCTGTAATAATACCTTTTTTGTATTGTTCTTCAACCTTATTTACTTCTTTTTGAGCATCGTTGATTACATCCTGTTTTTGTTTTGGAATTGTTATGTCATTAATACCTATAGAAATACCACCTAGGGTCGCATATTCAAAACCAATTTCTTTTAAATCATCAAGTAGCTTTACTGTCTTTGCATGGCCAAACTGGGTATAAAAAGCAGCGATTATCTGACGCATCTTATTTTTATTCAGCTCTTCATTGACAAAACCGAATTCTACTGAAAAGATATCATTAAAAATAATCCTTCCAATTGTTGTAATAATTATCTGCGGCTCATCGGTTTTCTGCAGTTTTTCTATATTAAACAAATCATTTACCTTTAATTTTATTCTTGAATGCAGCTGAACATAGTCGTCATTATAGGCACCCATAGCTTCTTCTTTACAACTAAAAGTAAACATCTCTGATTTGGGAGTTTCCTTTTCTTTGGTAAGATAGGCACAGCCTAAAATAATATCCTGTGACGGGCTTACTACGGGACGTCCGTCAGCAGGTGAAAAAATATTATTGACTGATGACATCAATAGCTTTGCCTCTGTCTGTGCTTCTAATGAAAGTGGTACATGCACAGCCATTTGGTCACCGTCAAAATCAGCATTAAACGCACTACAAACCAAAGGATGAATCTTAATTGCTTTGCCTTCGATTAAAACCGGCTGAAATGCCTGTAAGCTTAAACGGTGCAAAGTAGGAGCTCGGTTTAATAAAACCGGATGATCTCTGATAACTTCATCTAAAATATCCCATACCTCAATTTTGGCCCTTGAAACCATGCGTCTTGCGCCTTTTTTAGTATGAACAAACCCTTTTTCTTTAAGTTTTTTGATGATGAACGGTTCAAATAACTCCAGAGCCATCTGTTTAGGCAATCCACACTCTTTAAGTTTTAAATTTGGACCAACAACAATAACCGAACGACCTGAATAATCAACTCTTTTTCCAAGTAGGTTTTGTCTGAAACGGCCTTGTTTACCTTTAAGCATACCGGAAAGAGATTTTAACGGTCGGTTACTGCTTCCTACTACCGGCCTACCATGTCTACCGTTATCTAAAAGCGCATCCACAGCTTCCTGTAGCATTCTTTTCTCGTTTCGAATAATAATATCAGGAGCACTCAAATTCATAAGTTTCTTCAATCTGTTGTTACGATTAATTACCCTGCGGTAAAGATCATTCAAATCAGACGTAGCAAACCTCCCGCCTTCTAAAGGAACCAAAGGCCTTAAATCAGGCGGCGTAACAGGCAAATAAGTCAAAACCATCCATTCTGACTTATTTCCCGACTTACGGAAATCTTCAATAATTTTTAAATTCCTTATCAGCCTCATTTTAGTCGGGCCTTCTTTGTGCTTTTCAATATCTCGCCTGATCTTTTTACATACATTTTCAAGTTCAGTTTCCTTAAGAAGTTCTAAAATTGCCTCTGCACCAATCTTAGCCTTAAAAGCTCCGGGATATTTACTTACTGCATCCTGGTACTTATCTTCAGTTAAAAGTTCATTTCTCTTCAAAGGAGTATCCATAGGATCAACCACAATATATTCTTCGTAATAAATAATCTTTTCCAGATTCCTTAAGGAAAGATCAAGAATAGCTGCCATTCTGCTTGGGACAGCTTTAAAAAACCAAATATGCGTAACTGGAGTAGCCAGTTCAATATGTCCCATGCGTTCACGTCTTACTACTGAACGGTCAACCTTTACACCGCAACGGTCACAGACTATACCTTTAAATTTTGGACCCTTGTATTTACCACAGTTGCATTCATAATCTTTTACAGGACCAAAAATCTTTTCGCAAAACAAACCGTCTTTTTCCGGCTTTAAACTTCTGTAATTAATTGTCTCAGCCTTTCTGACTTCACCATGGCTCCATGACTTAATCACATCCGGTGCTGCAATTTTTATGGTAATATTATCGAATGATACAGGCTCTTCAATCATTTCTTAGAACCGTCCTTTTCTGTTCTTATATCCAAACATAACGCTTGCAATTCTTTTATTAATACATTAAACGATTCCGGCGTTCCAGGTGAAAAACGCTGCTCACCCTTAACGATTGCTTCGTATATCTGCATTCTTCCGGAAACATCGTCACTTTTTACCGTAAGCATTTCCTGCAGGTTAAATGCTGCACCATAAGCCTCCAAAGCCCAAACTTCCATTTCACCTAATCTTTGTCCGCCGAACTGTGCTTTACCGCCTAAAGGCTGCTGCGTAACCAAAGAATACGGACCGATTGAACGGGCATGGATTTTTTCATCTACAAGATGAATAAGTTTAAGTATGTACATAAAACCTACTGTAACTTTCTGATCAAATGGATGGCCGCTGTAACCATCAAAAATCCTAACCTTGCCGTCTTCAGGCAAATTAGCATTCTTTAACATCTGTTTTATCTCATCTTCATGCGCGCCATCAAAAACAGGCGAAAGAAAATGTATATTCAACTGTTTTGCCACCCAACCAAGATGCGTTTCTAAAATCTGCCCTACGTTCATACGCGAAGGAACGCCTAATGGATTTAAAACAATATCCACAGGGGTACCATCAGGCATAAAAGGCATATCCTCTTCTGGAACAATCCTTGAAACCACACCTTTATTTCCATGACGTCCTGCTAACTTATCTCCAGCTGCAAGTCTGCGTTTTGTGGCAACATAAACCACAACCCTTTTTAAAACACCAGCATGAAGTTCATCTCCTCTTTTGACTCTTTCAATCTCTTGAATCAATTCAGCATCCAAATCCTTAAGTTGCTCATCGTAAGAATCCGATATAATCTTTGCTTCTTCATTTGACTTAATATCTGCTAATCCTACTTTTTCTTTCTTAATACCTAATGCCTCACTTAAAGCTCTTAATTTTTCTTCTTCTACAAGTCTGATTTCTTCCTTATAGTGCTCTTTTAGCTTTCGAACCTTGGCTAACTCTTTGCTTTTTTGCTCTTTAGATTTACGTCCTCTTTCCTTGCTTTGAAAAACATGGATATCGATTACCACACCATCAACTCCAGGAGAAACATTTAAAGAAGTATCTCTTACATCTCTTGCTTTTTCAGCAAATATAGCGCGTAATAATCGCTCAACCGGAGAAAGCTCTGATTCTGTTTTTGGAGTAATCTTACCTACTAAAATATCCCCGGAATGTACCTCTGCGCCAATCCTGATAATCCCCCCTGCATCTAAATCTTTTAACGCCTCTTCAGAAACATTGGGGATATCTCTAGTGATTTCTTCATTACCAAGCCTTGTCTCAACTGCTTCTATTTCAAATTTTTCTACATGTACGCTAGTTAAAGCATCGTTTTTAACGACCTTTTCGCTTATAATAATAGCGTCTTCAAAGTTGTAACCTCTCCAAGGCATGAAAGCAACAAGAAGATTCCTGCCTAATGACAACTTTCCGTTATTTGTAGACATGCCATCAGCAATGATTTGGCCTTCAACAACCTTATCACCAACTTTTAGCAAAGGTCTCTGGTTAACACAGGTATCAGAATTGGTTCTTTGGAATTTAGCCAAATCATATCTCTTCTTACCTATTATCATATGAGTTGAATCCACCTCTCTTACCCGTCCTGAATTTTCCGCTATTAAAACTGCTTTTGAATCCACTGCAACTTTTTCTTCCATTGCTGTGCCGATTAAAGGCTCTTCCGGGAAAAGTAACGGTACTGCCTGACGCTGCATATTGCTTCCCATCAAAGCCCTATTAGCATCATCATGCTCTAAGAAAGGTATTAAAGAAGCTGCTACTGAAACCAGCTGTTTTGGTGAAACATCCATATGGGTTACAGCTTTCGGTGCTAATCTTGGAAAATTACCCTTATGTCTACAGGAAACATCATTTTTCAGAAAATTTCCGCTTTCATCTAAAGGTGCGTTTGCCTGAGCAATAATCTTATTTTCTTCTTTATCAGCCGTAAGATATTCAATTGCTTTTGATGCCTTACCATCTTTTACTTTCCTATAAGGAGTTTCTAAAAAGCCTAGAGGGTTTACCTGGGTAAAAGTAGCTAAAGAAGAAATGAGTCCAATATTCGGTCCTTCTGGAGTTTCAATCGGACAGATTCGACCATAGTGAGACTGATGAACATCCCTAACTTCGAATCCAGCTCTTTCACGCGATAAACCACCAGGGCCTAATGCTGAAAGTCTTCTCTTATGAGTTGTTTCTGCTAAAGGATTTACCTGATCTAGAAATTGAGAAAGTTGACTTCTGCCAAAGAAATCTCTGATCTGACTGGAAAGAAGTTTTGAATTTATCAAATGATGTATGCTGACTTCTTTTAAATCCACGGCGATAGCAAGACGCTCTCTTATTGAACGTTCTATTCTTGCTAAACCAATTCTTATCTGGTTTTGGATCAATTCACCCACGCTTTTAACACGTCTATTGCCCAAATGATCTATATCATCAATCTGACCCTTACCGTCTTTTAATAAAATTAAATATTCAATTGTCTTGATAACACTTTGATGATCCAGAACTTTATTATCCAATGGAACATCAATACCTAATTTCCTATTTAAAATAAATCTTCCTACGCTTTTTAATTCATAGCGCTTAGGATCAAAAAATAACCTAAAAAACAACTCTTCTGCAGCTTCTAACGTTACAGGCTCTGTAGGACGCATCTTTCTATAAAAATCAGTCAATGCCTCTTCTTTGCTTTTAGTAATGTCTTTTTTTAAAGTATTATGGATTTGTACATAATCTGCTGAAAATGAATTCAGGATTTGCTCATCTGTAGAATAACCCATAATCCGAAGTATTTGAGTGGCGGGAAAATTGCGGCGCCTATCAACATAAGCAAGTATAACGTCGTTTAAATCATATTTAAATTCAAGCCAGGCCCCACGATAAGGAATAATTCTGCCGTAAAACAGTTTTTTGCCTGTCTGATGCATCTCTTCTTCAAATGTAAGACCAGGTGAACGCTGTAACTGACTTACCACGACACGCTCATCGCCGTTTATAATAAATGTTCCTTTATCAGTCATCAAAGGAAGCTCACCAAAATATGCTTCTTGTTCCTTGGTTTCATGTAAGGTAATAAGACGAAATCTCACCTTTAACGACACTGAATAACTAACATCTCTTCTTTTACATTCAGCCTGATCATACTTGGATTTACCTAATGAATAACTAATAAATTCAATGCGTACGTTTTTATCAAAGCTTTCAATGGGAAAAACATCCGTAAAGGCTTCCTGTAATCCCTGCGGTAATCTTTCGCTTGCAGGAATATTCATCTGAATAAAATCCTTATAGCTTTCTACCTGGACATCCAACAGATTAGGCATATTATAAACTTCTTTAATCTTAGCAAAGTTCTTGTATTTTGCCATAATTTTAAATTGCCCCTCTTTTAAAAAGGTTAAACTACTTAAGCTCTACCGCGGCACCAGATGCTTCAAGTTTCTTCTTGAGTTCTTCAGCTTCTGCTTTAGGAAGTCCTTCTTTAACAGCCTTTGGAGCTGACTCAACTAAGTCTTTTGCTTCTTTAAGACCAAGGCTTGTTGCTGCTCTTACTTCTTTAATAGCAGCGATTTTATTACTGCCTGCAGAAGTCAAAACAACATCAAATATGGTTTTTTCTTCTTCTGCTACGGCTACACCGCCTGCAACTACCCCTGCTGCCATTACCGGCATTGCGGCGCTGACGCCGAATTTTTCTTCTAATGCCTTGACTAAATCGGCAAGCTCCAAAACACTCATCGATTCTATAGAACCCATAATATCCTGAATTTTATCTGCCATTATTTGCTCCTTTCCTTATTCTGCTTTATTTGATCTAAAACAATTAAAACCTTCTTCAACATTCCTGACAACACAAATACTAAATTATTAAGAGGCGCTTTTATGCCAAATACAGCCTGGGCAATCAAAACGTCTTTTGAAGGTAACCTTGCAATATCAGTTATCGTAGATTTATCTAACTCTTTCTCCTGGAAAAATCCGCCCTGGAGCTTTAGATTCATATTTTCTTTGGAGAAATCAACCAACACTTTTGATACAGAAACTATATCTTCATTAGCAAATACAAAGGCTGTCGGACCATCAATAAACTTAATCAGGTCATTTTTATCCATCTTCTCAAGAAGCCTTTTGACAACGATGTTTTTTGTAATGAACAGTCTTGCGTTTGACTTCTTTAAATTTTTCCTAAGATTGTTCATAGCCAGCCCATTAATGCCTGAATACTGCAGAAAAAAGAAAGCACTTGCCTTTTTTATATCTTTTTCAATACGCGAACTAAACAGATCTTTAATAAGTAATCCAACTTTTTTCATAAGATTAATTAATTTGCAGGGCTGGTGACATTGTTGCAGAAATAAAAACCTTCTTGATAAAATTACCTTTTACCGTAGAAGGCCTGCTTGACTGAACAACTTCCAATACCTTTTTTGCGTTATCGATAATCTGATCTTCTGAAAATGAAATCCTCCCTATTCCTACGTGGATGCCACTTAGTTTATCAGATTTAAAATCAATTTTTCCTGCTTTTGCTTCTTTTACTGCCTTAGCGATTTCTGTTGTAACAGAACCCGTCTTTGGCGACGGCATGAGCCCCCTGGGTCCTAAAACCTTGCCTAATTTTGCCAAATCCTTCATCATCTCAGGTATAGCAATTATCTTATCGAATTCCATCCATCCGCCGCTTATTTTTTCAATCAAGTCAGCTCCTCCGATAAAATCAGCACCAGCTTCTTTTGCCTGTGTTTCGTGTTCGCCTTTACAAATTACCGCAACCTTAATTTTTTTACCTGTTCCGTGAGGAAGCTTAATACCTCCTCTTACCATCTGATCGGATTTCTTAGAATCGATATTAAGATAAAAATGCAATTCAACTGATTCATCAAATTTCACCTTTGGTGTCTTCTTCAATAGATCTACAGCGTCTTTTAACGTATAGATTTTATTCACATCAACTAATTCTTGAGCCTTTTTATGTCTTTTGCTAAATTTTTTCATGATTAATTACTTATAGTTATACCCATGCTTCTAGCAGTACCTTCAATTATTTTCTTTGCTTCTTCCAAATTCTCCGTATTTAAATCTACTATTTTCTTTTTTGCTATTTCCTCAACTTGCTTTGCTGTAATTGAAGCAATTATTTCTTTTCCAGCCAGGCCTGAAGCCTTAGCCAGATTGCATGCACGCTTAATCAAAACAGATGACGGAGGAGTTTTAATTATAAAGCTGAATGATCTATCCTCGTATACGCTTATTACGACAGGAACAATAATTCCATCCTTATCTTTTGTTTGATCGTTAAATTGTTTACAAAACTGCATAATATTAACACCGTGCTGCCCTAACGCAGGGCCAACCGGAGGCGCGGGATTTGCTGCACCTGATGGAACATGTAATTTAATCTGAGCTTTTATTTTTTTTGCCATTTTATATTTTCTCTATTTGCCAAAATTCAATCTCAACGGGAGTAGAACGGCCAAAAATCGAAACACCTACTTTAACCTTTCCTTTTTCTGACGAAACATCTTCAATAACACCGTTAAAATTCATAAATGGACCCTCTGTCACCCTAACAGCTTCACCAGCCTGAAACATTACCTTTGGGCTAGGTTTATTCTCGGTATCCCTAGAACGCTTTATTATGTTATCAACTTCTGCTTGAGGAAGACTGGATGGTCTTTTTCCCAAACCAATAAACCCAGTTACTCCAGGCGTTGCCTTTATTGCTAAGTATGTTGCTTCACTTAAATCCACTTCAATAAGAATATAGCCAGGAAAGAATTTTCTCTGGCTAATTTTTTTTCTACCACCCCTAACCTCTGATATCTGTTCTGTGGGAATAAAGACCTCTCCTAGGCCTTCTTGCAAATGGGAGATCTCCATTCTACGCATAATCCTAGACTTAACTTTTTCTTCTAAACCAGTCTGAGTGTGCACAACGTACCATTTCTTCATTGCAATAAAACTTTAATGATTTTAGAAAAAATTATCCCTATACTCCCGACAAAAATCGCAGTCAATGCAGTTGATACAATTACGATTATCGTAGAATTATATAACTCTTGGCGCGTAGGCCATGAAACTTTTGATATTTCTACCTTTACTTCCTGAAAAAATTTAATGATTTTATTTATCATTTCTTTTCTTCAGGAGCGGCAGGAATCGAACCTGCAGTCACGGTTTTGGAGACCGTTGGTTTGCCTTTAACCGACGCTCCTAATTTTTTATATTTAAAATAACATAAGTCCACAGAAGGCATTTTCTGCAAAATGTCTTTATTATTTTTCAAATTTTATTTTATTTCTTTATGCGCAGTATGACTACGACAAAATTTACAAAACTTCTTTATTTCCAATTTTTCCGTATGTAGTTTCTTATTCTTCGTTGTTGTATAATTACGATTTTTGCAATCCGGACATTGTAAAGTAATTGTTTCTCTCATAATTCTCGCTTTTAGCCCCCGATCGGGTTTGAACCGATGACCCCGTCCTTACCAAGGACGTGCTCTGCCAACTGAGCTACGAGGGCAAATTTGTACAAGCCCTAATACTACAATAAGTTACTTTCTTTGTCAAGAACTTTTTTTATTAATTTTTTTCTCTTTTTAATGCCTGGATAAAAGCATCCACAAGGAGAGAATCTAGCTGCTTATTAGAACATCTTTCTAGCTCTTCTATTGCCTCTAAATCAGACATACTCTTATTATAGCCCCTGCCGGTTGTCATGGCGTCAAAAGCATCTGCAACAGCAATAATTCGAGCTTCTAAAGGGATCATCTCGCCTCTTAGGCCATGAGGATAACCGCTTCCGTCATAACGTTCATGGTGATGCAGAATTATCGGTAGGGCATCTTTTAAAAAATCTATCGGTTTTAAAATCTTCACACTTATCAACTCATGCTTTTTTATCATAGCGAAATCTTCATCAGTAAGTTTTTCCTTCTTATGTAAAAGATTATCCGATAGACCAATCTTTCCGATATCATGCAACATTGCAGCTTTTTCCAACAGGTCTAATTTTTCCTGGTTTAGGTTAATTTGCTTACCGATCATCAAAGAATACCCTGCTACCCTTAAAGAGTGTCCACTGGTATAGGAATCTTTTTCCTCAAGTGCCTCTAGGAGTGCACGCAGACTTGAAAAATACGCCTCTTGTATTTTTTTATGATAGAGACCTAATTCTTTTATTTTTTTATTAAGCTGATTATTTTTCTCTTTTAAATCATCGGCCGCAAACCCAATAATATCTTTTTCACTCGCCAGAACTTCTTTATCTGGTTCTATACTTAAACACTCTTTTTTCATATCGCCAATATGGAGTTTTTTATTCTGTTGTTCCTGGGCCTTTAAAAGTGAACATGACAAACCAAATAAAACATTATCAACAAATAAATCCCTGTCTGCAGAATTAATTAAAACAGTAAGTGCAATATCTAGGTGTTCTAAACGATTTTCCTGTGTATCTGTTTCTATGCTTAGCCTGCCTGCTTTTTTGTAAAGATCTTCGGCTGTTATTTTAATCGCTTTCAAACTTTTTGATCGCGATATTACAACAATGCTATTATCAGTAAATCTAGCAATAATACCTACATCTGTAAGGAGTTTTTTAAATATTGTGTTTAATTTCAAAAATAAAGCATTTAGTTTTTCAATCGAAACTCTATCCAGGAGTTTATCAAAATTATCAATGCTTATAAGCCAGATACTAAGAGGCCTTCTCTTGGAAACCGGTTTTTTAAGCTCTTGTTTTAAATGTACCTGGAGATAATGCCTGTTAAAAAATCCCGTGCCCTCATCTCTTACGGCTATATTCAATAATCTCTGCTTATCAATTAAAAACTGTGCGTATTTATAAAAAGCCACTGCCACGAACGTAACAACGCAAATACCTACAAAGCTAAACACATCCAATAAAAACCCCGCCCTGTATAAAAACACACTCCACGTAAAAATCAACAAAAAAACAATTATAGACAATAAAATTAGTATCGTAATCGGTAAATAAAAAGCTGCGCATCCTAAAATAAAAGCAATGACAAAAACACTGATAACAGATAAAAAAGTATCTACGGGCTTTAAAATCTTTTCATCAATCAACTGCTGCATTAAATTTGCCGCAACCACAACCCCATCCATATGTCCAAGAGGAGTTGAATAAACATCATGTAAAATTTCAGCTGTCTGACCGATCAAAACAACCTTATCCTTAAAAATATCCTTTTTAAAATCTCTGTTTAAAACATCAATAACTGGAACATGATTAAAATCATCAAGCTTATACCTATAAAATATAGGTAACGAACCGCCTTTTTCAACAGGGATTGCTCTATTCTTATCATTGATGATTATCTGTCCATTGTTAAATTCGATTTTCTCTGAGGAAACACCTTCTAAAAAAGCCTTTGTTTTTATCTCAAAAGAATAATCTATTAAACCATTATCAAACCTTGCAGCAGCTATTGCCTTTCTAACAACATAATCGTCATCTTTTAATTTATTCACAAAACCTACTTCACTAGCGGCACTATAAAAATTAGCTGTGGGTTCAGTCAACTGACCTTTTTCATTAATATAGGAAGCTAAAATAACTTTTTTTGATAAATCTAAAGCATTTTTAAAATCTCTGTCATCATCCGGTCCAAGGCTGCTTTCCCCTGCAAAAACCACATCAAAAACAATAACGGCTGCGCCCGCATTATCAATAACCTGAAGTAACTTTGCAAATTGACTCCTTGGCCACGGCCATTTAATACCTAAAGCATTAATACTTTCATCATTTATATCAACAATAACAATATCGCTTTTTTCTTGATCAAGAAAGTGATAACTGGTAAGCGTTGTTCTATCATTAAATGCCCTTACAAAATTACCAGTTAGACCTAAAGGAAGGAATATAAAATGATAGGTAATTACCAAAAACAGACAGAAGATAAACAATCTTATAATTGAATCTTTTATTTTCATTTTTCTATTTACTTAACCATTTGATTTTGTTAATATTATATAGAAAAGGAGCACATAATGAAAGGAAAAAGTTTTACTCTTATAGAACTGTTAATCAGCTTCGTTATATTCTCCATAATAGCCTCGATATCCGTTTTTACGTACAACAAAGTTGTTGAATCAAACAAAGAAAGAATCTGCATTCAAAACCAGCTTCTGATAAATACGCTTTTGGAATTATACACGCGTGAGGAAAATGCCGTCCCAGCTTCATTGGGTTCTGTTCCTGAGGCATATTTTGAGAAAGCCTTAGCCAAAGTAAAAGAAAAAGACCCTTTCTTTATGCATAAAAGATTCGTTTATAAAAAACTTGAATCTCTGATTAATAAAAAATCTTGTTATGCCGCAGCCTTATCTGATTTGGTAGGAAGAAAAGACTTCTTAATCTGCCCCTCGGATCAAACGCCTGTTGGCTCTTCTTATGCAATAAATTCTGCATTAGTTAATTATAA
>JAVCCR010000027.1 GCA_030765485.1 Candidatus Gygaella obscura
AGAAATACTCCAGCAAGCGAAGCCCTTTTGGTTAAAGGAGATTTAATATTTGCAATTGAAAATAAAAAATTATCCGGGTTAAAAGACTTTGAAAAGATTACCGGTTCGATTGAAAAGAAAAGTACGGCCTTGATGCATACCTCCAGAGGCTATACAATAATTAATGCAGAAGAATAACGTTGATTTTGAAAAGGCAAAACTGGGTGCTTTTAGATTGTTGATGTATCGCTTAAGAAGCTGCGATGAGATAAGACAAAAGCTGAAACAAAAAAAGTTCTTACCCCAGACTATAGAAAAACTAATAGTTTTTTTAAAGGAAAAAAAATTCTTAAATGACGTAGAGTTTGCAAAGAGCTGGATTAAGTATCGAAAAGAAAATAATTTTGGCAACAAAAAAATAATTTACGAGTTGTTGATGAAGGGAATCGACAAGCAGACTATCAATAGATTGTTGAATGAGGTTGATAGTAAATATAAAGATGATTGTTCAATTCAAGAGCTTACCAAGAATAAGTTTGAAAGAATATTAAAATCATGTAGGGATCCTATCAAGGCAAAGAGAAGGTTGTATGGTTACCTTTCACGCCGCGGTTATTATTCTCAGGATATACAACAGGTAATAAGCCAGTTATGAGAACAGATGAATTAAGAAGCGAGTTTTTACTTTTTTTTAGGGATAAAAAACACAAAATTGTTGAAAGCGATAGTCTTGTGCCTAGGGATGATCCTACACTTTTGTTTACTTGTGCTGGGATGAATCAGTTTAAAAAAGAGTTTATGGGCCAGGTGAGTGGATTTACAAGGGCTGCCAGTTGTCAGAAGTGTCTGAGGACAGATGATCTGGACAAGGTTGGCAAAACCGCCTTTCATCATACGTTTTTTGAGATGTTGGGTAATTTTTCATTTGGTGATTACTTTAAAGAAGAGGCAATTCAGTGGGCATGGGAATTCGTGACTAAGAAATTAAAAATTAATGAATCTAAATTATGGGTTTCTGTTTATCAAGAAGATGAGGAAGCCTATTTAATATGGTTGGACAAAATTAAGGTAAAGAAGGAACGAATCGTAAAGCTTGCAGCTGATAAGAATTTTTGGCCTGCTGATGCTCCAAAATTAGGACCGAATGGTCCATGCGGGCCTTGTTCTGAGATATTTTTCGATTATGGAAAGGAATATGGATGCAAAAAGCCGGATTGTTCACCAGCCTGTGATTGCGGAAGGTTTGTGGAAATCTGGAACCTTGTATTCACCCAGTTTAACCGCATTGGTGCAGAACAATTAGAGCCTTTAAAGAATAAAAATATTGATACAGGCATGGGTCTAGAGCGCATGGCTTCGGTTATGCAGAATGTTTTAACGAATTTTGAAATCGACATCTTTAAACCCATAATCAATGAGATCAAAAAAAATATCGATAGCGATAAAGCTATTGATAGTGAATCGATTAATATCGTTGCCGATCATATCCGAGCGGTTGTGTTTTCGATAAATGATTCGGTAATGCCTGCAAATGAAAATAGAGGTTATATTGTTAGAAAACTTATCAGAAAATCGGTTATTGCTTTAAAAAACCTGGGTAAAGAAGAAGAATTTTTATATAAGCTGGTTCCATTAGTCACCATGGTTATGAAAAATCCTTATCCGCAGATGGAAAAAAGAACCGAAGAGATTGCCGCGATTGTTTTATCTGAAGAAAAGGATTTTTTAAAACTGATTAAAAATTCATCAAAGGTCATCAGCGAGCAGTTTAACGAAGAAAATACGGGATTAGTTGCTTTTAGGCTTTATGATACCTACGGGATTCCTTTAGAGATAACTATGGAATGGGCAAAGAAAAATAATAAAACCATTGATGTTGAATCTTTTCACAGTCATCTCGATAAGCAAAAGTTATGTTCTAAGAAAAAAAGTTCCATGACTGGTGATATATTTATTGATAGTGGAATTGATTTTTCAAAAACTTCTTGTTCGTTTGTCGGTTATGATTTAAACAAGGATAACTCTAAAGTAGTGCATTTATTTAAAAATAAAAGTGAAGTAGATTTAATTACTGAAGGTGAAACAGCTTCAATAGTTTTAGAGAAGACTCCGTTCTACGCTGAAAGCGGCGGCCAGGCTTCTGATAAAGGAAGGATAATCTGTAATGATAATATTTTTGAGATTATAGAAGTATTAAAACAGAATAAGGCGATTGTCCATAGCGGTAAGGTTTTAAAGGGTAAGTTTAAAAAAGATGAAATCGTTACTGCTTTAATTGACTGTGAATATCGTAGGGCTGTTACCCGTGCGCATACAGCAACGCATCTTTTTCATGCGGCCTTGAGAGTTGTTTTAGGAGAGCATGTTAAGCAGTCTGGTTCAAGCGTAGAAGATGATCGTTTAAGGTTTGATTTTACCCATTCAAGCGCTTTAACAGGCGATGAGGTAAAAGAAATCGAGTCTTTGGTGAATGAGAATATAAAGCAATCAACAGTGCTTAAAAAAGAAGAGCTTAGTTTAGAGCAGGCTAAAAAAGCTGGGGCATTGATGTTTTTTGCGGAAAAATATGAAGATCGGGTGCGCATGGTTTCCATTGGAGGTTTTTCTAAAGAGCTCTGCGGCGGGACGCATTTGGATAACACCAGCGAAGTAATGGATTTTAAGATAATTTCTGAATCATCTATTGCTAAAGGCGTAAGAAGGATAGAGGCCTTAACCGCTGATAAAGCTTCTTGTTACAGGAATAAATCTAAAGAGTTATATAATGATCTTATTATTCACCTTGGCAGTAATGATTTTAATGAGCAGATAAAATTATTGAATACCAGGTTTAAAAATATACATAAGAGATTTGAAGATAAATATGCTAATATTGTTGTAGAGAAAAATATCTCAGTAGATAAATATAAGGATATTTCCTTTAAAGTGTTAAATTTCAAACAGGCAAGTAAAAATGTTTTACGTATAGCGTTCGATTATCTTAAAACAAAACTGGGAAAAGATTTTATAATTGTGCTTGGGGGAAGTTTGGAAAATAATGTTAATATTGTAGTAGGGGTTTCAAAGGAGCTGCAGGCTAAAAATATCAACGCGCCGCTATTGATAAAGCAGATCGCTTCAATAATTGGAGGTTCGGGCGGTGGAAGGCCTGATTTTGCACAGGCCGGAGGAGACAAGCCGGAAAGATTAGATAAGGCAATGGAAGAAGCAATCAAAATAAGTAAGAGGTTGATCGATGAAAATATTTCGTAAGGATTCTTCAAAACTAAAAAAGATAATAAACCGTACTTTTAATTCTAATAAAAACATCAATAGGAAGGTCGCTAAGATTTTAGATGATATTAGATTAAATGGTGATGAAGCGCTTTTAAAATACACGAGAAAGTTTGATAAGGTAAAACTTAGCGTGCGCGACATCAAGGTTACGCAAAGCGAGATAAGTTCTGCCTTTCAGGAGATTAAACCTGAGTTTGTTTCACAGCTTCAGATTATATTAAACAATGTCACCAGGTTTTACAAAAGACAGTCTAAGAAAGTCTGGCGTATAAAAGACGAAGAGGGAATTCTTTTGGGGGAATATAAAAAACCTCTTGATAGCGTGGGGATTTATGTACCATCAGGGAGCGCACCTTTAGTTTCAAGTGTTTATATGAGTGTTTTGCCAGCTAAGCTTGCGGGTGTTAGAAGAATAGTTTTGATGAGCCCGCCGAATAAATATAAAACGATTAATCCTTATATCCTGGCAGTGGCAAATCTTCTCAAGGTTACGGAAATATATAAAATCGGTGGAGCCCAGGCAATAGCAGCTTTGGCTTTTGGAACAAAAACAATCCCAAAGGTTGATAAGATAATTGGACCAGGCAATGTTTATGTTACAGAGGCAAAAAGACAGGTATTCGGCTTTAGTGATATTGATATGCTTGCAGGTCCAACGGAGGTGGTGATAATCGCCAATAAGTTCTCCAATCCTGATTTTATTAAGGCAGATATAAAAGCCCAGACAGAACATTTGCAGGGTTTAGCAATTACTATTACAACCTGTAAAAAACTGGCTAAGATATTGGCGCAGGAAGAAGTAAAAAATAGTTTTGTGGTTATTGTTAAAAATTTAAAAGAAGCGGTCGATTTATCTAATGAAATAGCTCCGGAACACTTAGAGATTATGGTTAATAACCCAAGAAAACTTTTAAAAGATGTTAAAAATGCCGGAGCAGTATTTTTAGGGGCATATTCACCAGTGGCTATTGGCGATTATGTAGCCGGTCCAAGTCATATCTTGCCTACCATGGGGACTGCTAAATTTTTCTCAGGGCTTACGCTGGATGATTTTATGAAATCAACGCATGTGATTTCTTATTCAAAAAAGGCTTTGGATAAATGTAGAAAACCTTTAGAGACCATTGCCAGCCTGGAAGGCCTGGTAAAGCATTTAGAATCCGTAAGGGTGAGGTTTTAAAAAAAGAGGAAGACAATGAAAGCAAAAAATTCAAAAAAAAGAACAGCAATCTGTAGTAGAAAAACGAAAGAAACCGATATAAAGGTGTTTTTAAATATCGATGGTCATGGTAAGGCCAATATTAATACAGGAATTGGTTTACTTGATCATATGTTAGAACTTTTTGCTTTTTGGGGATTTTTTGATTTAAATATAAAAGCAAAAGGCGACTCTAAGAAAATCGATATACATCATACTAATGAGGATATTGGTATAGTTTTAGGCGAGGCGTTTAAAAAGGCTTTAGGCAAGATGTCTGGATTAAAGAGATCTGCTTACTCGATAGTACCGATGGAAGATATTGTAGCAACTGTAGTGGTGGATATTAGCGGCAGGAGTCATTTTAAAGCAATCGAGTTTGCAAATTCAAAGTTTCACGTAAAAGATATCCGCGGGTATTCTCTGGAATATGCGAATCATTTTTTTGAAGGGTTTACAAAAAAACTGGGAATAAACTTGGCCATAAAAATAACTGGTAAAAACGAAGATCTGCATACTGTGCTTGAGCCTATTTTTAAGTCTTTAGGTAAAGCCATGGATGAGGCAAGTCAGGTAGATAAAAGAAGAAAGGGAGTTCCTTCAACAAAGGGACTGATTGATTAATGATAGTGGTAGTTGATTATGCAAGCGGCAATCTCAATAGCGTAAGCAAGGCTTTAAAGAAGTTTGGCAATAAGGTTAAGATAAGTTCAAAGCCAGCTGATATCATGCGTTCAGAAAAATTAGTTTTGCCCGGAGTAGGTGCATTTGGAGATGCGGCGGTTAAACTTAAGAAATTGAAATTGATTACTCCTTTAAAAGAGTTTATTTTATCTGGCAGACCTTTTTTAGGGATTTGTCTGGGTATGCAGCTATTGTTTGAAAGAAGTGAAGAATCAATGAGTATAAAAGGTTTGGGTGTTTTTAAAGGTAGTGTCAGACGTTTTAAGGCAAACAAAAATATAAAAGTTCCCCATATCGGATGGAATGAAGTATCACTTAACAAGGATAACAAGAGCGCAAAAAAACTTTTTAAGGATATAAAAAATAAGGAGTTTGTTTATTTTTGTCACTCTTATTATGTGGATGGGGTGAAGCCGGCTTATGTTGCAGGAAACACTTCTTACAGCAGAAAATTCGTAAGTGCAGTTTCAAAGGATAATGTTTTCGCAGTACAGTTTCATCCAGAAAAAAGCCAGCAGGTAGGTTTGAAGATTTTAAAAAACTTTATTGCATTATGATAGTTATACCAGCGATTGATTTAAAAAACGGTAAAGTAGTTCGTCTT
Source organism: Candidatus Gygaella obscura (assembly GCA_030765485.1). GTDB lineage: Bacteria > Omnitrophota > Gorgyraeia > Gygaellales > Gygaellaceae > Gygaella > Gygaella obscura. Next base: position 5,742 of record JAVCCR010000027.1, read on the forward strand.
ACACAAGGTAGGTTTGATGAAACTATTTATTCATCAGAGCCATTAAAAATTGCCCAGATTTGGAAAAGTGAAGGAGCACAACTTTTACATATCGTTGATCTTGACGGGGCAATGAGCGGAGTTCCTCAAAATCTGGATTTTGTTAGAAATATCTGTTTGAATATTGATATTCCGGTTCAATTCGGCGGAGGTGTTAGGGATAGGGCTACGATTATCAACATACTTTCAAGCGGGGTATCAAAGGTTATAATCGGTACAAAGGCCTTGGATTTTGAGTTTTTAAAATCAGTGGTAATGGAATTTAAAGATAAGATTCTTGTGAGCGTGGATACAATTAGAGATAAGGTATTTACAGAAGGATGGGTAAAATCTAGCGTTTCTTCTGGGTTAGAGAGAATAATTCAGCTGAAGAATTTTGGTTTAAAGTCTGTTATTTTTACCGATATTAGCCGGGACGGAACTATGCAGGGGCCTAATTTTGAGATGGCTACTGCGATTTTAGAGCAGGGGAATATTTCGCTGATTGTTGCAGGCGGTATCGGTTCGCTTGAAGATATTAAAAAGCTTAATAATTTAAATCCTCAGTCGCCTTATGGGGTAATTGTCGGAAAAGCACTTTATGAAGGAAAGTTTAAATTATATGAGGCAATAAACATAACGAAAAATGTTAACGAAAAGAATAATCCCTTGTCTTGATGTAAAAAACGGACGCGTAGTCAAGGGAGTTAAATTTATTAATTTAAAAGATGCAGGAGATCCGGTTGAAAATGCATCTTTTTATGATCGTCAAGGTGCGGATGAACTGGTTTTTTTAGATATTACTGCCAGTTTTGAAAAAAGAAATACAATTCTTAACGTGGTAAAGCGAATTGCATCGCAGATTTTTATGCCGCTTACTGTTGGCGGAGGGGTACGCAATGTAAATGATGTCAGGAATCTTTTAAACGCCGGCGCAGATAAAGTTTCCATCAATACCGCTGCGGTTAAAAATCCTAGTTTGGTAAAAGAGGCTGCGAAGCGTTTTGGCAGTCAATGTATTGTTGTAGCAATAGATGCAAAAAGAATCAGTACCAAGATTAAAAAGTGGCAAGTTTTTATTAAAGGCGGCAGAGAAAATACATTTATTGATGTCATTAAATGGGTAAAAAAAGTCGAGAGTTTAGGTGCCGGGGAGATTCTTTTAACGAGCATGGATAAAGACGGCACCAAAGATGGATTTGATATCGAGCTCACAAAAGAAGTATCAAAGGCAGTAAAGATTCCTGTTATCGCTTCAGGTGGCGCAGGCAGTTTGGATGATTTTTATGATGTATTTAAAAAAACTGCTGCTTCTGCAGGCCTGGCAGCAAGTCTGTTTCACTATAGGCAGTTGAGCGTTAACAGGATAAAGCAATATTTAAAAAAGAAAAAAATAAAAGTAAGAATTTGAAGGAGAGCTTAATGGAGAAATTACCAAAGTTTAAATTTGACGATAAAGGATTGATTCCAACTATCGTTCAGGATTATAAAACGAATGAAGTACTTATGCTTGCCTATATGAACAAAGCCTCAATTAATAAAACCTTAAAACTTAAGAAAACATGTTTTTGGTCTCGTTCAAGAAAAGAATACTGGGTAAAGGGGATGACCTCCGGAAATTTTCAGCATATAAAAAAGATTAGTTATGATTGTGATGCCGATACGCTGTTGATAAAAGTAAGACAGATCGGTGGGGCATGTCATACCGGAAAAAAGAGCTGTTTTTTCAGACAGATTAGCTTAAGAAAGAAACCCAAAAGAAAATAAATGATTTATCCAAGCGAAAAGGAATTTTTAAGGTATTCTAAAAAAGGCAATCTTATTCCTGTTTATGAGGAAATCATAGCAGATATGGAGACACCCGTGTCTTCCTATATAAAGATTAGTAATTGTAAGTATTCTTATCTTTTAGAGTCTGTTGAGGGCAAGGAAAAAATCGCCCGTTTCTCATTTTTAGGAGCTAATCCTTCTGTGGTTATTTCATCTAAAGGTAAAGTGATTAGTTTTATTGAATATGGCAAGAGAAGAAAGATTATAACCAAAACAAACCCTATTGATGAAATAAAACGGTTTATCGAAAAGTTTAAATTTGTGCATATAAAGGGCCTGCCGAGGTTTTGCGGAGGTCTGGTCGGTTTCATGTCATACGATATGGTAAGATTCATTGAGGATATACCTGATAAAAACATCGATGATCTTAATATCCCTGATTCTGTTTTTATGTTTACGGATACAATCCTTTTGTTTGATCATACCAGGCATAAGATAAAGATTGTTTCCAATGTCCATTTAAAAAACAGCAGGCTGACTGTTGCGGCGAAGAAAAGATTATACAAACAGGCTTTAAAAAAGATTCAACAGATAAAACAAAGTTTGGATAAATCTGTTAAAATTAACAGAGACCATGTGAAAAATCGTCTACCGAGGGTCACTTCAAATCTAAGCCGGCAGAAGTTTATTCAAATGGTTAAGAAAGCCAAAACATATATACAAATGGGGGATATTATTCAGGTTGTTTTATCGCAGCGTTTTAAGACAAAAATCAAACGCCCTGTTTTTGATATCTATAGACGTCTTCGTTCTATTAACCCATCGCCGTATATGTTCTTTTTAAAATTAGACAAGATTGATCTTATAGGTTCATCTCCAGAGTTGTTAGTTAGGTGTGAAGATTCAGTAGTTCAGACTCGTCCGATTGCTGGTACTAGACCTAGAGGGATAAACGAAAATGAAGATAAAAATCTAGAGAAATCACTTCTGGAAGACGAAAAAGAAAGGGCCGAACATGTTATGCTTGTTGATTTAGGGCGTAATGATTTGGGTAGGGTATGTAAAAAAGGCTCGGTAAAACTAAAAGAATTTATGGCAATAGAACGATATTCCCATGTAATGCATATCGTAAGCGATGTGACAGGTATTTTGCATAAAAAAAAGTCTGTTTTTGATTGTCTTACTAGTTGTTTTCCTGCAGGTACTGTAACCGGCGCCCCTAAGGTCAGGGCGATGGAAATTATTGATGAGTTAGAAACTGTAAAAAGATCAATTTACGCTGGCTGTGTGGGTTATTTTAGTTTTTCAGGTAATCTTGACACCTGCATTACCATACGTTCGATTTTAATCAAAGACGGGTTTGCCTATATCCAGGCAGGCGCAGGTATAGTTGCTGATTCAGTTGCGGAAAAAGAATTTAATGAGACATTAAACAAGGCTAAGGCGCAATTAAGCGCTTTATAAAAAAACAAAATAAGGAGGATGTAGATGGCAACAGCAATAAGGTTACGCAGACCAGGAAAAAGCTCTAAGAAAAGACATAAATATAGAGTGGTTGTCTGTAATGATTCAGTTGACAGTAGAGGCAAATTTATCGAGGAGCTAGGGTATTATAACCCAACTGGGAAAGAAATAGTTTTTAAAATCGATAAGGCTAAATACGACAGCTGGCTTAAAAAAGGCGCTAAGCCTTCAGACACAGTTAAATCACTTGTAAAAAAGACCAAATCTTAAGTTAAGAAAGGAGTTTTTTATGCCTCAACAAGCAGCGGTAAATCCATTGGTGCAGTTATTTCCTATTGTCATTATTTTTGTAATATTCTATTTTCTGCTTATTAGACCGCAGAAACAACAGGAAAAGAAACATAAGGCAATGATTGTATCTCTAAAGAAGAATTCAGAAGTTGTAACGCTTTGCGGTATCCATGGTACAATCGTTAATGTAAAGGACACTACCTTTTCTTTAAGGGTCGATGATAATACAAAAATAGAAATTGATAAGACTGCCGTAGCCAGAGTAATAAAAGCAGCAAGTTAATAAGGGGTGTTTATGCGAAAAAAACTTTTAATTAGAGCAGGATTTTTATTATTAATAATTGGTTTTTTTGCCTGGTTTGCTTTTCCGTTTGAGAAAAGGGTTAATCTAGGCCTTGATTTAAAAGGTGGGATGCATCTTGTTTTAAAGGTTGACTCCAGTAAGCTCGATGCTGATGCAAAACAGGGCGCTTTAGAAAGGGCGCTTGAGGTTATCAGAAACAGAATTGACGAGTTTGGGGTAAGGGAGACAGTTATTCAAATTCAAGGTGATAGCCAGATAGTGTTGCAGCTTCCCGGTTTTACTGATAGAGAAAGAGCAATCGATTTGATCAAAAAAACCGGTTTTTTGGAGTTTAAGCTGGTTGAAGACGATGTAAATAAATTGAAGAATGCTCTTAGTGGGGAAATCAATGAAGAATATGAGTTAAAGTATCTGGATGAAAAACCGATTGTATTAAATAAACAATCAGCCCTTTCTGGTGAAATGATAAAAGATGCCAGGGTTGATTTTTCGCATGAGCAGTTCGGTATGCCTTATGTAAGCCTTAATTTTACTTCAGAAGGTGCAAAGGAATTTGCCCGGCTTACAAGGGAGAACATCGGCAGGCGCCTGGCAATTGTTTTAGACGGTAATATAAAATCTGCTCCTGTAATTCAGGAAGAAATTCCTTCTGGCAATGCCCAGATTTCAGGAAGGTTTAATGTTCAGGAGGCAAATGATCTATCGGTTATATTAAGGGTTGGTTCTTTGCCTGCGCCGATATATATTGAAGAAGAACGTACTATTGGTCCTTTATTGGGGCAAGATTCAATTAAAGCAGGAATAACTGCTTGCATTGTTGGTTTTATCTTGGTTTTTGTTTTTATGTCCTTTTATTATCTTTTGCCTGGTATAATTGCAAATATCGCATTATTATTAAATATTCTGATTATATTCGGAACATTGGGTTTTTTGCATGTGGTTGTTCCTGAGTTTGCCGCAACACTTACCCTTCCAGGTATTGCTGGTATTGTTTTGACTATCGGTATGGCAGTTGATGCTAATGTTTTGATCAATGAAAGAATTAGAGAAGAACTGTCTTTGGGCAGAAGTCTTCGGGCTGCAGTCAGTAACGGCTACGATAAGGCTTTCAGTGCTATATTCGATTCAAATCTGACTACTTTGATTGCTGCTGGTTTACTTTTTAGTTTTGGCACAGGTCCGATAAAAGGTTTTGCTGTAACGCTAAGCATTGGTCTTGCCGCCAGCATGTTTACGGCAATAATCGTTACCAGGACAATATTTGATTTAATACTTTTAAATTCAAAATTTACTAAATTGGCAATGGTAAACTTCTTCAAAAAGACGAATATTGATTTTTTCAAAAGAAGAAAAATTTTTTATTGCATTTCGTTATTATTGATAGGGATAGGTGTATTTTCTTATGTCAAAAAAGGCAACAGTATTTATGGAGTTGATTTTGCCGGAGGACAGCTGCAGGAATACGCATTTGAAAAAGATATATCTTTATCGGATTTACGTTCATCCTTGGATGAGATTGAATTAGGGGATACTTCTATTCAGCAGATAAAAGACAATCCTAGACACATACTAATGCGTACTGCAGATGATACATCCTCAATTATTCAGGCTAAATTCAAAAAGGATTTTAGCGATAACAGACTGGATATTTTAAGGATTGAAAAAGTCGGGCCGGTTGTAGGAGGCCAGTTGAAGAAAAAGGCGATATCAGCGTTACTGTTTGCTTTAATCGGTATTCTTTTATATGTAGGAATTAGATTTAAGCATTTTGCTTTTGGCCTTGCTGGAATCATTGCGCTATTGCATGATTGTTTGATTTCCTTGGGGATTTTGGTAATGTTTAATAGGCAAGTTGATCTTTTGATTGTTACTGCGCTTTTAACGATAGCGGGTTATTCTATTAATGATACGATTGTAATCTATGATCGGGTCAGGGAAGTTGCTAAGGCTAATCCTAAAGCTAGCGTTCGGGATATAGTAAATAGAGCTGTTAACCAGACTTTAAGCAGAACTATAATCACTACAATTTTGACACTTTTGGTTGTAGTAAGTTTGTTATATTTAGGGGGACAGATTTTAAATGGTTTTGCTTTTTGTTTGTTGATCGGTTTTATTTCGGGAACTTACTCTACGATTTATATCGTTTCGCCTTTGGTTATCTCTTGGCAGAAGCGTTTTTAGAATGTTTAAAACTTTAAAGATTTATAGCGGGCAAAAACTATCTATTAAAGAACTGTTAAAAACTCTGGTGGATTTTGCTTACAATAGGCAAAATGTAGTTTTAGAGGAAGGGGATTTTGCTTTAAGGGGTCAGACGTTGGATGTATTTCCTTCTAATTTTGAATTTCCCTTAAGGATTGTTTTTGAGTATGACAAAATAGAGAAAATGACTAGCTACAATTTAAATAGTGGAAAAGCTCTTTGGGCACACGATATGGCGATTATTCTGCCAAGGACAATCAGGTCTGTTCGTAATTTCGCCTTTAAAGAGGATATGCCTTTTGCTAGCTATCTGGATCTTGAGATTGATGATTGTGTGGTGCATATTCATCATGGTATCGGTCGTTATAAAGGGATGAAAAAAATTAAAGCCTTAAAAAGCGAAGAGCCTTGTTTGATTATCCAGTATTTGAATAATGAAAAGGTATATGTACCTATGGATAAGATTTATCTTGTTCAAAAGTATGTTAGTTTTGAGCATAGAAGGCCAAAATTAAACCGACTTGGTTCGAAGCAATGGTTGCGCACAAAAGAAAATGCAAAAAATAAAATAAGAACTTTTGCTCTTTCAATTCTTGAGTTGCAGGCCAAAAGACAGTATGTCAAAGGTATTAAGTTTTCTAAAGATAGCGATTGGCAGTATAAGTTTGAAGGAGGTTTTCCTTTTAAGGAAACTGTTGACCAGGAAAATGCTGCTTGCGAGGTTAAACAGGATATGGAATCAACCAAGCCAATGGATCGGCTTTTGTGCGGCGATGTCGGATATGGCAAAACTGAAGTTGCTATGCGCGCAGCTTTTAAGGCAATGATGGATAATAAACAGGTTGCTATACTTGTCCCCACGACTATACTTGCAGAGCAGCATTTCCATAATTTTAAATCAAGGATTAATGATTTTCCGGTTAATATAGAGATGCTTAGTCGTTTTAAATCCAAGGCAGAACAAAAGCATATCATTCAGGGTTTAAAAGAAGGTAAGATTGATTTGGTTATCGGTACGCACCGGCTTTTAACCGACGATATTAAGTTTAAGGATTTAGGTCTTTTGATCATCGACGAAGAACAACGTTTTGGCGTTGCGGCAAAAGACAAACTTAAGAATATAAGATTAAATGTGGATGTTCTTACTCTTACGGCTACGCCTATCCCTAGGACATTTTATATGTCTCTTGTGGGGTTAAAGGATATATCTTTAATAGAAACGCCCCCTAAAAAAAGATTGTCTGTTAAAACATATGTAAATGAATTTGATGAGGACTTAATTAAACATGCTTTAAATAGAGAAATAAAGCGTGGCGGACAGGTTTATTTTGTTCATAATCAAATTTATGATATAGATAAAATCAAGAATAGGATTAGCGAATTTGTCGGTAAAAATATAAAAGTGGAGATAGCCCACGGGCAGATGCCCGCAAAGGTTTTAGAGCGCATAATTATTGATTTTTTGGATAACAAAATAAAGGTATTGGTTTGTTCTAATATAATCGAGTCGGGTATGGATGTTCCTAATGCTAATACCTTGGTTGTTAATAACGCCGATCGTTTTGGTTTATCTGATTTACATCAGCTAAGAGGAAGAGTGGGCAGGTTCGAATCTCAGGCCTACGCTTATTTTTTAATCAAGAAAAACATGAGTATAACTGCAGATGCCAATAAACGGCTTTCTGCTTTGGTTCAGTATTCAAAATTGGGTTCTGGGTTTAAAATTGCCATGCAGGATTTGGAAATCAGAGGCGCAGGCAATATCCTAGGAAAAGAACAACACGGTTTTATAAGCACAGTGGGATTTGATTTATATTGCCGTTTACTAAGAGAAACAGTCAGCCTATTATCAAAAAATGGAAAAAATTAAAATTATCACTATTTTTATACTATTTTTATTTATTACAACTACTGCTTGGGCAAGTAAGATTGTTGCATTTATCAATAATGAAGTAGTTACCGAATACGATCTTACGGCATATGTATCTATGACCAGGCTTCAGCTTGAAGAGATGTATTCTGGTAAAGAACTTGAAAAAAATATACAAAATCTAAAATCCGAAGCCTTGAATAGTTTAATTGAGGATAAATTGATAATTTCTCTTGCACGACAGCGTGGTTTAATGATTAGACCTGAGTTTATTCAGCAGAGAATCGATGGAATCAGGAATCGTTTTCCAAACGAAGCGGAATTCAAAAAACATTTAATCAAAAGCGGGTTCAGCCAGGATGATCTTTACAAGCGTATCGAGGAGCAGCTGATTACTATGGAATTGATAAATCAGGAAGTGCGTTCAAGAATATATATAAGCCCAAGGGCAATAACAGAATATTATACGAAACATTCACATGAGTTTAAAAAACCGCAACTACGCGAGGTTTTAGCGATTCGCTTAGAATCTAAACAGCAGGCCAGCAGGGCAATGTCTTTATTGAATACAAAAATAAGTTTTTCCAAGGTGCAAAAAGAGTTTAATAGTGAAATAAATCTTGGCTTGATGGATATGAAAATGATAAAAAAAGATTTAGCCGAAGTAATTTTTTCTTTAAAAGAAAACGAGTTCTCTAAACCAATAAAACAGGATGATGGTTTTTATATTTTTTATATCCAACGGATTGAGCCAGAAAGAAATTTTATCCTTAAGGAAGCACAGGCTCAAATACGTGATATCCTATGGAATGAGGAAATGGAAATTAAGCTTACTGAGTGGCTGGATAAATTAAAAGCAAAGTCAAAAATTATCATTAATGAGTAAAACCCTTCTTAAGCCTCGCGTAGTTATCACTGGCGGCGATCCATGTGGAATCGGCTTAGAGATTATAGAAAAGGCTTTGTCTGATAAAAAAATCTTTTCGCTTGCTTCGTATGTTTTAATTGCCGATAAACAGTGCATAAAAAGAAAATCTTTAATCAAAAAGGTTGAATTCATCGATGTTTCAATTTTAAAAAGACCTCCTTTTCTAGGTAGGTATGAAAAATCAGCAGCAAAGGTTTCGTTTGTTTGTATAGAGAAGGCTTGTGATTTGATAAAGTCCCGTCAGGCAGATTGTATGGTTACTGCACCCGTGAATAAAGAAGCAATAAACCGCTGTGGTATTAGTTTTAAAGGTCACACTGAATATCTTGCGCAGTATTTTAATGTTAGAAAATACCTTATGATGCTGGTTAATGAATCTTTTCGGGTTTCCATTGTCACCAGACACATTCCTTTAAGAGAGGTTGCAGGTTCTCTTAGCGTGCAGAACATATCTGATACAGTTAAACTTACCGTAAAAGGTCTTAAAGATTATTTTGCAATTAAAAGTCCTAAGATTGCGGTATCGGCTCTTAATCCGCATGCAGCTGAAGGGAATGTTTTAGGAAAAGAGGAATTAAAGAAAATTATTCCCGCGATTAAAAAGCTGCGTTTAAAGAATATATCCGGTCCATTTCCGGCAGATTCGCTTTTTAACCGAAAAGGCTTTGATGCGTTTGTAGCCATGTATCACGATCAAGGTCTTATACCCATAAAGCAAAATAATTTTTTTAATTGTGTCAATTTAACGATTGGACTTCCTTTTATAAGAACTTCACCCGGACACGGGACCGCCTATGAAATTGCCGGAAAGACAATTGCTGATGCTAGATCTATGAAGAATGCAATTTATCTCGCCATCTCCGCATTTAGGAAAAAATGCCGATAAAAACCAGACTTAAAAAAAGATTAGGCCAGCATCTTCTGGTTGATAAAAATATTATAAAAAAAATCATTTCTTACGTCGCGGAAGATGTTTCTAATGGTGTTATAGAAATTGGTTCCGGGCAGGGGGCGCTTTCGATAGAATTGGCGAAATCAGCAAAAAAACTCATCTGCGTTGATATTGATAAAAATATGTGTGTTGCCTTGGCCGATAAATTAAAATCTTTTAAAAACACAGAGGTTGTCTGTTGTGATATTTTAAAATTCAGTTTATCAAGTTTTAAAAAGTGCTATGTGCTCGGTAATATTCCTTATAATATTACTAGCTCGATTATCGCTTATTTGATTAAAAATAGGAATTATCTAGATGGTTTTACCCTTATGGTTCAAAAGGAGTTTGCCCAAAGGCTTTTGGCAGAACCAGGAACTAAAGACTACGGTGCTTTTACTTGTTTCGTAAATTATTTTACACAACCTAAGACTCTTTTTAAAATAACAAGGGGATGTTTTATCCCCAGGCCAAAGGTGGATTCAGCAATTGTCAGGTTTG
>JAVCCR010000019.1 GCA_030765485.1 Candidatus Gygaella obscura
AAAAATAGATGGAGCTCACCAACCTTCGATGCCAAGGATAATTCAAAACGGAATTAGGATGCCTTTTGGAACCAATAACAACATCAGCATTATCGAGTTCCATTATGTCAAAAAATGTCTTAATCTGCAAAGGATGAAGATCCATATCAGAGTCTAAAAAAACAACATAATCCCCTTTACAATAGCGAAAAGCCTTTTTTAAAGCTCTTCCTTTGCCAAAATTAGAAAGGTTTTTCTTAATCTGAAGTTCTGGAAACAATTCTTTAGCCTTTTCTAATTCCTTTAAAGTAGCATCAACGCTTCCATCATCTAAAACAATAATCTCAAAATCGTATCCTAAGTCTAAAAAAGTACGATACACTTCTTTTATATTCTCAAAGATATGGCCTTCTTCATTATAGGCAGGAAGAAGTATAGAAATTTTTCCAAAGAAAGTTTTTGTCATAAGACTAAGCCTGAATGGAATTATTAATCTTAGACATTGCAACCACAATACCTAAAATCGACCAAAAAATAACTGCATTAGATAATGAATAAAATGTGGAATCAAAGAAAATCTGAACCGAATAACCGAATAATCCAGCAATAAAACCCATAATAGACATCCTAAAAAACTTATCACTGGATATTGATAAAGACTTGAACGCAAAAATGAAAGCGCTAAATATAACTACCAAAAAAGAAAACAAACCTAAAATACCGTTTTCAGCCAACATCTGCAAATAAGAGTTATGTGCATACCAAATACCCTGTTCACCCACAGAACGCTCTTTTTCATCCTGGTATTTCTTAAAATTAGACATGTATGTCCCAAGACCCTGGCCAATTATCGGTTTATCAATAAACATATTCCAACTGGTTTTCCAAAGATCAATTCTCTGTAAAATAGAAGCCTGGGCTAATCTAAATTGAGAAATCGTTAATGTTTTTGTTTTCTGGGGTGAAATCATAAATAAAAGCATCAGTATAATTGGTATAGTAATAAATCTTTTTTCTTTTAGATAAAACCCTAAAAATACGAATACAGTCACAAAAGCAATCCAGGCGCCTTTAGTACTGTTAATAATCAGAAAAAACAGAAAGAATAATAAAAGCGCATACCTAAGAAAAATATAAGATTTTAATTTGGGCCTAAATACCAAAAGAAGAGGTAAAAATGAAACAAGATAATTCCCAAACCCATCAGGGTATTCATAAGGACCAGCAATGCGACCTGCCACAGGAATTCTGTTTCTTAAAAATTCAAACCCGGAAAAATACTGGACCAAAACATCAACTGAAATAAGCAGAAAGGAAGCAAATAATACATTTATAACTATTTTTGCCCTCTTTTTATTATTAATCGTATCAACAAATAACAAGAAAATAGCAAAATATTCAAGTGTCTTTCTGGAAAAATGCCTAAAACTAAGTGCAACATTGGAACTAAAAACAGATGAAAGAATTACAACAAAAATAAAAGCATAAAGAGAGTAGGCAATTGGAGTAAAAGGAAAAAAACTAGTCTTATTCATCCTTTTCATAACCAGCCTTTTAATCGCCCATAAAAGGATTGCACTGCAGGCTGAAACCTCAATCATAGCATTTGATATCGGTATTACAAATAAAAGAACACAAAGTAATAAAAAAATATAAAAATCAAGTTTTATTATCAATCGTTCCACTTTTCAAACTCCATCACTCTTGACATTTTCTTGCATACAATATTTAAATTATTGCACTTTTCCAAAAGCTGAGCAAATTCTAACTCCTGAGCAGAAGGAATTGTAATTAACAACTCTTCAATGTTTAATCTCTTTACTATCTTCTCAAGCTCATTTTTTGTTCCCAGCACCGGCACCCCGTGAATTTTACTACCCTTCTTTTTAACATCATCATCTAAAAACCCAACCACTACATAACCAAGATCATTGTTATTTCTTATTTCTCTCAAAGCCAACTCCCCCCCATCTCCAGCACCAAACAAAATAACCCGTTTTCCGCTTAAGCCTATATTTACAAAATATTCTCTAAATGCCCTCAAAGCAATCCTTGAGCCCATAATAAAAAACATAGTTAAAAGCCAATCTATGATAAAAACAACCCGTGAATAATCTTTAAAACGAAAGAAAATTGTCAAAAATATTATACTCAAAATTGAACCAGCAAATACTGCCTTAAAAATAGAAACAAGATTAGATATGCTTATGTATTTCCAAACCCCCTTATATAAACCGGCATAAATAAAACAAGTAAATTTAATTATTATTATCCAAGGCAATGATATTGATATCAAATACAAATTTGCCTCGGTGATTATTCCGTCGAAGCGTAATAAGTAAGCCGAATAATATGCAATACAAATCAATAAAAAATCTACTATCACCTCGATAATTCGCCTTTTATGCATCAATAGAGTATTAATAACTGTTTTCCCCTGAGCAAACCTTTTTTGCCTTTCATTATCAATTTCATTTTCATTATAACTTTTTTGTTCAGCTAAGAATATTCCAAAAAACAATAATACAATTATAGACAACAAAACAAAAACAGACACAATTATCATATCAAATTTAGCATATGAAATCGCTACCAACCCAAAAATTATACTTAATAAGTATAGTAGGATAACTGTTTTCTTTTCGGAGAAACCTAAAGTTACCAACCTATGAGAAGTATGGTCTGTCCCACCACTAAAAACCTTAAAACCTCTAAATTTTCTCACCAAAGTGACAAAAATAGTATCAAAAATAGGCACACCCAAGATTAGAATCGGAGCAACCATCGTTGTCAATAAATTAGATACGTGCTTATGTGTCCCCATTATACTCAAAACACCTAGGCTAAAACCTAAAAACATACTTCCCGAATCCCCCATAAAGATCTTTGCAGGATTAAAATTAAAATATAAAAAGCCAAAACATGCTCCGCTTATTATCAAGAAAATAAGCGCAAGACTGCTTATGTAATTATCATTGAAATATGAAGACAAAAAAAGCATCAATGAAGATATACCTGCAATCCCACAAGATAACCCATCAATATTATCAAGCAGATTAAAAGCATTGGTAATTCCGACAATCCAAAGTATAGATAATGGTATGCTAAAATAAAGCAATCCCTCAAATTTAAAATAAACACCGGAAAAAACAACTAAACTGCTTAATAATATCTGGATAATCAGCTTTGAATAAGGGCTAATTTTTTTAATATCGTCATAAATACCGACAAAAAATATTATTGTTGCTGCCAATAACCAAGAATAAAATGAGAGATTTTTTATAATCAATAACGAGGTCACGACAACAGCCAGATAAATGGAAACTCCCCCCATTAAAGGCACGGGATTTTTATGCCACCTATCTTTTTTTGGCATAGAAACAAAACCAAACCTGTTAGCTAAAAGCTTAACAACAGGGGTTAACCCTAAAGATATTAAAAATGAAATCAAGAAAAATATAACGGCTTGCATTTGAATTATTTACTTTGGTAAGCTATTACTTCTTTAATAATGTGGCCTAGATTGAATCTAGGTTCAAATCCCACTAAAGAGTTTATCTTGGAAACATCAGGAACCCTTCTTTGCATATCTTCAAAACCTTCTTCATATGCTTCATTATAGGGAATTAAATCTATCTTTGAACTACTTTCTGCCATTTTAACAACTCTTTCTGCCAAGGCCTTGATAGAAATCTCCTCTTGGCTGCC
>JAVCCR010000033.1 GCA_030765485.1 Candidatus Gygaella obscura
CACAATTGCAAAACCAGCTATATTCATGAAATTTAGAAATACCATAGTGAATTATTATAGCAATATTTGGATAGATTATCAACCTTGCTAAAAGTTGACTGAAAAGGACTGTTGAGGTATACTTAAGGTTATTCAAAACGCGGAAGTGGTGGAATGGCAGACACGCAGCGTTCAGGTCGCTGTGGGGGCAACTCCGTGAGGGTTCAACTCCCTCCTTCCGCACCAAACTTTAATTTTATCGACAATAAAACTCTAGGCTCATTCCATCCTGGTACGCATTCTGGCACGCAAAATTACGGAATTATATTAATCCGCCAACGGCCTTTGCATAATCGCGCAAGAGATTTAATTGATTTTGAGGATCTTGAGATTCATCGCTTTTTGAAACTCGCGCATAAACAGCAATCTTCATAAATTCCACCCTCCTATAAAATAAAATGGGCAAGTCAATCCTGTCGGGGATTATGACCTGCCCTAATTTATTCATGAATTTTAAATCTATTTATCCCCGACAGACTTAATGCCTATCACTTAATATGACTGATTTTTCAGAAAATTGCAAAAGGTATTTTAGGGATGTCTTGGGGGATTTTCTAACTTGATTACTCTCATTACATTAAAATAAATAAATTTCTAAAATATTTTAGTGCAAACAGCTACAACCTCAATTTGTTTACGGTATTTAATTTATTTTCGCGAAGAACTTTTTTAAATCATTGTAGATCTTTTCGCCGCTTGCCCTGACGGGATGCCTGAAGGGGGCAATCCAAAACTTTCCTGATTTATCCTTAATTGGTTTTCCTCGCGTCTTCTCAGGGTCAACTTCCAAATCCAACAACCAAATCAATGGCTCCATTACGCCGCAAGAAATTATAAAATCGGGGTTAATAGACTCAATTTGCTCAATCAGTAGATCACGATCTTGGTGAATATAGGCAGTTATAACTTCCAAATCAACTCTTGCCCCACCACAGGCTTTTTCAAATTAATCGCCGCGATCTTCTCAAAGGACTCTTTTATTACCTTTGAATCGATCTGCCTATATGGCGGGAAACTATTGAGAATACCAACAAACCAACAAGCAATTGTATACCACAATTGATGTTTAGGGCCATCTTTTAACCATTCGGGGAGATTCCGAACTCCGTGCGAAGGATCTTTGGCGCCGCAATCATTTATATCCTTCATAATAAAAAGAGTTTTAGGCTTAACTTTAATAAATTTATCGGGATTAATAATCCCGTCTTTACAAATGCGATCGGTTTTAATTCCTATTTCCTTATAATGCTTTATCCATTTATCCCAAATACTAACCATATCTATCTTCCCTTAATAAACCTACTAGATTATATACTTTAAGACTCTCGATTGCAAAGTATACACCGTATTCTTACGGTGTCAAGACTAGCAATACTTTTAGATAATACACCGTATGGATACGGCTATCAGATTAAAATTAGCTAAGAAAATAAGGGAATTAGGAAAAAAAAGGCCTAACTCAAGAGCGGTTGTCCGAGTTGTCTAGAATTGATTACAAGCATATTCAACTATTAGAAAGCAAAAAAACACCCGCCGCTAAATTAGATACAATTGAAAAACTCGCCAAGGCCTTTGGCTTAAATCCTGCCGAGTTGTTAAAATTTTAATTATTATAAATCTTATTCAGTCAATAACTACACACTGTACCACACAACTACCGCCAATTTCTTGAGTTCCACGATGGATTATTATCTTCATTTAACTAAAGCAATTCTTCTTCTTTTAAAATGTTATTTGTGACTACATAAAAAGTTTTTCGATCAAATTGCTTCTTAGCTTTTATTAATAAACAAGAATTTTCTTTAATATTACCAAAAATTGCAATTTTTCGCATTGTGTTACTATTTTTAGAAATTCTAAAATCTATACTCCTGTAAGGCCATCGATTAATAGCTTTCTTCTGTACGATAATCTTCTCATACTCCAAAGCAATGTACGTATAATCATTTAGAAAAAGTCGATAATACATATCTAACTGTTTATCATGAACTTCAGCTATTCGCGAATCTTCACCGTATTTAAGCTCAATTAAATTCATTCTATACTCAATACTATTTTCTAGTTTAGATAGAGCAACCAAATCCAATCTTTTCAACCCTTCAACAACTATCTGTCTGTCTAAAATTATGAACCCGGGTTCATTTTTCTGATTCAAATTGCTCTCTATAAATAACTGTTCAAATACATTCTCTTTACCTCTTCCTAAATAATCAATGTTTTTCTTGAACTGAGAAACAATATCTTTGAAATTTTGTCGCAACTGTCTTATAGAGACAATGTCATACTTAAAAACACGCAAACGATCTTTCCCCTCTTTATCCTTACTAGGGCTTGGACAAACACCCATTCCTTTAGGCGATACTGGTTCAAAATAAGCCTCGCTTATTTTAATTTCGTAATTACTCCTATTCTTCCATTCAAAACGTATTAAGCTAGCTCCTTTGTAATACAAATTGATATAATTATTTCGGATTTGTATGTCTATATTTTTACCTATCAGCTTGGAGTTACGAAGAAAACTCAAGCTTCCCCTTGTCATCAACTGCCGTAAATACTCGTCTTCTAATCCCCGATGAAACTTCCTATTTTTTCTCGCCATCTAAAACATCCTATTTTATTAAATAGCTAAGGAGGATTCTCGCTGTACTTCAAAAAAATAACCCTCTTTGGCTTGGTCTTCTGTTGAAACTCTTATATACAAACTTACGCTTTTCATGTAATATTTGATTAAAAAATAAGTTTTGCGATATCACAAAATTCCTTATCCCGCTCGTGCTATTTCTCCCAGCTCCCATACCATTTACCGTCACCCTCAGATGTACCAGACTCATACCGTTTATCATCAATCTCTTGTTTTTTCTTCCAGATTTCCATATTACTCTCCATTCCACCTGTTTTTACACTTCGCTTCATTTCGAGTTCGTCTTTCATATCCCTAATGGTTTTACTTTTTCGTGGTTGAGAAGAAGTTTTTTTAGATTCTGATTTTTGTTTAGCAGTCAAAAAATCAATTTTTTTTCTATATTTCTCAATCATTGCTATCACTTCGTCTCTTTTCGTTCCCTTTGTTTCAACTATAGCAAACTGAGCTTCTCCTAATGCTAAATTATAAAATCTAATTCGTTCATTATAATCATAAGTATAAGGAGGAGTTCCCTTCCTTTCATACTCTTTAGCCTTACGATAATACTCGCCTTTACTATATGTGATGGAACTTGATTTCTTTATTCTCTTACTTTCTGACGGAGTAGTTATATCAAACTGCTCTTCTTTTTTTTGCATTTCCAACTTCGCTTTCGCCTTATCTAACTGTAGAAAATTGTATGCATCTTTTGTAATCCATCTATCCTCATATTTAATAAGACCTTTGGATTTTTGTTCCTCCTCAAATTTTTTCACCTGCTCTTCTGAAGATTCTCCACGAGAAACAGAGTGTATTTCGCTTTTAGTAAATTCTGTTTTTCCACCTAATATTTCAACTGTATAAGAGTCCTCGGTCTCTTTTATGATATTACATTCAACCATTGAGCCATTCTTTAAAAACAAAATGTCAGCTCTTGCGTTTATGGCTACCAATAATAACATACTCATCCAAATTAATATTAATAGTTTCTTATTCATTTATTCTTTGCCCTCCTTATCGTTTTCATCATATTACTCCTCAGCGTCTTTCTTTTGGAATAGCGTTATTATTGCCCAAAGGAGAGTAATTGTAAAAACTAATCTACTTAAATTAAATAGAACGACAACATTTAATGATGCAATTTGTTGAGTTATTTCTAATACAAAAAATAGAATAGTTGATAGTATTAGTACCAACGCTACAAACCTTGCTTGTTTATACAAACGAACTATTGCCATAATGATAACTGTCAACATCCCCGTCTCAAATACCAGCTTTAAAATTGCTAGGAATCAAGAATTTCCTTGTAAATCTTCGGCAGATAGAATAACCCCTAGCACATACATTACTATACCTTTTATCCTTCATCGTTCTTACCTCTATCGCCTTATCATCTATATAATACAATTGAAAATACCTATTAGTTCATTGGCGGTTTACCTGCACCTTTTAACTTAATATTCATAGCTTCACGATCTTTGTCTATTCTCCCAGGGAGAACAAAATAAAAATCAAATAGCGCTTCTAAAACATTTAATGACCACTCTGCTTCCATAGGCTCAACATCAACTATCTCACCAGTATTAGTATTTTTAATAGGATGAGCAGTAAATTTACCAATCTGCCTTATTGCATCTACGCTTCCTGATAATCCACTTGGTAAACTTTTTCTTTTTATCAATTCATCAATTTCATCAGCAAGCGTTTTTTTATTAATCCCCTCTTTCTCCCTTGTAATATGTTGCAAACATCTTCTACTTAATGCCGCACTTGCCTTAGGGCTATCAGATAATACTAAACAAGCTTCTTTATGATCGTCTGCAAATTTACTTGGTACTTCTTCTGGGAGAGGCGATCTTGAGACCCCCTTAGGATATACCAAAAATTCCTTTTCTGTCCCCTCATCTCTTGGGTTCGCGTTTAGAAAAATTATCACTCGCTTACATTCCGGACAACGCTGAAAGATTACGAACCAATCAGCAAGAACATCAAGCCCAATGCGTTGTTTCGTTGAATCATCATGGAAACTAGTTAGACAATGTGGACATTTCATAATCCTTCCTATATGTTCTCCAAAACAACTATTAATTATTTTTTATTCATTTTACCATCACCCTACAAACACCTTGTTCTAACTCAACCACTTATTTTTTTACCCTCGTTTTAATAATCTTTTCTTAATCATCAAGTTTCACGAACGTCTACCTTATTTTAATTAGAATCCTCAAAATTCTTCTTAAAAAGAGCTTTCTCTATATCCCTTACCTTAAAACCTGTCTTTTTAGATAAAATTCTTACTCTTTTTAACACCTCTAAATAATATTTTGGATTAGAAAATAAGTCTCTTGGTCTTGTTTTTGAATCTGTCTTAAAAATCTCATCGTAAATATGTATATCAAACACACAATACTTTTCAGAATCATAAAAAGTCAAAATAACACTAGCTAAAGCTACTTTAATTCCCTTAAAAGACATAAGCAGCTTTAATCTCAACTCCTCAGAATCACTTTTTAATGCATCTTCCGTTACTTCTTGAATAGTAGAATCCAAAACATCTTTTATCAAATTTAAGGTTCTTATCTGCCTACCTTTTAATCTTCCTTGAAACTTCCATTCTATTACTTTCTTTAAATCTTCCTTCGTAAGCTTTTGTTCTAATTTGAATTTCCTACCCAATTCCTTTTCAATACCAACATTATTCAAATCTTCTTCTTTATTGTATTTATCAAGCCAATTTTGAATCTGCTCTCTATCCATAATCATTACCCTATGAATCCTTCCTAAGCTATTTCTCGTAACATATATTATAGCAGATTGTTAAAAAATCATACTACAATTAACCCCTGCTCCTACCAATCCATATCATACAGCTCTTCTACGGTTAAATACTCATTGCCCGGTTCCTGAGATAGATAATATATACCAAACTTACCCTCATCAGATAAATCTTCATGTTCTTCTGCTAATACTTCGATTTCTTCTATTCTATTCTGATCCAAAAACCAAGATTCTTGTGGATTAAACACCTCTCTTATCCTAGGTTTCCAAAGAAACCACCTTCCATCAATATTACGCACATCCCAATACCCTTCAAAACATTTATATACAATCTCATCATCAATAAGATCTTTTGTAGTTAGTTTTACATTGATTCTATTTTCAATCTTCCTATCTGGTGAGATTACAATAATATTGGTATCAATCATGGGCTTATAGCCCTTTTGCCAAACATTAAAACTATAACCTTTGACAAAATTATCAGATAAAAGGCTGAATGCCTTCCTCATGCTTCGGCACTTAAGGTAATTATAAAAGCACCTTGTAGCTTCTAAAGGGTTTTTATTCGGTTCATAGATTATCTTTTTAACGTCTTTTAAAGGATCTTCCATAGAAGCCATTTTCTGGCATTTATCTATAATAGAATCTGAGGCAACAGCCAAGCCTATTCCTCCCGAAGATAATCCTGCTGTATTAATCCCTACAACATTGCCGCAGATATTCACCATAGGGCCTCCACTTGCCCCTTCAATCAAATGCATATCAGTTAATAGATAATGAATATCTTTCTTCTTATCTCTTGCTCTTCTTGAAAAGGTTCCCTTAATAACAGTAGATTCACCAGGCAAATCCCCTCCTAAGGGATAACCTATGGATAAAATATCTTCTGCATTGCCTATATTATCAATACGCACAAAATTAAGCGCAGGCAAGTCTTTATTAATCTTTATTACAGCAAGATCTGTATCTTTATCCGCCATAATTACTTTACCTACCACAAAACTATTATCAGGCAGCATAACCTTAGGATTAGGCTCTGATTCAATGACATGATGGTTAGTTAAGATATAACCACCCTTTTGAATAGCAAAGCCTGATCCTTCGCTTTCACCGCCAATAATACGCACCACAGACTTGCGTACCCTTTTAACAGTGTCATTTTCATTACAAATTACCCTTGATCGGCCACCAAGCCTGTTTTCAATTACATTTACATGATAAGACAACTTAAGAATCTGATAACCAAAAATTGCAATTATACCTATTAATAAAACAGTAAGTAAGATTTGTTTTTTATGTATATGTTGCTTTTTGTTCTTAGTCATAATACAGATAATCCTTTTTATGTGTTATAAACAAAAAACCTCCGCTTGATTGCGAAGGTTTTACTTATTTATAGTCCAGGATTTATTCCTTTCTAGCTCTGCCAAGAGCTTAAAGAACTCTCCTAAATTCTGACATATCTCAGCGTATTCCTGTTCGCTTATCTGCCGCCCATACAGTTTAGACCATTGAACTATTTGCGCTTGCCTATTTTTCACTTACGTTCGATTCCCTCTTTAACCTTTTCCCTAACTACATCAAATACCATAACTTAGCCCTTGTCATACAACCCCGCCTCAGGTAATCTGAGCTATAAACTTTCTTTTTGACAAAAGCAGCATAGGTTTCTAAATAATGTGAGTGCTGCTTTTCTATCTTTAAAAAATTAGAGTGGTTGTAAAAACCTGGGGCATCAACAGGGATATTTTTCTCCTTGTAATTTCCAAAAATTGCTGTATATAGAGAGACATAACTAATCATATTTTAAAGTCCTCTTAATAACGGCTTATACTTCCTTTTTTAATTATACTACTTCTATTTTAAAATGATAAGTAATTAAATAGAATAAGTTAAAGCCACCTAAACCATGTAGCTATTACATCAACATTAACTTCTGGCACGCATTTGACACACAAAGTGTCAAAAAATGGTCCAAAATGACTATTTAACTAGAAGCAACTTGATGTAACTAAAGGTAACTAACCATTGGGGTTATGGTAGGTTATAGAATTTGTGCGTAAAATAGGGTCTTCACTTATTACATCCCTCCTTCCGCACCAGTTTATACTTTACCCTACGATGATATCTAATAAATATTCAATAATAAAGGAGATTAAACATACTTATTACTAATATTCTTATTGGGGCAATAACGATTGGAGCAAATATTTGGATTACCTTATCTAATGTTGGAAAAAATAGAAAGATTTATGGAATAATAACACGATGCGCTAACCAAGATGAAGATATAAATAAAATATTGAGAAATA
>JAVCCR010000001.1 GCA_030765485.1 Candidatus Gygaella obscura
TAAAAACTGGCCAGCAGATCCTCTTAAGCGGCACTGTTTTTACGGCAAGGGACCAGGCGCATAAAAAGTTAGCAGAGATTATTAAGAAAAAAGGTAGGCTTCCTGAGTTTTTAAGGGGTCAGACCGTCTACTATTGTGGGCCGACAAGAGCGTTTAAAGACAGCGTAATTGGTTCTTGTGGTCCGACAACCTCAAGCCGTATGGATTTATTTTCTCCTTTGCTTATTAAAAAAGGTCTTAAGGTAATGATTGGCAAGGGAAGAAGGTCATTTTTAGTCAGACAAGAAATAAAAAAACACAAAGCTATTTATTTGGTTGCCCCAGCAGGATGTGGAGCGCTTCTTTCTGAGAAAGTAAAAAAGGCTGAGGTTATCTGTTTTAAAGAATTAGGAACCGAAGCAATCCATAAGTTAGATGTAGTTGATTTTCCCGTGATTGTAGCAATTGATACAAAGGGCAAAACTATATTCAAAAAATAAGGAGTTATTAAATGAGAATTGATGGAAGGGCAAAGGATGTTTTACGTCCAATAAAAATCACCAGGAATTTTACTAAATACGCCGAAGGGTCTTGCTTGATAGAGCTGGGTAATACCAAGGTTATTTGTACGGCTTCAGTTGAAAAAAGTGTACCGCAGTTTTTAAAAGGAACAGGTACTGGTTGGGTGACATCTGAATATGGTATGCTTCCGCGTTCATGTAAGTCGCGCATACAAAGAGATAAAAATTCCGGCAGGACCTATGAGATACAGCGTCTTGTAGGAAGATGTCTGCGCAGTGTCGTAGATATGCCTTGTTTGGGAGAGCGCACTATCTGGATTGATTGTGATGTGATACAGGCAGACGGCGGTACGCGTACAGCAAGTATTACCGGCGGTTTCGTTGCTTTAGTTGATGCGTTAAATTTGCTTAAAAAAGAAAAAGTTTTTAACAAAATACCGATAATTAATTATCTTGCTGCAATCAGTGTAGGTATAGTTGACAATAAGAAAATACTTGATCTTAATTATGAAGAAGATTCTAAGGCAGAGGTTGATATGAATGTGGTAATGAATGACAAAGAAGAATTCATAGAAGTGCAGGGTACTTCTGAGAAAAAACCTTTTGATAGAGACTCTTTAGATAATTTGCTAAAGCTTGCTACAAAAGGAATAAAAGAGTTAATTCAGCTGCAGCAACAATTACTGCAAAACATTTTATGAAACCCATTAAAGAACTGGTTGTAGGTACGCGTAATAATAAAAAGCTGAAAGAGGTCAAGGCATTATTAAAAGATACGGGTATAAAAGTACTTTGTCTATCTGATGTTAAAAATGTTCCCTTGGTAAAAGAAACCGGTAATACGTTTAAGGCCAATGCTAGGAAAAAAGCTGTAGAAACCAGTCTGTTTCTTAAAAAGCCTGTTTTAGCAGAAGATTCTGGCTTAGAAGTAACGGCACTTAATAATGCACCCGGAGTTTATTCATCGCGATTCTGCGGAAAAGAAAAGAATGATTTTATGAATAATTTAAAGTTGTTACGGCTTCTGGGGCAATTGCCTTTAAAAAAAAGGCAAGCAAAGTATCAGTGTGCTGTTGTAATTGCAGATGCAAGACGTATTGTTTACTGCGGCCAGAGTAGCTGTAAAGGTTTTATTGATTTTGAGTTTAAAGGGAATGCTGGATTCGGATACGACCCTCTTTTTATAAGCCCAATGTATAATAAAACTTTTGCTCAATTAGGCGAAAGAATAAAGAATAAAATAAGTCACAGAGCAAAGGCATTTCAAAAATTAAAGAAATTTCTTATTAGTCAAAGCTAAATATTCCCTTTAGGCTATCAACTATGTCTTTGGTAGGGATAGTAGGGACAATAGAGGTTTTTGGTTTATCTATAGTTCCTGAAATTCTTACTTTTGTTATTTCACCTAAGGCACTCATGAGAATAGAGGAAAGACTTTTTGTAGTCTCCATAGATTCACTTGTCTGAATACTGGCAAGCATGTCAAGATTACCCTTAAAATCAATATCTCCTTTAATAAAGATATCCAGTTCATCGCTATGCAAAGAGAGGTTATCTGTGTACGCCTTTTGATTTTGTATCGATAGATTAGCACTCGCTTCTTTAAAGATGATATCTTCAAAGGCAACAATTGAGATTGAATTAGCCAGTTTTTTTAAGGGATTAAATCCCCAGAGGTAGCCGTTTTTTATTTCCACTAAAGATTTTGCACGCATGTTAGCAAAGTCATTTAAGTAACCGGAGGAATTCATTTCCAGATTAAGTGTACCGGCTAAGGTTTTATCTTTTGCCACAGTGTCATTTTTTAAGTCTTCAATATCAACTGAATCTATATTTAAAAATGCGTTAAAAGGCATATCCTTTTTATTAAGGTCTGAGGTTAAATCAAATTCAAGCTTACCTTTATAAAGGTTAGATTCTAGCTGCAGGGATTTGATTAATCCATTTTCTTGAAGATAAAAGAAGGAAAAGTTATCAAGCGTGATGTTTTTTATTTTTATATAGTTAGCTTTACCGTCGGATTTTACCTGCCATAATTTTGGGTTCTTTAATGGGCCGTAGCAATCAAGATTGATTTTTAGTTTTCCCTCAATAGGAACTTGGTTTAATATTTCTAACTGTGGGGTAATTCTATTTATGTCGTTAAGGTCTAGGTTCAGCTTTGATTTTATTTTTAAAAATTCATCTTCTTTTAAGTTTATAATTCCTGATATCTGTGCATCGCTATTTAATGCCTTTATGGAAAGTTTGTTGATACTTATTGCGTTGTCAACGATATTAAGAGAGGTCTCTGCATTAAAGTCAGCGTATTGAATTTCGGCATTGATTTTAGGATATTGAAAGTCTGTAAATTTTCCTTGTGAATTGATAGATCTATCGTTTAATGAACATTGTAAGTTGTTCCAGGAAAAGGAATTTTTTGTAAATAAAATTTCAGTTTGGATATTTTTAAAGATTAGACCGTTAAGCAGGTTTATATTTGTATTATTTGTGGTAAGAGAACCGTTTACAAATAGGCTATCGATATTTTTTGCCTCTCCCTTAATAATGGCATTTAATTTTGCCGTTCCGAATACAGATATATTATTCAGCTTGTTTTGGAATAGGTGAGATATTGAATTTAGATTTATTTCTTCAGAGGTTAGCTTAATGTTTAAAGCACGTTTTGCGATATCGCTAATTTCACCGTTGATTTTTATTAAGTTGTTTTGGTAGTTTAAGTTAAGATCTTTTATTAATGCTTGGTTATTAATAATATTGATTTTTCCGTTTGATAAAGATAGATTATTTAGCTTGGGTAAGTTTTTTAATTGTATTTGATTAGGTTCGATAAGCAAGTTATAGTCTTGGATTTTTTTTGTTGTTAAGTCGTAGTCAAATTTTAAGTCAATACGGCTTATAATAGAAGATAGGGTTTTATCGATTTTAACCTTAATATCAGCTGCATTAAAAGAGCCTTCTGTAGAGAGTTTTTTTTGATTTAAATCAATAATTGAATTTAGGGCGATATTTTCAAGAAGAATTTTTTCAGTTTCAAAGTCAAAGCTTAAATAGGATGTGTAGTCTTTAAGGTTGATTTTGTTAATATCGGTTTTTAGTTTAATGACGTTTTTATTCGGATTAAAGTTTGCTTTTAGTGATATTCTGGAATTTTTATCTATTGAGGCATCTAGTTTTAAGCCCATATTTTTAAGTATAGATATGGATATAATGCTATTTATATCGGTTATAGTTTTAATAAAGATAGGTTCAACTGAGTGGTCTTTAAACTCTATGCTGGAATTATTAAAGGCAATTTTTTTGATCAGGTATGAAAATTTACTTTTATCTTCTGATTCGTTAATATTCGGTAAGTTCAATGAGCCGTTTTTATCTCGTATTAAAAAGAGACGGAGGTTATTTATAGATGCACTTGGGATGATAATTGTTTTTTTAAATAAAGGCCAGAATAGCAATATAAGGTTGATCTCATCAGCTTTTAGAAATGCTTTAGTCGGGTCGGTTTCATAAACTTTTAATCCGCTTATAGTGATACCTTTTGTAAAACTAAGTCTTAGATTGGCTATTTCAACTTTATGATTTAGTTTATCTTCAATCGTTTCAATTAGATATGCTTTTGCCTTTGTGGGGATATAGGTCTTGTTGAGGTAGATGATGACAGACGTGACAAGCGCGATTAGTAAGAAAAGACCAATAAATATTATTATAAATACTTTTTTTATTTTCATTCAAGTTGATTATATCCTAGATATTAATGATTTGCAAAAGAAAACTTGCCATGTTATAATTAGCCACTTGAGGGAAGATTTTTTTGTATAATGCGGGGAGTGGCTCAGCTTGGCTAGAGCGCTTGCTTTGGGAGCAAGAGGTCGTGGGTTCAAGTCCCACCTCCCCGACCAGTAAAGAAGCTTATGCGCCTGTAGCTCAGTTGGATAGAGCAACTGCCTTCTAAGCAGTGGGTCGCGTGTTCGAGTCACGCCAGGCGCGTTTAGAATTCGATTATGATAAAAACACTCATAAAACATCTTTTAGTATTTTTTTTAATACTCATTATGCTATTTTTTATAGCATCTTTTTTGGTTTCTTTTGGGGCAAAATCTATAATAAAAAGTCATCTTGAACAAATTGTTCCTTTTCCGGTTGAATTTAAAAGCGTAAAACTTACTCTTCCTTTGACCATAGAGCTTGATGATTTTAATATTAAGGGGTTATGCTCTGTTAAAAAGGTAGTTTTATATCCTGATATACTGAAGTTGATAAGAGGTTATATTTATTTTGAGAATGTCCGCTTGAATTCTATTACTGTGGAGATTGAGCGTTCAGGGAAGAAGATATTTAATGTTAATACTTCTTCGGTTTCCTCTATCAGTGAAGATAAACCTTTAGATGTAAAAGATGCATTAACCAACGAAGGAAGATTTGTAAAAAGTTCGGTTAAGAAAAAACCAATAAGAAAACCAAGGCCGGTTGTTCTAAAAAGTGTTATTTTAGAAGATGTGAAATTAAAATTAATTGATAATACCATAAAGCCGCAGAGTTTAACGATTGAAGTAGAAAATATCCATGTAGATATAAACCAATTATTGTTCCCCCCGTTGGTTGTAGAGTTTATTGTATCTGCAGAGGTGCTCGGAAGGCCCAATAAAAACGTAGGGTTATTGAATATGCATGGTTGGGTTAATATGAATTCTAAGGATATGCAGGCAAGGTTCAAGCTTTCTAATTTAGACGGTGTTTATTTTGAATCATATTTTAAAAGGTTTCTACCGGCAAAATTATTAAGCGCAGTTATGAATATTTCTATTGATATGGACGCTAAGAATAATATTTTAAAAGGAAAAGGCAGGGTGCAGGTTAAAGATTTTGAGCTGGAAGATTCCCAGGATTTGAAGGAAAAAGGTATAGGCGGACCATTGTCAAATATAGTTTTAATGGGTCTTACAAGTCCAGAAAAAAAGATTGAGGTAGGTTTTAGCCTTGCTAATACTAAATTGGATAGGCCTGTTTTTAGACTTAGAAGTATAAACGCTGACATAATGAAGCCAACCATAGAAAGTTTTATTGAAAATCCAGAGGCAACAGTTGAAAAATTGAAATCTATCGTAGGTCAGATTGAGAGCATAAAAGACATATTTAAATCAAAATAAAATAGCTTTCTATTGTTGTAGGTTTGTTTATTGCCTTGACAAGTTAAGAATTAAATGTATAATACATTTCTGCTGGAATTAAGAATATTGACGGCAGTAAGATAAAGATAAATTAATTGTTCGAAGTAAAATCCTTCCGTAGTGTTTTAATCGAGCAGTTATTCCTAAAATATAGCAGTTAAATTATAGATAGCACTTAAATAAATTTTTGTTTATTAATTTGTCTAAGGAGTATTATGTCTATTTTTAGAAATAATAATAAGGTAAAAAGGGTTTTATTGGTTAGCTTTGAGTATCCTGTAGGAAAGGCATATTGCGGGGGAGTGGGCCAGATTGTAAAACTATGCCATGATATTCTTAAGACTAGCGGTTATGAGGTTTATGTTCTTATTACTTCGCATTTTCATAAAAAATACCCTGTAAAGTTGTTGCTTCCTGATGATAGACTGGTTAATTATAAGGATTTTTATTCTTTTCAGAAAGATTATAAGTGGAATTGTTTTAATTATATAATACAGCATTTTGTGAATTGGCCTCAAGAGTTTAAGCGTCTTAAAAAGCAAAAAGGTCCCAGGCCTTATATTCTGTATCATTTTCATAGCATATTAAGAAGAGAGCGTGATTCTGGTTTCAAGACCTTCAACAGGTTTATGATTAACCAGGAGAAAATGATTGAGCTTTCGGATAAGATAATTTGTCCTTCCAAGTATGAATACGAGAATTTTACCAGGTATTTCCCTGCTTTTATCGATAAGGTAAAGCTTATTGAAAATACTATAGAGGTATTTCCCCGCGATGATAAAGAGGTGGAAAAAATAAAAAAGATCCATTCTATAAAAGAAACTGACATCGTTTCTATCTTTGTCGGTAGATTGGAAAGGATAAAGGGAGCGCATATATTGATAGCTAATTTACCTACGATATTAAAACGCTATAGGAATCTAAAAGTATTTATTGTTGGTAAAAGTCTTGAGAGGGATATATACAAAAAACTCATGCGGCTTAAGAAAAAGTTTAAGAATCAGGTTTTCTATAAAAGATATTTAAATAAAGACCGTCTTTTTCAGTATTATTATTCTAGTGATGTTTATATTAATTCATCTTTGAGTGAATCGTTTTCACTCAGTAGTTATGAGAACGCCTATTGCAATAACGCATTGTTGTTAAATAAATTGCCCGTTTTTGATAATTTCAAAGATTCTGCGTTATTCTTTTCAAATCATGATTCTAATGGAGATGGGTTTTTGTCTAAGTTTGATTATTTGCTGAAAAACAAAAGACTGCGCAATAAGTTGTCAAAAAATTCAAAAAAGGCATTAAAAAAAATAATCTCCAAATCCAGAATAGCAGAGGAATTTAACAAGTTGCTTCGTTAATAGGCGCATAAACAATCCTACCTTGAGTTTGCCTGCAGTAATTAAAAACCAAAATAAATCTTTACAGTCTTTTAAAAAACTTGTAGAATTTCATTATCTATGGTGGGTGTAGCTCAGGGGCAGAGCACTTGACTGTGGCTCAAGACGTCGCGGGTTCAAATCCCGTCACCCACCCCA
>JAVCCR010000017.1 GCA_030765485.1 Candidatus Gygaella obscura
AAAACTATTATCCCTACACGTTTCCCCAACACCCTAAAGGCGTTAGTGGCCCCGATATTGCCCGAACCATAATTTCTTATATCAATACCTTTAAATATTCTTCCAAACAAAAAAGCAGTAGGAATAGAACCAATAATATAGCTAAACAGTATTCCTATTATTTTCATGAACATAAAGGATCTTTAAACCTCCTCTTATATATTGAACCCCTGAAATAAGCGTTAACGCCGCAGCAACAATCCAAATGTAATATGAAAACTGCAGCTTAACCAAAACACTTGCAACCGAAACCATCTGTAAGGCTGTAGCAAATTTACCCCAGGCTGTAGGCACTGACTCAAACGTTCCTTTAACTATGTAAATAACTGCCGAACCTAAAATAATAATCACATCTCTTGTAATAACCAATAGAACCACCCACAAAGGCAAATTCAACTCATTAACAAGGGCTGTTTTAGTAAAAATGCATATAAATGCACTGCTTAATAGAATCTTATCCGCCAAAGGATCAAGTATACTTCCTGCCTTTGTACGTTGCCCCTTGGTACGCGCAATATAACCATCAATAGCATCGGAAAGTACAGCCAAAATAAAAATCCCCAAAGCAACATATCTTAAAAAATCTCTTTGGGGATTATAATAAAGTATCGTACCAATAAAAAAAGGTGTGCTTAAAATTCTAAAAATCGTAACCTTATTTGCAAAATTCATACCTTTTATTCAATAGGCTCTAATTCCGCACCGTCTTTTGGACAAAACTTTACATCTGCAGAATACACTGTTCCACAAACAGGACATTTGACTTTTTTTTGTGATACCTTATCGCCGATCAATGCACCAGCAGCTGCCCCGCCTAAAGCACCAATACCGGCTCCTTCCCAACCATGTCCTGACTGATGACCAATTATTCCACCAATGGCTGCTCCACTTAAAGCGCCTATTCCTGCACCTTTCTGAGTCCCTGTTGAATTAGCACAACCTACAATAAATGCCATCAATATAAATAAACCAGCTAACTTTTTCATATTCACCTCCGTTTAATTAATTATAAGCAACAATCATCCAGAGTCAACAAAAACTATTCAATTAATTTAATTCTCCATAAAGGCCAGTAAATCAAATTTGCCTGACCAACCAGATGATCCTTGGGAACAAAACCCCAATAACGGCTATCTTTAGAAGATCCTGAATTGTCCCCTAAAACAAAATAAGAACTCTCGGGAACTATAAGTTTAAAATTATCGTCTTCAAATGCACCCCGGTTATAATAGTATTTATTCTGGAATTCCTTAGTCGAAAGCTCTTTTCCGTTTATAGAAACCTTCCCTCCACGAATTTCAACAGTCTCTCCCGACAAAGCAATTAATCTTTTTATAAAATTTTTCTTTTTGTCTTCAGGATACAAAAAAACAATAACATCACCACGCTTAGGCTCGCTGAAACCAGGAAGACGGATATTTTTAGTAAAAGGAATCTTTGCACCATAAATAAATTTATTAACGATAATATGGTCACCTTCAATCAAAGTCGGCCGCATAGAACCTGTAGGAATCTTAAAAGCTTCGATAAAAAAAGTCCTTACAAACACAGCGAGCACCAATGCAATCAGTAACGCCTCCACCCACTCCTTAACTTCTTTTTTGATTCGATTCTTATTCATAATTAATTTATCCTCAATGCCTCTAAGAAAGCCTTTTGAGGAATTTCCACTCTGCCGAATTTTTTCAAGCGCTTTTTACCCTCTTTTTGTTTTTCCCAAAGTTTTCTTTTTCTAGTTATATCTCCTCCATAGCACTTGGCAGTTACGGCTTTTGAAAGCGCACGGATCTTTTCAGATGCAATAATCTGATTACCAATGGAGGCTTGAACGAAAACCTCAAAGACCTGCTTGGGGATTAACTCTTTCAATTTTCCAACCAGCCTTCTACCTTTTATCTGAGCCCTATCTTTAAATACCAAACTGGAGAAAGCATCGCAAACATTTTTATTAATCAAAATATCAAGCTTAACCAAATTGGTTTTTTTATATCCGCTAAACTCATAATCTATAGAGCCATAACCTTTAGTGATTGATTTTATTTTATCATAAAAATCAATAATTATCTCGGCTAAAGGAATATCAAAAACAATATCAACTCTATTACTACCCAAAAAGTCAGTTTTTTCGTGAATTCCTCTGCGAGATTTAGCAAGATTACAGATATCTTCAATATATTCAATGGGTGAGACAACTCTTGTTTTAACATAAGGTTCTTTTGAGCAATCTATTTCTGTTACTTCCGGAAACTTGCTGGGATTGTCGATATTAATAACTTGACCGTCTTTTCTTACTACTTGATAATTAACATTAGGGGTTGTGAGCATCAGATTAAGACCAAATTCACGTTCCAGACGTTCTTGCACTATCTCCATATGTAGTAATCCCAAAAACCCACAACGAAAACCGCCGCCAAAAGAAACGGATGTTTCCGGTTCAAAAACAAAAGAAGCATCCTGAAGATGAAGCTTTAAAATAGATTCCCTCAAATTGTTGAAATCTTTTGGATTAACCGGATAAATACCACAAAAAACCAAAGGCTTTATCACTTTATACCCCGGTAATGCCTCTTCTGCAGAAGAATCTTTTGTGGTTATCGTATCGCCGATAATAACTTCTTCAGCCTTTCTAATATTGGCATTAAAAAAACCTACGTCTCCACAGTTAATTTCACTTACTGATGAAGATTGAAGATTCTTCAACTCTAATAAATCTTCAATTTTATAGGTAGAGTTTTTCTGAATGAACTTAATCGTATCCTTATTGCTGATCTTACCATTAAAAACACGGAAATAAACAATAACCCCTTTATATATATCAAAAATAGAATCAAATACAAGCGCCTGTAGAGGTTTTGACTCATCTCCATCAGGAGGAGGAATCCTTTGAACGATCGCAGATAAAACTTCCTTTACTCCGGTTCCTTCTTTGGCGGAAGTCAACAACACTTCCTCTTCATTAAATCCAAATATTTCAACCAGCTCCTGCTTAGCTGAATCTATATCACTATTCGGTAAATCGATTTTGTTTATAATAGGGATAATCTTTAGACCCCTATCTTTGGCTAAATGGTAATTTACCACTGTCTGCGCCTCAATACCCTGACTGGCATCAACAAGTAAAAGCGCTCCCTCGCAAGCAGCTAAAGACTTAGAAACCTCATATGAAAAATCAACATGACCTGGAGTGTCAATAAGATTTAAGTGATACGTAACGCCATCAGTATATTTATATTCCAGAGTTACAGCTGAGGCCTTAATAGTAATCCCCCGCTCTCGCTCTAACTCCATATCATCTAGAAATTGATCACGGAACAGACGTCTATCTACGGCATTAAGCGTTTCAATGATTCTATCTGCTAACGTTGATTTACCGTGATCAATATGTGCGATGATACAAAAATTCCTTATAAATTTTTTATCCATTATGATTTATTTTTTACCAAAGAATAGAGTTTGTCTACAGCTTGATCAATGGAAAGAAAAGTGGTATCAATCATTACTGCATCTTCGGCCTTTTTTAAAGGCGCTATCTTTCGCGTAGAATCAATACGATCCCTATTGGCTAGGTCAGCTTCAACTTGGCTAAAAGTTGTATCTATATTTTTTTGATTGTTTTCCTCAAATCTACGTCTTACCCTTTCCTTAAAATCAGCATCTAAGAAAAACTTTACTTCCGCATGAGGAAAAACTACGGTTCCAATATCTCTTCCCTCAAGCACTGAATTATTACTATTGCCAAGTTCTCTCTGCAGCTTTAACATCGCCTCTCTTACTCCCTGAATCCGAGAGATGTCCGAAACTACTGAAGTAATTTGAGGTTGACGTATCTGGAAACTGACATCCTTTTCGTTTAAAAAAATCTTTATTGAACCGTCTTCCTGATTAATTAACTTAATCTTAGACTCATATGCAAACCTTGCAATACTTTGCTCATTATTAACGTCGGTATTTGACTCTAACACAACAAGAGTAATTGCCCTATACATCGCTCCAGTATCAATATACAAAAACTGTAATTTTCTTGCCAGAAGCCTCGCAACCGTACTTTTACCAGAACCGGCAGGCCCATCTATAGCAATTATCATTTAAAACTATCCCTTTTAATTTTTGCTTTTTTGATTAATTTCACCAAAACGGAGGAATCACCTTTTTCCAATGCCTTGATTAAATCTTTAATCTGAAGATTGACTTTTTGAAAGGAGTTAAGGATTTGCTTTTTATTATCGACAAAAATATCTTTCCATATATTCGCATCTGAAGCTGCTATACGCGTCGTATCTTTAAAACCACTTCCTGAAAACTTAATAAAATTCTGCGGAACGCTATTTACCATAGCAAAAGCCAAAAGATGCGGGATATGGCTAGTTAAAGCAAGCACTTTATCATGACGCCGCGCATCCATAATTACAATTTTAGAACCAATCTTATTCCAGAAAGAAATTATATTCTTATCTATTTTTCTCTCAGAACAAATAATGCATAACGAATTCTTAAAAAGATCGCTATCTGCACTAACTACACCTTTTTTTTCCAAACCGGCTAAAGGATGACAACCAATAAAAATATTTTCCTTTTTTATAAACTTCTTAGCTGTTTTTAAAATACTGGATTTTGTACTTCCCACATCCATTATAATGGTATTTTTATCAACTATTTCGGCAATAGATTTAATATGTGAAATAATTGTTTTTACGGGTCCGGCAAGTATAACTAAATCTGCCCCTTTAACAACAGAAAGATCAAAACTTCCATCATCTACTGCCTTTTTTCTTTTAGCTAGAGAAAAAGTATTTTTACTTCTAAATACTCCGATAACTCTCGAAGCCAACTTTCTCTTTTTTATAGCCAGCCCTAAAGAACCGCCGATTAAACCAACACCAACAATTACCACTTTATTAAAAATTTTCATTATATTTCTCTATTAACTGCCTTGGCCACTTTCTTTATTTCATCTATTGCTAATTTGAATTTATCCGGGATCAAAGACTGACTACCGTCAGATAAAGCCTCTTCAGGGCGTGGATGCACCTCTATTAACAGCCCATCTGCACCAATGGCAACCGCAGCCTTAGCTGCAGGAGCGACTAAATTCCACTTACCTGTTGCATGGCTTGGATCGACTATAATCGGCAAATGTGATAACTTCTTTATAACCGGCACACTGGTAATATCAAGAGTATTTCTAGTAGAACTTTCAAATGTACGAATCCCTCTTTCACAAAGCACAACATTAAAATTACCCTCAGAAAGAATATATTCGGCTGACATCAACAATTCATTCACCGTAGATGATAAACCTCTTTTTAACAAAACAGGCTTTTTAGTCTGGCCAACTTCCTTGAGTAAATTAAAATTCTGCATGTTTCTGGCGCCGACTTGTAAGATATCAGCAAATCCCGCAACGAGCTCTACATCTCTAGGATCCATTACCTCAGTTATCGTTGCCATATCTAACTCATCAGCAACGCTCTTTAACATTTCAAGCCCCTCCTTACCATGACCCTGAAAACTATACGGAGAAGTTCTTGGCTTAAAAGCGCCTGCTCTGAGCACATCAACACCACAGCTCTTGACGAATTTAGCAATCTCCCTTAAAGTTTTAATATCTTCTATGGCACAAGGGCCGGCAATAACAATAATTTTCTTACCGCCGAAACTTATCTTTTCATTAATCTTAACTATTGAATCATCTTTTTTAAACTCCCTAGAAACCAATTTATAAGGCGAAAGAACCTCCATTACTTTTTCAACACCTGGAAATACATCCAAAGGAGTAACGCGCAGTATGTCTTCCGGACCAATTACCCCGATTATAGTCCTTTCGGTCCCCCTAGACACCATTGGTTTTAATCCCAGCTTTTCAATCCTTTCAATCACATGATCTATCTGAATCTGGCTTGCACCAGCCTTTAAAACAATTATCATTTCTCCTCCTTGACAATCTTTTTTAATTCTTTTAAAAATATTTTATTCTCTTTTTCTTTTCCTATTGTCACTCTGACATAATCATCTAACCCATACTGCTTCATATCTCTTACAATAATGCCTTTCTTTAACATCCTTCTAACAAAAACCAATCCATCCATATTCACCTTAAACAGTATAAAATTCCCCACACTGGGAATATAATTAATTTCCAGCTTATCAAACTGAACATATAAAAATTTCTTCTGTTTTAAAACTAAAGCCTTGGTCTTTTTTATAAAGGTTTTATCCTTTAAAGCTGCTACGCCTGCTACCTGAGCTATTTGATTGACGTTAAAAGGCTGCCTGGCTCGATTCATATAATCAATTAACGCTTTATCTGCAATCGCATAACCAAGCCTTAATCCTGCTAGCCCGTAAACCTTAGAAAAAGTCCTCAATATTATCAAGTTACTTTTAAAGCCCTTTAGTAAATCAGGAAAATCTTTTTTATCAACATACTCAATATAGGCTTCATCAAAAACAACAATAATACCTTTAGGGATACTTTTTAAAAATAATGCTACTTCGCGGCTGTTAACATACGTACCGGTAGGATTATTGGGGTTTGCAATAAAAATTACTCTGGTCTTAGAATTAATTTTATTCTTAATCGCATCTAAATCATATTTAAAGCCATTGAGCGGTACTTTTATAAATTTTACTCCATTAACTTTTGAGATAATCTCATATTCTAAGAAAGTTGTATCAGAGCTAATTACATTTTCATTGCTTTTAACAAAGGTCTTTATTACTATATCAATCAACTCATCTGAACCGTTGCCTAAAAGAATACAACTTGGTTTTATCTTATAGTTTTTACTAAGAGCCTTCTTAAGAAGAAAGCAAGACCCATCAGGGTATCTATTTATACCCACAAGTGATTTTTTTAACACCCTTAAAACCAAAGGAGAACATCCTAAAGGATTTTCATTGGAGGCAAGTTTAAAAACCTGCTTTAATGAAAACTGTCTTTTTGTTTCCTCTATAAGTTTACCTGGTATATAAGGCTTTAAATCTCTTATGTTTTTCTTAACTGTATTCATTTTATCTGCTCAGGATAAGAACCTAAGACTTTAAGAAATTTACAACTTGTCTCCAATTCACCTAAGGCCTTCCTGATCTTTTTCTCCTGCAGATGTCCTTTGAAATCAACAAAAAAATAATAATCCCACGCCTTCTTTTTTGAAGGACGAGATTCAATCTTTGTGAGATTGATTTTATGTTTCTTAAACGGCACCAACATATCGTGTAAGGCGCCGGTTCTATCCTTAATCGAGAAAAGAATCGATGTTTTATCTGCTCCCGTTTGAGGAACCGACTGGTTTCCCACAATCAAAAATCTCGTATAATTATGCGGACTATCCTCTATATCTTTTGCGAGCACTTTCAAATTATATTCTTTCGCTGCTAATATTGAGGCGATGCATGCACTTTTACTCTCACGGGATGCAATATCTGCAGCGCGGGTAGTACTAGAAACGTCAATATATTCCACTTTATACAGATTACTATCCAACCATCTCCTGCATTGAGCGAATACATAAGGATTCGAATATATCCTTTTTATATTCTTTAAATTCGTTTTCGAAAGCAGATTATGAGAAATGCCCAACTGTACCTGTGAGCATATCTTCAAATCCGAATCAACGAACATATCCAAGGTGTGATTAACTGCACCCTCGGTAGAATTTTCAATCGGAACAACACCATAACTACAATTATCCCGTTCAACTTCTGAAAATACGTCTTTAATCGATTCACAGGGAACAAATTCTACCTGTGAACCAAATCTTTTTATCGCCGCCTGGTGAGTGAAGGTGGCTTTAGGGCCGAGATAAGAAACTTTAATGTCATTATTTAAAGACAGACTACCGGACATAATCTCACGATAAACTGCCTCTAACGACTCCTGCACTAAAGGTCCCTTGTTGACATTTTTAATTTTTTTAAGAACCTCCTGCTCTCTATCTGGAGAATAAGTTTTCTTTCCATCTTTTTTCTTATATAGACCTATAGACAAAGATTCTCTCGCACGCTCGTTTAAAAGAGCAACAATTTTCTTATCGAGTAAATCTATGTGGCTACGTAACGTCTTTAGTTTCTTCTTTGATTTCTTCATTGGTATTAATATTCTCCTTTCCGTCAGAATCAACATCAGATTCACAATTTTTCATATCTGAATCTATTCCGTTTTCTGAAGACCCTTCTGAAACATCTATCTCATCATGAGGAACCATTTTCGAAAAATCTTCTATCTTCGGCAAATCTGATAAACTCTTTAAACCAAAATATTCCAAGAACTTTTTTGTAGTACCGTACACAAAAGGTCTTCCTAAACTTTCACGCCTTCCGGTTATTCTAATAAGACCGCGTTCAGTAATACTGGAAACTACCCCATCAACATTAACACCTCTAATCAATTCTATTTCCTGGCGGCTTATTGGCTGCTTATAAGCAATAATCGCCAATGTCTCCAAAGCAGGCGTTGAAAGCCTACTAAGTTGACGCTTGCTGTAAAACTTTTTAAGAAAATGCACGCACTCTGAATGAGTAACCATTTGAAAACCACCAGCGATTTCTATAATCCTTATGCCTCTATCTTGTTGCACATAATCATCTTGTAACTGTGTTAAAGCAGCACGGATTGACTTAATATCCGCTTCATCAAAAATAGCCTTAATCTGCTCTAGATTTATTGGTTGTTCATTAACAAATAATAAAGCTTCAATTATACTTTTTATAGGAGTAGTTGTCATATCCTTTTCTGTTTATATATTTCGTTTAATAAATTTTCCGTTGTATTAATTTCTTCACTCTTTAGAAATGCTTTCTTAATCATTTCTTCTGCTTCACTTTTTTTATACTGAAGCTGCAACAATACCTTCATTGCCTCATTTGTAATGTCTCTTTCGGCTTCAGATAATTTAAGCTTCTCGTCCTGCATAAGGCCAAATTTACCAATCTTTCCTTGTAACTTTGCAATTATCTGTTTTGCCCTTTGCTGGCCTATACCGGGCAAATTCTTTAAAAAAGCGATATCCATCTGATCTATTGCCCTAGCTATCAAAGATATTGGCTTATTGATTGCCTTAATAGCTGCCCGGGGACCAATCCCGGAAACACTAATGAACTGTTCAAAGAAATCCTTTTCAATATCGTTTAAGAAACCAATCAATACCGGCTTTGAAATATTGCCATCAGTCTGTAAATAATAATAAACTACCAATTCCAAATCTGAATCAGTCGTCTTATCTTTATCTATCTTTTCCAGTATTATCGAAGGCATAAGTATCTCATAACAGATACCTCTGCCGTCATCTAAAATAATACAATTAGTCTTTTTTTCCTTAAGTTTCCCGTATATTCTTGAAATCATAATTTATTTATTGCTAAAACAATACGTCATAGCCAAAGCCAAAGCATCAGTAGCATCATACTCTAAGGGCGCACTTTTTATTCCTAAATGTTTAAAAACCATTTGTTGCACCTGCTCTTTTGATGCATGACCATTTCCTACAATTGATTTTTTTACCCTAGTTGGCAAATATTCGAACAAAATAGATTTTCTTTTAACAGTAACCAATACCGCAACTCCCCTAACATGACCTAATATAGAAGCTGTCATCGGATGTTTTGCATGCGCAAAAAGTTTTTCTAAGACAACAACATCGATTTTATGCTGCTTGAAAATTCCATCTAAATCATCGTAGATTCTTTTTAATCTCTGTCCAATTGTTTGCTTATCGTTGGTTTTAATTATACCCGCTTCAATCAAACTTAAATTCTTGTTTGTCATTCTTATCAACCCATAACCAGTAACTCTTAAACCCGGATCAATACCAAGAACAAACATTTTAATTTCCGCTGACTTCGTCAATTATATCATCAGGAATATCAAAGTTTGCATAAACATTCTGCACATCATCATGATCTTCCAGAGACTGCACAAGCAATAAAACACTTCTTGCTTCGTTTCCAGTTATCTTAACATAATTTGAAGGTATCATTGTTATTTCCGCAACACTAGTAACAATATTTTTTTCATCCAAAGCCTTTTTTACATTCTCAAAATCTTCCGGTTTGGTATAAACTTCATAATTAGTATCATCTTCTGTCTTTAAATCCTCTGCTCCGGCATCTAAGACAATACCCATCAACTCATCCTCGGATATCTTGTTTCTTTCAACTACTAAATACCCCTTTTTATTAAATAACCATGCCACAGCTCCTGCGCCGGCCATATTGCCGCCTTTTTTTCCTAAAAGGTTTCTGATTTCAGCGGAAGTTCGATTCTTATTATCTGTTAATGTTTGAATTAGAATTGCCACTCCTCCGGAAGCATAACCTTCATAAATACACTCTTCATAAGAAATACCCGGCAGCTCTCCCGTTCCTCTTTTAATTGCCTCTTCAATCCTGTCTTTGGGCATATTATTGATTTTAGCCCTATTCATTGCAACTCTTAACGCTGGATTCATATCTGAATTTCCACCACTACTACGAGATGCAGCAACAATCTCTTTAATCAGCTTAGTAAACATTGCTCCTCTTTTTGCATCGGCAGCGGCTTTCTTATGCTTAGTCGTTGCCCACTTTGAATGTCCTGACATAACCTACTCCTCTTCCTTTACCTTTGTTTTTAAAAACAGGCCTGTAAGCCGAGTTCTGTTTACTCATTTCTGAGCGGTGACATTTATCTAAGATCCGATGTTTCCATCAGATTCAAGCGGCCAACCCAAGGATAATAACGAACCGGGATAGTTCTCTCCTTCTACTTGGCCTTGCTCCGCGTAGAGATTACCTCGTTTCACGTCATTCGCTTAACACGAACTACTCGTCTCTGTGGCTCTCACCCGTAAAAACGGGGCTCTTTTTTCAAGAGTATCCTCTTCAATTTAAATAAAATTAAAGGATGGCTATTAAGCCATTACGCTTCCCTTTGGAGCTCGGACTTTCCTCCCGCTATCGTTAGATAACGAGTATCACCTAGCCTTTTTCTTTTTTTTAAATACATCATTTGCCAATTTATCAGCACCTTTGTTAAGATTACGCCTTATATGCACAATAGAAAACTTCTTAAAAGCACTAATAAGATGCTTGGCTCTATCAAAAAGAACTTTTAAGTTCTCATTTTTAACCTTATACTTGCCGTTGATCTGTTTAAAAAGTAATTCGCTGTCTGTACGGATTCTTAAAACCTCAGCATTTAAAATCAATGCTTCTTCCAACGCATAAATCAAAGCCTTGTATTCAGCAACATTGTTAGTCGCCTCACCGATATAATCTGAAATATTCTTTACAACCTCTCCATTACAACAAATAACCACTCCCACTGAAGCTGGCCCAGGATTGCCTTTTGAAGCCCCATCAATATATATATCCAATACCTTCATATCAAGTTACCATGTCGTCTTCAAGATAAAGAATCCTCGAACACATCCCGCAATGAATTATCTTATCAAACATCTTTATCTCATTAATAATTTGTGCCGTAACATTCATAAAACAACCTTGACATGAATTATTATAGACTGCAACAATAGCTAAACCGTCTTTGTTCTCTAAAATCTTTTCGTACCCTGCAAGAACACCCCTATCTGTCTCCTGAGCAATCTGAGAACGTTTAAATTCTAAATCTTTCAAAGTCGAATCGATCTCCTTTGTTCTTAAATCAATTTTCACTTTTACTTCTTTTAATTTATCTTCTTCCTGCTTAAGAACAACCGCCTCTTTTTCTTTATCTTTATTCAATAAATCCAACTCATCCATCAATTCGATAATATCGTCTTCTAAAACAGAGGAATCTGCTTTTATCCCTTCAATTTCTTTCAGCATCGCTTTGTATTCTTCGTTTTTCTTTAAAGTATACAGTTGAGAATGCTGCTTCTTGACTTTCTCTTCTTTTATGCCCAATTCAATTTCTTTTTCTTTGCGCCTTTTTAAATTATCTATAATCAAATTTTCAATTCGTTTAAAATTGTCCTTCTTTTGCTCAAATTCACTATTAAGTCTTTCAATCAATTCAGGCATTCTCCCTTTTTCTTCTTTTAACTTGTATATCTTGGAATCAAAATCCTGCAAAACTATAAGTTTTTTTAATTGTTCTTTTATTGATATTGGCATAATTTTAATTATCTTTCATAAATGGTGGGCGTAATTGGAGTTGAACCAATGACCTCGTGCATGTGAAGCACGCGCTCTAACCAACTGAGCTATACGCCCTTTAATGGGCCCACAGGGATTTGAACCCCGGACCAAGTGATTATGAGTCACCTGCTCTAACCACTGAGCTATGGGCCCAAAATATAATAAAACTGCTAATCAGACTTTAAATTATACACATTTTTTAGATTTAAGGCAAGAAAAAAATACATAAAAAAGATTTAACCTATTGATAAGCTGGTAGTTAAAGTTGTACTAAGGAAGGAATTTACTATTTATTTTTTGATACTCTACTTATCCTACCATTATATATATAGTTATATATAATTTCCGGCATTAACCTCGTAATCAAAGCTATCACTTGCCATCTTTTAGTCACATAGACAACTTTTTTTTTGTTTTCTATTGCATCAATCATCTGAGAAACCGCCTTTTCAACTGGCTGCAGCCAAAAATTATTCGTTCTTCCTTTGACCATCGGTGTATCA
Source organism: Candidatus Gygaella obscura (assembly GCA_030765485.1). Lineage (GTDB taxonomy): Bacteria > Omnitrophota > Gorgyraeia > Gygaellales > Gygaellaceae > Gygaella > Gygaella obscura. The sequence continues at coordinate 12,657 of JAVCCR010000017.1, forward strand.
ATAAGACCTGGTCTGATATCAGTAACAGATATCTTTGTTTTGCTTAACTTTTGCCTCAAGCCTGCCATATAATTTGATACAAACGCCTTAGAGGCATTATAAGCAGGGGATCTACCGCTTCCCCTTAATCCAGCAATGGAAGAAATCCCAACGATATGCCCTTTTCCAAATGAAATAAAATAATTAACAGCAACATTAACCATGGCCGTAAATCCACAGACATTAACATTTATAGTAGCGATTTCAGATTCTAGTTTTAAATCAGGATTAGCAATCCAAATGCCGGAATTAATAATAATTAAATCCACCTGCTGCATTTGGTTGATAAGCTCTCTAAGCTTTCTTACAGCGTCATCGATTAAAAATACATCAATAGTCTTTATGAAGGACTTATTAGTAAGTTTTTTTTGAATATCTTCCAACAGCTGCGTTCTTCTAGCGACTAAGCCGACTTCATAACCTAAACCTGATAACTGCTGACTAAGCTCTGCGCCGATTCCGGAACTGGCGCCGACTATTATTGCTTTTTTTGGCATTAAAATTAACTTTGACGATTAAGGAACTGCTGTAATGCCCTTGAACGAGTGGGATGACGTAGTTTTCTTAAAGCCTTAGCTTCTATCTGGCGAACACGCTCACGCGTAACCTTAAAAACATTACCAACCTCTTCTAATGTATGGGCGCATCCATCCGTAATACCAAAACGCATTGTAAGAATTCTTTTTTCTCTTTCGCTTAAACTTTCTAGTGCGCCATCTATTTCTTCACGCAACATAGAATCAGCAGTAGCATTAGCAGGTGAAACTGCTTTTTTATCCTCAATAAAATCTCCGAAATGTGTATCTCCTTCATCTCCGATAGGGGTCTGAAGAGAAATAGGCTCCTGCGCGACCTTAAGAATACTCTTTACCTTAGACTGTGGTAATTTCATTAAACGGGCTACCTCTCCAGGCGTAGGTTCACGTCCGTTTTCTTGAACGAATATCCTTGTTAAACGTATAATCTTGTTAATTGTTTCGGTCATATGTACTGGAATCCTTATCGTTCTAGCCTGATCGGCAATTGAACGAGTTATCGCTTGTCTAATCCACCACGTTGCATATGTAGAAAATTTATAACCTCTTCGATATTCAAACTTTTCCACAGCTCTCATCAGTCCAATATTGCCTTCTTGAATCAAATCAAGGAAAGAAAGACCTCTATTGGTATATTTTTTTGCAATACTCACAACAAGCCTAAGATTAGCTTCAACAAGCTTCTTTTTAAAACGATTAAAACGTGACTGTCTAACCTTTATAATTTTTAGTCTTTCTTTGCCTTTTTCATAATCTAAACCTAGTATTTTAAGAATTTTACTTTTATTAGTGAGTAGTTCTTTTTTCTTTTTTAAGGAAGCTTTTCTTTTGGTACATTTATTAATCTGCCTGGTAAAACTATCACACTCCTTCATCATCTTGCAGAATCTAAAAGAAATATCCTCAATGAGAGATACAGTAAAATTAAATTCTGAAAGAAGTTTTTGATTATTAGTTTTTCTGCGTGTCTTCTTCAACTTGTTAATTAGTTTTTTTAACTTACGTATAATAATTTCTTTGTTAACTTTTAAATCATCCTTAACTACGTCTTCTATATTCTCCAATCCATCAGCGTTACGCCTAGCAATAGCTAGGACATCATCTCTTGCTAAAGGAACGGATAATACCGCTTCTCTTAACCTCAACTCTGAATATTCTATTTTCTTTGCGAGATCTATTTCCTGCTCTCTGGTCAAAAGAGAAATAGAACCCATCTGTTTAAGATACATCTTAACCGGGTCATCTAAAGGAAGAAATTTATCCTCAATCTTTAAAATAGACGTATCGTTTTCGTCTGAATCAACTTTGGAAAACTCAACTTCACGGGATTTAACTTCCGAAACATCAATAACATCAATATCCTCCTCAACTAAAATATCAAAAACATTATCAATATCATCGGAAGAACTTATATCACTGGGAAGTAGATTATTCAACTCATCATAAGTAACATAACCTTTTTGTTTACCGACAATAATCAACTTCTCAACTTCTTTTTTCATAGTCTGTTTATCCATTATCCATCCTTTTTTGTTAAAGTTAGAAATTCCTGCAAAAGTGAATCTAATTCTTTTTTGTTTTTCGTCCTTTCGGCATTGCGGATCCGTTCTTCCAATTCAAACCTTTTTGATTTCAGGTTATCTCCCTTGATTCTTTCTACACAATCCATTAAAATCTTTTCCCTATCTTCCGGGATATCATTGTTATCAGATACCGCCCTACAGATAATATCCGAAGAGGCATCTTCAATAAAACAATTAAGAAGTAGACTTGTATTTATTTTCTTTCCTTCTTGGAAAAAATCATAAACCTTATCAATAATCTTTTTAATCTTTACATCACTGAATCTACAACCATGAACCAAAGCTACGTATTTATTCAACAACTGTTCATCTAATAATAGCAATTTAAGAATTAAGAATTCTTTGGGATTAATGATTGAATCAATCCTATCAAACTCAGGCTTGGACACAATATTTTTATTTTTAATTTTTTTTAACTCCAAAAGCAACGATTCCTCTTTTATCCCTATGTCTTCTGCTAGTTTTCTTACATATTCAGATATCAATATGTTATTTTGAAACTTACTAATAGAAAGTAACATTTCATTAGCTATCTTTGCTTTGGAATGGATATCGTTTTCTTTATACGAATTACGCAGAAACATTAATTTAAATTCATATATACTTAAAGCATCTGTAATATGCTTTTGAAACTCCTTGATCCCGCGCTTTTTTATAAAACTATCTGGGTCAAAACCCTTTTCCAAAGATACAACCTTAGCAGGTATATCTTGCTCTATAAATAAATCAAGACTGCGCATACTCGCCATTTGACCTGCCTCATCGGAATCAAATACTACAATAATGTTATTGGTAAACCGCCTTAAAATCTTTATCTGAGAAACAGTTAACGCTGTACCCAAAGAAGCCACTACATTTTCAATTCCTGCGCAAAAACATGCTAAAAAATCCATATATCCTTCTACTACTAATGCCTGATCTTTATCTTTAATTGATTGTTTGGCAATATCTAAACCATACAAATGCTGACCCTTAGTATAAATCGCGCTTTCAGGAGAATTAATGTATTTAGGCAAGCTATTATCTAAAACTCTAGCTCCAAAACCTACTATGCGCGAACGTATATCAGAAATCGGAATCATAAGCCTATTGCGAAATCTATCATAATAACCACCCGTTGTCTTTGCAATTGCAAGGCCTGCCTTTTCAATCAATGAGATCGAAATCCCCTTGGATGAAAGATACTTAATCAACGCATCCCAACCATCAGAAGAATAACCCAGCTTAAACTTTTTAACAGTTTCCAGCGTAATCCCTCTTTTCTTTAGATATTCAACTGCGGGTTTCGTTCGGTTTGAACCGTTTAAAAGGTTTTTCTGAAAAAAACTAACTGCTAATTCGTTTATCCGGAATAATCTTTCTCTTATATTCTCTGCTTTTAAAAAACCTTGACTGCGAGGAATCACTACTCCTGCAGTTCTAGCTAATGTATCTACAGCATCAGGAAAATCCATTCTTTCATGCTTCATTAAAAAACTAATCGCATTGCCACCCGCACCACAACCAAAACAGTGGTAAATCTGTCGCTCTGGACTTACCATAAAAGAAGGTGTTTTTTCAGCATGAAACGGACAATTAGCCCTAAAATTTCTACCAGCCCTTTTAAGAGGCAAATATCCTGAAATCAACTCAACTATATCTATCTTACTTAAGATATCGTCTAAGATATTGTCTGGAATATTACTCATCTATGTCGTATTCTTTCAAATCCCGAACAACAAACAAAATTTAGCTTTTGTTTCTTTTCAACCTCATCAAAAAGAAGATTTAAACCAAGGGTATCTGAGGAAATGTGACCTGCAATAACAACATTAAGACTATGTTTTTTTGCGTTCTTTAAATGATCTTCGCTTAAATGCATACATACCAAAGTCCTTACGCCAGCCTGAGAAAGTCTACCAAATATATCTTTGGAACCTTCTGTGCCGCCGGTCATATCAACAAATATTTTACCGGCACTATCTTTCTCTTTTCCGGCAATTATCTTAGGACCAGATTTTCTAGCTGCAGCATTTCTATATTCTTTTATGGAAAATAAAATACTTAATACTTCTTTTATTGACTTTGGTCGCTTCTTTTCAAACAATTTCTGTAAAAAAGTTGTGACGCAATTATCTGCTACTGTATGTGCCGACATTAACGCAACATTCAATAATCTTGCTGCATCAATAGTTTTTTCATGGTTTACAGGCAAAAGCCTACGCTGAACCAAATCCATCCTCTCCTGTAAAAGGTTTTTTGTAAAATCAGGATCAAGACCTTCCTTTGCAAGAATTCCTTTATGCATACTCATTACATCATACAAACCTGCCAAAGCCATACCTTCAGGATGATGAGAAATCAATAAATCTATATTCTGTTTTTGTTTTAAACGATCAAACAATAAAACCTCAGAAACATCAATATCAATTCCAACCATAACCTTATTTACCATTAACTCTCTACTACCGTTAAGGATACGGGTATCGGCATATGGATTGGTTAATTCCTGCTTATCAAAAAATCTTTTTTCCTTCGTGGCAAGCTTTTTAAACTGCTGCCTATTTTCTTTTAATTTTTCCTGAACTGCCTTAAGACCACGTGGATCATTCTTGATGCCAATTTTGACAACCGTATCATAGAAATCATTTAATTTCATTTCTCTCCTTTTGTCAAATCAAAAAGCTGTTTATTTAACTCTTTACTGGAAGAAAATTTGCTTAAAACAATATTCCAGGTAAATCTATAAGTGTTCGGTCCAGACATAGCTATTTTATTGCTGAAAAAAGATGTATCTATACTTCTTTTTAAATAATCATTATCAATAATCAGCATACCTATAATTATTGCAGAACAAAGAAAAACTGCCCTTAAAATACTAAGCAATAAACCACCCCATCTATTTACGGTTGAAACAGCTTCTATATGAACCAATCTTAAAATAAGATTTCTTATTAAAACAAATGAGAATAAAGAAACAACCAAAATTACAATATAGCTTACAAATTCAACCGGAGCCTTAGGCATATTGACCTTAGCATTAACCCAGGCGCCAAAACTTACATAATAATGAAAGGATATAATGCTCCCGGAAACCAACCCAATAAGTTTTAACAGTTCCGTAGGAAACCCTGTCTTTGCTCCAATAAAAATAAGCCGAACAAATAACACAACTATACAGATATCAACCCAGTTTAATCTATAAATTATTTCTTTTATCATATATATTGTGGGGATAAATTAAGTAAGTGTAACATATTATATAAGAAATTTCAAGGGTAGGCGGAATAAAATCAGTCTATTATTTTAGATAATGTAAATTTGCTTGTAACATCTTTAATAACAACAGATTGTATAATCATTTCCAGACTTACATCAGATTTAAAACCTGTATAGATATAGTTATCTGTATAGCCTAAAAAATACCCCTTATCGTTTCTAGACTCCACCAACACTTCTAACTTCTTATTCAAGAAAGACTTACGATATTTAATCGCACAATCACTAGCTATCTGCAATAAAATTTGTTTTCGTTCGTTTACTTCTTCTGTCTTTAAGCTACCGTCATAAATCTGACCTGCCCTAGTTCTAGGTCTTTTGCTATAAGGAAAAACATGCATCCTCATTGGCTTAAGTTGGCGTATAAATTTAACACTATTCAAAAAACTCTTCTTATCTTCATGAGGAAAACCAACAATAATATCAGTTGATATGGCTATATCAGGTATTTTAGTTCTAATCTTATCCACCTTGAACAGATAATCCTTTACTGTGTAATGCCTATTCATAAGACTAAGCACTTTATCGTCACCGCTTTGAAGAGGAATATGTAAATGCCTGCAAATCCTAGCGGAGTTTTTCACAATATCGATAATCTCCATATTTATATCATTAGGCTCAATAGAACTAAGCCTTATGCGAAACTCACCCTTGATTTCAAGGATTTTTCTTAGTAAATAGGCTAGATCCCTTTTTTCTTTTAAATCTTTTCCATAATCACCAAGGCAGACCCCTGTTAAAACTATTTCTTTATAACCATTAACAACTAAACCCTTAATTTCCTTCAATACGCAAGAAACACGCTTACTTCGTGAACGTCCTCGCAAAAACGGTACAATGCAATAACTACAGAAATTATTGCATCCGTCCTGAACTTTAACAAAAGCACGCGAATGACCCGCAAACTTAGTTATTGTAGCTAAAGACACCTTATCTTTTATGCCTATCTTAGAAAGCACATGCTTTTTTTGATTATTTTTTAATAAAATTATATCCTTACTTAAGGCATTAATTGAATTAGAATCAAATTCAACAAAACAACCGGCAGCAATTATAGTAGCATTAGGATTTGTTTTTAAAGTTTTCTTAACTGACATAATGGAATTACGCTGCGCTCGCGCAGTAACGCTACATCCATTTACAACTATATAATCACTATTTTTTGCATTGTCCTCTTTTATCCCTGCTGAAGCAAAAATCTCTCTCATCAACTGGGTTTCATACTGATTAACCTTGCAACCAAACGTGTGGAATCTAACTTTACTCATAAGACATTATGACGCTTGAAGAATATATTGAAGCAGTATCAACACGCAGGGTATTTCTACCCAGACTCACAAGAATAAAATCATTCTTTTTAGCCTGAGTAATCTCAAAAGAAGTAAAATCTCCCTCCGGACCAATAAATAAAATTACATTTTTAAGACTATTATTTTCTAATACTTCTTTTAATGGTATGCTTTCTTCATGTTTATAGGCAATCATTTTTAAACTAAATTCATCTTTTAGCAATAAAGCATCTTCAAAACTTAAAGGTAAAGAAATCTCAGGAATATCCTTTCTGAAAGACTGCTTACAGGCAGCTAAAATAATTTTTTTCCAACGTTCTATTTTTTTATCTTTCTTTAAAGTTACATTGGGTATAGTTCTTTTAGTCATAAGAGGAATGATTCGACCGACTCCAAGCTCGGTAAGTTTTTCAAGAGTATAAGTAAATCTATTTCCTTTAGCTATTGCACAACAAACTGTTAGATTCACGTTACTTTTTCTAGAGGCTTGATCTTTAGCTATTATTTTAAGCCGAATATTATCCGTACCGAAAGAATCTATAAAACACTTATACTGCGCGCCCTGCTCATCAAAAACACTTATTATATCTTTTATCTTAAATCTAGATACGTTCTTTATATGATGAATTTCAGCAGAATCATCAATTATGATTTTATCACTTAAAATATTCCTGCTTTGACAAAAGAATCTTCTCATTTCATCAAACCATAATAGAAATAATTAAATTCAAACCAAGATAACAGATAATAATCCCACAAATCCTTCTAAAAATAAGGTATGTCTTTGGTTTCTTTGCCATAATTTTAGGAAGCGTTCCGGCTAAAACCACAAGAAGCATCAAAGGGGAAAAAAACGTGCCTAGGCTAAAACTAAATGCATATATGCCTCCCTGGATAAAATTCTTGGAAACTAAGGCGATATACAACAGTACCCCCAAAAGAGGCGCACAAGGTAAAATTCCAACAATAACTCCCATTAATATTGATGCCTTCTTATGGGTATTTATAAAGTGGCTATGGAATTTCTTGCAAATATCAAAATGGAGCCTTTCTTCAAAAATCATAATTAAACCCATGACAAAAATAAAAATTCCGGCAGCAACAAAAAGGATATCAATAATAATTCCTGAATACAACTTCTGAATCACAAACTGTCCGAATAAACCGGCAATCAATCCCAAAATAGTAGTAATAATAATCCTGCCCAATGAAAACAATGACCAAACCTTAAATGACTCGTGAGAGTTGCGTTTAGAAGCAGTAACATAACTTAATACCAGTGGACCACAACTTGCCACACAAAGAACCGAACCAAAAAAAACTCCGTTTAAAAAAAGTAACATTATGGTATCAATCATCTTTCATGCCTCTTTCTGAAAACACTACAGCTTCGAATGTATACATTTTAACCAAAGGGTCTTTCCATGCGTCTTTTGCTAGACCAGCCTTATGTTGACACAGATAACTTAAGAATTCTTCCTTAGTCCAACCTGTTTCTTCAGCAACTTGAGGCAAAAACACACCTTTATTAAAACCCTTTTCTACAATCACGCCATGCCTACCTAGGACTATTTCGTCAATAGAATTTACCCTTTTAGGAACAGTTAAAACTGAAATCTCAATATCAATATCCCCCAACTCTTCTCTTTTCACAGGACTGAATCTCGGATCCTGCGTAGCGGCTGATATTGCCATATCTTGAACTGTTTTATTCAGTTTTCCTCTTGGATAGATATTTCCAATGCAACCCCGTAATGAACCGGCTTTATGCAAAGTAACAAAAACACCTCTTTCCGCCAATAAAGCAGGATCGGTATCATCAAGCGCTATAGAATTACCACTTTTTAAAAACTCTATTAAAGTTTTACGGGCAATCTCTAATAATCTTTTTTTCTGAAAAACTTCAAACATTTTATTCTCCTTAAGTTTTTCATCGTAATAAAAAGCAACCGACGAATACCCAACAACACTTTTTTTATTAGAACACGTTTCTCCAGAATTAGAATATTTTAATATCTTCGATTCCAAATTAAGCAATCTCGACATTTCCATAACCACTGCAACAGCGGCATAACCGCACAACTGTACACTTTTATCTAAAACAGATTTTTCTAAACTCTCGATATCTAAAGAAACAATTGTAGACAATGTATTCTGATCAAGACTAGAACAATAATCGTAATCATAATAGTGTGAAAGATCGCTTGAGGCAATAACTAAGGTATTGCTATGCAAAACAACATCTTTTAAAACAGACGCCAGTTCGCGAATCTCTGACACACTAACAATCCCTGTTAATATAGGTAAGACTTTTGCTGAACCTAAAACCTGTTTTAAAAAAGGTAACTGCACCTCCAGAGAATGTTCATTGATAAAAAAATCATTATTTTCCTGCAAAAAAGGCAATTCTGCCTTTAATTTATCTTTTAAACAATTATCCACTTCCACTTTATCTAAAACAGCATCAAAATATGCCCAACTGCCAACCACAAGACCTTTAAATCCAAAATGATGACTAGGCCCTAATAAAATAATTGAATCTATTTTTTTATTTTTAATCTGATTAAACCCAACAGCCGCCACATCTCCAGAACAAGAATATGACGCATGCGGAGTAATTAAAGCATAAATCCTTTGCCCTAAGGCAAGGAGACCAGACTTATCTAACTTTTCTTCAATCATAGATCTAAGCTTCTTAGGATGCTTAGGATAAAACCTACCTGCAAAAACAGCATTTTTTAATCCCGTAGACTCCGCATATAAACAAGTTGAGAGAAATAGTCCCACAATTAAAAAAAATACTATTTTTAACTTACCAGTTACCATAAATTTTTTCCTTACAAAACTTACATTTATTATCTTTAATATTATTCTCAATCACAAAATAACCTGAACGATCAACTAATTTTTTCCCACATTTAGGACAATAGGTATCTTCGTTGTCACTTAACGATTTATCAATATTACCAATATAGACATATTTAAGACCGCAGTCAAGGGCAATTGAACGCGCCTTTATCAAAGTTTCAACTGGTGTAGGCGAAAGCATATCCAACTTAAAACAAGGAAAAAACCTAGAAAAATGTAATGGCGTATCTTGGCCTAAATTATCATTAATCCAAACACACATCTGCCTTATTTTTTCTAAATCATCGTTAAATAGTGTAATTACAAGATTAGTAATTTCAATATGAACGCCTTCTTCCTTTAAAACACGCAATGAATTAAGCACCGGTTCTAGAGTCCCGTTACATATCTTTGCGTAAAACTGGTCACTAAATCCTTTAAGGTCGATATTGGCTGCATCAATATACTGAGCAAGTTCACGCAAGGGTTTTTCATTGATATAACCTGAAGAATGCATTACATTCTTAATGCCTTGTTTATGGGCCAGCTTAGCGGTTTCCAGCATAAACTCATAGAAAACCGTAGGTTCATTATAAGTATATGCGATTATTTTCCGATTGGATTTCTTGACTAAACTGACAAGCTCTCCAGGGCTCATGTGGGTTGAATCTATTTTTTCTGGAGACCCATGTGAAATATACCAATTCTGACAAAACTTACACTTAAGATTACATCCAGCTGTAGCAATCGAAAATACTTTCTCCCCAGGCATAAAATGAAAAAGTGGCTTTTTTTCAATAGGATCCCAGCTGTTAAAAGACACTAAATTACCGTAAGTTAAAGAAATTAACTTTCCATCAACGTTTTTCCTTGAACCACAAAAACCTCTTTCACCTAGTGAAAGAATACACTTTCTGGGGCAAAGCTCACACTGCACTTTGTTATTCTTTAACTTATTATAAAAAAGTGCTTCTTTATTTATATTCTTATCTGAAGAGAAACAATTAAAACAGAATAAATTTAAAAATATAACTATTATGCCAAAGAAAATCTTTATCCTGATATTAAAATTCATCTTAAGTTAAATTTATTGGTGGAGCCAACGGGAATCGAACCCGTAATTTAGCGTTGCGAACGCTATGTTATCCCGTTTAACTATGGCCCCAAACATAGAATATTTACGCTACGGTGACTATAACACAGTGAAGTTTTTCTTTCAATAAATTATTGTAATTTTAGGAAGGAGTTTATTAACGCACAGACATGGCGCTAATAGTTACGTTAGACTCAAGAGAAACTTCGGTATTATCCATGGGATCTTCTGGTCTGGTCAAATCGTCTCTAGCGGAAATGTAAATAAACATTTTATTTGCATTCTCGTTTCCATCACGAGTAAAAGTGGCTGAACTAATTCGAGGCCTAGTGATATCACTGCCTGAATTCCAATTAGAACCATCAAATTCATAACGTACAATTTTTTTTTCAGAAGCCGCACTGTCATCGAATACATATGCGCCCCAAGTGTTATCTTCTAAATTGGATATCGTATTATCGGATTGTCGAAACATAACTACTTTACCTGTTTCTTTTGTAGTTGCAGTGCATGAAGGAACTCCACTAGACAAAACATTCTCAATACAAACAGCTGGGCTGGATAACACTCCCGTAGATTGAGAGATATCCTTAACAATGCTCTCCATTGCATAATTTACCTCATTATACAATACAGTCTGTCGGTCTATATCTTTGAGTTGACTTTTACTAGCCAAATCTATAGTGCTGGTAGCAAAAACAACAACCGATAACAAAATTATTGCAATAAGAAGCTCAATCAAAGATACACCAGAAGGATTATTCTGAGGGTTCATTCCAACGAATTGTTATACTTGCTTGTCTTAAATTAGTATCAGGGACTGCAGAAACATCATAAATTACCGTACCATCCCAATAAGTTAAAAACTTTTCTGGTAAATCGCTTGAATTAATAGTAAGACCATTACCTACTCTTAACTTATTGCTTGAATCAGACCAGGTATCTTGCCTTACTTCATCTTTAAGTGTTTCTAAAACTTTCCTGCCAACATTTATAGATGTCAATTTTCTACGGGAGCGCTCGGTATATCTTCTACCGGCAATAAAAACACTAAACATTCCCAAAAGCGATAAACCCATAATTATTAAAGCCACTAATACTTCTAATATTGAAAAACCATTTTTTCTTTTCATTTTATATTATGATCCAGGAATACAATTACCGTCAACGCAGCCCGCATTTTCATCATGACTTCCAATACGCCAAGTACGATCGCTTCCAGCCATCCTATAAGCCTCCGCTTGATAATCTGAGTAGTTTGCAGTGTCCGTTTCAACGCAATAAGTCCAATTACTATTGCTTAAATCAAGATGAAGCTTTGTATTAATATTATCTGTGTAGTCATTTCCTTTAGCACAACTACCTAAATTGCCGTAGTAATGCGGTTTTGACAATCTGTATATTTTCTGCGCGGATTGAATAAGCTTTAAAGCAGTCTTTACTTCTCTGTCAATCGCGCCTTCTTTCATCTTTACGTATCCAGGAAATGTTAAACTAGCCAAAAGCCCTACTACAATTAAAACTACCAGTATTTCAATTAACGACATACCTTTTTTATTATTCTTGAAATAATGAATCAACGATAAAAAAATGTTTTTCACTTAACAATTTATCTTTTATGGACATTCCGGTTTACCTGCTGATTGCGCACAACCAGCCGAACAACATGCTTCTTTATATGTTGGTCTAATACGCCAAACTCTTGCTGTGCCCCCCGGATTATAATCTTGCCTGACTGCATCAACTACAAAACCAGCACTATCTGTTTTTACGCAATAACTCCAGTTATTGTCATTGAGCCTTAAAATAAGATTACTGTTTATCAAGTCAGTCATAAAACCAGCGCCGCTGATATAATATTCACCAGTTTCTAGATTATAACTATCTTCTGCAGCCTGAATAATCTTAAGGCTCGCTTTAGCTTCCCTATCTATTGAAGACTCACGAGTTTTAACATAGCCGGGTATACCTATCCCGGCTATGATCGCAAGAATTATTATAACTATAATTAACTCTATTAAAGTAAATCCTTCTTTTACCATTCAAGTATTAATAACCAGCTGATCCACCCCAATTACCTGACGCGCTAAGTGTTAAGGTGTAATCATTGGCAGCTGCTGCATTTGGATTCTTTCCAGCTGTATTACAACGATCTGCCGTACATATAACATCGTCAGCACTTGCACCACTACAATCATACTCAAACCAATGCGTAGTTGTACAAGACTCAGGAACCTTAGTGCTCAAGTCACTTATAGTATTTGTATATTTATAATTTTCTAAATAATAAGATTGCTGAGCAGTTCTTAAAGTTCCTAAAATTGACCTAGCTTCAGCAGCACGACCCTTTTCTACAGTCTTACTATATTGAGTAAAACCAATTGTTGCTAATATACCAACGATGATGATTACGATAATAAGCTCTAACAACGTAAAACCTTTTTTCATTTCTCCTCCTTTTTATAATTAATAATATTATATAGTTTAATATAATTAAAATGATGTGTCAATAATTTTAAATTATTACATCCCCCCTCCCGCAGTATTTGCGGTAGCAATGCTAAAAATAGGCAAAAACATAGAAATCACTAAAAAGCCGATAATAATTCCCACAAAAATTAATAAAAAAGGTTCGAATATTGATGCAAAACGATTAATAAATGTTTCCACCTGCTTCTCGTAATAATTCGCAAGACGTTTAAACATCTTAGACAACTCACCAATCTCTTCTCCAATTGAAACCATCTGAACTACCATTGGAGGAAACAAACCGCTTTTCTCTAACGGATCAGCTAAAAGTTTTCCGTCCCGGACATTTTCTTTTATCTTACGAATAGCATCCTGCATAACATAATTACCAGAACTACGTTCAGCAATCTCCAAAGAATAAAGTATAGGAACGCCGCTTTCAACTAATGTTGCCATCTCTGATGTAAAATGCTCTACTGCCAAATCTTTTGATATTTGACCTAATATCGGAAGATTAAACCTTAAATAATCAAAATTCCTTTTCCCGATATCTGTCTTTAAATACTGTCTCAAGAAAACTGCTACAAAAAAAGCAATAATCAAAGACGGTAAAAATATCTTCTGAGCAACAACGCTTATATTCATAATGAATTGAGTTAAAGCAGGCATTTCAGCATTAAGACTATCATAAAGCTTATTAAACATAGGAATAATCTTAAGTATAAAAAATAAAAGGGCTAATATTGCCGCAACAAAAATTATTACCGGATAAATCATCGCACTTATCAACTTCCTTTTAAAATCTTCTCGCGCCTCCAAATAGTATGCGAGCCTATCTAAAACCACAGGAAGATTACCGCTGGCTTCACCAGTTTCCATTAAATTTATCCACAGATCTGAGAAAATAACCGAATGCTTAGCAAATGCCTTATGCAAAGAATATCCATTCCTGATATCTTTAACTACCTGTTGTAAGATTTTAAACAATCTCTTACTAGACGTCTGAGGAGCAATTACCTCTAAACTCTTTAAAACACTTACTCCTGCAGAAAGCATAGTAGCAAGCTGTCTGCCAAAGCTTACCAAGTCAACACTTTTAATTCTCCAATGGGCAAACTTAAATTGCTTCTTCTTTACCTGGCTAAATATGCTTTTAATGGGTCCTGATTCTTTTTTCTGATTTACTTCTACAACGATTAAATTCCTACTTTGAAGCCGATTGATAACCTCTTCGGAGGAAACTGCTTCTTCTGTTCCTGTTATTCTTTTACCAGATGCCTCTCTTACAACATAATTAAATTTTGCCATAATTTAAAAACTCATTGAAACGCTAAGAGCCTCCTGTAAACTGGTTACACCATCCTCAACTTTTTTAATTGCTGATTCATGAAGCGACACCATTCCAGTTTCTTTTGCGATATTCTTCAAATTCAATAAATTCACCTCTCCAGACATATATTGGCGTATCTTATTATTGATTACCAAAACTTCTGCAATAACTGTTCTGCCACGATATCCTATCTGGTTACATTTAGGACAACCCTTTGGTTTATAAATTAAGGAAGTTTTTAATTTTATACCGCCTACTTCTTCTGGTTTAGGCTCATAGGCCTCTTTACAATGTGGACAAAGTTTTCTTAGTAATCTCTGGCCTACTATACATACTAAAGAAGGCACCAATAAATATGACTGAACTCCTATATCAACAAGACGACTTATTGCAGAAGTAGCATCGTTAGTATGAAGCGTACTTAATACCAAATGTCCTGTTAAAGCAGACCTAATACATATCTCTGCAGTCTCTAAATCTCTAACCTCACCTACAAGCATAATATCAGGATCTTGCCTTAAAAAACTCCTTAATGCTGATGCAAAATTTAAACCAATTTCCGGTTTTATCTGAACCTGGTTTACAGCATCAAGTTTATACTCAACCGGATCTTCAACAGTCACGATATTTTTTGTAGGATTTCTTAACTCGTTAAGAGCGGCATAGAGCGTTGTGGTCTTACCAGAACCTGTAGGGCCGGTTAAAAAAACTAAACCGTAAGGAAAATTTATACAACGCCTAAAATCCTCTAACTGTTTAGATTCAAAACCAAGACGGTCTAAATCTAAAACAACTTTACTTCTATCTAAAATCCTTAATACAACTTTCTCTCCGTAAATTGTAGGCACACTAGAAATACGTAAATCTATAACTCTATCCTCCATCTTAACACCAAAGGCACCATCTTGAGGAAGACGCTTCTCAGCTATATCAAGTCTGGCAAGAATTTTTATCCTTGAAATAATCGGTAAAAGTAAATGCCTTGCCGGAGGCGGAATCTCATAAAGTTTACCATCAATACGATAACGTAAGCTTATTCTGTCTTTAAAAGGCTCTATATGGATATCTGAAGCTGATTCATCAATGGCCTGCCTGATTATCAAATCAACTAATTTTACAACTGTTGCCTCTTCAGCTCTTGCAATAAGCTTATCCAAACTTAATGTGCTTGTAATCTCATCGGCAGTTTCTTCGGGTACTTCATCTATAACTCCATAAGATTCTCTAACGGCATCTTTAAACATATTACCTCTTCCATAAAACTGTTCGATTGCTTTTATAATATCCGAACGCGTTGCCAAAACAGGATTAATATCACAACGGGTAAGCTTTCTTAAATTATCCATAAGCATAATATCCAAAGGATCAAACATCGCACAAGTAAGAGAATTAAGATTGCGAGACAATGGTAAAACAATATTTTTTAAAGCAAAATCTCTAGAAATAAGTTTTTCTAAACCCTGGTCTATTGCGGGAACAAGGAGTTTAGAGTTTTCACTAGCAAAAGGAATATTTAACTGTTGACTTACAATTTTTATTATATCGGATTCCTGAACAAAGCCCATTTTCACAAGAATCTCACCAATCCTACCACCTTCTCGCTTCTGAGTAAGGATAGCTTTCTCAAGTTGATCATCAGTGATTAACTTTTCCTGAATTAATAATTCACCTAGATAAAGTCGTGCCATTAATTATTATTATAATTAAAAAAGAAAAGAAGTAAAGATTAATATTCTTCTTCGTATTTTATAAGCGCCTTGTCAATTGCATTTGGGCGCTTTACGTAAAAAGACTGCTGTTCTCTCACAGGTAAAGCCGGGTAACTAGATGAAGAAAACTTTGTGTTACTGCTTAAAGTATTATCCACAATACGAGGAGTAATAAATACGATCAATTCTCTATCTTCAGGTTCGCTGGTTTTATATCTAAAAAGAGCGCCGATAAAAGGAATATCTCCCAAAATAGGTAATTTTGTTATAACGACACTTTCATAGTGCTTAATCATGCCTCCAACAACTATAGTCTCCCCATCTTTAACCTTCAATACACTCTTAGTAAAGCGTTCTTCTGGATCTTTGACGCTTTGTAACCCTCCACTAGACGTAATAACGGTAAATCCGGAATCGATTGCTGTCTTAACGGCTGGCTCAACATAAAGAGTGATTTCGCGAGTTAATAAATTCGCACAAGGAGTAACCTTTAAAGAAATACCTGTTTCAGCGCGCTCTGCTTCAGTTGCTGAAGTTGCCCCACCTTCTTCCGAAGTAGTTGAAGAATCAACTTGACCTATTGCTTCATCGGTTATTATCTGAATCTCAGCAGAGTGATTATTTAAAGTCAGTATTTTCGGCCTAGCCAAAAACTTAGTATCAGTATGAGTAGAAAGAAACTTTAAAGCAACACTCATATTAGAAAAACCAGCCGTTCCATCTTCAATCCAAGGAGCGCCTTCAGAAGCATTTCTTTTCCCATGAAACAATGTTCCCAAAGGAAACTCTGTTCCTTGAGCAAAAGATGCCCCTGTAAGATTAAAGAAATTACCATTCCAATTCGCTCCAAGCTCATCAAGTACAGTCTTTTTTACATCCAACATCTGAACCTCAATCAAAACCTGAGGTTGAGGAGTATCTAATGAATTTATTACTTGCTCAATCAACGGGAACCTAGAAGGAACATCAGTTACTATAAGGCTATTCGTTCTTCCATCTTCAGACACTGTACCATGATCGCTTAAAACATTCTCTACCGCCTCCATAATCTTACCTGAACCATCGATACTTAACCCTTCTTGTATTGCAGTAGCAAGATTTGAATTGGATACGATTGCGTTTTTTAATATATAAGTCCTTGAAATAACCTCTATTGTAGGACGACCCATTTCCTTTACAATAAAGATATTGCTACCTTCTTCCATTTCATAAGCTAAGTTATTAGCCTTAAATATCTTGTCCATAGCATCTCTTATGGGGACACTATCAAGATAGAGACTAATTTGTCTATCCTGCACTGAATCCGTTGCCACAAAGTTAAGACTAGAGAGTATCGAAAAAGACTTTAATATGTCCCTTAAAGAAGCAGATTTAAAATCCATCGAGATCTTCTTCGTAGGGTCTGGAAAATACAACAAATCTGTTCCGATCTGCGACTGCGCAAAAACATACCTTCCGACACAAACCGCAAGAAACACACAAATCATAAAAACAGCCATCTTATAATAATTTCTTTTCATAGCTCGCCTCCATATTTAATCATTTTTTGGAATATATTCATTCGTTGCATAAGTAGTTGGTATTTCAAAATACCTTCCCTTATAAACAAACTCAATTTTTTCCTTCTTAATATCTACAATACTTGCATCCTTCATTACGTCGCCGATTTTTACTACACTATTATCAATTATAGCCAAAGGAATATCCCCTCCCCAAATTACACCCTGGACACTAAAAGTAGGAGGATTTATTTTTTCTTCTCTCATTGTTATTTTCTGTGAAGCTTTTTTCTTTTCCGGACGCATAAGATCAATCGGCAGTGTTGGCTCAAACGGATCCCTAAAACTTACACAGTCATAAATCAATAACTGCCTCTCATCGATAGCAGCCATGGCAGAATTTAAAAACCCGAGAATCAAGAAAAAAACTAAAAAATGAATTATATTTATCTTTTTCATCTTTTTTCTTTTAGTATGGCGCAAAATACCTTTAAGCTGATCTTTAAAGAATTATCTTTTGCGTTCTCATACCTATTTAAAGGATTAATTTTAATATTTTCAAACCAAATAAATTCCGGAGAATTTTCTATATCTCTGATAAACTGCCCTAAATTATGATAAAACCCTTCAAGAGAAATCCTAAAAGACATAACATCAAACAGGTTCTCTTGTTCAGTTTTTTGCTGATCAACACCTATAACCCTTAAATCGTAACTATCGGCAAATTGAGTAACCTTTCTGACAAGTTTGGACAAGGATATATCTTCGAAACCGCCTGCGAATTTACCGTTCTTTTTTTCCTGAAGCTGAATATTCCTTAAATATTCAATTTCAACCTCTTTTGCTCTTATATTCTCTTTTATAACGTCGATTTTTAATATTTCGCTCTTGTATACTTTCGAAGAGAAATGCAGCGTCAAAATGATAATCACTCCAATAACTATAAAATCCTTACGTGCGAGCACCATCGAAATCATTTCTTTAACGTTAATATTCTGTTTTAAATCGAGTTTCATTTGCATTTCACCTCAAAAGAAGTCACCCTGATATCCTTTATCTTTTCAGTGCTATTTAATCGCCCCATCTCAATCTCCTGAAAAACATTATTGAAATCAGCTGACTTTTTTAAATTGGTTACAAATTCATCAATTGCCTGAATCTCTTTTGACTCGTTTTTCAGATACACTTTTCCGGAAATATTCAATGTCACACTGCCTTTAGACCTACCGATATCTATCTTAGACACCCAAAGACCATTAGATAGTAATTTCGGAATTGAATTGACCCATGGCGTAATGGAATATCTGCGACTCATTGTTTTTTCAATAACCTTGAATTTACTCTGGTATTTATCCTGAATCTTCTCCAGATCTTCATTAGTTGTATAAGGCCAGTTTATCTGTAAATATTTGATTTCTTTATTAAGTCCGTTTAACTTATTTAAAAAAGGTAGTCTTTTTTGAAATGCATATCCATAAACAACTGCAATAAAAATTATAGAAAAAATAATTGTATTTCTAACATTTTCCTGTGCTAAAATGCCATATTGCAACTTTGCTATCAAACCTGAGGTTAATGATTCTTTTTTAGATTTTTTACTGGTAATAAAACCGCGCCTCTTACCCAAATTAATAGAACTGGTAGATTTAATATTCACCAAAGAAACTGATAAAGCTCTAGCTATATCCAAATCTTTTGCCTGCGGATATGTCTTAATAGTACTAACCATTATACCGTCAGTGGCTATTCCCAATTCTTTGGAAAGTGATTCTGGCCAACTATCAAAACCAGACTCATAAAGCAAAGCAATCTTTTTTATAGAACTTGAGGAAGGCTGTCTTCTGTAATAATCCAAAGAAATTCTTACTTCGTTAATAAACTTTACTAAAAGATTGGCTGATTGCACAAGTTCATCTTGAGGAATATTATCCATAGCAGGCATGTTCAAATCACGGCTAAAATGTATAAAGTTATCTGAAATTACTGTAATATTAGCACTTTTTAAACCTATATCTATAACAGCATAAGGTGAAGCTACTTTTTCAAGTCGAATTATCTTTAACAATCCAAAATGTGCAGGTTCTATAAAATTTATTGTAAAATTTAGCTTTTTAAAAACAGCATAATACTGATCAATAATCTCTTTTTTTATACCCACGAAAAGAATCTTTATCTTCTTTTCCTTTTTATCCAATGCATATTGAAAATCAAAATAAACATCTTCTAGTTTAAAAGGTAAATAACGCTTACTTTCAAACATAATCGCTGAATTAAGCTCATTGGTAGGCATAATAGGAAGTTCAAAATAACGCATTATCAAATCTCTAGCAGATAATGCTATTGAGATTTTGCCAGATTCAATCTTATTCTTATCTAAAACTTCTTGGATTGCAACTGCAGTCTTGGTTTCGTCAATAAACAGATACATAGGATTTATCTGTTCTTTATTCAGCGGGCTGCAGATAGTTTTAACCACTTTATTACCTTGAGACTGAACCAAATTAATGGAATTATGGCTAAAATAAATGCCAGTTTGCAACTCCTTTGTCTTTCTAAATAAAGCGCTCATATCAGTTTTTCTGGTTATTGTTGTATGTTGACTTTCTCTGCTGGCTTCTCAACCAGGAATCAACATCCTTTTTATCAAACCTCCATACTCCGCCCATCTTAATACCTGAAATCTTGCCTTGGTGTAACCAATTATAGATAGTTTGCCTTTGCAATCTCAAATATGATGCTAATTCTTCTATGTCCATTAATCTTGCCATAAAATTACCTTTGTTGATGCTAGAACAAAGTATTTCATAAATGATTATATTTGTCAAGTGTTTTTTTATATTTTTTTACTTATATTTATCTATATTTATCTAAACTTACTTATACTTACCTATATTACATAAAGCTGCGCCAAAGATGTTTTTTAATTATTTCTAATTGGAGGCTAACAAATTAAGGGGTGCTATATTGAACTGAAGCTGAAACTGGACGAGTACCATCAAAGTCATCTCCGGCAGTTGTTTCAGTGCCGATATGAACATTAATGGTAAAATCTTGATTATTCTGAGTAATATTAAGAGAAGGGGTTAAATCACATTCAACATTTGGATTATCGCAACAAGAACAATTAATAGCTCCAAGCTGAGTTGTGCCAAGACGAAGCATTTCTAATCCATACTGAATTCCTGCATTTGCAGAATAATAAGCAAGAGTCCTTCTAAATTGATGCTCACTGAGTCTTCCCTGGCTGGTTAATATAGCTAATACTGTTCCGGCCATAATTACTATAATAATAGTAAAAGCCAACACAACCATTAGGGCAAATCCTTGTTTTCTGTTAATCGCTTTAAACATATAAACTATTGTTTTCTCAAAACGATCTTAAAATCCTCAACCTTTGTATCAAGTTTTATATGTCCTTCTCTTGCTAACCAGCCAAGACTCATCAAAATAAAATCTCTGGGCTTATCAATTAGCTTTGTAAGATCGCTTAATTTTACTTCAGGATTTTGCTCTAGGTAATGCCAAATTTCTCCTGCAATAATTCCTATTTCTGTTATCATATATCCTCCAAATATGTTATATCATATATGTGTTTAATTTCAAGCTTTTTATTCATTATCGGTTGCAATATTAACTTCTAAAAAACCATGTTCTCTGCACGCATCCCAAACTTCGACTAAACGCCCAACTGAAGTCTTTCTATCAATCTGTATCAATACAGGCATATTTTTATTACGGTTTTTATATAAAAAATCCTTCAACTCTTTTCTGGTTACTAATTTTCCATTCAGATAAATTATATTTTCCGCAGTAACTACAATTATAATATTCTTTCTTGTAATCATCTCAGATGTTGATGCTTCAGGAAGGCTTACCTTAATCCCAGAAGGCATTACAAAATTTGAAGTCAGCAAAAAGAATATAAGTAATAAAAACATCACGTCTATTAAAGGAGCAATATCAATCTGCTTTAATCCATGTTCTAACTCCATATGTCTTTTAAAACGCATATTTAAACCTCTTCGCTCATAAACTTGACTAGCTCAGTTGAAGTTCGCTCCATTTCAAAAATTACATTATTAACACGGCTTACTAAATAATTATAGGCTACGAATGTCGGGATGGCAACAATTAAACCAGCAACTGTGGTAAGTAACGCCTCCCAAATCCCTCCGGCAAGATCTGCGGGAGCTACTGTATTTAAAGCAGTAGCCTTAAGCTGTACAATCTGAAAACTCTTTACCATCCCGCTTACAGTACCCAACAAACCCAAAAGAGGTGTAATATGAGCAATCGTAGCAAGACCAGTAAGCCGTCTTTCAAGCCTAGGGATTTCATAAAAAGAATTTTCCTGCAATAACTCTTCTAACTTATTTCTATTTTTTTGATTCTTAATGATTGCAGGTTTGAATATCCGCCCTAAAGGATTTTTCGTACTGTCACAAACTTTAATCGCACCTTTTGTATCGTTTGCACGCAAGCAATCAAAAATATTATGAAGAAATTTCCTTATATTAATCTTAATCTTATGCAAATGCCATAATTTCTCCAAAATGATTGCTAAAGCAAACACTGAGCAAACAAGAATTACCCACATTACCGGTCCGCCTTTTGTCATCACCTGAAAAAAACTCATATTCCACATATCAAACCATCCTTTTTTATTGTTGATTGCTTATTCTTAAATTTAAATCTTTAATCATTTCTTTGGCGTATTTTGATTCTTCGATATCCATATTTTCTATTTGAGAGTAAACTGAAAGAGCTTTCTGAAAATAATCCTCATTTTCAAAAATCTTAGCTAGTCTTAATTTCGCCTTTATACCTAAGGAATCGTTGCATTCAAACAATCTTTCATATAAAGAAACTGCCTGATCAAAAAGACCCTGCTCTTCTAGAGACTGCGCAAAATAGAATATTAATTCATTCTTAGAGTTTCTATCGATATTAGAAATAGATTCTTCGATAAATCTATCTCTTTCTTCTTCTTTATTTAACTTTATGTAGATTCTTGCTATTTCTACATAAGCACTGACACTCCCTGGAAAACCTTTTAAAAAATCTTTATACGCTTTTATTGCCAATACAACTTTACCCTGAGATGAATAAATCTCGGATAAATCATTCGCGATATTTAAAAGCAACTCTTCCTCTTTAGCGTATTCTTTTGCCTGTTCGTAAACTAACAAAGCTTGCCTATAATCTGCTCTTTGTTTATGTATCCCGGCTAAAAGATATAAAGCTTTTTCCTTATCAGTAAAATCAGGATAAAATCTAAGAAGATTATCTACATATCGTAATGCCATGTCAAGCTGATTATCAAAATAATATATATCAGCCAACCTAAACAATATCTCTGCATTCATATCAGAATCAGGATATTTAGAACGAAGCCCTTCAAGTCTATCTATCGATGAATTTATTTTGCCTTGAGAGCTCAAACAATCAATAATTCCAAGTTCTGCCTTTACCAAGATAGCCTTATCATTAGTATGGCTTAAAATATACGAAAACATTTCTTTTGCCAAAACATACTCTTTAAGAGCAAGACGATTTAATCCAGATAAATACTGAAGCCTAAGCTTATAATCGTTATCTGAGAAAATATTCAAAAACTCCTTTATCACTTCTTCGCTTTTTAGAAATTGTTTATTATTAAAATACGCAACAGCTAAATCAAATTTAAAATTGTTGTCTAAAAAAGAACTATCCTTTATCTGCTCAAAGTAATTTATTGCCTGCTCATAATTGGCTTCTAAGATATAAATCGAACCTATCTTATAGCCTGCCAAAGAAATATTCTTCTGAACAGTGTCTGTAGAAAAGATTTCTTGATACAGAGCAATTGCTTTTTCATTATCTAACTGTGTTTCGTAAATTTCTGCCAACTTAAACATTAAATCAATTTTTTTACTATTATCATTAATTTTATTTAAGACATCCTCTAAGGTAGTTATCGCAGAGTCAACATCACCTAACCTAAGATAACAATCAACCAAACGGTAATAAACACTGTCAATAACCTCGCTATCAGTTAAGTTATTTAAATTATTTTTTAAAGCCTTTAGATTTTCTACGGCTTTTTCATACTGTTCTAATTCAAAATATACATCAGCTTTATAAAAATGAAGACGAGTTAATAAATTAACGTCTTTTAACTCTGCCTCATTTATCTCATTCAATAAATCCAAAGCGACTTCGTAATTGTTTTCTTTAAACTCAAGTCTTGATTTACCCAGCACAAGCTTTGTTTGAAGACCTGCATCCTTTAACTGACCAACAAGAGAAAATTGTTCTGCTGCTTCCTTATAATTTTCCGAAGATAGAAAAATCCACCCTAAATTCAAATAAGAAATATCCTTCAAACTTTCATCGGTTAAGCTTTTTATAACGTTTTTATAGGATTCTTTGGCAGATTCTAATTCGTCTAAATAAAAATATGATTGTGCAAGATAAAAAGTCGCTAATGGAGTCTCAAGATAAAAATAACTATCCCTTATCCATATAATAAACTCTTTTAATGCCGCGTAATTATTACTGCTATATAGACTATCAAAAAGCTTGCTTGCGGTTTCATGTAAAATATCTATATTATTTGTCCTATGAGCGTACTTTTCAAATAATTGCTTAGCCGTTATATAGTCTTTATCCAGCAAAAAACTTTCTATTAAATACAAAAAAGCCTTATTGTTAAGCTGTGACTCGGGAAACTTATTAAAAAACCTTGTTATATTTAATTTTGCTGCGCTGTAATCATGATTTTCCAACTGCACCTTAACAAGCCAAAGCAATGCTTTGTCTTTAAAATCAATTGACGCAAAACTTAAATCATCAGTAATTTTTCTTAATGATTCTATAGCGGAAACAAAATCATTGATCTCATAAAAAGACATCGCTATTAAAAAATGTGCCTTTGAAGAATATTTACTTAAAGGATGCAATCTTAAAAATCTCTTTAATATTACGATTGCATCATCATAAGAATCATGATTATATGCGTATTCTCCAATAAATAGCTCGTCTTCTTCACTTGCAAAACAGCTAAAATTAAAAATAACACATAAAATTAAAACCGCGAAAATAATTTTCTTCATAATTAAACTATTTCAAAAACTCTTTTAAGTATTTGGCGGTATAAGAAGCAGATGACTTTACGATTTCATCAATAGGTCCCATAAAAATAACACTGCCTCCTTTATCACCACCTTCTGGACCTAAATCAATTATGTAATCACAGGACTTGATAACATCTAAATTATGCTCTATTACCACCAAAGAATTACCTTTATCAACCAAACGCTGCAATACATCCAACAGTTTGTTGATATCTTCAAAATGTAATCCCGTTGTCGGCTCATCTAAAACATAAAACGTCTTACCGGTTGATTTTTTACAAAGTTCCGAAGCCAGCTTTACTCTTTGCGCCTCTCCTCCGGATAAAGTCGTAGCAAACTGACCAATCTTTATATAACCTAATCCAACATCATAGAGAGAAAGCAAAATATGTTTTATCTTTGGTATGCTATCAAACAAACTCAAAGCATCAGATACAGGCATCTCTAAAACATCAGATATAGAAAAGCCCTTATATTTAATCTCTAGTGTGGACTCATTAAAACGTTTACCTGAACAGATCTCACAAGGAACATATACGGTTGGTAAAAAATGCATCTCTATTTTCTTTAATCCGTCCCCCTGGCAGGCTTCGCATCTTCCGCCTTTTACATTAAAGCTAAATCTACCCGGCTTAAAACCCCTGATTTTAGAATCAGGCAATCGAGAAAATAATTCCCGGATATAAGTAAAAACACCTGTATATGTTGCAGGATTAGAACGTGGAGTTCTCCCAATAGGAGACTGATCAACCATTACTACCTTATCAATTAAATCAGTTCCTTTAATCTCGGAATGTAAACCTGGTTTTTCTTTTGAATTATACAGCCTCTGTGATAACACTCTGTATAAAATATCTTCAACAAGAGTAGATTTACCTGAACCAGAGACACCGGTAACGCATATAAATACCCCCAAAGGAAACTTAACATTGATATTTTTTAAATTATGTTCTCTTGCACCTTTAATAATTAATTCTTTGCCGGATTCCGCAATCCTTCTTTCGCACGGTATTTTTATTTTAAATTCCTTTCTTAAATACTTAGCTGTCGAAGAATTTGCTTTAGCTAAAAAATCATTAAATGATCCGTTAAACAATACACTACCGCCATATTCACCTGCGCCAGGACCTAAATCCACCACCCAATCACTAGCACGAATAGTAGTTTCATCATGCTCAACAATCAAAAGAGTATTACCCATACTTTTTAATCTATTAAGGCTTTTAATAAGTTTATCATTATCCCTTCTATGTAAACCAATACTAGGCTCATCCAAAACATAAATAACCCCGCTTAAACCTGAACCAATCTGAGTTGCTAGTTTTATCCTTTGCGCTTCACCTCCAGAAAGTGTTTGGCTTTTCCTGTCTAAACCTATATAACCAATACCTACATCCATACAGAATCTTAACTTTTCCAAAATCTCTTTTAGAATATTGCCTGCTATAATTTTCTCGTTTTTAGATAACTTCAAATTGAAAAAGAACTCATATGCCTGTGCAATAGACATTTGTGTAACCTGAAAAATATTTTTATTCTCTATCAAAACAAACAGGCTTTCTTTTCTAAGCCTTGAGCCGTTACAAACCGGACATTTTGATTTTGACATAAAATGAGTTATTTCCTGCTTTAAATAATCGCTTTTGGTTTGGTTAAACAGCCTTTCCAGATGCGGAATTATCCCCTCAAATGGCTTACCCCAAATATAAATATCGCTTCCGGAGATAATTTCTTTTTGAATGCGTTTAGGAAGTTTCTTAAAAGGAACGTCTAAATCAAAATCAGCCACCCTTGAAAACTCTCTTAAAAGTGAGCGATAATACATTAAGTATCCGCGCGGTCCCTTTTTCCATGGTAAAATCGCTCCTTCAATGATTGATTTGTCTTTATCCGGAATTATTAAATCAATATCAAATTCCTGTTTTGTGCCTAAGCCATTACATGCAGGACATGCCCCATAAGGAGAATTGAAAGAAAAAATTCGTGGCTCGATTTCTGGATAGCTTATTCCACAAACAGGACAAGCATAAAGTTCACTAAAAACTATTTCTTTAGAACTTCTGGTTTTATTACCTAAACCATAATTGACTAAGATATTGCCCTTGCCCGCCTTTAATGCTACCTCTACAGAATCATTCAATCTCTTTTTATTCTCACTGTTAACCTTTAAACGATCGATAATAATATCGATATTATGAAGCTTGTGCTTATGTAGTTTAATTTCATCATTAATATCATAAATCTTGTTATCAATTCTTAACTTGGTAAATCCGGATTTTCTAATCTGACTTATTAATTCTTTGTTTTCACCCTTTTTTCCAGATATTACAGGGGCATAAATTATAATACTTTGCTTATCTGTTGTTTTAATGATCTGACTAACAATTTCTTGAGAGCTTTGACCTTTAATTAACCTTGAACATTTATAACAATAAGCCTTACCTATTTTGGCAAATAAAAGCCTTTGATAATCATAAATCTCAGTTTGAGTGGCGGTTGTCGAACGAGGATTGCCACCGGAACTTCTTTGTTCTATAGCAATGCAAGGAGACAAACCTTCAATATGTTCTACATCGGGTTTTTGTAATTGATGCAAGAACTGCCTTGCATAACTAGATAGACTTTCAATATATCGTCTTTGACCTTCAGCATATATAGTATCAAAAGCAAGACTGGATTTGCCAGAACCTGACAAACCTGACACAACAACAAGCTTTCCTTTGGGAATATCTAAACTAATATTCTTAAGATTGTGCTCCTTCGCACCCCTAATGACAATAAAATCATTCATTTTAATTATTCTTTTCTTATCCTGCTCTTAAAAGGCGTGAATAAACAATACTTAATAATCTTAAAACCAATATTTATTAAACTTGGGAAGTGAAACAATAAATTTGCATAACTTTGATTAGCAAGCGGACAATAACAATTCTTTTTCTTGATGTCATTTAAAATAGATTTTGACTTTTTGGTATTTAAAATCTTTTTAAAATCATAATCATAATCTCTTAAATTGCCGAAACTTTTTTTATAGCCTAAGACACAACAAGGCCATAATTGCCCATCAAAATTCAAATGAATACTAGAAATACCTGCGTAGCAAGGAATCACTTGTCTTTTTTCCTTAAGTATCCTTATAGCTAAATCGTAATATACTAATCTAAAAGCTTCACTCATACGAGTAAATCTATTTTTAAAACAAATATTTTTTTCAATTTTGCAGGAGAACTTTGCCACCAATTTTTGGTACTCTTCAGCGGTAGGGGTAATATAATCACCTATATTAAAAAACT
This sequence comes from Candidatus Gygaella obscura, assembly GCA_030765485.1. Taxonomy (GTDB): domain Bacteria; phylum Omnitrophota; class Gorgyraeia; order Gygaellales; family Gygaellaceae; genus Gygaella; species Gygaella obscura. The sequence goes on from JAVCCR010000017.1 coordinate 40,717, forward strand.
CTGATCTATTCTCTGCTATCTCATTACGATAACTTTCAATAGATAAAGAATGCACAAAATCCTCAATTTTGTCCAACTCGCCAATATTAAAAACTGAAATTACGGTCCCCAGCTCTAAATGAAAATTATCAAATTCTTCGGAAAACCCCTTTAATAATTTTATTGTTTCTAGCAACTTATCGAAATTACCTTTAACTCCTCTAATCTCATCATGTTTTGAGCCAATGCCATCAATAGAAGGCTTAACAGTCAAAACTATATCCAATCCGTTATCTTTTATTATTTTCAGAATAGCTTTTGTTTTATCATGTATTAACTGCGGCAACAACGCATTGGTAGGAATATGAATAATCTTTGGTCTTAGATACTTACAGGCCAAATCAACAATCTCTACAATATCTTCGCGTAAATAAGGCTCACCACCAGTAATATTAAAAAAATAAACTCTTCCAATCCGTTTAAAAATTTTCTCTATCTCAATTAGGCTTAACTGGTCCTTAACCTTAGCTGGATTTCTTTTATATTCAAAACCAATTCTGCATGTTTTACAATTAGACTGGCATGCGCAGGTTATACCAAAACTAAAAACTAAAGGTTTATTACTTCTAAAAATTCCTAAAAAAGAAATCCTACACAAAATAATCCTATAAAAAATAAACAAAACGGTATCTTTTATTTTCATTTTATTCCTATTTAAATTCTGTTACTTCTTGTTATGATTTAACCAGTTTAATAAAGAATAACAAAACGCTAATAACAACAAAGAAGCTATATTTAAAATACGTACTAAGCCAGCTACCAATAAACCTTGAACGACACTAAAACCAAAAAATTTAGAAGATAAAACTATAACTCCCTCCTGCAGGCCTAAAGATGAAGGCGTAATTTTTAAAAGCATACCAAAGGCAGTCATAGATGCAATAAAAGTGGCAGCTCGTAAACTAACTTCATAACCATATGAAAGAAAAGAAAAATAAACAATCAAAGCAAGTATCATTATTCTCAACAAAGTTAGCACCGATAGTTTTAAAAAAACTTTTTCTTTATTTTTAATAGCTTTCCATCCATCAATACAATTATAAATAAATGTTAAAAAAGCATTGTTGGCTTTTTTTATACCAATCTTCAAATCAGAAATAACTATATAAAAGCAAACTAATAAAATTAAAACTAAAATAATTAAAATGGGAATATTATAAATCCCGTCATTTAAATAAATTAATAATAATGAAAATAAACCAATAAATGAATTAATAGTCAAATAAACAAAATATGTTGCCATCAAGAAACTTAAATAGTAAGCATACGATAAATTATGAAGTTTTTTAAAATAAAAACCTCTGCCACTGAAACCACCAAAAGGCAAAAAATAATCACCTAGACTAGTAAATATCGTAATACCAAAACATTCCCTAAGTTTAAGTTTTTTTTCAAAAGAACGCATCAACAATTGAATAAACCAGCTACGAACAACAACACCCAAAACAAAAAACAAAAATATAATTAAAATATTTTTCCAACTAATTCTTTTTAAAACGATAAATTCCTGATAGTTATTTCTTATATAGAAAATAAGAGCTCCTAGCATACATATTAATAACAATATTGAGATGCTTCTTTTGTTTATTATTTTCTTCATTTCTTTATAATTAACAACCCCATCAATCAAACAATTTTTTTATATCTTTAGCTATTTGCGATGACAATTCGTGTTGTTGTTCTATTTTTTTACTTAAAGACGCTATAAAATCGGTATCATTATATTTATCTTTTGCTATTTCAAAAATAATCTGTAGACTTTTATTCGTTACTTCATCGACACTAATAACATAATCAGACAAACCTAAAGTATACATTAAATCATAAGTTTTCTTACCGTAGGCAATACCAATCATAGGCTTGAGAAATTCTGCAAATAATACCAAAGAATGAAACCTCATGCCTAAAACAAAATCCATTTCTTTTAAAACTGCTTTTATTTCAGAAGGTGAAAGTTCCTCCCCTATAACCTCACAAACATTTTTATTAACCATTAATTCTACAGTATCTTTAGCTGCCAACCTATCATCATTAGGATTCTTTATTGACATGTTTACAAAAAATATTTTTGCATTATGCTTCTCAACTAAATAATCAGCAAAAGCAGCATATTCTTCAATCATCTGTTTATATTTACCCTCTCCACCGTTAACCCATTCTTTTTCCTTCAAACTACTTATATGTCTCAAATGCCATCTTCTAATAACAAAAGCAACATTAAATGTTTTTGACTTACTTTTTAAATTATTTAATTTATCTATTTTCTTACATTCAACATCATAGCTTAAAAGAAATACTGGATCAGCAGCTAATTTTAATATTGAATCTTTTACTTTAAACGATTTTAAAATGTTTAACGAAAATATTCCTCTAACAGTAACTAAATTCATCCTATTTAATATAAGCCTAATCATAATTTTGTTAAAACCCGAAGATATAGAACCAACACCTATCCCATACATTATATTTTTTTTGAAAAGTAACTGCGAAAATAATATTTTTAACATCCAAAAAAGAATAAAAAAAGGATGGGTTTTGTCCTGTAAAACAGTACCTCCTCCTTGAACAAACAAATTACATTTTATATAAACCAATAAGGTTTGAGTGATCCATCTAAGAGAATCTAATCCTTTTAATCCTGGTTGAAACAATCCGAATCTTCCAGAATAAACAAATTCTCCAAAATTATACCTAGATTTTGAATATTCAGGATCATCAGAAAAAAAACAAAAGCTCGCATTTGGGAATTGCTTGGCCAACTGATGGTAAATAACAACCATAAGGGCTTCATCTCCAGCATTACCGTTTCCATAACCACCTGAAATAAGAATATTATTCACTTCCATTAAGTTATTTTTCTCCTACGACATAAAAAAGATGTGCATAAAGAAATTTCATAACTAACGGTAACGGAAGACATTCGATAAAATAAACACAATCAAACCATTTAGGAAAACGATTATTTTTGACATATTCAACATATGGCACTTCCCATACGATCTCGGAAGAAACCTTATTCATCCTATGTAATCTTATATCACGGAATCCAACCGAATCTGGCCAAACAGGACAATCAACTAATCCTATTTGAACATTTTTTAAACCGTTTTTCTCCATAAACTTCTTCATAAAATAAGGACTATTAAATCTTATGTCTCCATGCGTCCAAGGAATCTTAGTGCGAAAATGGGCGAATCGATGTAAATAAAAACCGATATTTTTGTTATTGACAGAACAAAAAGCAACATAACGCTTAGAAATTCTTTTCATCTCTTCAAGCAACTTATTTCTTTTATTAAATTCAGCGATAAAACCAAGGCTCCACACAAAATCAAAGGTATTATCTTCGAATCCAGTACATAAAATATCATCTACGAATGAAAAATCAACATTTTCACTTATGTTTAGCTTTTTGTAATATTGTTCGGAGTTCTTGTCGCCATTTACAAGCATGACTTTCGCCCCAGCAAGAGCAAAATCAAGGGAATATAAAGATGGTGCTGCCTTTGCTCCATGTGCTGGAATTTCACAAACAGAATTAATCTTAAGTTGTTCCTTCAGTAGTTTTAATTTCCTACCCAAGGCAAATCTTTCATAATTTACACCGAAAACTTCTTTTTCCTTACGAATGTTCAAATCAAACCTTCTTTCTTATACCACGATAATGTTTTTAATAATCCTTCTTTTAAAGAAACCTTTGGATGAAATTTAAAAATATGATTAGACTTATCAAAATTTATGAATCTATCAAATGTAATGGATGAAATGTTTCTATAAGTAACTATTGGATTCTTTCCAACCGACAAAAATGTTTTTTCTTCAATAAAAGCAAGTAACCTTGCTAGAAAAATCGGTAAATATATCCTAATTAACTTTTTCTTGAAAAAAGTCTGCATAATATTGGCCACTTCATTTTGTGTATTTGATTTATCAGGACCCACTAAATACAATTCTTTTAAAGATGCTTTATCGATTGCCAAAATAACTAAATCAATTAAATCATCTATATACATCGCTGGAAAAAAATTATTACCGTTACCAAACTTTGGATAAAATCTACTTTTAGCCACCCTGGCCATTGTTAAAAAATCACCGGTAAATCCTGGACCATATATCATGCAAGGTCTAAGAATCACTAGCGGCAAACCATTATTCATATAAGAAAAAACCAATAAATCAGCTTCGTATTTAGACACCTGGTAGCAAGTAAAGGGATTGCATGAAGTTTCTTCACTTAATAAATGATTTCTTAATATACCGTAAGTAGCAGTACTACTAAAATGAAATATTTTTTTTATGTCATCAATATTATTCAAACACTGCTTAAGAATATTTCGAGTACCTTCAACATTAACCCTTCGAAATCTTTCCAAAGATTCCTTTGAAGGCAGATCATGACCCTTTATTGAAGCTAAATGAAAAACATAATCAATCCCATCAGTAATTCCATTTAGGCTTTCCGGATCAACAATATCACCTACAATAAATTCTATATTATCAAAACCATAAAATATAGACTTCGCCTTATCTAGATCCCTTACTAAACACCTGCAGTCAAACCCTAGACCATGCAATCTTTTCACTAGATAAGTTCCAATAAAACCTGTCGCTCCTGTAATTAATGCTTTCATGATTAATTTTCTAAGAATTTAACTTTTCTATTGCTGATATTGTCTCATCAGCAAATCTATTCCAAGAATAATATTGCGATAATTCCTTTGAATCTTTGGCTAATTTGACATTTAAAGCTTCATCCTGTAAAACTTCTTTAATCTTACTAGCTAAATCAACTGCATTCAAACGCTCTATAACGGCTCTTTCGTCTTTAACTAAATCGGTTAATCCTCCCACCCTGGTTACTAATAAGGCTTTGTGAAACGCTAAAGCAATATTTCCTACTCCGCTCTGGGCATCAAAATGACGGTATGGAAGAACAACCAAATCACAGGCAGTAAAAAAATATTTCACTTCTCGCATAGGAATATACTTAAGATATGTTTTGACTAACCCTTCTAATTGATTATCTTTAATAAAGTTATCGTAATCTTTCCAATCTATCCATTTCTCTCCAGCTATCACAAATAAAAAATTTCCCATCATTTGTTTTAATAAACTTGCTGCTTCAAGAAACTCTTTAACTCCTTTATAATCTCTAATATTTCCAAACAATAAAACCATTTTAATATTTTTATCAATATTAAGCCTTGCACGAGATTCCTGTTTTGAAATATTCTCAGAATCCAAATATAAATCATGTATGCCCATAGAAACTATATGTATCTTGCTTTTACTAATATTAAAACTATCTACCAGCTGTTTTTTATTAATTTCTGTGTGGACAAAATACCTATTACTAAAAAAACAAACAATCTTAAAAACAAACCGATAACCAAATGATTTCTCATGTGGAAATACATTATGAACAGTCAAAAAAACAACTTTCTTCCTTAAGCGCAGAATTACTATAACAAAAATCCAAATAAAACCAACCGGAAGACTCCACCATTGTAAAATAATAACTTTAGAACTTGCCAAAAAGGCAGATCTTATCCAACTTAATGGATTATAATAAGTTACTAATCTCTTAATCTTTAATTGATCTGTAGGGCTAACGCTGAATTCATGACTATTTTCCGACACTCCACCAGGATACAATTTCTCCGGATAAAGCTTTTTAAATGAAATAAACTCAACAAAAACTTTTTCAGAAAGCGCCTTGGCTGCCAACCAACAATAATAGGCATTGCCTTTTAAAGGTGGCAATGTACCAAAAATGGTAATTTTCACAAAATCCTCGGTTTTTTTTAGGAATCAATCAGTTTCTTAACGGCAACAATAACATCTTCAGAAGAAATAAGATCCATGCAATCGGGAATCAAGGAACAGCTCTTTTTATAACAACATAAGCAATCCAATTCAGGAGCATAAAGCTTTATGCCTTTATTGTATAAATCTATCTCACTAGAAGAAGTTGGCCCAAATAAACAAATAATTTTCTTACCTAAGGCACAAGCAATATGTAAAGCCAATGTATCTGCTGTAATCAAAAGATCAATTTTATTAATCAAAGCGGCGAATTGCCCTAGCGATCTGTCGCATCCCGCATCGACCAAATAATTATTGGCCTGAGACATAATGAGTTTGTTACGATCTATTTCATCTGGTCCTCCGAATAAAATAATATTGGAATCAAAATTATCTCTCAACAGATAAGATAATTTTATGGTACTCTCTACAGACCATTTTTTTTTATCCCACATTTTTCCGGCCCCAGTATTCAAACCGAATACAAAACCTTGAGTAATCTTATTTTTCTTAAAAAAGTCCTCAGCGAATTTTAAATCTGAATCGTTAAGTTTTATTACTGGTTTTTGACCTTTAAACTTTAAACCAGACATTTCATAAATAATTTCCTGATAGGTTTTATCGTTTTTCTTTTTTAAATCATCATCTACAGCCATCATTAAATAGTATTCTGCCATTTTATTTAAGGGTATTATTCTTGAGTTTTTATCTAAAATAAACCCATATTTATTGCGCGCGCATGTAACGGCGGATAACAAACAAGAAGTCTTATCGTTACTGGGGTTTATTACAATATCAAACTTTTCAACTAATAAATTAGCTAATGCTAAATCTTCAATACATAATAAACTATCAATATAAGGATTATCAATCAATAAAGGCAAAGATATCTTTCTTGTCAACCAGCTAATATGAGCATGTGGATATTTATCTTTTAAACCAGGCAATATACAAGTAGTTCTTAAAACATCACCAATAGAATCTAGCTTTATAATAAGAATTCTTTCTTTAACCGGCGTAAATTTATCGCAATTAATACATTTATTTTTATTACTTTTATGATAAATGCAAGGTTGACTTCCCTTAAAAAAACGACAATCAAAATGTATTTTCTTAATTTTTTCCATTACAAAAATTTACTTTCAATTATTAAACGCTAAATATCTATAAAAATATTTACAAACATGGCTATTTTTTACATAAATATAAAGCAATATTGTCATTAAAAATAACAAACTGCATTGGGTAAAACTAAAGCTAAATCGACGCGTAATGTTTTTATAAGTGTGTAAACTAAAACTATTACAAAACTTGCCATTGCAAACCTTCTGACTATAACATTACTTATTATGCATAACTTATTCCAAATCCAAACTATATGCTTAGTTCCTATAATAACCAAGAAAATAACTACAGCTAATATATACCGTGACTGGAATACTTTCCACCACATATAAAAAAGCATAATTATTGATGCAGAAATAAGCAATAAATAATAAAATCTTTTATCTTCTTTTGATAGAAGAAAATAAAACGGGAACGCTCCAAAAACAAATATATAAAAAGGAGAATGCTCAATCAATTGGCCGACATAGAAAAACCAAGATTCTTTATCAAACATCATCATTTTCCATCCTGCTCTAGGAAAAGCAAACAAACTAAAAGCATTAACAAAATGCTTATAAGTAAAAATTAAAAACAAAGCAAATAAAATTAAAGCAATGTGTTTAGGGGCGAATTTGATTCTTTTTCTTAATAAATTAACTAGTAAAAATAATAAACCCAAAACAATAATACCCAAAATAAGACCTTTTTGACGAAACCAATAAAGCCTATAAACGATATTATGCGTAGAATACATATCACCAAGAAATGTAGTCCCATAAGCTTTGTAGTTCCAGAAGAGCCATGGCAGAAGCATTAAAAAAGGAATAAGCAAAGAAAAAATAAAAGCTTTTTTCCTAAAAAGCTTTCTCTCAAATAAAACTGAATATGTAAATATAATAACTAAAGATAAGATCCCAGGATATTTAGTCAAGACAGCAAAACCTATAGAAACACAACTTAAAACAATAAACACGCTCTTCTGATTATCTTTTATATATCGAATAAACAAATACAAAGATAACACTGTAAAAAAAGACAATGTTGTTTCAAGCCAAATCTTTTGTGAACAAAGCCAACTAACAGGCTCGATTAACATTATAAAACTAGCAACAATCCCTATCTCCTTACCAAAAAGAGCTTTCCCAGCAAAATAAGTTAGTAAAATCATTGCTACACCGAAAAAAAGTGATACCAAAAAAGCGGAAAAATAAGTAATCCCGAATAACGCAAAACTTAAAGATACGAGAAAAGGAAATAATGGCGGATGTTTAAATATAGGTTTATTTAGATAATCCGGAAGCACGCGCCCTTTTTCAGAGTACGTATTAAAAATATCTTTGGAATTGTAATCAATAGGATTATCCAGTAACTTACTACCAAAATTTACATATAAAGACTCATCGAAAGTAAAATAATGCACTGAGCTAAACCCTACTACCCGCAGAATAATGCTAGAGACAACTATCAAAAACAATAAAAAAGTTGTATTTTTTATCATCGTATTATAAAAAAATACTATAAAGCTTCTTTCTTTAATCGATACAACACATCTTCTATTAATTTTCTATTAGAAGCAATCAAATCGGCAAGAAGACCAATCAAGATAATCTGAAAACCAAAAATCAAAAATATTGCCACCAGGATAAGTGATTGGATATGCCCTGATCCTCCACCAGTAAAATAGAAATATAGAAATCTTACTCCAATAAATACCCCAAAAGAAAATGTAATAGCACCTATTGTAAAAAATACTTTTAATGGATTAAACATAGAATATACCCTTATTATTGTTATTACTGATTTTAATAAATATTCAAAAATATTCTTGAATAACCTTGATTTCCTTAATGATTTATTTGTATCTACTTCTATATTTTCTATAACAACGGACTCTTTTCCAGCTTGAATAATCGTTTCCAAAGTATAAGTATAATCAGATAGCACATTAATTCTTAAAGCTGCTTCGCGCGAATAAGCTCGAAAACCTGTAGTTACATCTTGTATTCTTGTCCCTGACAAATGTCTAACAACCCAGCTACCAAAATACTGAAGTATCTTCTTAAATAAAGAAAATGACCTTATACGATTTATTCTTCTGTTACCAATAACAATATCTGCTCGTCCTTCAAGAATAGGTTTTATTAATCGAGGGATATCTTCTCCTCTATACTGATTATCAGCATCCATATTCACAATTATATCAGCACCATTTTTTAAACAGCTATTCAAACCTACCTTAAAAGCATTTGCTAACCCATGGGTTTTAGAGAGCCTTTCAATATGATCAACACCTAGCTTATCAGCTATTTCTTTTGTCTTATCTTTACTTCCATCATCAACTACTAATACTTCAACTTTAGCTACTCCATCAATACATCTTGAAATAGTATTTAAAGTAATAGGTAGTGTTTTTTCCTCATTCAAACAAGGAATCTGTACAATTAATTTAATATTTTTATTTTTTTCCATTCGTTATTACTTTAAGACAAGAGAGCTCTTTTAAAAAGAGCCCTCTCATCTATAACAATCCTACTTCTTCTTCTTTTTTTTCTTGCCGCCTCTTTTCATCTTGGCGCAAGAAACATCACCTTGCTTATCGACAAAATAAAGGTATCCTTCTTTCCTTACAATACCGCATTTGGCTACTTTCTTTGGGCTTCCGCCTTTTTTACTGCCTCTAGCCATCTTTGCGCAAGAAACATCACCCTTCTTGTCAACATAATAAAGATAACCTTTTTCCCTTTTTATTCCTACTTTCTCGACTTTCTGTGCCATCTCAATTCACCTCCTTTCAAATTTTTTTAAAATTAAGAGCCTATTTTAAAATTACTGAAAATATGCTCTAAAAGCATCTGTGCGGAAAGAACCGCTAAAAAACTTGTCTTGGGATTATCCGGACAAGGAATATTAAAAGTCTGAGTATATAAATCTGCAGCTTTAGATTCTACAAAAATCTTATGGCTATTACGTTTAATCTTAGGACCGGTAATAATCTTTACTCTTACTTTATCGAAATCCCTCACAGCCAAAGCCAAAGTTGCAGCAACATTAATATTTTTGGGATATTTCTTTACAGCCATCTTTACGCTTCCTTTAAAAATAACCTGTTCTTTGGTAATCTTATCTTTACCTAAGCTACCCCTTAAACCTCTTAAAGGCTTATAAGTAGTAAGAGTAATCCTTTTTAAATCGTACAAATGAGCTGCCTTAATAGCATCAATTCCAGCAATTGCACCGCTTGGGACATAAAGAACCCCTTTGGAATTTTTCAATAAAGAAAATAGTTCTTTCTTTACCAAACCACCTACACTCATTACCAATGCGTCTTTATTTAATTTTAAAGCAGTTTTAACAATAGTAAATGAAATTCCAACGGAAGCGCTTTCAATAATGAGATCGCATTGTTTAATAAGATTTTCTATTGATAAAACTTTTGGGTGGGACTTTATTTTAAAAGAAAGTTCTTTTGCCTTAATAGAATCAATATCACATAAAGCAACTACATTAGCAAAACAAGACAACTTCTTATCTATATACAAAGCAAGACGGGAACCAATTGCACCGCAACCAATAATTCCTATTCTTTTGATTTTTGCTTTCAATTATTTGTAGTTAAATAATCATATTATCAATCAACCTTACTCCTGCAATACGTGCCGCAACCACGAATAAAACTTTACCGGTTATTTTATTTACCGGACTCAGTGACACATCAAGAATCTCTACGTATTCAACATCCATATGCTTTGAAATTGTATCGACGATAAACTTCTTTATCACCGTCGGGTTAACTTCATTTAATTTTACCAGAGTTTTTGATCTTTGTAAAGCACGATAAATTATCGTAGCCCTCTCTCGGTTTTTCTTAGAAAGATACTTATTTCTTGAACTCATAGCTAATCCACTAGCTTCTCTTACTGTCGGCATAAGCTTCAACCGAATCGATAAATTCAAATCCTCCAACATCTTCTTTATAATAACGTATTGCTGATAATCTTTTTGTCCTAGGTAAAAAATATCGGGCTGAACTATATTTAATAACTTAAGCACAATCGTAGTGACCCCCTTAAAATGTCCCAGACGCACTTTTCCACAAAGAATATTACTTAATTTATCCACCTCAACATAAGTAAGATGACTTTTGTCATAAATTTCATCCTCACCAGGATAAAAAACAAAATCTACGCCGGATTTTCTAGCAAGTGATAAATCACGTTTTAAAGCTCTAGGATATTTTTTAAAATCTTCCTTCGGCCCGAACTGTTTTGGATTTACAAAAATACTAACAACCGTAATATCATTATCTTTTGCTGACTGAGCGCATAATGATAAGTGTCCTTTATGGAAACAGCCCATAGTTGGAATAAAACCAATAGATTTCCCTTTTAGCTTTAATAAACTTATTTTTTTCTGAATTAAACTTACCTTCTTAATTAATTGCATTTAATCGCTCCTTAAATTCAGAGAAATTCTTTATTTTAGTCTTTTTCGATAAGCCAAGGATTTCTTTTAGGGGATTAAGCACGAAAAGCCTTTTAAACATCTGCGGATGCGGAATTATTAAATTTGAAAAATTAAATGTTTTGGTTCCGTAGGTAAGAATATCCAAATCAATCACCCTAGGACCATTACAAAATGTCTTAAAACGGCCTAATTTAAACTCAATATCCTTTAAAAACACCAGTAAATCTTTGGGCTTTAACGTAGTTTCTAAACTAATAACTGAATTGATAAAATGTGGCTGATTCTTATATCCTTTAGGTTTTGTTTTTATAAAGGCTGATTTTTTAATAAGATTATTTCTCTTATCGGAAGTTATTAATTCTATTGCTTTATTGATATTGTTTTTTTTTCTACCGAGATTAGTGCCAAGTGCAATAAAAACGATTTCCTGTTTACTTGCCATAAGTTATCAGAAGAAAACTATTCTATTTTTCCCAAGGTTTTTGGCTTCTTTTAAAGCATTGGTAGCAGTTGCAAGAATTTCTTCATAACTCTTGCCGTCCTCAGGAAAAGCCGCCATTCCAATACTGACCGTTAACTCACCCTTATGTTTTAAACCAATAAAGTTTTCCTGCCTGATTAAAGATAAAAGCCTTGTACCCATTATAAAAGCTCCGTCTTTTTTTGTTTCAGGCAAAATAACTGAAAACTCATCCGGGCCAAATCTACAAACACAATCGCTTTTGCGGGCACCGGCATAAACAAGCTCTCCCAACATCTTTAAAATATTATTAGCAATCTCTTTACCATAACTATTAGTAATAAATTTAAAATTATCAATGTCTACTAAAAGAATTATAAACTCAGATGGGTATCTCTGCGATCTATTAATTTCAATCTTCAAGGCTTCTTCAAAATATGTATGGTTATATATTTTGGTCACTTCATCTTTAAAAACATCTAAATGTTTATCTTTTAATTCATCATCAACATTCTGCATCTCTAGGGTATTTTCAATTACCATACGCAGTTCATGAAGATTAAAAGGCTTCATTATATAATCATGGGCTCCTTCATTTAATGCAGCTGCAGCCTGCATAATAGAATCATAATTAGTAGCAACTATAATCCTTGATTCAGAATTCTTCTGCTTGAATTTCCTGATAACCTCAACTGCCTTACCGAACTCTTTTACCTTGATTTCAGCGATAATTACCCCAAAGGGCTGATCTTTAATCCTATCTAAAGCCTCATTATAAGAAGAAACACCAACAACATTGTAGCCTGCTTTTAAAAGATCCGATTCAACCATCTTTCGAGTAAACTCATTACTTTCAATAAAAACAATATTTTGATTCAACATAACAAATCTCCCTTATCTGTTATTTTAATCTAGAAAGCCGAGAAACTCCCTTTTTCAATAAATTTTCTCCCACAGTAAGCGATATCCTAAAATACCCTTCTCCGTATTTACCAAAACCTACTCCAGGAGTAACAACCATGTCGCATTTATCTAAAACCAGCTTAGAAAACTCAATAGAACTTATCTCACCAGGCACTTTAACCCAAACATAGAATGTAGCGCTGCTTTCAAAAAAATCCCAGCCAAGGCTTCTTAAGCCTTTACTTACAATTTCACGGCGATCTCTATAAATCTTATTATTCTTTTCAAGAAAGCTTTTGGGTGTTTTTAAAGCAGTTATACCGGCAAGTTGAATTGCCTGAAAAACCCCTGAATCAATATTGCTTTTAAATTTTGCAATTTCCTTTATTATTTTTTCATTTCCACAAACCCAACCTAAACGCCAACCTGTCATATTGTATGTTTTAGACAAGGAATGAAACTCTACAGCTATTTTCTTTGCTCCGGGAACTTGTAAGATGCTCGGGGGCTTCATCTTACCATAGAACATTTCAGAATAAGCTTCATCAGAAGCTATAATAATATTATTTTTCTTGGCTAATCTTACCAAATCCTTGAAAAAACTCAATGGAGCCAAAGCGGAAGTTGGATTATTGGGATAATTGATAAAAATCAGCTTGGCTTTCTTTAAGACTGCCTTTGGAATCTTACCCAACTCAGGAAAAAAACTATTTTTCTCCAGTAAGGGCATCAAAAAAGGCTTTGCTCCTGCAAGGATAGTACAATTTCTATAAGGCGGGTAACACGGATCAGGAACAAGATTATAATCACCTTTATTGTTTAGTATAAAAGGAAGATGTGAAATCCCGTCTTTTGAACCTAAAAGCGGTTGAATCTCTTTATCAAAATTAAGTGTAACCGAAAATCTTTTTTTATACCAATTAGCAATTTCTTTCCTTAAATCCGGCATCCCTTTATCTAAAGCATACCTGTGATTTTGCGGATCGCGTGCAGCCTTACAAAGAGAATCAATTATATGATTTGGTGTCGGCAGATCAGGGTCCCCAATGCCTAAATCAATTATTGACCGTCCTTGTGCACGCGCCTGCCTTTTGGCTTTATCAATTTCTAAGAACAGATAAGGCGGCAATTTTAAAAGATTGGCATTTGTTGTTATGCTCATTTTCCTTCCAGAATATCAAGCATGCTGTAAAGTCCTGCATTTTTACCAACAACCCACTTTGCGGCCAACAAAGCGCCTTCGGCGAATATATCACGTGTTTTGGCGCTGTGAGATAGCTCTATCTTGTCGAATTCACCATCAAAAATAATTTTATGATCGCCGATTATCTCACCCTCTCTTATTGAATCAATATTTTCTATTTTTAAAGATTTTTCCTCAATAATTTCCTTTATTTTTTTTGCTGTACCAGAAGGAGCATCCTTTTTATGTACATGGTGCGCTTCGATTATATTAACCTTATAACCCGAAAGTTTGCTGGATGCATCCTTTACCAACTTAAATAATAAATTAACACCGAAAGACATATTAGGCGAGAATACAACCGGAATCTTTTCGGCAGCATTTTTTATTTTATCTTTCCCTGAACAATCAAAACCAGTCGTCCCTATAACCATAGGCTTTTTATATTCAACTGCCTTTTCTAAATTTTTAAGCGTAGCACCGACTGCGCTAAAATCAATCAGGCAATCTGCTTGTTTTATATCAGAAACAGAACATGAAAGTTTAATTCCTGAATAATCCTTACCTAAATCAGCATGATTTTCTTTTTCAAGCAAGCAAATAATTTTAAATGAATCATCTTTTAAAGACAACGCGCTAATGCGCCTGCCCATTTTTCCCATTGCTCCGCCTATTGCAAGTTTTAACATAGTGCTCCTAATATTATTTTAATAACCCGTAATTTTTTAAAGCCTCTTTTAACTTGGCTTCATTTTCCTTTAACATAGCACACATAGGAAGCCTTAAATCAAAATTGCACATATTCAATAACCCCATAGCTGTTTTTACCGGTATTGGATTTGTTTCTATAAACATCGCCTTTACAAGCGGCAGCAGTCTATAATGGATCTCTTGAGCCTTATCAATTTGGCCATTTTTAAAAGCAGATGTCATATCCGCAACTTCTTTAGGAACGATATTTGCCACAACCGAAATTACCCCTACCCCGCCAATACCCATTACCGGAAGAGTCAAAGCATCATCTCCTGAGACAAGCTCAAAATCATTACTGCAAAGACTTCTTATCTTTGACATCTGATCAAGGCTACCTGATGCCTCCTTGACAGCAACTATATTCTTACAATCACGATCCAACTTTGCAATTGTTTCAGGCATTATATTTATGCCGGTACGCGATGGAATATTATAAAGAATTATTGGAATATCCACAGAATCTGCAATTGCCTTAAAATGCTCATAAAGCCCTTTCTGAGTGGGTTTATTATAATATGGGGCAACCTGCAACGATGCATTAGCGCCTAATTTGGCTGCATCTTTAGTTAAGATAATTGCTTCTTTGGTAGAATTCGAACCTGTTCCGGCAATAACCGGTATTTTCTTATCAGCTTGCTCTATAGTAATCCTTATTGCCTGCTCATGCTCCTCTACGCTTAAGGTGGCTGATTCTCCAGTAGTACCGCAAGAAAGAATTGAAGCTGTGCCATTTTTTATATGAAAATCAACTAATTTACGCAGACACGCTTCATCGATTTTATCATCTTTAAAAGGTGTTATTATTGCAACGGATGAGCCTTTAAACATTTTTCATTTCCTCCTCTAGTTACAACCAATTAAATCCTTTGAAACCTCACCTTTATAAACTATATCTGCTTTACCTTCAAGCCAAACATCAGTAACTTGTTTTTTTGATATCACATTATAACAAATCAATAGCTTCTCTTTTGAAACAGGCTTTACCTTAATTTTTATATTGCCTTTTCGATTAAATAAAACCCCTGCTATGATTGCAGCGGCTGTTGAACCTGTACCGCAGGAAAGTGTTTCAGCTTCCACGCCGCGCTCATAGGTCCTTATTTTAATATTGCTGTTATTTTCTATAGTAACAAAATTTACATTGGTACCCGCGGGTTTAAATTTTTTATGAAAACGGATTTCCCTTGCTATAGGAACTATATCAAGTTTAGATAACCTATCAGAAAAGAAAACTACGTGAGGCACGCCGGTATTTATAAAATGAACATTAAAAACCTTGCCATTTATTTTCAAAGGAACATCGAGCTTTAAATCTTTCGGATCAGTTAATTTAACCTTTACTATGTCAGAATTTACTTGGGCCTGAAGCAATCCAGCCATGGTCTTGATCTTAAGCCTTTTAGAGCATCTTTTACTACGCATAATCATAGAAGTGTAATATAAAGCAGCGCACCTTGAACCATTACCGCACATTTCAGCTTCTGATCCATCAACGTTAAAAATACGCATCCTGAAATCCGCCCCCTTAAAAGGTTCAAGCACAAGAACACCATCAGCACCTACACCAAACTTCCTATCACAGGCATATCTGGAAAAATCTGATAGCTTTGCGGTTGAAACAGGCAAATTACTATGTTTAAACCTATCCACCACTAAAAAGTCATTACCGGAAGCTACCATTTTGACGAATTTTAGTACTTTCATATCTTAACTATTCTTTCATTATTTATTAAATCATCGTAAGTTTCTCTATCCCGAATTATAAAACACTTATTCTTTTTAACCAATACTTCTTGCGCGCGTAAACGTGAATTATAATTACTGGACATACTAAAACCATAAGCCCCCGCACTCATTACTGCCAGATATTCACCTTCTCTAACCTGAGGTAGAAATCTTTCTTTGGCCAAAAAATCTCCGCTTTCACATATAGGACCCACGATATCAACCTTTACCTTCCTGACTTTGGAGTTTCTTTTTAAAGGCACTATCTTATGGTATGCATGATAAAGCGCCGGCCGCATAAGATCGTTCATCCCCGCATCAATTATAACGAATTTCTTAAGCGGAGTTTTCTTTACATATAAAACTTTTGTAACCAATACACAGCTATTGCCGGCTATAAATCTGCCCGGTTCCATAATTATTTTAAGCCCTGTCTTTTTCAGAAGCGGAATAATTTTTTCTGCATACATAACCGCAGTCTGAGGCGTTTCATTATTATAAATTATACCTAATCCCCCGCCAATATTTAGATATTCAAGACTTATTCCGCAGACTTTAAGTTGATTTATAAACTTAATCACCTTAGTAATAGCAGCGACAAACGGCGCTGGCTCTGTTATCTGAGAACCGATATGAATATGAATTCCTTTAATTTTAGCATGAGAAAATTTATTCTTTAACAAAAAAATCTTACGTGCAGTCTTAAAATCTATACCAAATTTATTTATAAGCTTTCCTGTGGTGATAAATGCATGGGTCTTTGGCTCAACATCAGGATTTATCCGTATTGCCACATTGGTTTGCTTCTTGAGACGCTTAGCAATTTTATTGATATTCTCCAATTCAGGCAAAGACTCGACATTAAAAAATAGTATCCCTGCTTTAATCGCGGTTTCAATCTCAAGACTTGTTTTACCTACTGAGGCATAAACAATTTGTTTTGCCGGACACTTAACCTTAAGGGCCCTATATAGCTCTCCTCCTGAAACTATATCAAGACCCGCTCCCTTATCAACCAAAGATTTTAAAATTGTAAGGTTTGAATTGGCTTTTACCGAATAACAAATAAGTGGGTTGATCTTACCGAAGGCACTTTTTAGCTTCAAATAATGATCTACTAATGTTGAATAGCTATAAACATAAAGCGGGGTACCAAATTTATTAGCTAAAGCTTCTACCTTGATATTTTCACAAAAAAGACTGTTATTCTTAAACTTAAACTCATGCATATTTTTTTCCTCAATTTACATAACTCCATCAGCACTCATATTCGTACAAACAGCCTAAATAATATAGGGAGCATGACTATGATTCTCAGCATAAGACATGCACCCGTAAACATCAGCTGTAGGACTTTTTACTCTTTCTGTATAAACAAGATCTCCTCCTAAGTTGCCTCTTGGTGCTTTATCATTCAAGTCTAATGCACCTAAAGCTACCGATGGTCCTGCTTCGTCATCAGCTACCATACAGCTTATAAGATTGGGATACGCATCAGGACACCAAAGGATTTTATCTTTTTTAATTGCAGCTGAGCGCCGATAATAAAATGACCCACCAAAAGACTTCCATCCGATATTATCCTTATACCTAAACTCATGAGAATCACCTTTATAATAAAGACCTCCCTCGCTACCTTCAGGATCATTATCATTTAAGGGTTCAAATTGAATTACTCCTTGGTCTAACTCGTTATCCGTTTCCCCTACCCTAAGTTTATTCGTATCAAGTTCATTATAAGCTCCATAGGGAGAAGGACAGTACGTAACCATAGTAATATTTCTCTCATTAGCAAAACAAAACAGAGGCAAAAACATTAATGCAACCAAAATTAATGCTATCTTTTTTAAATACATATTATCACCTTCTTTTTACAGAAATCCTTGACTTAACCGATACCTTAGGATCAAAAAACTTAACAATATCCTTTTTCACAAGCTTTAATGAGAATTTGTTCAGCATTACCTGCGACATATCTTTTATCAATAAGTTATTTTCAATAGAATATCTAATCAGTTTTCCTATAATCTCATGGGCAGAAGTAAAAGGTATACCTTTTTTAATTAGATAATAAACCAAATCTGTAGCATATAACGATTCGTCTTGTAAATGAGCTTCAATATTTTTTTTATTAAACTTTATTATCTTTATAATCCCTGCAAGAATCTTGATTTCATCTGAGATTACCTCAAAAGAATTAAAAAGCGGTTCTTTGTCTAACTGCATATCCCGGTTGTAAGTTAAAGGCAGACCCTTCATCATAACCAAAGTATTAACTAGATTGCCGTAAATTTTAGCGCAGCTGCCGCGAATAAGCTCTAGGCTATCAGGGTTTTTCTTCTGCGGCATCAAAGAACTACCCGTAGCAAAAGCATCATCAAGCTCAATAAAACCAAACTCCTTGGTTGACCAGATAATAAAATCTTCTGCCATTCTTGATAAATGCATTGCCGCAATGGATAAAGCGCTAATTATTTCAATGACAAAATCACGGTCACTTACTGTATCAAGTGAATTACTCACGGCTTTGATATTAAATGTTATATCAAATTTAGCATCTTTTATAACCTCGTTAACTTTTTCTTTGTAGATACTAGAATCAATAGGAGTGCCGGCTAAGGCTCCGGCACCAAGACATATTTCAATATTCTCTTCTATATAATTTAATCGTTTTATATCCCGCTTAAACATCTCACCATAAGCACCCAAATAATCCTTTAACCATACAGCCTGGGCATGCTGCATGTGAGTAAACCCGGGCATAATCACATTACTATTGGTTTTTCCAGTCTTAACTAATTGAAATACTAATTCTTGTATATCTACAAGCAATTTTGCAATAGACATCTTTGAATAAAACTTAGTGGCAAAAACCACCTGATCATTTCGCGAACGGGCTGCATGAAGTTTTAATACTAATTTACCGACTTTTTTCTCCAAGAGATTCTGGATATTAGTATGAATATCCTCACAGTTTTTATCAAATTTGAATTTATTATTCTTTATCAATTTACATATATCTTCAAGTGCCGTTTGTAACTTATTTGATTCCGACTTAGATAAAAAACCGGCCTTAGCCAAAACCTCCACATGTATCATAGAACCTAACACATCGTACTCGGCAAGTTTATAATCATAATGAATAGACTTGGAAAATTCAGCAAATAATTTATCCGTCTTTTTCTTAAATCTTCCACCCCAAAGTTTTTTACTCATACAATCATCCTTCCATAAAAGGCAAAGAAAAAATATTAATAAACCCTACTGAATCTTCTTTATTAAACTCATCATTTTTTGAATACGTAGCAAGCTCTTTTTTATATAAAGAGTTTTTTGAAGCACGCTTCATTACAATAATATTCCCCTTAAAAAGCTTTAGCTTGATAGTTCCAGTAACTTTTTCCTGGGTTTTATCTATAAAAGCATCCAGACTTTTCTTTAGACGCGCGAACCACAGACCCTGATAGACAAGCTGGGCATATTTTAAAGCAACTATCTTTTTAAAATAGCGCGTTTCTTTATCTAAAACCAGGCTTTCCAGCTCATTGTGGGCGCTAAGTAAAATCCATGCTGCCGGAGCTTCATAGATTTCTCGTGATTTTATACCTATTGTTCTATCTTCAACTAAATCCGTACGACCGATACAGTGTTTTCCGCCTAATGCATTAAGACATTTAACAATATCAACAAAACCCTTTTTCTTTCCGTCAAGTTTAACCGGTACCCCCTTATTAAAATCAATCTTTACATAATCTGGCTTTTTAGGAGTTTTTTCTAAACTTTTTGTAAGCATATATGCATCCTCAGCTGGAGAATTATTTAGGTCTTCCAAGATTCCTGCTTCTATACTTACTCCCCAAATATTTTTATCTATACTATAAATATTTTTCTTCGTGGTTTTAATAGGTAACTTATGCTTTTTTGCATATTCAATTTCTGATTCACGGCTACCAAGACCCCATTCACGTAAAGGAGCGATTATTTTAAGCTTAGCGTCTAATATTTTTATGCTCGCATCAATACGCACCTGGTCATTACCCTTACCGGTACAACCATGAGCAACAAACTGCGCATACTCCTTATGGGCGATATCTACTAAATATTTAGCAATTAAAGGCCGTCCCATAGCAGTAGATAAAACATACTTTTCCTGATAAGTGGCGCTGGCCTTAAGACATGGCAATATATACTCATCTGCGAATTCTTTTGATAAATCTTTTATATAGATCTTTGACGCCCCGCTTTTTATAGCGCGCTTCTTCAAGTCCTGCGGTGAAAACTCACTCCCGAGACTTGCTGAAAAACAAATTACCTCAAAACCTTTATCCTTAAGCCATTTTACGGCACAGGTAGTATCTAAACCTCCTGAGTAAGCTAAAATAACTTTTTTCATCTCTTCCTTCCCTTAAAACTACTTTAATAACTTTATCAATACGGCCTTTTGTACATGCATTCTATTTTCTGCCTGATCAAAAACAATTGAGTGCTTACCATCAATAACACTATCTATAATCTCTTCTCCGCGATGAGCAGGCAGACAATGCATGATAAAAACATTCTTCTTGGCCATACTTACAAGATCAGAATTTATCTGAAACAATTTAAAATCCTGCTTTCTTTTTTCCTGTTCTTGTTCCTGACCCATAGAAGCCCAGACATCGGTATAAATAACATCAGCCTGCTTAGCAGCCAACTTTGGATCATTGACTACAAGCAGCTTTGCTTTGTTTTTCTTAAAAATCTCAAAAGCTTCTTTAAGCACAAAACCAGCTGGTTCGTATCCGGCGGGTGTTGCAATATTAAGGTTTAATCCTACCTTTGCGCAGGCATAAATCAAAGAATTACAAACATTATTGCCGTCGCCAATATAGGCAAGGGTTTTATTCTTAAAACACTTAAGCTTTTCCTTTATCGTATATATATCCGCTAATGCCTGACAGGGATGAAACATATCACAAAGACCGTTTACAACCGGGATACTAGAGTGCTTCGTAAATTCCAATATATCATTATGTGAATAGGTTCTTAAAACCACTGCCTGCAGATATCGGGAAAGCGTCTTAGCCACATCACCGACTGCCTCTCTTACGCCAAGTTTAATCTCATCAGGACTTAAATAAATACTGTTTCCTCCCAGCTCATACATCCCCACCTCAAAGGAAACCCGCGTACGATTAGAAGGCTTTTGAAAAATAAGCCCCAAGGTTTTCCCCTTTAGAATATTTTTTACCTTGGACTTAGAACGCTTGATTTTCTTAGCCAGATGCAAAATAGCTTCGATATCTTTCTTGGTCAAATCTTTTAAAGTAATAAGGTGTTTCATATGTTTTCCTCAAAAACCTTGTTTAATATCCGCATTGCAGTTTTTATCTGCGCCTGTTTAACATTTAAAGCAGGCATAAGTCTTAACACGTTATCATGCGTACAGTTAATCAATAAATTATGTTTTATACACTCCTGAACGATTTTTTCTCCCGAACAATTTAATTCAATTCCCACCATAAGCCCGAGAGCGCGTATCTCTTTTATTATAGGGTATTTTTTCTTTAATTCTAATAATTTCTCAAATAAATACTTGCCTTGGATTTTGGCGTTAGCAATCATCTTTTCCTTACTTATCGCTTTAAATACTCCCAGTGCTGCCTTACAAATAACCGGACCTCCACCAAAAGTAGAAGCATGCATTCCTTTAGTAAATATATCGGAAATAGACTTTTTAACAAGCATAACTCCCATGGGAAAACCACCGGCAACTGATTTTGCTAAAGTCATCACATCCGGCGTAACATCATAATGCTTATAACAAAACATCTCGCCTGTTCGCCCTATTCCGGTCTGAACCTCATCAAAAATTAACAGAATATCCTTTTCATTGCATATCTTACGCAAATCCTGAATAAAGCTTTTCTGGGCAATATTTACTCCGCCTTCGCCTTGGATAGGCTCTATAATAGCAGCTACGGTCTTTTCCGTTATCGCCATTTTTACTGCCTCAATATCATTAAACTTTACAGTCTTAAACCCCTCCAATAAAGGTTTAAACGGCTGCTTATACTTTTCCTGCCCTGTTGCGCTTAATGCACCGAAGGTTCTACCATGAAAAGAATTCTCAAACGTGATAATCTCATGTCGTTTACCTTTACCAAAGATACGGGAAAATTTTATCGCTGCTTCATTCGCCTCTGCTCCGGAATTGCAGAAAAAAACCTTTGAAGGAAAACTCCAATAGGTAATCTCCTTTACCAGTTTTGCCTGAGGCAGGTTGTAATAATTATTAGGAACAAAAATTAATTTAGATATCTGGTCTCTTACAGCGCTCATAACTGCAGAATTACAATGCCCGACATTACACACACCCCATCCAGGAAAAAAATCCAAATACTTATTGTTATGGATATCCCAAAGATAACTTCCTTTACCCTTAACAAATACCAAAGGGGTTTTTGTATAGGTGGCTAAAACTCGTTCGTTATATAATTCAAACAGCTCTTGTTTTTTCATAGTTTATTTGGTAATCTCCGTTCCAATTCCAGTATCGGTAAAAATTTCCAGCAACAACCCCCGCTGTATACGTGCATCAATAATATGCGTCTTTTTAACCTCTGCCTTTAAAGCCTCCGTGCATGCTTTTACCTTAGGAATCATGCCCTGCTGGATAACTCCTTCTTTTATCAAAGATTCTGCCTCCTTCATCGTAAGCGTAGAGATAAAAGAATGACTATCTTCTGGATTACGCATAATACCTTTTACATTGGTCAACAGAACCAGTTTTTCTGCATTAAGACTTATGGCGATCTTCTCAGCAGCCTCATCGGCATTAACGTTATACGCATGGGCATTTTCACCTTTACCCATAGGCATAACAACAGCAATCATATCTTTTTTTAATATACTTTTTATAGCATCGTTATTGATATCAGTTATTTCTCCTACAAAACCTAAATCTAGCTTTGCTTTCTTCTTTTTTGTCTTTATGGTTGCTTTGTCTTTCCCATTTAAACCAATAGCGTTTGCTCCCAACTCATTAAGTTCATCAACAATAAGTTTATTTAATTTTTTAAGTTCTTCTTCCACTAATTTCAAAGTATGCTTATCCGTAACGCGCATACCATCAACAAAATCAGTTTTTTTTCCGGATAAACGCATGCGTTCGCTGATATTAGGCCCTCCGCCATGCACCAACACTGGACGAAGCCCCATAAAATTCAAAAATACAATATCTTCAAGAACGGTTTTTCTTATCTTCTCTTCACCCAAGATGCTTCCGCCATACTTTATGACAATAGTCTTTTTATGAAACTTTTTTATATAAGGAAGCGCCTCTATCAATACTTCAGCTTTTTTTATAGCTTCTTCCATATCAAATCCTTTCTAAAATTAATTGTAGGCTGCATTTATATCTACGTATTTTTTTGATAAATCACATGTATAAACCGTGGCCGAATATTTACCTAATCCTAAAACTATATCTATACAAATGTTTTTCTTCTTCAAAGAACTGCTTTTTATTTTTATCTTTTTCTCTTTTAAAGCTATCCCTGTCTGACCTAATGCCTGGATGATTCTTCCTAGATTGTTACTCTGGCCATGAATAGCAGTTTTAAATAACATTGAATCGGCTACACTTTTTGCCAAAACCTTGGCCTGTTTTTCTGTCTTGGCCTGTTTTACATTCAACTGAATGAATTTAGTCGCGCCTTCACCGTCTGCTGCGATTTGTTTGGCTAAATCCAAACATACATACTTTAAAGCAGCGAAAAACTTTTTATATCCAAATGAATTATTTTTAATTACCTTATTAAACGCCAGCCCATTGGCTAATATAAAAACGCTGTCGTTGGTACTCATCTGCCCATCAACAGTTATAGAATTAAAAGATATATCAACTGCTTTTTTTAAAGCACTATCTAAAGCCTTTTTATCAATTGCTGCATCAGTAGTTATAAAACAAAGCATTGTTGCCATGTCAGGACTAATCATACCTGAACCTTTTGCACAAGCAGCAAGAGTAATTTCTTTTCCGGATAGGTTAATTCTTTGCACTGACTGTTTAATTTTAGTATCCGTTGTCAATATCGCCTTGGCAAAAGATAAACCTTTATCCTTAGACAAACCCAGCACCAGTTCATGCTTTGCTGAATCAATTTTTTTTATCGGTAGCTCTTTACCGATTATTCCAGTTGAAGCAACTAAAACTTCTCCTTCTCCTAACCCAAGCTCAGCAGCAGTCAAAGAAACCATTTTTTTTGCCGATAAGTCTGCGGTTTTATTAAAACAATTAGCATTTCCGCTATTGACTATTATCGCCTGCGAAGAATTATTTTTTATATGTTTTTGGCTTAACTTAACCGAAGAAGCCTTGAAAGTATTTTTGGTAAAAACAGCACTAGATTTACATTTAGCCACGGAATATAAAAGCGCTAAGTCTAATTTAGCCTTTTTCTTTATGCCGCAGTTTAAGCCATTAGCCAAAAAACCTATGGGAGCAGTAACGGTATTATCTTTCATTTGTTTATTTTTAACCCCTTTAATCCTAGCGTCTGTTTTAAGCCAAACATTATATTCATATTCTCAACTGCGTTACCGGAAGCACCCTTAACTAAGTTATCAATACAGGAAACTATAACTATTACCTTACCCAGCTGCTTAAACCCAATATGACAAAAGTTGGTACCTACTACATCCTTTAACTCAGGAAATAAACCTTCAGGTAAAACCTTAACAAACGCTGAAGTCTTATAAAATCGCTTATATAAAGATGTCAAATTGAGTTTCTTATTATTTTTCAACTTGACATAACTGGTAACAAGCATACCTCGCTCCAAAGGCAATAGATATGCGACAAAATCTATTTTTATACTTTTTTTAGCAAGACCGGTTAATACAGATTCAATTTCCGGCACATGTCGATGGCCTCCCACTGCATAGACCTTAAAGTTGCTTTTTATCTCTGATAATTTATCTTTATTCTTTATCCTACCTGCTCCGGAAAAACCTGATTTTGCATCTATATATACTTCATCCTGTTTTATCAAGTGCTTCTTTACCAAAGGTGCAAGGCCAAGGACAGAAGCCACAGGATAACATCCGGGATTTGCCAATATGGTGGCTTTTTTGATACAAGCCTTATTTAATTCCACCAGCCCATACACACTTTTTTTCAAAGAGCTAGAATCAATATGAGCAATGTTATAAACTTTTTTATACAACAATGCATCTTTAAACCGGTAATCTGCGCTGAGATCAATTACCTTTACACCAAGTTTTATCAACTTCAAAGCGTATTGCATAGAAACTTTATGAGGCAGGGCCAAAAAAGCTACATCGCTTGTCTTGGCAATATAATCAGCATCAAAAGGAATACACTTTAAATTGCCCAGTTTTTTAAAATAAGGGTATATATTTTTTAACTTCTCACCAACCCGGCTTCTTGCTACGATGCAGCTAATATTAACCGCG
Source organism: Candidatus Gygaella obscura (assembly GCA_030765485.1). GTDB lineage: Bacteria > Omnitrophota > Gorgyraeia > Gygaellales > Gygaellaceae > Gygaella > Gygaella obscura. The sequence continues at coordinate 66,615 of JAVCCR010000017.1, forward strand.
GGATGCTTTGAAAGTATATCAACAAGCCCCTCTCCTGTATAACCTGTTATACCAACTATACAAACATTGATTTTTTTCATTATTTTATTCACAAGTTTAATATATTTAATATATCATAAAATATCTTTCGGTCAATATATTTTCGTCGAGAAATAAAAAAATCCCGCTTGAAAAAAGCGGGATTAAATTATTTGAATTAATGTGTCTTAAGCGATTAACGCTTAGTCCACTGGAACCGCTTCCGCGCCCCTTTCTGTCCATACTTCTTGCGCTCTTTTGCCCTGGGGTCTCTGGTTAAAAATCCTGCTTTTCTCAAAGCAAATTTCAAACTTTCATCAAACTTTACAAGCGCCCTGGATATACCATGCCTCATTGCCCCAGCCTGGCCAGATGTACCGCCACCACTAACATTAGCAAAAATATCAAATTTATCCAAAGTCATAGTAAGTTCTAAAGGCTGTTTGACAATTAATATCTCTGTCTCACGCTTAAAATAATCGTTGCTTTTTCTTTTATTTACAACAATATTGCCTTTACCTGGCAAAAGTCTAATTCTTGCCACGGACTCTTTTCTTTTGCCTGTTGCGCAATACTGCTCTTTATTTATATTCTCTTTATTCATTATACCTCCATAACCTCAGACTTCTGAGAAACATGAGGGTGCTTATCATCAGCATAAACCTTAAGCTTTTTTAACATCTTAACTCCCAAACTTCCCTTCGGAAGCATCCTTCTTACAGCCAGATAAACAACCTGCGCAGGTTTTTTTTCCAACATTACCTTTAAAGGAACCTGTCTTAGACCTGAAACATAACCGGAGTATCTTGAATATTTTTTTTGCTCCAATTTTCTTCCAGTAAACTTCACCTTACGGGCATTAATAACAATAACAAAATCACCCGTATCTACATTAGGAGTATATATAGCCTTATGTTTACCTCTTAAAACCGTGGCAATCTTAACTGCCAATTTTCCCATGGTTTTATTAGTTGCATCCACAAGATACCATTTGCGTACTATGTCTTTTTGTTTTGCGTAGAATGTTTTCATAGAATCAAATTTATATCATATTTTTACCATAATGTCAATTATTTTTTATGAATATATTATCCATAACCAACAAACCAACAATAAGAACCAATACGCCAAAAACAAGTAAATTAGGCATAACGCTTTTATTAACAACTACTTGAGACTTAGCTTCTGGATTATTATATATATAAACAAGCTCTGTTTCTGCAATCTTTTCTAAGCTATATTTTTTTATAACTTTCTTCAATTCTTGCGGAAAGCCTGCTTCAAGCTCTTTAAGCCATATAATCAGCTTAGCGTGTTTAATCTGGTCAAAATCCTTTAACGGCCTTACCTCCTGAAGCATTCCAGAAGAAGTTGCGCGCTCTGAGAACGTCGAAAACAAACCCGCGATGTAACTAAAATTTGAATATATGATATCAGAATCGTCAGAATTTTCTTTTACAATCTCTATAATCGGATCAATAAATTTAGCGCTGTAAATCGGCCTTGCATTATGCTGAACAGAGCTTTTAATCTCAGGCAGCATACTGACAAATAATGAATTTATCCCCTTAAAAGAAACACTATCCTTACGCACGTTAACTCCCGGAAGAACAAAATAAAATAAACTAAAAATTATCAAGACAATCCAGCCTCTTTCTTTTAAAAGTCTAAAACATTTATCCAAACCAAAAGCAGCGATTAAAACAATTGCTATCAGGCCCTGACCAGACAAAAACCTCTGAGGATAAATAAACGTTAAAGGTATAAAACCCAAAAGAACTGCCAAGTAGATTTTATTATACTGTTTAATCCTAGACATATAAACGATATAGCCGAAAACTGCAAACAGATAAACGAGAATATTAAACTCCAGATAATGCATTGCCTTCACATTAACAAAATGGAAATAATTTCTATTGATAACTTGATGAATTATAAACGGCAGATATCCAATAATGCAAAAAACAGCTGATTTTATTCCAAAACGAAACCTTTTATCCAGCAGGCTAAAACAAATAACCGTAAAAACTATAAGCCAACCTGATATAGCATGGCTATACAAAGAAAGCAGTAAAAATAAAAACGTACTCAAAAACCTTTTCTTATGCATAAAAAATAATGCCCAAATACCAAAACATAAACCAAGCGAAAAAGCCAAAACATTACATGTCTCAAGATAAAAATAATAACTAGAGGAAAGCATCAAAAGAACAAAAAACGCTATTCTTTTGGTTAATATTTTTCGCACAAAATACCAAACAGAAAACAGCAATATCGGATAGATAAAAGCACTGAAAAAACGCGCAATAAAAAGCTTTGAAAAACCAAGCTTATAAAAAATAAGCATAAGAAAATGTAATAACGGCGGGTAAACATGGGCTCTGCCCACAGGGGCAAACTCCCAAAACGCATGAGTAACATAACCTCCAGCTTTGGAAAAGCCTAACATAACATTTAAATGATAATATATATCAATAAACATCGGGAATATCGGCCAACGGATGAGCTGAAACACTAAAGCCCAAATGATAATCAATGAAGCATACAAATCCCAGGATTGACTGTCTTCTTTAATTTTTCGCATAATTTACCTTATAAAGCATTAAACCTTTTGCAGGTGCGGTTGGACCGGCTAGATTTCGATTTTTTTTCCTTAATAACATCTTAACAATACCTTTTTCAAAACGTCCTCTTCCTGCCTCAATTAACGTGCCTACAATGTTACGCACCATATTATAAACGAATCCGTCGGCAATTACATCAACAATAATAAAATCCTTATTCTTTTTTACTGTAATTTTTTTTATCGTACGCGTTGCATCCTTTTTTACCTTATCACTCGCCTGAAAACAACTGAAATCATGCCTACCGTGTAAGTCTTTTGCTTCCTTTTTCATTATTGAAACATCTAAGCAATAAGGATAAAAATAAACATAATTTCTCAAAAAAGGTTCGCAGTAGCTTTTATTTAATATCCTGTAACGGTAATGCTTATCGACACAATCAAACCTTGCATGGAAATCAACCTTAGCTAAACTAGCGCTTTTAACAACAATATCAGAAGGCAAAAGCCCATTTAAGGCATTTTTTAATTTTCTCAAGCTGATTTTATTCTTTGTCTTAAAATTAGCTGCCTGGGCGTTTGCATGTACACCGGAATCGGTCCTTCCGGAAGCAATTAAAGTTACTTTATGCTGCAAAAGCTTAAACAAAACTACTTCAATAGCATTTTGAATTGTTTTTATTTTAAATGAGGATTTTTTATTACTAGGCTGGCTCTGCCATCCGGCATAATTAGTACCGTCGTAAGCAATGATCAGCTTGATATTACGCATTCGGCTATCTGAATTGCATTGGTTGCCGCACCCTTACGCAAATTATCAGCAACAACCCAAAGCCAAAGACCGTTTTCTACAAACGGGTCTTTTCTGATACGACCGACAAACACATCGTCTTTACCTTGACAATCAACAGGAACAGGAAAATCCCTTTCTGCCATATTGATAAAACTAATACCTTTACTGTTAGACAGTATATTTTTAACTTCTTCACAGGATATATTTTTCTTGGTTTCAATGTAAACTGCCTCGCTATGACCGATTATTACAGGCACCCTTACACAGGTTGCAGAAATCAAGATACTATCATCATGAAGTATCTTTTGGGTCTCTTTTACCATCTTCCACTCTTCAGAGGTATATCCTGCATCAGCGAACCCACCGATTACAGGAATGACATTTCTGGCTATATTGGATACAAATACTTTTTCTTTTAACTCTTCATTTTTTAATTCACTCTCAAGTTGTCTGACCCCGCCTCTGCCAGCACCGGAGACAGCCTGATAGCTACTGACTACAATTCTTTTTATGCCTGCTGCTTTATATATAGGAGCTAAAGCAACAACCATCTGTATGGTTGAGCAATTTGGATTTGAGATTATCCCTTTATGATTCTTAACGTCTTCTGGATTAACTTCTGGAATAACCAAAGGTACATCGGGTTTCATTCTAAAATCAGCACCATTATCAATTACAACCGCACCTTCTGCTACTGCATTGGGAGCAAAGGTCACTGCAGCCCCCTTTTCGCCTTCGGTACCGGCAAAAAGAGCAATATTGATACCTTTGAAAGAATCCTTGGAAATTGACTCTACCTGATAACTCTTTTCATCAACTTTGATCTCACGAGCACTTCTTGCTAAAACACGTAAACTCTCCATAGGAAACTTACGTTCATCTAGAACACGAAGCATCTCCTCACCAACTGCACCAACACCCACTACGGCAACGTTTATTTTACTCATAAGTTCCTCGCTACCAAATCTCCTACCTCTTTAGTAGAATAACCCATTTTACCAGCACCTAAAGTCTTTAAATTCTCCTTCACTACTTTTATCACTGCATTTTCTACTGAACTAGCTGCTTCTTTTTCACCAAGCTGTTCCAACATCATCGCCATCGCGCAAATTGCAGCCAAAGGATTTATCACATTTTTACCAGTGTATTTGGGAGCGCTTCCTCCAATAGGTTCAAACATAGAAACCCCTTTTGGGTTAATATTACCACCAGCGGCAATTCCCATACCGCCTTGAATCATCGCGCCTAAATCAGTAATAATATCCCCGAACATATTATCAGTTACAATTACATCAAACCACTCCGGATTCTTAACAAACCACATAGTGGTAGCATCAACATGCGCATATTCTGTTTTTATATCCGGATATTGTTGTGCAACTTCATTAAAAGTCCTCTCCCATAAATCCCAGGCATATGTTAAAACATTGGTCTTACCGCAAAGAATAAGAGTTTTTCTTTTATTTCTTGCGCGGCAGTAATCAAATGCATAACGAATACAGCGCTCAACACCCTTTCGCGTATTATAAGAAACCTGTAGAGCCACTTCATCTTTAGTACCTTTATCTTTAAATTCACCCATGCTTTTATAAAGCCCTTCGGAATTTTCTCTTACAACCACAAAATCAACATCCTTAGTAGTCTTGTCCTTTATCGGACAAAACCTCTGATCATAAAGTTTCACTGGACGCAAATTTATATACTGATCCAATGAAAACCTTAATTTTAATAAAATACCGGTCTCGAGTATCCCAGGCTTTACATCAGGATGTCCGATTGCACCTAGATAAATCGCTGAGAATTGCTTTAGCTGTTCGATATCTGCATCTTCCAAGGTCTTTTGCGTCTTTAAAAACCTTTCTCCGCCAAAATCAAATGTCTTGGTTTCAAACTGAAAGTTAAATTTCTCGCTTGCTGTTTTTAATACCTTTAGACCTTCAGCCACTACTTCAGGGCCTGTACCGTCACCAGGAATAACTGCTATCTTATACATTTTACGCCTTTCTTAAAATTGCCTTCTTGATCCAATTCATCAAACCGCCTTTATCAATAATCGCCTGCATAAACTTTGGAAATTTTTGAGAACAATAAATCTTCTTAGTTGTTAAATTCCTTATTTGCCCCTTTAATAAATCAATCTCTAATATGTCTTTTTCTTTTAACTCATTCGCCTGAACTAATTCTAATATAGGAAGACCGATATTGATAGAATTACGATAAAATATCCTGGCAAAACTCTTAGCAATCACACACGATACCCCTGAACCTTTAATCGCAATCGGAGCATGCTCACGAGATGAACCGCAGCCGAAATTCTTACCGGCAACAATAATATCACCAATGTTCATATTCTTAACAAAATCCTTATCAGTATCTTCCATACAATGTCTACCCAGCTCAACAGCATCAATAGTATTTAAATAACGCGCCGGGATTATCTCATCCGTATTAATATTATTGCCGAATTTATGCACTTTTCCCTTAAGAACCATAATCTAAATAACCTCCTCAGGATGCGCGATTGTTCCCTTCACACTGGAAGCTGCAGCAACTGCCGGATTGGACAAATAAACCTCACTTTTAGGATGACCCATTCTTCCTACAAAATTCCTGTTTGTAGTAGCGATTGCGCGTTCGCCTTCTGCTAAAATTCCCAGATGGCCGCCTAGACAAGGACCACAACTGGGTGTAGTAACAACAGCGCCGCTTTTTACAAAAATCTCTATCAGGCCTTCTTTTATCGCTTCTAGATATACCTTCTGCGTTGCCGGAAGAACAATAAGGCGAACGTCTTTATGTTTCATCTTTCCTTTTAAAACCTTAGCTGCCAACCTTAAATCGCTAATACGTCCATTAGTACAAGAACCAATAACAACCTGATCTATTTTTACTCCTTTAAATTTACTCACCGGCCCTGCATTACTAGGTAAATGCGGAGCTGAAACCTGAGGTTCTATTTTATTAACATCGTATTTTTTTACCTTTACATAGATTGCATCTTTATCACTTTTTAAAGCTTGCCAGGAATCCATTTGTTTTTTAGTAAACTTTTTTCCAGTGGTTTTTTCTACATAATCAAAAGTTATTTTATCAGGTGCAATAATACCAGACTTACCTCCTGCTTCAATTGCCATATTGCACATTGTAAGCCTTGCATCCATATCTAAATCTTCAATTACGTTTCCTGAAAATTCCATTGCTTTATATAAAGCTCCATCAACCCCGATATCACCAATGGTATAAAGAATTAAATCCTTACCCGATACCCATTTGTTTAGTTTTCCTTGGTAAATAAATTTTATCGATTCAGGAACCCTTAACCAGACCTTACCTGTAATCCAACTAGCTGCTAAATCAGTTGAACCAACACCTGTTGAAAAAGCTCCTATTGCCCCATAGGTACAGGTATGTGAATCTGCTCCGATTGCCAGAAGACCCGGTCGAATAAGCCCTTTTTCCGGCAAAAGTGCATGCTCAACACCCATACAGCCAAGCTCAAAATAATTATCTATTTTAAATCTACGGGCAAAATCCTTCAAACTTCTTGCCTGATTGGCACTTTTTAAATCCTTAGCCGGAACAAAATGATCAGGCACTAATACAATTTTTTTCTTATCGAATACTTTCTTTAACTTCAGCTTATTAAACTGCTGGATTGCTAAAGGAGCGGTTATGTCATTGCCTAAACTCAAATCAACATCTGCCCAGATAAATTCACCCGGCTTGATTGACTTATCAGCGCTATGAGAAAGTATAATTTTTTCAGTTATTGTGTAACCCATCTTAATATAGTTTAAATTATCCCTGGAATTTCTTAATAACCAAACTGGCGTTATGTCCGCCAAAACCTAAAGAATTCGACAAGACAGCGTCAAGATTGGCTGCTCTTGCTTTATTGGGAACATAATCAAGATCACACAGGGGATCAGGAAATTCATAATTGATTGTAGGAGGGATAATACTGTTAGTAATCGCCAGGCAACATGCAATAAATTCAACCGCACCTGCGGCTCCCAAGAGATGGCCAGTCATGGATTTAATTGAACTTACGGCAAGCTTTTTAGCATACTCATTAAAAACTTTTTTTATCGCAAGAGTCTCAATCTTATCATTTAATAAAGTCGATGTGCCATGGGCATTAACGTAGGGGATATCTTCTGGTTTTAAGCCTGCATCTTTAATTGCTGCGGCCATTGACCTGGCTGCACCGTCACCTTCCGGATCTGGAGCTGTCGAATGATACGCATCTGAACTCATACCAAAACCTGATGCCTCAGCGTAAATCTTTGCACCACGTCTTTTAGCATGCTCAAATTCTTCCAAGACAACAATTCCGCAACCCTCACCAATGACAAAACCGTTTCTTTTTGCATCAAATGGACGGCTTGCTTTACTGGGGTCATCATTTGTGGTTGATAAAGCCTTTAAAGCGCAAAAACCACCAACACCTAAATGACTAATACAGCTTTCAGTTCCTCCGGCAAGCATAATATCAGCATCGCCATATTGAATTATTCTTAACGCCTCACCTATAGAATGGCTTCCGGAAGCACAGGCTGTAGTCGTGCAAAGATTCGGCCCTTTTAAACCAGAATTAATAGAAACCTGACCCGCAGCCTCATTAACTATCAAAGCAGGAATCAAAAAAGGACTAAACTTAGAAGGCCCTCTTTTTAAAAACTTTTCATATTGACTTTCGATTATACCTAGGCTACCAATACCTGAACCAATCAGAACACCGATTCTATCTCTATCGCTCTTATCCAAATCCAATTTTGAATCAAGCAATGCCTCTTTGGCAGCCGCAGAAGCAAAATGAACAAAAGCTTCAGTTCTTCTTACTTCCTTAGAAGATAAGGCGATCAAAGGATCAAAATCCTTAACCTCTCCAGCAACTCTAGAATCAAATCTCGTGGCATCAAATTTTGTAATCGGCCCTACCCCGTTTTTACCGGCAATACAAGACTGCCAGAAATTATCTACTCCATTTCCGATAGGACTGATCACACCTAAACCAGTAACAACGACTTTTCTTTTCATAAGTTAACAAACAATACCCCGGCTTTGTGAAGACGGGGCATATCTATTAAAAAATTAAGTTATTTGCTAGCAGTTTTTTCTTCTATATACTTAATGGCGTCTGTAACCTTAACCATTTTTTCTGCATCTTCATCAGGAATCTCAATTCCAAACTCTTCTTCTAATGCCATTACTAACTCAACTGTATCTAAAGAATCTGCTCCCAAATCATCGATAAAAGAAGCCTGTTCGGTAACCTCTTCGGCTTTTACTCCTAACTGCTCAGCGATTATTGACTTTACTTTCTCTACTGCTGCCATTTTCTTCTCCTCCTTTGTAACTACATAAAAAAAATGAATAATTAGTTAATTATCTTCTAACACATTACCATGCCGCCATCAATAACCAGCGTCTGACCGGTTATAAAATCTGCATCACTGCTTGCTAAAAATAAACATAGCTGTCCAACTTCAGCCGGCTTACCAAATCTGCCTAAAGGAATATTTTTAAGCATCTGCACTTTGACGTTTTCAGGAAGCTTATCCGTCATATCTGTTTGGATAAATCCCGGAGCAACTGCATTAACACATATGCCTCTTGAACCAAGTTCTCTAGCAGTTGTCTTAGTCAAAGCTATTATGCCGGCTTTGGATGCAGAATAATTTGCTTGTCCAGCATTACCTATAATCCCAATGATTGAAGCAACATTAACTATCTTGCCGCTTTTTTGCTTAAGCATCACTTTGGAAACTGCTTTTGTAAAATTAAAGGTGCCCTTTAAATTTACGTTTATTACCGCATCCCAATCGCTTTCAGACATCCTTAAAAGCAACCCATCCCTAGTAATACCCGCGTTGTTAATTAATATATCAATCTTAGAAAATTTGTCAAGAATTTTGTTGATAACGTCTTCTGCATCAGTAAATTTCGTAACATCTGCCTTTAAAGCCACGGACTTTCTTCCCAGGGATTCTATTTCTTTCTGGGTATTTTGGGCAAGCTCTGTATTTACGTCACAAACAACAATATCAGCTCCTTCTTTTGCTAAACATAAAGCAATCTCCTTGCCTATACCTCTTGCTCCACCTGTCACTAAGGCAACTTTATTATCTAGCTTCATCTAAATCTCCCTGTTTTTCAATATTGGTAACTACCAAATCGCTATCAATTCTGCGCGCCAGGCCCTTTAATACTCGACCAGGACCAACCTCAAAAAATCTGACTACGCCTTTTTGCTTCATATGCTCCATACACGCCTGCCATAACACAGGAGAATACATCTGCTTTATAAGATTGTCTTTAATCTTTACTTTGTCTTTTGTTGCGCGCGCATCAACGTTACTTACTATTTCAAATAACGGTTCATTAAAAGTGATGGAATCTATTACCTCTTTTAACTTTTCTGCAGCGCTTTTCATCAAAGAACTGTGAAAACCTGCGCTGACATCTAATCTGATAGCGCGTTTAGCTCCTTTTTCCTTAGCCAGGCGTTCCACCTCTGACAGTATTTCCAACTTTGTGCTTACAACAACCTGACCAGGACAATTGAGATTTGCAACCTCAGATTCGGTCTGCCGGCATATTTCCTTAACCTGTTCTAAATCCAAACCAATCACTGAAACCATACCGCTGGGAAAATCTTCCGCAGCTTCCTGCATAAACTCACCGCGTCTTTTCACTAAGTTTAAACCATCTTCCAAGCTTAACACACCAGCACAGACTAAAGAAGTATATTCTCCCAGGCTTAAACCCCCTGAACAAACAATATTTTTAAAATCTATCGAATTAGATTCTTTTAATGACTCTAAAGCAGCAATGCTAGAAACAAGAATCGCTGCCTGACAGTTCTTGGTTTGACTAAGTTCTTCCTGCGGGCCTTCAAAGCATAACCTAGATAATGAAAACCCTAAAACTTTATCTGCGGTTTCAAAAGCTTCCTTAGCCTTACTGTTCGTTTGATAAAAATCCTTGCCCATACCTACATACTGAGCGCCCTGACCAGGAAAGATTATAGCAATATTAGAATCTTTCACCATTTTATTACTGTTGCCCCCCAGACCAAACCTCCGCCAAAAGCATCCAATACTATGATATCGCCCTTTTTAAATTTACCTTGCTCGATTGCCTCGCATAAAGCAACCGCTGTAGAAGCTGCAGACATATTGCCGTATTTAGCAATATTGAAAAATATCTTTTCCTCAGGCAGTTCAAGGCGTTTTGCCACAGCCTTAAGTATCCTGATATTTGCCTGATGCGGTATAAGCCAATCAATATCAGAAGGACTAAGACCACATTGCTCCAAGGCCTTATTCGCTGAATCAACCATAAGCCTAACCGCAAGTTTAAAAACTTCATTGCCCTGCATCTTGATAAAATGCATTCTTTTTTCAATCGTTTCATTACTTGCCGGGAATTTAGAACCGCCGCCAGGCATATAAAGCAAATCTGACAACGAACCGTCTCCACCTAAATGGCTAGAAAGAATACCACCTTGATCAATTTCTTTTAAAACACAAGCACCTGCACCATCGCCAAAAAGCACACAAGTCCCCCGGTCCTGCCAGTCTGTAATCGTAGAAAGAGTTTCTGCACCCATAATAAGTGCATTTTTAACAAAACCTGTTTTTATAAACTGCTGGGCACAAACCAAGGCATAAATAAAACCCGCACAAGCAGCACTGATATCAAAACAGATTGCCTTGCTTGCACCAAGCTCTCTTTGCACAAAACAGGCAGTTGAAGGAAAACGCATATCTGGCGTAATCGTCGCTACAATCAACAAATCCAAATCTTCCGGTTTCAGCTTTGCAGACTCTAAGGCTTTTCTGGAGGCCTCTGTTGCAAGAATACTGGTATACTGACCTTTTTCGATAATATGTCTTTCTTTAATGCCTGAGCGAGTGGTAATCCATTCATCAGTTGTCTCTACCATCTTTTCAAGGTCTTTATTAGTTAAAATATTTTTGGGAATAGATATACCTGTACCGACTATACCGACATTTTTCATTGAATTTTCCTTATCGATTCTATGATGTGTGCGTTAACCGAACGCTCTACCTCTTCCTGAGCAACCCTAATACCATTTTTTACCGCCTTAGCGCAAGAGCGTCCGTGTCCAATTATAACTGCGCCGTCTACCCCCAACAGCGGTGCTCCTCCGTATTCGGAATAATCGACCTTACTTTTAAATCTTTTTAAGGAAGATTTTAAAAACAACACTGCTAGTTTATTCATCCAGTTGGACATCAGTTCTCTTTTTAAAAATACAAAAAGCATTTCTGCCAAGCTTTCTGACACCTTTAAAGCAACATTACCAACAAAACCATCTGAAACAATAATATCCGTATTGCCGTTAAAAATATCTTTACCTTCGACATTACCAATAAAATTCAACCCGCTTTTTTTCAACAAAGAAAAACTCTCCTTTATAAAATCAGTTCCTTTGCTACTTTCCGTACCGATATTTAAAATGCCGATAGTAGGCCTTTTTTTATTAAATACATGTTCTAGGTAGGAATTTGCCATTATTGCATACTGCAGGATATGCACTGGCTTGGGATCAATATTTGCTCCTACATCAATAACAAGAGAAAAACCCTTCAAGGTGGGTGCTAAAACTGATATACCCGGTCGTTCAATCCCTTCTAACAGGCCGAGCTTTAAAGTGGCTGCACAAACAACCGCTCCAGTATTACCGGCGCTAAAGAAAGCATGAGCCTTTCCTTCTTTGACAAAATTTAAACCAATACTAATGGAAGAATCTTTTTTCTTTCTTACGCTGGTAGCCGCAGGTTCATCCATGGAAACAACCTCAGATGCATCGGCTATAGAAATTTTTGATGCAGAAAAACTGTATTTCTTAAGTTCAGTTTCTACTGCTTGCTTTCTTCCAGCAAGAACTACATGTATATCAGACTCTTTAACAGCAGAAACCACACCTTTAATTATCTCGCGTGGCGCAAAATCACCACCCATAGCATCAACAACAATCGTAGTCATTATTGTTTTATTCTTTCGGCTTCTTCTTGTCTTTAACTTTTATCTCAACGACCTTCTTACCCTTATAGGTTCCGCAGGTAGGACAAACCATATGGGCTGGTTTTGGCGTTTTGCATTGTGGACAAACTGACAGATTAGGCAAACTAACCTTCCAATGAGTCCTTCTTTTTCTGCCGCGCGTAGTCGAATGTCTTCTTTTTGGTAATGCCATTTTTTTTCTCCGTATTATTAGTTTATTTCTTACAGATACATTTTTCCTTGTTTAAATCTTTACCACAACCGCTGCATAGGCCCTTACAATCTTTACTGCATAAAGCTTTAACCGGATAAGTAAGTATTATTTCCTGCCTGATCTCGACATCCGGATTTAAATCATTCTGATTTCTCTCTAAGGTATAATAGAGCTTAAAATCTTTATTTAGCGAAAACATGTAACTTTCTAAACACCGACCACAGACTAACTCAATAGTAGCACTGAGTTTAACAAATAACGTAACGTTATTATACCCTTTCTCTGCATAGACTGCAATATTTATCGGGCTTGTGAACTTCACGCTACCTGTATCAAGATCCGAAGTCTTAGCGTTCCAAACTTCATCTAGGTTTAAACCGCCGGCCTGAGGGATTCTATTTATCTGTATCTTCATAACACTAACTTCAAAGAACAACCAAAATTAAATAATAAACTTTTCTTTCCTAAATTTATCTTTTAATTTACTCACTATGTAAGCAGGAACAAAATCGCTGATATCGGCTCCCAAAAATGACGCCTCTTTTAAAAGCTTACTTGAGACATAACTATATTCCTCAGAAGGCATCAAAAATATTGTTTCAATATCGCTAGCCAGTTTCCTATTGGTCAAGGCCATCTGAAACTCGTAATCAAAATCTGAAACCATCCTAACTCCACGCATAATCACGTTTATCCGCTTCCTGCGCGCATATTTTATAACCAACCCTTCAAATGAATCAACCTTTACCTTTTTTAAAGACCTTGTTGCTTTTTTGACCATTTCCATACGCTCCGTTAAACTAAATAAAGGATTTTTCTGCGGGTTATGGGCAACACCAACAATTATCTCATCAAATACCCTCAGGCCCCTTTTAATAATATCCAAGTGGCCATAGGTCAAGGGATCAAAGGTTCCTGGATATATGGCTTTTTTATTCATCTTTTTGTATAAAAGTAAACAGCCGTATCAGAGTAAGTTTTTGAACGATACGGCCTTATATTGGATAATTCCGTTGTTACAAGATCTTTCTTGTAGGCCTGGACAACCAAAATTCCATCGGGCGATAATATATCATAGCTATCTAAGGTTTGCAAGGTTTTTTTTGTCAATTCCCCATAATAAGGAGCGTCGCAAAAAACTATATCAAATTTTAAGTTTTTCCCGCCTAAAGAAGCTACTGCCTTTAGTGCATCTAAACGTAACAATTCAATCAAACAACTTTCGCCAGCCTTTGTTAATGTACGTTTTGATTTAGTGATATTGTCTCTTAATGCCCTGATACTCTGGAAGTTGTTTTCTACGAAAGTCACGCTTTTAGCTGCACGCGAAATGGCTTCCAAACCCACACTACCTGTTCCGGCATATATATCCAAAAAGCTTTTTCTTTTAATAAAATCCCCCAACGAATCGAAAACTGCCTTACGCAACTTCTCTTCTGTGGGGCGGATATTTTTTGCCGAAGTTAAAACCAAACCTTTTAATCTACCTGAAATAATACGCATTCTGAGTATTGCCTTACAATAGCTTTTTTTATTATTTTGTTTTCTTTTTTTCTTAAATAAGGATCTGTTTTTAACAATTTGACTGCTTCTTGTCGAGCCATATGCAGCAAATCTATTTGTCTTAAAGGATCACTCATCTTAAACTGCAAGACCCCGTGCTGATCTAAGCCAAATATATCTCCCTGGCCTCGGATCTCAAGGTCAATCTGGGCAATTTTAAAACCGTCCTGATTCTCTAAAAAAGCCCTTATTCTTTCTTTGGAGATTGCCGAATCGAATCTACCCATAACCAAACAATGTGAAGCATAACCTCCTCTTCCGATACGGCCTCTTAACTGATGCAATTGCGACAGGCCAAACCTCTGGGCATCTTCAATAAGCATCACTGTAACATTAGAAACATCAATACCGACTTCCAATATAGTAGTAGCTACTAGGATATCAGTCTTTTGATTGCAAAACTTTTTCATAATCGATACCTGCTCTTTATTATCCAGCCTTCCGTGTAAAAGAGCAAGTCGATATTTTTTAAAAACATTTTTCTTTAACTCTTCAAACATGGTTTTTGCAGAAAGTATTTGCATGCCCGAATTATCTTCTATAGCCGGAAAAACTATATAGGCCTGTCTTCCGTTATCAAGTTCCTCTTTTATAAAATCATAGGCATCATTTCTTTGTTCTTGTTTGAAAAATCTGGTAGATACAGGCTTTCTTCCAGAAGGTAGGCCTTCAATCGTGGATATATCCATATCTGCATACAAAGTCAACGCCATGGTCCTGGGAATTGGAGTAGCTGACATTACCAGTACATCAGGATTCGAAGCTTTTTTAGCTAAAAATGCTCTCTGGCCTACTCCGAATTTATGCTGTTCATCAATGACCACTAACCCAAGGTTATTAAAAACTACATCTTCACTAAGCAAAGCATGGGTACCGATAATAATGTCTATTTTGCCGGACTTTAGTTTCTTTAAAACAGCTTCTTTATCGCTTACGCTGGAGGTTAAAAGGGATATCTTTATTTTTCTTTTATTAAACAAAACATCTTTAGTAAAATCAATGAATTTTTCATAATGCTGCCTGGCAAGAATCTCCGTAGGTACCAAAAAAACAACCTGGCTATTAGAATTAACTGCCGCTAAAGCCGCGATCAACGCAACTATTGTCTTACCTGAACCAACATCGCCCTGTAAAAGCCTATACATTGCAGAAGGTTTCGCCAGATCATCTGTAATCTGATTCATAACCTCTCTTTGCGATTCTGTCAGTTCAAATGGCAAAACCTTTAAAAACTCATTTATCAGCTCTTTGTCTATTCTATGTATCTTTGCCTTGATTAATTTTTTATTTATTTTACGCAAAAGCAGAACAAGCTGAAAAACAAAAAATTCCTCAAAACTTAAACGGCGTTTTGCCTCTTCAAGAGAAGTAAAATCAACCGGGTAATGCAAATTCAATAAAGAGTTTACCAGATTATAAAGATTATATTTTGATCTAAGGCTGTAAGGCAATAAATCTTCTACCTTAGAACTACTCGCATCTAAAGCATGTTTTATAGTCTTTCTTAAAAAACGCTGCGAAAGCCCTTGCGTCAAAGGATAAACGGGAACAATGCGACCGGCACTTAAAGAATCATCCATATCGTTATCAATCAATTCGAATTCAGGATTATTAAGCTGTAATTTTCCTTTATAAATTTTCGTTTTGCCATAGGCGATAATTATTTGATTGATCTTAAAAGTTTTTTTCAAGTACGGCTGGTTAAACCATACGCAGTCAATGCGAGCTGTGCCATCATCTACAACAAGAGTAACTATATCAAAACTTTTTTTAAATGAGTGTCTGCTGCCAAAAGCAATTATATCAGCCTTGATTAAATAGACGCCATCTTCTTTTATATCTTTTATTTTTGATATATTGCGGCGGTCTTCATAGCGTGCGGGGAAATAAAAAATTAAGTCTTTTGCGGTATTAATATTTAAACGCTGGAAAAAAAGCGCTTTCTTAGGACCTATCCCTTTTAGATATCGTATAGAATCAGTTAGCTTCATAAAAAAACCCTTATTTTAAAAGTATTATACTATCAAAATAAGGGCATAACAAACTAATAAATATTGACCTCAATAATCACAAAAAAGTCCAAAATCATCACAAAGGTCTTCGGCCACGTCTTGAAAGAAATCATTCCACCCTCCGATATTATAATATAGATCACACTGATCCGGAGGACTTTCAGGACAATCTGAATCTTCATCTGTAATTTTCATCTTAATTATCACAGGAGAACCAAGCATATTATGAAAACAATTCTGACCAACTATAGCATAACCATCAACACCACCTTCTTCTTCATAACAAGTACAAGCCATACCTTCCCAATAACACTGCTTTATAAATATTGATTTCTCAATATCGCTTATTTTTATCTTGTTACCAACGGCATCAATAAACTGATAATCCCTTGCTTCGACAAAACCCGTATCATCAACATTAAATAAATTCTTATTATCTTTATCTTTTATAGAAAGTACAGTCTGATCACTATCTGCTGTATCAGCATTAAAAG
>JAVCCR010000009.1 GCA_030765485.1 Candidatus Gygaella obscura
CAGATTAAGACATTTTTTGACATAATGGAACTCGATAATGCTGATGTTGTTATTGGTTCCAAAAGGCATCCTAATTCCGTTTTGAATTATCCTTGGCATCGAAGGTTGGTGAGCTCCATCTATTTTTTCTTGGTAAAGATTCTTTTTGGCCTGCCTATAAGAGATACTCAAACAGGCCTTAAGCTTTTTAAATATGAAGTGCTGGCAAAAGCTTTTCCCAGGGTTTTGGTGAAAAAGTTTGCTTTTGATCTAGAGTTGTTGGTTAATATTCATCATTTAGGTTATACAATAGCAGAAGCTCCTGTAAGGGTGGATTCCAAAAGAAAATTCGGCCGTATTGGTGTAAATTCAATAATGCATACTTTTTGGGACACACTGGCAATTTGGTACAGAATGTATATTTTAAAATACTATGATTGAATCAAATAAGCAAAATAAATCTATAACGGTAGTTATTGCTGTTAAACAATTTAATGATAATTTAAAAAGGTGTATTGAAAATTGCCTTGAGCAAGATTACCCGAATTTTGATATTTTGGTTTTCCCGGATGAAGATTTCCAATATGATAACGATAAGGTTAAAATTATAACCACGGGTAATAAAACCCCGGGTGTTAAAAGAAATTTAGCCTTAGTACATAGTAATGCTGATATTTTTGCTTTTATTGATGATGATGCCTATCCAGAAGAAAATTGGCTTAAAAGCGCAGTAATAAACTTCGCAGACGAGAATATAGCTGCTGTTGGCGGTCCTTCTATAACCCCTGAGGAAGATTCATTGTTGCAAAAGACAAGTGGACTTATTTATGAGTCTAATTTGGTAAGCGGGCCGTATGTTTACAGGTATTTACCAACTAAAAGACAATTTGTTGATGATTACCCATCATGTAATTTTATTGTTCGAAGAAGTGTTTTCGCTCAAATAAACGGTTTTGATGAGAAATATTGGCCGGGTGAAGATACGGTATTTTGTCTTAATCTTACAAAAAAACTTAATAAAAAAATAGTTTATGATCCGAAAGTATTAGTTTTTCATCACAGAAGGCCTGTTTTCAAGTCTCATTTGAGGCAAATAGCCAATTACGCACTTCATAGAGGTTTTTTTGTAAAGAAATTCCCTCAAACAAGTTTACGCGTGGGGTATTTTGTGCCATCGGTATTCTTGATATTCTTGGTCTTAGGACCATTGGTAAATGTTAATTTGTATATTTTTACTTTAATGCTTTATCTGTTATTAGTTTTTTCAAATGTCTTTTTAGTCTTTAAACATAGTAAAACCAGCCAATATATGTTGATTCCTTTGATGTTTTTTGGTATAATTAGAACTCATGTAAGTTATGGGTTTTATTTCTTAAAGGGATTGACAGTCAAAAAGTTACAACAATAGCACTTCTTACATTTTTATAAATAGGGTACTATGAAGATTCTTATAACATATCCACCTCTTAATTCGGATAAAGGCACTCCTCTTTTGTCGCAAAACAGGCAATTTCAGTATTTTAAAGAGCCAACTTTTATTTATCCTGTTATTCCGGCAACAGCTGCAACTATGTTAAAAAAACATGGATTTGATGTACTTTGGAATGATGCCATTTTTTTAGGTTGGAATAGAAAACGTTTTTTTGATTATATTGAAAAAGAACGTCCTGATATTATTGCTATTGAGACAAAAACACCAGTTGTAAAACAGCATTGGCGGATCATTAATCAGATAAAGGATTTACGAGATTGTTTAGTTGTTCTTTTTGGCGATCATGTAACAGCCTTACCGGTTGAATCTTTTGAAAATTCAAAGGTTGATTTTGTTTTAACTGGCGGAGATTATGACTTTTTATTATTAAATTTGTGTAAGTATCTTTCTGCGAAGAAAACAGGCGAGGTGGTTGCGCTTGAACCGGGGATTTATTATAGACAGCAGAATGAAGTTAAAAATACTGGGAAATTTACCCTTAATCACAATCTGGATAGTGCTCCTTTTATAGATAGAGATCTTACTTCTTGGCAAAGTTACAGCGAGAAAAACGGCAATTTTAAACGAATTCCAGGTACTTATATAATGTCAGGCAGGGATTGTTGGTGGGGGAAGTGTAAATTCTGTTCGTGGACAACTCTTTACCCGCAGTATCGCGTAAGAAGTGTTGATAATGTTATTGTTGAAATAGGTGATTTAATAGAAAATTACGGTGTGAAAGAGATAATGGATGATGCCGGAACTTTTCCTGTTTCCGGATGGCTTAGGGATTTTTGTACTAAATTTATAAATAGGGGTTTTAATAAAAAGATTTATCTTGATTGTAATATGCGTTTCGGAGCATTGACTAAAGATGATTTTGCTTTGATGAAGAAAGCAAACTTTAGGCTTTTATTGTTCGGTCTTGAGTCAGCAAATCAGGAAACTTTAGAGAAGTTGGATAAGAATTTAAAGATAGAAAACATTATAGAAGATTGTAAAAATGCTACTCAGGCCGGACTTTTTCCTCATATTACCATAATGTTTGGTTATCCCTGGGAGAGCTACGAGAAAACTCAAGAGACTTTAAAATTAGGTGCTTGGCTTTTAAAAAAAGGTTATGCTTATACTATGCAGGCTACATTAATGATACCTTATCCAGGAACGCCGCTTTTTGAGGAATGTAAGAAGGATAACCTTTTAACAAGTTTAAACTGGGATGATTATGATATGAAAAAGCCTATCATGAAAGTGCCTTTTGAAAATGAAAAAGTATTGAATCTAATTCAGGAGATGTACAGGGTTTCATATAGTCCTCAGTTTTTAATGAAAAAGATTTTTTCAGTAAGAGATTTGGATGATTTGAGGTATTTTTCCCGCGCAGCAAAGAAGATTTTTGGTCACATATTTGATTTTTCGTCTGTTAAACACTCTATAAAGGAAAAATAGATTAGAGGTCATATGGATTTCCCATCGATTAGCATAGTAATACCTACATTAAATGCAGCAAGAACTCTAAAAGATTGTTTTTTGAGTATTAATCAACAAGCATATCCTAATGATTTGATTGAGGTAATTATCCTTGATGGTGGTTCAATTGATAATACAAAAGAGATAGTTAAGGAATTTAATTTTATTTTAGTTGAAGATTCATCTACAAGAAACAATCAAGAAGCGCGGAAAGCAATAGGGTTAAGCAAAGCAAAGAACGATTTAGTTCTTTTTATTGATGCAGATAATATCCTTACGCATGATCAGTGGCTGAAGAATATGATAAGCCCATTAGTTGAAGATAATGAAATTATTGGCGTGCAGCCTTTAAGGTATCATTATGATAGGAAGCTTTCTTTAATGAACAGGTATTTTGCTCTTTTTGGAGTCAATGATCCCGTAGCTTACTATCTTAACAAAAGAGATAGGCTTTCTTGGATGGAAGATGCCTGGAATCTTATGGGGCAAGCAGAAGATAAAGGCAGTTATTTTAAGGTTGAATTTGAAAAAGATAAATTACCCACTTTAGGGGCAAATGGATTTTTAGTCAGGCGAGAAGTAATTAATAAAGCAAAAGTATCTCCGGAACAATTTTTTCACATTGACGTTAATTACGATTTAGTAGATTTAGGTTTTAATAAATATGCAATCATCAAAGATGATATTATTCATTTAACAGGAGATAGTTTCTCGAGTTTTTTAAGGAAAAGACTGTATTATATGATGAAATTTCATCAGCAGAGTTCGTCTTTGCGTCGTTATAAGCTGATAGAAAGAAAAGATTTTTTTATGTTAGTTTATTTTATCTTAATAAGCATAACTTTAATAAAACCCTTATATGATAGTTTTAAAGGTTTTAAAAAAATAAAAGACCCGGCATGGTTTTTGCATCCAGTTATGTGTGTATCAATCATTTTTATTTATGTTTTTGGTTTAATTGTAAGTTTAAAAAAAGAGAATAAACATGTTTAAGTCAATATTGATTATTTCACCGGCAATAAGTCCGAATATAGGAGGGGTTGAAACACATTTGGATGATTTGATAGAATATCTGGATAAGGCTGGATATAGTACTTTTGTTCAGTCATATTCCCCTATAACAACTTCCGGAGTGTCCTGGAAGGCAAAAGAGCAAAAAGGTAATATTAATATACGCAGATACAGGTGGTTTGGGAAAAATTTATTGCATAGAATCGAAAAGATTCCATTGTTGGATTTTATTTACATAACACCATATTTGATGTTGAGAGTTTTGATATTTATGGTGTTTAACCATAAGAAAATCGATATTATCCATGCGCATGGTTTAAATTGCGCTGTTATTGGTTTAGTAATCAAGAAGATTTTTAAGAAAAGATTAATTGTTAGTATTCATGCTGTTTATGAATTGCCGCAAGGTAAACTTATCAGAAAATTGATTAAGCACATTTTATTAAGTTGTGATAAGCTTTTGACTTTATCTGAAGCATCAAGAAAAGAACTGATTAGTTTCGGAATTAACAAAGAAATGATTCGACTTTTTAAATATTGGGTAGATTTAGATGTTTTTAAGCCAAAATCAAACAAGAAGGAAATAAGAGAAAGATTAGGCCTAATTGACAAATTTACTGTTTTATTTGTTGGGAGATTAACAGAGAAAAAAGGGTTAAAGGTTTTTATTGAAATAGCAAAATCACTTAAAGAAATTGAATTTGTTGTAATTGGGAATGGACCACTAGAGGTATTTTTAAGAAATCTGCGAATTGTTAATGTTCATTTTCTTGGAAGAGTGGAAAATAATCGGCTTTCTGCTTTCTATAATACTGCAGATCTTTTTTGTATACCATCTTTATACGAAGAAGGTTATGGTAGGGTTGTTATGGAGGCTGTATCGTGTGATCTTCCCGTTGTCGGTTCTGATAGGGGTGGAATAAAAGAGGCGTTAAATGATAGTGTGTCTATATTGGTTGAACCAACGCTTGATAATCTAAAAAGTTCTATCGAAACTTTGTACAATAATCAAAATATTTGTAATCGGTTAAAATCAAATTGTAGAAAGTTTGCTGAAGATAATTTTAGTGAAATTAATGCTAAAATAATTATCGAAAGTTATAATGGGTGAAAATACAATAAAAAGAAAAAAATGTTTTATTATTGCTAACTGGATGCAAGGAAATGCTTTAAGTGGCGGTGATAGAATTTTTATAGAGTTAAGCAGGCGGTTAAAAGAAAAGTTTGATGTGTCTTTACTCATATCTAAGGATGGTTGGCAGATATGCAGAAGAGAGGGAATAGGTGATTTAAATCATAAGATTTGGGCGGATGATAAATTCAATAAATATGGGTATTTAATAAGCTATTTTTACCGTACTCTTAACAGCATAGTTTATTCTTTAAAGATAAAATTAGAAAAAGACGATATTGTGTATTCTTCATCAGATTTTCTTCCTGATTCAATACCTGCTTTTATTCTTAAATTCAGATATAACATTAAATGGGTTGCTGGTTTTTATTTGTTTGCACCAAAACCATGGGCAAAGGAATCGCCATATAAAAGTTGTAAGTTTTTTACTGGTTTAATTTATTGGCTGAATCAATTGCCTGTTTATTGGTTAGTTAAAAAATTTGCTGATATTATTTTTGTAACAAGTGAACCAGATATAGATAAATTTATCACAAGAAAAAGGAAACGGAATGAAGTAGTTGTAATTAAAGGGGGAGTTGATATATCGCCATCAGAGAACTTTTTTCAAACAGAAAAACCTATTCCTTATAATGAAAGAGAATTTGGTGCCTGTTTTGTAGGCAGACTGCATTATCAAAAGGGAGTTTTGGAGATGGTAGATATTTGGAATTTGGTATGCAAGAAGAAACCAGAAGCAAGATTAGTAGTGATTGGAATAGGTCCTTTAGAAAGTGAAGTTAAGAAAAAAATTAACATGTTAGAATTAGATAAAAATATAGAGTTGGTTGGTTTTAAAAATGGAGAAGAAAAATTTAAGATATTTAAACAGTCTAAAATTGTTGTTCATCCTGCTACGTATGATAGCGGAGGCATGGCTGCAGTAGAAGCAATGGCATGGAAACTGCCAGGAGTTAGTTTCGATTTAGAGGCACTTAAAACTTATTATCCAAAAGGGATGTTGAAGGTCAAATGTTTTGATATTGAAGATTTTGCAAAAAATATTTTATTGCTTTTGAATGATGCTGAATTATATGAAAAAGTAAGTAAAGACGCATATGATTGGGCGAAGGAATGGGATTGGAATAAGTTGCTTCATAGATTAGAAGATAATTTTAATTGTTTGTGTAAATAGGAGTAGACAATGAATAAACTATTGAAAACTATTGATTTATATTCAACAACAGCAACAGGTGGTTCTGTAAGCATATCTATTCTATTTATCAATTTTATTTTTGTTGTATTGTTAGCCTATGTTCTGCGGTGGTTTTATATTAAATATGGTAATTCTTTATCAAATAGACGTTTATTTGCAAATATATTTCCTATTCTTTCAACAACAACTTTTCTTGTTATCTTTGTAGTAAAATCATCACTAGCTCTTTCCTTAGGTCTAGTGGGTGCTTTATCAATTGTAAGATTTAGAACACCGATTAAAGAACCAGAGGAATTGGCTTATTTATTTATGTCGATTGCAATTGGATTAGGTATCGGTGCTGATCAAACCGTGGCAACAGTTTTAATTATATGTTCAATTCTAGTTACTACTAAGATTCATAGTGTTTATTCAAAAAGAAAGTATAGTTGTAATGTTTATTTAAACATAGAAATTAACAAAAAAGGATTAGACTCTTCAATTGTTAAACAAATTGAAAGAATACTTTCAAAATATGTTAATATTGTTGATTTAAGAAGACTTGATTCCAGAGAAGGTTTTTTAGCACTAATTTATTATATTGATTGTAAGAATGAAGCTGTATTAAAGGATGTCTTTGATAAGCTAAATAATTTAATTCCAGGAGCGAATATTAGTTTTATAGATCACGATAGGGAAGTTATAAATTAGCTATGATAACATTTAATAAACACAAAAAAGTTAAAGAGAAAAGAAGCTTGAAAAAAAGCGGATTCCGAAAATTGTTCTTTTTTTCTTTTTGGCTGAATATAATTTTTATTCTTTTTTTAGTAATTGGAGCAGGCATAGGAATAAGAAAAGAATTGAAAGGCAATGATTTTAATGCTTCAGTTACCAAGGCTTTTGGGAAATTTAAACGTCAAGTTCTAGGTATGTTATTAAGGGTGGAATACTTATTTCACAAAGATGATATTAATATAGGGCTTGATATTAAGTTTAAGGACTATAAGAAATTGATGAGAAAAAGAGAAGAAGCTTTACGTATTGGTATCCTTAATATTGAAGATAATGATTTTGTTTCTGCTGAGCTAAATTTCAAAAATAAAAAAATACCTATAAAATTACGTTTAAAAGGTGATACAACCGATCATTTATTAAGTGAAAAATGGTCATTTAGAATTCATATTAATGGAGATAATTCATTTTTAGGAATGAAGCGTTTTTCAATACAAGATCCTGCAACTAGAGTATATGCATATGAGTGGGGGTTTTTAAATAATCTACGACTTGAAGATATTCTTGCACCAAGGTATGAGTTTATCAATGTAACAATTAATGGAAAAGATAAGGGTGTTTATGCGTTAGAAGAGAGTTTTTCTAAGGAGTTGTTGGAATCGCAAGGAAGGCGTGAAGGGGTTATTGTAAAGTTTGATGAGGGTTCTGCGTGGAGACAGAGGGCGAATTGGTTTTTTAATGAGAATAAAGATATTGATTTCACGGAATCCGTTCCATATTGTCCAGATTTTTTTATTTTGCAGCCAAGGCATTGGCTTAATAGCGAATTTGATACTTTTAGAACTAGTAAAGTAAATGAAAATATAATTTTATCAAACCAAAGAGACTCTGCTTTTGGCTTGTTGGAGGCTTTTAGGCGGGGAGAATTAAAACCTTCAGAGGTTTTTGATGTTAAACTAATAACTAAGTTTCTGGCTTTAACACATCTTTGGGGAGGAGAGCATGGGTTAGGTTTTGAAAATATTAGATTTTATTTTAATCCTGTAACGTATAAGCTTGAGCCTATAGGTTTTGATGCTATGTGCGGAAATATCTGGGAAACACCTTTAAGGAAGATTGTTGGCGCTAAAGGTGAGGGGCCTTTTCCTTGGGGCTATAACGATTGGGTACAGATAGTGTTAAGCGACACTGAGATTGCAAGGCAATATATTAAAGAGTGTCTAAGGGTTAGTTCAGACAAATATATTACTTTTTTAAAGCACAGTATTGAAGGTCAGCTTAAACGACAATTGAGAATTTTGTGGCGGTATAAACCAGAAACGATTGATTGGACACGGATTATTCATAATCAAGAATTTATAAAGAGAGTTTTGAATCCTGTTGAGCAGATTGTAGCTTATTTCGAATCAAATGATTATAAAGAAATAGATAATGATTATATTCTAAAGATAAATATTGAGAACCTATTAACGCTTCCAGTTAAAATTGAATCTGTAAGTAAAGATAATTTAGCTTTAGAAATTATACATAACGATAACAAGGGAAGATTTATTAATAATGATAATGAGATTATTTTATCTGTTAATGATCCTTTATGCATACAAAGAAATTTTAAAACTATTTTTGTAAAATTGCCGAAAGAATACGTGTTATCTGAAACAAAGATTTCTGATTTAAAGTTTACTATTCATAGTAAAGTTATTGGTTCAAATTTTGAGCATTCAACTGAAGTTTATCCGTTTGCCAAGCCGACATTAATAAAAGGTTTTCCTGATAGGCCATCGGTTGAACAATTCTTAAATGATTATAATTTTTGTGATTTTATAAAAAAAGAAAATAAGATATTTATTCCAAAAGGTGAATATTTAATTAATAAGGATTTTGTTTTACCTAGAAAAGCTTCACTTGTGTTAAGCCCCGGAACGATTATGAAATTCAAGGAAGGCGCTATTTTATTTAGCGATGGTCCAATAAAAGTTAAAGGTTTGATTGATATGCCTATAAAACTTTGTCCGCAAGATAAATCTTGGGGTGGCGTGGTTGTAATGAATGCAGATAAACCTTCATTTTTCGAACATGCCAGAATTGAAGGTATTTCAGGGGTGAAGAGAAATGGTTGGGTGTTAACAGGTGGACTAAATTTCTACAAAAGTCCAATTTTCTTAAGTTATTCAATAATAGAGAATTTTTATTGTGAAGACATGATTAATTTTATTAATACTATATTTAGTGTATCTAATTGTTTCTTTTCGTTATCATATTCTGATGCCATTGATTCTGATTTTTCAAATGGAAAAATATTTAATACAAATTTTTCTGATATTGGTGCTGATGCAATTGATGCAAGTGGATCTGATTTAAAAATCTGTAAAGTAAATTTTAACAAAATCAAAGACAAATGTATTAGTGCAGGTGAAAAAAGCACTATTAAAGCAGAGGATCTTTTTTTTACTGATTCAAGGTTTGGAGTTGTTTCTAAAGATTTATCTTTTGTTGAGATATTTGATTCAGATTTGATAAATTTAGAATATGGTTTAGCTGCGTTTATGAAGAAGCCAGCGTATGGGCCTGGAAAATTAATAGGCGAAAGGATAACTCTTAAGAATCTAAAAGTAAATTTCTTGTTGCAAGAGGGTTCTTATATGGAAGTTGATGGTAAAGTCCCCGATTCTATTAATGTTGATATTGATCAGTTGTACAGGATTTCTGAAAATAATAATGGATAATAAAAGAAATTATCGTTACGAATACAAATTTGTTTTTAAAGAAACGGATTTATGTTATATGAGGAGTTTAATTAAATCTCATCCTTATTTATTTATCAATAAGTACCCTTGTAGGGTTGTTAATAATATTTATTTTGATACTAATAATTATGATTGTTATCTTGATAATTTATGCGGTATTACTGCCCGAAATAAATTACGGTTTAGATGGTATGGAGATGTTTTTTTAAATATATTAGGTCAAGTAGAGCTTAAATGTAAAAAAGATCTAGTTAGCTGGAAAATAATTGAGAGGATAAATAAAAAAATCGATTTTACAACAATGAATTGGAGAGAAATAATAGAAATTATTTCTAACAGTTTATCTGGAATTCTGAAAATTAAGTTAGCTAAATTATGTAGGCCGGTATTATTCAATAGGTATCAAAGGGAATATTTTGAAACCTATGATGGAGATTTTCGTGTGACTCTTGATTTTAATCAGAGATTTTTTATTCAACGTTCAAATTTAAAACCTAATATTACGAATAAGAGCTCTATGATGGAAACAGCGATTATGGAGATTAAATGTGATAGAGCAAAGAGATTTCAATTGGAGAAGCTAACGAATTTTTTCCCTGTTTCATTAAGCCAAAGTTCTAAATATTGTAAAGGGGTGTCCTCCGGCTTTTATTAGATATAGAATGTGTTTGAATGTAGATTTTTTCAATGAGGAGTTAATTAAATATGAAAATTAAGCAAAAGAATTTGATAAGTATATTTTTTGTGATTTTATTATGCTTGATTTTTACATTTCCTATTATTTTTAAGATGAGTTCGCATATCTATGGGTCTCTTTACGGAACAGATATTGAGGGTGGCCTGTATCCTTTTTGGTATTTCGATTATGCAATTTCCCATGATATCAATCCTGATAATGTTGTAATGAGCAATCATCCTTTTGGTTATAAAATGAGTTCAATTCCCGATAACTTGTGGATTAATATCGTAAGATTAACTACAATTGTAACAAATGATATTTTTGCCTTTAATGCCTTTATATTATTAAGTTTTATTCTTTCGGGCATATTTTCATTTTATTTAGTTTTAGAGTTAACAAAAAGTAGATTGGCAGCATTATTTGCAGCTATTATTTATACATTTTGTCCTTATCATTTCAATAAAGCATGGGAGCATATGGGGTTAGTTTCCGTACAATGGTTTCCATTGTATTTTTGGATGCTTTTAAGACTTTATTTTATTAGAAATAAAAAGTACGTTCTGTTAACTGGTTTTTCTTTGTTTTTGATTATTTCATTTGATTTTTATTATGCATATTTTGCCTTTTTGACCACATTTGGAATACTTATATTTTTGCTGATAAATGATTTTTTTGTTAAAAAACAAGAACGAAAAAAATACCTTATTAAAAATCTACATTTTGCTTTATTGGTTTCAGTTGCATGTATTTTTTCTTTAGTTTTGTTTTCACCATTTTTAGTTCCTTTAATAAAAAAGCTTTTCTTTATGCCGAAAACAGGGCTAAATGAAGATATGTTTATTCGTCCTTTATCGGATTTGTTTTTTCAGTCAGCAAGGCCTTTAAGTTACCTTTTGCCTTCAACTGCTAATCCTGTTATAGGCAAAATTACGGAGATTTTTAAAGGAACAATATTTTACGGTCGTGCCACCATAGAACATACTCTTTATGTCGGTTGGACCTCAATTATATTACTAATTTTCTTTTTTAGAAATATTAAGCGTAAAATGCTAATATTTGAAAGCGAAGAGGATAAGTTTTACATAAGGTTTTTTACCTTTATTTTAATTTTTTCATTTTTATTCTCTATGCCTCCATATTTTAATTTTGGTATATTCAAGCTCTACATGCCTTCATTTTTTATGTATAAGTTACTACCGATGTTTCGAGCATATGCTCGAATCGGAATAATTGTTATGCTTGCTGTTAGTGTTTTAGCAGGATTTGCTTTAAAATATCTATTAAATAGGTTTAAAACTAGAGTAAAACGAGTATTGTTAGCGAGTATTTTTATAGGTTTTAGTTTATTTGAGTTTAATAATATTCCACCTTTTCATATTACCGATATCAGCAAGGCTCCTGCGGTCTATGAGTGGTTAGGGGTTCAAGAGGGAGATTTTGTTATAGCTGAATATCCGATGAGTAGTTATTTAGAGCATCAGGACTACGGGTTTAATCAACGGTACCACTTAAAGAAAATGGTTAATGGAGCTATACCTGGTAGTCCGGGTTGGGATTTGAAAAAACAGATAATTAAGATTACCGATCATAAGACAGCAGGAATCTTGAAGTATATAGGGGTTAAATATGTTATTATGCATTTAGATAGGTATGCAAGAGGAGAAGACAAGGAGGCTGTAGATATTATTGGTGAGGTTCCTAATTTAAAAGAAAATAAAGGCTTTAAATTAGTCAAAAGTTTTGATAATATTGATATATTTGAAGTTACAGCAAAACCGATAAAAATTGATATTGTAAAGGAGAATAATGATTAAATTAATTCTTAAGAAATTTATACTACTTATTATAATTATTTCATTAGTGTCTTTTGCTATTGAATTAATCTTAAGTAGCCCCAGCCTTATTGTCAAGAATGTGCTTAGCGATAAGAACATACAATCAGGTCAACTTTTTCAAAAGGGTAGAAAATTCAGTTTTAAATTCAGCTACAGCTACTTTTTACCAATAGGCGTTTCAGATTTCCAGGTCGAATCGCTTGAAAAGTCTGAAGGTGGCGATATTTATAAATTATTTGCTACAGCTAAAACCAATAAGGTTTTAACAAGTATCTACGAAGCCAAGGCAAAATTGATTAGTTTTTTGGATAAAAATAAAATGCATTCTCTGCATTATGAAGAGATTATTACTACAAAAGAGGAGATCAAGTCAAAACGAATAGATTTTGATCAATTTAAACATGTTGCTTCAAGGGAAGATAAACAGTATAAGATCTTACCTGATACGCAGGATCCGGTTTCAATGATTTTTGTTCTCTTGTCAAGAAAGCTTAAGATTGGTGATGAGTATAGCGATAATATCTTTACCAAGGAATGCAACTATGAATTTAAAAGTAAGGTAGTTGATAAAAAAGATAATATTTTTCATTTAAAGATAAAAGTTGGTAGGCAAGATAAGAGTTCTTCACATGGCGGGGATTTTGATTTGTATGTGTTTGATAAGGGGTATAATATTCCATTGTCTATAAGGGGATGGACCCAGGCAGGTATGATTACATTACGTTTAATAGATATAAACTAATGGCTAGAATAGAAAGAATACAAACAGTTATACTTTGTGGTGGTAGAGGTTACAGGATGGGCAGTGATAATTTGCCCAAACCACTTTTTAAAATAGGGAAGCAACCCATTCTCTCACACATTATGAATATTTATAGCTTTTATGGTTATAATGATTTTATTCTGTCTTTAGGGTACAAGAAAAGGCTTATAATCAATTATTTTAAAAAAAATAATAAACAAAATATAATTTTTAAGGATACGGGTTTAAATACTAATACTGGCGGTCGAATTAAGCGGTTAGAGAAACTCATCAAAGGTGATATTTTTTTTGCTACCTATGGTGATGGTTTATCTAATGTAAATTTAAAAAGGCTTTTAAGCTTTCATAAAAAACATAAAGCAATAGCTACAATGGTTGCAGTTCGGCCTAATTCTCAGTTTGGAATAATTGGTATTGAGTCACATACTTTAAAGGTTGAAAAGTTTATTGAAAAGCCAAAGTTAGATCATTGGGTAAACGGAGGTTTTTTTGTTTTTAATAGAGAGGTTTTTGATTATATGGGAAATAATGATGTATTAGAAAGCGATACATTGTCAAAGCTGGCTTTAACTGGGAATCTGATTGCTTATAGACATAAAGGTTTTTGGGAGTGTATGGATACATATAAGGACAATTTAAGGCTTAATTCTTTATGGAAAACCGGTAACGCCCCTTGGAAACAATAATAGAGAAAGGTTTTAATGAAAGACAATTTCTGGAAAAATAAAAAGGTTATTGTAACTGGTGCAAATGGTTTTTTAGCATCGCATATAACAATTAGTTTAATAAATTGCGGCGCTAAGGTTTTAGGGATTATTAAGAAAAATATTCCTAATTCGCTTTTAAATATTGAGATCAAAACGATAAAATCACCGAAATTAAAAATAGTAAAAGGTGATATCAATAACTATAACCAGATGGTTAAAATTTTCAGGGATTTTAAAGCTGATATCTGTTTTCATATTGCTGCTCAAGCTATCGTAGGTACAGCTAATAATTCACCCGTACCTACCTTGAAGACAAATATTTTAGGCACCTGGAATATACTTGAGGCAGCAAGAACATGTAGTAAGAAGACAGTTGTGGTTGTTGCTTCAAGCGATAAGGCATATGGGGAACATAAAAAACTTCCTTACAGAGAAGATGCATCTTTGCAGTCACTACATCCTTACGACGCTTCAAAGGCATGCGCTGATATATTAACTAGAGCGTATGCCAATACTTATGGTTTGAATACAGCAGTTACAAGGTGCGCCAATATTTATGGACCTGGAGATATGAATTTTTCAAGGATTATTCCTGGAACTATTCAGTCTTTATTTTCTAAAAAGAATCCGGTTATTCGTAGCGATGGTACGCCAATTCGCGATTATATATATGTTGATGATGTAGTGAGGGCATATTTGGTTTTAGGTATGAATTTGCTTAAAGGTAAAAGCAATGTAAAGGGTAATGCATTTAATTTTGGAACTGGTAAGCCAATCAATGTGATAGGTCTTGTGGATATGATTATCAGATTGTCAGGGATTATAGATTTAAAGCCGAAGATATTAAGCAAAGTTAAGATACATGGCGAGATTGATAAACAGTATCTTAGTAGCATAAAAGCGAAAAAGACATTAGGATGGAAGGCAGATTATTCTTTAGAAAAAGGAATGTCTAAAACTATAGATTGGTATAAAAATTATCTGTGTCGATGAATATATTAGGTCTATCTTGTTTTTACCATGATAGCGCTGCAGCATTAGTTAAAGATGGAGATATTGTTTGTGCTGCCCAGGAAGAACGTTTTACAAGGAAAAAACACGATTTTAACTTTCCTTCCAATGCAGTAGATTATTGCTTAAAAGAAAATAATAGCAGTATTAATGATATTGATTATGTTGTTTTTTATGATAAGCCTTTTGTGAAATTTGAAAGGATTTTAGAGACTTATCTCATGTATGTTCCATCAGGTATACTGCAATTTATCCAGGCAATGCCTTTATGGCTTAAACAAAAGCTTTGGATATCCGAATTGATAAAAAAAGAATTAGGTTATAAAAAGAAAATACTCTTTTCTTCACATCATGAGTCTCATGCAGCAAGTGCATTTTATCCATCACCTTTTAAAAAGTCAGCTTTTTTAACAATGGATGGAGTTGGGGAGTGGGATACAGCTAGTTTTGGTACAGGTAGTGGTAATAAGCTTGATATAGCTTATACCTTAAAATTTCCTCATTCGCTTGGGTTATTATATTCTACTTTTACTTACTTTTGTGGGTTTAAGGTTAATTCCGGAGAATATAAATTAATGGGACTTGCCCCATATGGCGAGCCAAAGTATGTGGATGTGATAAAAGACAATCTCATTGATTTAAAACAGGATGGGTCTTTTAAGCTTAATATGAGATATTTCGGTTTTTGTAATAGCTTGACTATGACAAATAAGAAGTTTAATAAATTATTTGGATTAAAACCTAGAAAGCCAGAAACGAAGATTTCTCAAGAATATATGGATATGGCGGCATCAATTCAAAAAGTCACCGAAGGGATAATGATAGGAATGGCTAATTTTGTTTATAGCCAAACTAAAGAAGATAATCTTTGCCTAGCAGGTGGAGTTGCTTTAAACTGTGTTGGTAATGGTAGGTTGTTAAGAGAGACCCCTTTTAGAAATATATGGATTCAACCGGCAAGTGGTGATGCAGGAGGAGCCTTAGGTGCTGCGCTTTTAATTTGGTATAAGTATTTAAATAATGATCGCATTGCTAATGAAAATAATGATTTTCAAAAATCTTCTTTGTTGGGGCCGCAGTATACAGATGAACAGATAGAAAAGTATTTAAAAGAAAATAATATTCCTTATGAAAAGCTTACGTGTTCAGAATTACCTGGTTATATTGCAGATCGAATAATCGAAGGTAATGTTATTGGTTGGTTTCAAGGAAGAATGGAGTTTGGACCACGGGCTCTGGGTGCAAGAAGTATTTTAGGGGATTCAAGAAGCCCGGATATGCAAAAGCGGATGAATCTTAAGATAAAATTACGTGAGTCATTCAGGCCCTTTGCTCCCAGTGTATTATTTGATAAGACTAATGAATGGTTTGATATTGAAAAAGAAAGCCCTTATATGCTTTTAGTTGCTCCCATAAAAAAAGAAAAACAAATAGATATTTTTAATGAACAAAGAATTAATAAGGGTTTTGATTCACTCAAAGAAGTCCGTTCAGAAATCCCAGCAGTTATCCATGTTGACTATACAGCCAGAATTCAAACGGTAAAAAAAGAAGATCATCCGCTTTATTATGATTTGATAGATGCGTTTTATAAAAAAACAGGATGTCCTGTTCTTATTAATACTTCTTTTAATGTAAGGGGGGAGCCTCTTGTTTGCACTCCCAGTGATGCTTTTATGTGTTTTATGAGAACAGAAATGGATTACTTGGTGATGGGATCTTTTGTTTTAAATAAAAAGGATCAGAAGCCAATTAAAAAAGATATTAATTGGCAGAAAGTCTTTGAATTGGATTAAGTATGGAAAAAATTGATTTTAGTAAAAATAGTTTAAGAAAGTTTTCTTTTGTAATGACATTAGCTTTACTGGTAATTTCACTTATTGTTTTTTTAAAACGTGATTACCTTGCAAAAGAATTAATTCTTCTTGCTGGTCTGTTTTTAGCAGTTGGTATATTTAAACCTTTATTACTAAAACCAGTTTATTATGCTTGGATGAAACTGGCGTGTGTTTTATGTTGGATTAATACTAGATTAATCTTGGGGCTATTATTCTTTTTAATATTTACACCAATTGGTTTATTGTTAAGATTATTCAAAAAAGATTTGCTTGAAAGAAAAATAGATAAAAATCAAAATTCTTATTGGATAAAATATGATGATAATGTTGATTTAAAAGTTTTTGAAAGACAATTCTAAAAAAGATAGAAAGGCAATCAATATGGGGAAATTTACGATTCTTAAAGAATTTGGTGAGTTTTTGATGCATAGAAAAAAATGGTGGTTAACACCAATTATAATAATGTTGTTATTGTTAGGTTGTTTGATCTTTTTTACCCAGTCTTCAGCCGTAGCGCCTTTTATATACACTTTATTTTAATTTAGACAATTTAAAATTTAACGAGGAAAAAATGATATCAAAAAATTACAAAGTTAAATATAAAGTTCCATTTTCAGATTTGTTACCTATTTATGAAGAAATAAAAAATGAATCAGCACTCGCCTTAGAAAAAATATATAAAAAAGGCAATTTTATACTTGGTGAAGAGGTTAGATTTTTTGAAGAAGAATTTGCTAAGTTTTGTCATGCAAAGTTTGCCGTAGGCGTAAGTTCTGGAACAGATGCTTTGTTTTTATCTCTTAAGGCTTTAGGAATTGGTGAAGGGGATGAAGTAATAGTTCCTGCATATACATATATTGCTACTGCATTTGCTGTTACGTATAGTGGAGCAAAGCCTGTTTTTGTTGATATTGATGAAGATAGCTATTGTATGGATAAGAATTTACTTGAAAAAACTATAAATCATAGAACAAAGGCAATAATTCCGGTTCATCTTTATGGGCAGTCATGCCAGATGATTGAATTAAAAGATATCGCCACCAAACATAATTTAAAAATAGTTGAAGATGCAGCGCAAGCTCATGGTGTTTTCTATAAGCCATTGAATAAAAGGGTTGGTTCTATTGGGGATTTGGGGTGTTTTAGTTTTTATCCCAGCAAAAATCTCGGAGCTTTCGGAGACGGAGGGATCATTACCACCAATTCAGAAGAATTATATAAAAAAATATTAATGTTAAGAGATTGCGGTAGAATCAATAAATATGAACATATAATGATCGGTAGGAATAATAGGTTGGATACAGTTCAAGCAGCGGTACTTAGAATTAAACTTCCTCGTTTGGATAATTGGAACAGGTTAAGACAAGAGGCAGCAGCCTATTATGATGAGTTATTTAAGGGTGTCGAAGGAGTAATTACTCCAAAGATCTCTGATTATTCAACTCATATCTATCATGTATATGCACTTAGGATAAAAAATAGAGATAAAATCTTAAATCATTTAAGACAAAACGGCATTGGAGCATTGATTCATTATTCTATACCCTTGCATCTTCAGAAGGCGTATGAATTTTTAGGTTATAAAAAGGGAGATTTTCAAATTTCTGAAAAAGTGGCATCAGAAATTATTTCTCTGCCGATGTTTCCGCATATATCAAAGGATCAGATTGAGTTAGTTGTAAAAACAATAAAGGAATTTCATTAATGGAAAAAGCTAAAAATCTTACTGTGGTAGTTTTAACGAAAAATGAAGAAGACAATATCGATGAGTGCTTAAAAAGTGTTTACGGCTGGGCCGATGAGATAATCGTTGTTGATGATTTAAGCACAGATAATACCGTAAGTTTAGCTTCTAAATTTACCGATAAGATATTAAGTAAAAAACAAGACGTTGAAGGATCGCATCGTAACTGGGCATATGCTCAGTCAAAAAACGAATGGGTTTTAAGCCTGGATGCTGATGAAAAGGTAACAGAAGAATTAAAACAGGAAATAAATAATTGTTTAACTAGTGATAAATTTGTTGCCTACAGTATTCCTCTACGTAATTTTATGGGTAGTTACTGGGTGCGTTACGGCGGCTGGTATCCGGCAAGTAAGGTAAGGCTTTTTAGAAAAGATAAATTTCGCTATGAAGATGTAGGGGTTCACCCCAGAGCATTTATTCAGGGTGATTGTGGCCATTTGAAAAGCGATATTATCCATAAAGGTTATCCGACTTTTGAACATTTTGTGGGCAGTATAAATTACCAAACTACAAAAGAAGCTGAGAAATGGATAGTAACAAATCGTAAAATGACTTTAATGCATGCAATGCGCAGGATGATCGACCGGTTTTTTAGACGCTTTATCGGAAAAAGAGGTTTTAAAGACGGCTTTATAGGATTTATGATTGCTTTTTTCGATAGTTTTTATCAGATACTTAGTTATGCTAAGTATTACCAGATAAAGAAGGAACAGGAAAATGAAAGTAAAAAGAAATAAGATTAAGGTGCTATTTTTAAGTTTTATTTTTATGAATGTTTTTTTATTAAATGCAGATGCTTTTTGGGAACAAATCAGGGATAGCTATATTACTACTAGTCTTTATGCTTTGGCGATTGATTTAGATAAAGACAATTTAATGTTTGCCGGTGCAAAATCAGTATTATTAAAAAGTAGCAACCAAGGAAAGAGCTGGCAAGAGGTTTTTATTACTGGTAGTGAGAATAGGGTTAATTATATATATTTAAAACATCCTGAGATTTATGTAGTTACTGATAAAAAAATCTTTAAGAGCGTTGATGGAGGAAAAGACTTTCAGATTGTTTACCAGGATATATCAGACAATGCAAAACTAAATTATTTTATAAAAAATAACAATAAAAGTTTTATTGCATCCAATATGGGTTTGTTTGTTTCGTTTGATAACGATGCTACGTTTACTAAGATCGATTGTTTTCCTGAAGAGGCCCAGATTTATAAGGTGGTTTTCTCTAAAGTAGATGACACCTGTTTAGTTTTGACTAGTCATGGTTTATACAGTTCTGGTGTTGAGGCTTTTAATTTTAAGTGTGTTTTTTCTGCCAATTCAACCGGAAGCGAAGAAGAAGATTTTGATTACCGCTACTCAGATTCAGAGGATTTTGAAGGCAATATCCTTACCACTGTTCATATTGATGAATTTGATAATAGTAAAATATATCTAGGAACCAATAAGGGTCTTTTTATTTCCAAAAATAATGCCCGTACATTTAACAGATTGATTCTGCCTAATTTCGGAAGGCCGTTTATAACCCAGATTATCAATGATAATAATGATCCTGGTCTTATATACGTATTAAGCAGCATTGGTTTTTCTAAGATTGATATTAAAGGTTTAGCCTGTGAATCATTATATAAAGGGCTGGTTACAGATAACCTTCGTTTTGTCAAGCAGGACAATATTGGTGGTATTTGGTTAGCTACTGATAAAGGGTTATTTACCAGCAGTAAAGAACAGGTTTCGGTTTATGCTGATGTAGATAAACAAAATTTAGAGCATCTTTGGCTTCAGAATGCTGCTTTAATCTATAATGATGTTGATCCTAAAAAAATCGCTGCTTGGCGAAAGTCTCTTAAGGTTAGAGCCCTTATGCCTGATTTATCCTTAGATTATGATAAGACGATTAATTATGATAGCACAGAAGAAGCTTATTTTACTGGTCCGCGTGACTGGGGCGTTAATTTAAGCTGGGATTTGGCTGATTTGATCTGGAATAATTATCAGGATGATATCGATACCAAAAGCAGGCTTAATACACAGCTTAGAATAAATATTTTAGATAATGTAAACAGGCTTTATTTTGAAAGAAAGCGTCTTGCGTCAGAGTTAAGGCAAAAGAGCAGCCTTAGTATTGATGAAGAAAATGATTTAAAATTAAGAATAGAAGCCTTAACCGCAAATTTAGACGGTTATACCGGAGGGTATTATTCAAACATATTGGAAGGAAGAGAAAGATAAATGAAGGTTTTAATCACCGGTGGGGCTGGACTTGTAGGAAGCCATGCCGCAGAGTACTATGCTAAAGGGAAAAATAAAGTTATTGTATTAGATAATCTAATGCGCTCAACACTTTTTGGTTATGATAAAGCTTCGGTTGAATATAACTGGAAATATCTAAAAAGCTTTAAGAATATAAAATGTGTTAAAGGCGATGTAAGAAGTGAGCGTGATGTAAAAAGAGCAATAGGTAAAGGTGTAGATGCAGTTATTCATACCGCAGGTCAACCTGGAGTGTCATCATCAGTTCTAATGCCCAGGGAAGATTTTAGTATTAATGCCTATGGTACGTTTAATGTATTAGAATGTATAAGGAAAATATCTCCTAAAGCAGCATTTGTGTATTGTTCTACGAACAAGGTTTATGGAGAAAATGTGGATAAAATCCCTTTAATAAAAAAAGCCAAAAGGTATCTTTACAAAGTTAAAAAAGGGATTAATGAGAATATGTTGACGGATCTTACCGGACATACGCCTTATGGGGTTTCAAAGTTAGTCGGGGATTTATACACGCAGGAATATGCCCATATATACGGGATGAAGACTGGTGTATTCAGGATGTCTTGTATTTACGGCACGAGGCAGTTTGGTTTTGAGGATCAAGGTTGGGTTGCCTGGTTTGTGATTGCAAATCTACTCAATAAACCGATTACCATTTTTGGTGATGGTAGGCAGGTAAGGGATCTGCTTTATGTTCAAGATTTGGTAAAAGCGTATGATAAGTTTATTCAGTCTAAAAAGCAAAGCGAGTTATTTAATATCGGAGGTGGTGTAAAAAATACCAGGTCATTATTGGAATTTATTGATGATTTGGAAAGTTTGACAGGAAAAAAAACAAAGATAAAGTTTTCCAAATGGCGGCCATCAGATCAGAAGGTTTATATTACCGATACTAGAAAGGTTGAGAAAGTATTAAATTGGAAGACTCAGATTGATGTAAAAGAAGGTATTACTAGGCTTATTGATTGGGTAAAAGAAAACAGGAAGTTCTTTTCATAAACTATGAAAGTAATTTTTTTAGATAGAGACGGAGTGATTAATAAATTCCCCGGTAGGAGAAAATATGTTACTAGTCTCAATAAATTTAAATTTATCCCGCAGGCTTTAACAGCTTTAAAAAAACTCACTCAACATAATTATAAGATATTTGTAATCTCGAATCAGGCGGGAGTGTCGAAAAAAGTTTATTCTCTTAAGGCTCTATTAAAGATTACAAATTATATGTTTGAAGAGTTTAAAAATTGCAATATTAGAATTGATGAAATTGATTATTGCACGCATTTGCATTCTGATAATTGTAATTGCCGAAAACCTAATACCGGTTTGATAGAAAAGCGACTTAAGCAGCTTAAGATTAAAAAAAGCGAACGTAAAGATATATTTTTTATCGGTGATAGCTTAACCGATGTAGAAACCGGTAAAAGAGCGGGTTTAAAGACTATACTTGTTCTATCGGGAAGAGAAAAAAGAAGCAATAGGAAAAAATGGGAATATATACCTGATTATATTACCAAAGATTTAAATACAGCTGTTAACTATATATTAAGGAGAGCATAAAATGAAAATATTGGTTATTTATGCTACAGCTGGAGCTGGCCATAGAAGAGCTGCTGAGGCAATATATAATTATCTCATCAAAGATAAAAATCATGAAGTAAAAAAGATCGATGCTCTTGATTATTCTAATCGATTTTTTAAGTATATTTATTCACAGGGGTATTTGTTTGTTATAAAACGCCTTCAGTTTATTTGGATAATGCTTTTTTATGCGCCGGTTAATAAAATAAGCTCATTTTTTGCTAATGCATTTAGGTTTTTGGTAAACAGAATCAATCTATTTAGATTGGTAAGTTATATTTTAAAAGAAAAGCCTGACTGTATAGTATCGGCTCATTTTTTACCTAACGAGGTAGCAGCATTTATAAAGAGATTTTTTAAGGTAAATTTTAGAGTGGTTTCAATTGTTACTGATTTTACCGTACATCCTTTTTGGGTAACAAGTGGAGTTGATGAGTATATCGTTGCTTCGGAAAAAACAAAAAAAGAGATTATTCAGCTGGGAGTAAAAGAAGCCTCAGTTAGGGTAATTGGTATTCCTATTGACGAAAAGTTTTTGAATGATTTTGACAGAAAAATAATAGCGCAGGCTAATTCGCTGGATTCTGAAAAGTTTACGGTTATTGTAGTAACAGGAGCAATCGGCGTAGGTCCGATTGAACAGATTGCCAGGCTATTGTCAGAAAATAAAATTCAGACAATTGTTGTTTGCGGGAAGAATAAGATCTTATTGGATAAATTAAACAAGGCAAGATTAGATTATTTAAAACCTTTAGGATTTGTGGATAATATGCATGAACTGATGTCTATTGCAGATGTTATCGTTACAAAGCCAGGAGGTCTTAGTGTGTCCGAATCATTGGCAAAAAAGCTTTTCATGATTTTTATTTCTCCTATACCCGGACAGGAAACTGCAAATGCGTTTTTGATGCAGGAATTAGGAGTAGGGGTTTCCATTGATCAACCGCAGTCTATTGTTGAGAAGATTATAGAGCTAAAGAACGATCCGCAGAAGTTAGAGTCTATAAAAGAAAAATTCTCTGCAATTTCAAAAAAAACAGTTCTAGAAGAGATAAAAGATGAAATTTGCCGAAGTGGTGGTTGGTTTACCGATTGATGGTCCTTTTGATTATTCTATTCCTGATAATCTGACCAATCAAGCCAAAGCCGGTAGCCGGGTAAGCGTGATGTTTCATAACAGAAAACTTACTGGTTACGTGCTTAAAATTAAAGAAAGCTCTATCTTTGATAATGATAAGATAAAGCCGATTATTGAGGTTGTTGATAAGGTTGCGATTATCAATAGCGATATTTATAATTTAGCAAAGGAAATTTCTGATTACTACTGTTGTTCATTGGGCCAGGCAATTGAAACAATTTTACCTGAGGGCCTGAAAAAATCAAAGAGACTTTTTTTTCAAGATGCTAATTATAAAGATAATAAAAAGGCTCCTGGAAAAATAACCGCTGCTTTTGGATATAATGATACCAAGAAATATAGTTATGTTTTAGAGTTAATAAAAAAATATCTAAGCATTAACCAACAGGTTTTAATAATTGTTCCTCAGCTAAGCGATATCAACAGATGGCAAGAGGTTTTAAAGATATACCAGGAAAGAATAGTTTTACTGCACAGTTATCAAAAACATAAAGAACAGGTTGATTCTTGGTTTAATATAGCCAGTAGTGGAAAAAAGATAGCCATTGGCACAATGAGTGCTGTTTTTTCGACAGGAAAGAATATTGGCTTGATTGTGATAGACGAAGAGTCATCTTTTGTCTATAAGCAAAGACAGTTTCCTTTTTATCATGTAAGAGATATTGCAAAAATCCGTTCAAGAATTGAAAATAAAGATGTTTTATTTTTAAGTCAAATTCCTTCTATTGACACCTTTTATCAGTCTTATAAAGGGAATATCGAAAAGGTTGGTTTAGAAAAAAAACAGGAAGCAGTAAATGTCAGGATTATTGATTCAGGGGATATAAGAAGGCAGAATTTATTAATTTCACCGTATCTTGAGGATCGTCTAAGTCTAGAATTAAAAAAGAAGAATAAGGTTTTACTTTTTCTTAATCGCAGGGGACATTCTAATATCCTTCGTTGTGATAAGTGTTCTTATATTCTTCGCTGTAAGAGGTGTTCTGCAGCGCTTGTGTTTGATAACAAAACCAATGAATTAAGCTGCCATTTATGCGAAGCCAGGTATCCTGTTATTGATTCGTGTCCGAAGTGTAACAGCAAATACGTTAAGTTTTCAGGGATTGGTATTGAAAAAATAGCCAATAGAATAAAGTTTATATTTCCCAATGCAAGATTGAAGTTGCTTGATAGGCAAACGACAACACAAAGCCTAGTTGATTTCGATATATTGATTTCAACTTCTTCGGTTTTTAATCTTAAAGA
Organism: Candidatus Gygaella obscura; assembly: GCA_030765485.1. GTDB lineage: Bacteria > Omnitrophota > Gorgyraeia > Gygaellales > Gygaellaceae > Gygaella > Gygaella obscura. Next base: position 24,535 of record JAVCCR010000009.1, read on the forward strand.
AAGAACACAATTTGATTTAACTTGTGTGTTATCATTAGATGAGGGAATGGATATGCCGGATTTCCGCAACAATGAAAATACGTTTACAATGCTTAGTAAGATTAATTCAATCACAAAAAAAGAAATGATTGTCCAGACAAGACATCCTGATATCAGCTATTTAAAATATTTAAAAGATATGGATTTCGATTCATTTTTTAAACAGGAATTAAAAGAAAGAAAGCAGTTTAATTTTCCTCCTTATTGTCAGTTGATAGCGATAAATATGCGTTCTAAGAAAGAAGATCTTGTCGGTAAGAAAATAAATGAGCTTTATGAAAGTTTAATAGGACTGAATATTTCCGATTTGCAGGTTTTTAAGCCGGTAATGGACAGTCCTTATAAGCTGCGCAATTCTTACAGGTGGCAGGTTGTGATGAAGGTAAAAGATTTTAGTAGAGTAAGAGGAAATATAAAAAAAATTGCTAATGATTACTATCAATCGGGTATAATAACAACAATAAACGTGGATATCTAAAGCTTATGAAAATAATATTTTTTGGAAGTTCTGGTTTTAGCCTCGAGTCATTAAGGCTGTTAAATAATAGCGGTCATAAAATTATATTGGTTGTTTCTCAGCCTTCAAGAAAAATGGGCAGACATCTGCATTTAACGAGTACGCCAGTTGAGAAATTAGCCAAACAGTTGTCTTTGGAGGCTTTTAGCACTGAGGATATTAACAGTAAAGATTCTTTAAAAATTTTAAAAGAAAAAAAAGCAGATCTGTTTGTCGTGGTTTCCTACGGACAGATTTTTAAAGGTGATTTTTTAAAAATACCTAAAACAATGTGTATAAATTTACATGCGTCGCTTCTTCCTAAATATAGAGGGGCTTCACCGATTAATTGGTCTATTATAAATGGCGATACGCATACTGGGGTAACTATATTTAAGGTAGAACAGAAAATGGATTCTGGCGGCATCATCCTTCAAGATAAAATAACGATTGATGATATGGATACTGCAGTTAGTTTAACGGATAAATTATCCGTTTTGGGCGCAAAGGTTTTAATAGATTCAGTTGATAAAATTGTTGCTAATGATTTTAAACTTATCTCCCAAGATGAAAGTAAGGCGACTTACACAAGTAAACTTACTAAAGAGCTTGGTTTAATTGATTGGAATAAAGATGCAGCAAGTATATTAAATCAGATTAGAGGTTGTTTTGGTTGGCCGGGAAGCTTTACTTATTATCGGGGAAGGTTGATGAAGATATTTACAGTAAGCGTAGAAAATGTAAATTTAACTGAACCGGGGAAGGTAATTAGAATCTCTGGTTCGGGAATCTTGGTTCAGTGCGCCAAAGATTCGCTGTCTATTAAGGAATTACAGCTTGAAAGCGGCAAACGCATGGATAGTGCGACTTTCTTGGCAGGACATAAGATAACTTCCGGGGAAAAGTTAGGCAAGATTTAGTTAGGTGAAATGTATTGAATTCTAGTAGGTTTTTAGTATAATTAATGCTATGCCAGAGCTAAGAAAAGATCCAGTTGTGGGACGTTGGGTAATAATCGCAAAAGAGCGCGCCAAAAGGCCTAATGATTTTAAAAAAGGTTTTCAGGGTCCGCCTGAAGGGGAATGTCCTTTTTGCGAAGGTAAAGAACATCTTACGCCGCCTGAGGTTTATGCCGTACGTTCCGCAGGCTATAAAAAAGATGGTCCTCGCTGGCAGGTAAGGGTTATTCCCAGTAAGGCACCTTTTTTAAAAATAGAAGGCAATCTGGATCGGCGGGCAGATGGCATTTATGATATTATGAATGGAATCGGCGCGCACGAGCTTGTTATTGAAACCCCAAAACATATCTCTAACATTGCTGATTTAAGTCAGGATCAGATAACCAATGTGCTTGAGACCTACATTCAAAGAATTGATGATTTAGAAAAGGATAAACGGTTTAAGTACGTGCTTGTGTTTAAAAACCACGGGTGGCTTTCTGGTGGCGGCAGGGTAAAACATTGTAAATCCCAGATTATTGCCATGCCGGTTAACCCTAAGCGCGTAAAAGAAGAGCTTGTCGGCGCAAGCAGGTATTATGAGTATCATGAACGTTGTATTTTCTGCGACTTGGTAAAACAAGAGTTAAAAAGCAAAGAACGCCTTGTTTGTGATATCGATGGTTTTGTAGCCATAACGCCTTTTGCCTCAAGGTTTCCTTTTGAGATGTGGATTTTGCCTAAAGAGCATAATTGTGATTTTTCTAAAAGCAACAAAGATAACCTGCCACACTTAGCTGATGTTTTGAAAAAAGTGCTTACAAAATTAAAGGTGGGCTTAGATGACCCGCCGTATAATTTCATTATTCATACCGCGCCTTTCCGTAAGCGTAAGCCAGGATATTGGAAGACAATTAATGAAGATTTTCACTGGCATATTGAAATAATCCCCAGGCTTACTAAAGTGGCTGGTTTTGAATGGGGAACAGGTTTTTATATTTGTCCTGTTCCTCCGGAAAATGCTGCGGAGTTTTTAAGAGGGGTAAAGGTATAATGGCAGAATTGCGTAGAGACCCAATACTTGGCCGTTGGGGTATAATCAATACAGATAAGACAGCTAATATCGATGATTTCGAAAGAGAAAAGCACGAGCCCAAAAAAGGTCTTTGTGTGTTTTGTTACGGTAACGAAGATAAGACCCCTATTGAAATCGAAGCTTTTAGAATGCCGGATACAAAACCAAATACACCCGGTTGGACAGTGCGCGTTATACCGAACAAATTTCCCGCGCTTCAGATAGAAGGTAATCTTGATAAAAGAGGCCTCGGTATATTTGATTTATCGAACGGAATTGGTGCGCATGAAGTTATCGTAGATACACCTTATCATGATAAGAATATTCCTGAATTGGAAATAGATGAGGTTAGAGATATGCTTTATATGTATTCAAGAAGGGCAATGGATTTAATTAAGGATAAGCGTTTTAAATACATTATGATTTTTAAAAACTACGGTTTTTCCGCCGGTGCATCTTTAGAACACCCACATTCACAGTTGATTGCTTTGCCGATGGTGCCTAAAAATGCTGCAGAAGAGTTGCGTGGTGCGCAAAAGTATTTTGAATTTAGAGGCAGATGTATATTTTGTGATATGATTGCGCAGGAAATAAAAGAAAAAAAGCGTATCGTATTTGAAAATGATGACTATGTTGCTTTTTGTCCATTTGTGCCCAGATTTTCTTTTGAGACCTGGATTTTGCCAAAAAAACATCATGCCTCTCTTTATAAATACGCGGATTCAGCAGAGAAATTAGACGGGCTAGCGGCGATTTTGAAAGAAGTTTTATTAAGATTAAAAATTAGCTTGCAAGATCCGGCATATAATTATATAATTCATTGTGCTCCGAGTTACTCAATGGAGAGTGTAAGTTATCATTGGCACATTGAAATTATTCCGAAGTTGACAAGGGTAGCAGGGTTTGAGTGGGGAACAGGTTTTTATATGGTTTCATTCCCGCCAGAATTATCTGCACAGAAGTTGAGACAAGTAAAAAAATAAAAACAATCAAGAAGGAGGAAGTAAAATGCTTAAAGTCGGTATTAATGGGTTTGGTAGGATTGGTAGGTTAGTTTTTAGGTCAGCACTAGAGAAAAAGACAAAGGGTTTTGAGATCGTTGCAGTAAATGATATTACAGATGCAAAGACTTTGGCCCATCTTTTAAAATACGATTCAAATTTTGGTATTCTTGATGTTGATGTAACAGTTCAAGGAAATGATTTGGTAGTTGATGGTAAGACGATTAAGGTTTCAGCAGAAAGAGATCCGGCTAAGCTTCCTTGGAAGGCTTTAGGCGTTGATGTGGTAGTAGAATCAACTGGAATCTTCAGAGACAGAGAAAAGGCTGGACTGCATCTAGTTGCAGGAGCAAAAACCGTAATAATTTCCGCTCCGGCAAAAGGAGATATAAAAACCGTTGTTTTAGGTGTCAATGAAGAAACTTTAGATATTAAAAAAGACAATATTATTTCTAACGCATCTTGTACAACAAACTGTATTGCTCCGGTTGTTAAAGCTTTAAAAGACGCCCTAGGAGTCAAAAAGGGTCTGATGACAACGATTCATTCCTATACCAATGATCAGAAGATATTAGATCTTCCACATTCTGATTTAAGAAGGGCAAGAGCGGCAGCACTTTCAATGATTCCTACGACAACAGGTGCGGCCAAGGCAGTAGGTTTGGTTATTCCTGAGCTTAAGGGTAAACTTGATGGTATGGCAATGAGAGTACCTACGCCTACGGTTTCCGTGGTGGATGTGGTTTTAACAACTGGAAAAGAAACCACCAAAGAAGAAGTTAATGATATTTTTAAAAAGGCTTCAGAGTCAACGCTAAAAGGTATTCTGGGGGTAACAGATTTACCTTTGGTTTCAGTTGATTTTAGAAAAAACTCATTGTCTAGTATAGTGGATAGCCAGTTAACATTCGTTCAGGGTGATTCAGTTAAGGTTTTATCTTGGTATGACAACGAATGGGGATATTCCTGTCGCGTAGTAGATTTGATTGACTATTTGATTAAAAAAGGAATATAATTCGTTATGGCAAAATTAACTGTTAAGGATATTGAGCTAAACGATAAAAAGGTTTTAGTCCGCTGTGATTTTAACGTCCCGCAGGATGAAAATCTTAATATTACCGATGACAGAAGAATCAAAGCTGCTTTACCGACAATTGAGTATATCTTTTCGCAAAATCCAAAAAAGCTAATTTTGGCCAGTCATTTAGGTAGGCCTAAGGGTAAAGTAGTTGATAAGTATAGCCTTAAGCCGGTGGCGAAGCGTTTAGCAGAATTTTTAAACCAAGATGTTTTGCTGCTTAATGATTGCATTGGCGAAGAGGTTGTTAAAGAAATTACAGAAAGTAAGCAGAAAATAGTTTTATTGGAGAATTTAAGGTTCCATGCTGAAGAAGAAAAAAATGATTCTGAATTTGCCAAAAAACTTAGCTTGTTAGCAGATGTTTATGTCAATGATGCCTTTGGTACGGCACACCGCGCGCATGCCTCCACAGAAGGCGTTACGCGTTTTTTAAGATCGGCTGCTGGGTTTTTATTAAAGAAGGAAATCGATTATCTTTCCAAGGCAACGGGTGAGGTTGAAAAGCCTTATTATTTGATTTTAGGTGGTGCAAAGGTATCTGACAAGATCCCTATGATTGAGAACTTGATTGATAAGGTGGATAAGATAATTATTGCCGGTGGTATGGCCTATACATTTTTAAAGGCTAAAGGAGTAAGTATCGGTAGTTCAAAATTAGAAGCAGAAAAGCTTGATTTGGCCAAGTCTTTATTGGATGAGGCAGAAAAAAAGAATGTAAAAATAGTTTTACCAATTGACCATGTTGTGAGCGATAAGTTTGACAAAGACGCTGAGAGTAACATTACTGATAGTGAGACTATCCCTGATGGAATGATGGCTTTGGATATCGGACCTAAAAGTATAGAGCTATTTAATAATGAGTTAAAGGACGCTAAGACTATTGTTTGGAATGGACCCTTAGGTGTGTTTGAGATGGATAAGTTTGCCAAAGGAACTCGCGAGGTAGCTATTTTTATAGGGGAAATACCCGCTATTACAATAATCGGCGGAGGAGATACTGCAGCAGCAATTGCCAAATTTAATTTAGATGATAAAATGAGCCATATATCTACAGGCGGAGGCGCATCATTAGAATTTTTAGAAGGAAAGCTTTTACCTGGGATTGAGGCTTTAACAGAGAAAGAGTAAAGATGCGTAGATATATAATTGCCGGTAACTGGAAAATGTATAAGACAATCACTGAGTCTATTGAACTTGCTAATAGTTTAAAGAGAGAGTTGATCGATTGTGCTTCTTTAGATATTGTACTTTGCCCGAATTATGTTGCGTTGTCAGAGGTCCAGGAGGTTGTCTATGGAACCAATATTGAAGTAGGTGCACAAAATGTTTTTTGGCAGGAAGAAGGCGCTTTTACAGGTGAAGTTTCCGCTGCTATGATTAAAGATGTTGGTTGTAAATACGTAATCATCGGACACTCTGAAAGAAGACAGTATTTTAATGAAACCAATGAAACAGTGAATAAAAGAATTACCCATGCCTTAAAGCATGAGCTTATTCCTATTGTCTGTGTTGGTGAGAATTTAAAACAGCGTGAATCTGAGAAGACCTTTGAGGTTGTTGAAGACCATATTAAAGGAGCCTTGGGAGGCTTTGCTAAAGAAGAATTGAGTTCTTTGATTATAGCCTATGAGCCTGTTTGGGCTATTGGAACAGGCAAAACTGCAACTCCGGATCAAGCCCAACAAGTGCATAAATTCATCAGAGATTTGCTTGTTAAATTATTTGACGAGGAGTTTGCATCAAGTGTGCGCATACAATATGGAGGAAGTGTGAAACCTGAAAATGCCAATGATCTGATGACGCAAAATGATATTGATGGTGCATTAGTGGGTGGGGCAAGTTTAAAGGTGGATAGTTTTGTAAAGATAGTCAAAATAACTGAAAGCATAATAAAATGACGCAGGCAATTTTAATTGGTATTTATTCTGTGGCGTGTTTACTTTTGATATTCGTAATTCTTGTACAGTCTGGCCGCGGCGGTGGTCTTGTAGAGAGTTTTTCCGGGGCTGAATCAATCTTCGGTACAAAGACAAATTCATTTCTGGTTAAATTAACAGCGATTTTAGCTACGATATTTTTATGTTCTGCCATATTGATCGCTTATCTATCTAAATCCAGCAGTAAGTCTTTGTTGGATGATTATACAAGTAAGTCAACTACAGCTGTGTCAGAATCAGCTGAAGAAGCTTCAATGGAAGCATCTGAAGTCGAGCCTTTACAGGACCTTGAGGAAGATGCCGTTCAAGAAAAAAACCAATAAATTTATCTTAAAGGAAAGCTATATTAAAAAACTACCGCTTATGACGGTAGTTTTTTTATTGCTTGTTACGGTTTGCTTTGCTTGTGACTTTGGCGATGCATTAATTGATACCTCAAGCGCAGATGCGCGTACGCTTTTGCCAATACTGGCATCAGATACAGCCTCTAGTTCTATCACCGGTTTGATTTTCAACGGTCTTGTTAAATACGATAAAGATATTAATCTCGTAGGTGATCTGGCCCGGTCTTGGGAAATAAGCAGTGATAAACGCGAGATAACCTTTCATTTAAGAGAAAATGTCTATTGGCATGACGGAGAGCAATTTAGTGCCGAAGATGTAAAATTTACTTATGAAAAACTGATTGATCCACAGGTAAGGACTCCTTATAGCGGTGATTTTGAGCGCATCAATAAGGTTGAGATAGTGGATTCTTTTACAATAAAGGTTAGCTATAAACAGCCTTTTTCTCCAGGTTTATCGAGCTGGGGAATGTCAATAATGCCAAAGCATATTTTAAAGGATCATGATTTAAATAATACCGAGTTTAGCCGTAATCCAATCGGAACCGGTCCTTATAGGTTTAAAAAATGGATTACTCAGGAAAAGATCGAGTTAGTTGCCAATAAAGATTATTTTGAAGGTTCTCCTTTCATAAGTAGAATTATAACCCGCATAATCCCTGATAGTGATACTTTATTTTTGGAGCTTCAGACAAAAAATGTTGATTGGATGTCTCTTACGCCCTTACAGTTTAAGAAAAAAACCAATAAAGATTTTTTTAAAAATAATTTTAATAAATTTAGAACACAGGCATTCCAGTATACGTATTTAGGATATAATTTAAATGACGTTAGATTTAAAGATAAAAGAGTCCGTCAGGCATTAAATTATGCGGTGGATAAGCAGGAGCTAATCAACGGGGTTTTGTTAGGTTTTGGTAGAGTTTGCACAGGGCCTTTTATTCCTGAAAGCTGGGCCTATAATGATAAGGTGGCTGACGTTGAGTTTAACCCTAAAAAGGCAAAGATTATTCTTAAGCAGGCAGGTTGGTCAGATACAGATAGCGATGGGATTATTGATAAAAACAACGAACCTTTCGAATTTACTTTAATTACCAACCAGGGGAATGATTTAAGAATAAGGAGTGCTGAGATTATCCAAAGGCGTTTGGCTGATATTGGTATAAAAATGAAGATTAAGGTTATTGAATGGTCTTCGTTTTTAAGCGAATTTATTGATAAGAGGCGCTTTGAGGCGGTGCTTTTAGGATGGTCTTTATCAAGGGATCCGGATAATTATGATATATTTCATTCTTCAAAAACAAAAGAGGGGGAGTTTAATTTTGTAGGCTATAATAATCAGAAGGTGGATAAACTCTTAGAGCAAGGTCGCAGCATATTTGAACAAAGCAAGCGTTCAGAAATATACAGGCAGATACATAAAATAATTTACGATGATCAGCCTTATATGTTTTTATATGTCCCAGATAGCCTTTCGATTATTGATAAGCGTTTTCAGGGCATTATTCCAGCTGCTATCGGAATAGGTTATAATCTTATCAAGTGGTGTGTGCCTAAAGAGAACCAGCGTTACAGAAACTTTTTTAGACAATGATACGTTTTATTATTAAAAGACTTTTAGGATTATTGCCTTTACTTTTAGGGATAACTTTAATTTCTTTTTTTGTAATTCATTTAGCTCCCGGTGAGCCTACGGTTTTGCAGGAAGCAATGAATCCTAAGGTTTCTTTAGAGGTACACAGTCGTCTGGTGAAGCTTTATGATTTAGATAAGCCACTTTCTTTACAGTATATAAATTGGCTTTCCCGTGTTGCCAGGTTTGATTTCGGTACCTCTTTTATCGACGGAAGGCCGGTGATAGAAAAAATTGCAAGAAGACTTCCGCTGACTTTATTTATAAATATTACTTCGATGTTATTGATTTTTTTGATTGCTTTGCCTTTGGGTATTATTTCAGCTGTAAAGAAAAATTCTTTTTTTGATAGAAGTGTGACTGTATTTGTATTTATCGGTTTTGCTATACCTACATTTTGGTTGGCATTGTTACTGATGGATTTTCTAGGCGTAAAACTAGGTGTTTTGCCGGTTGTGGGTTTAAAATCAATTGATTTTGAATATTTTACCCCTGTACAAAAAATACTTGATTTGGTTAAGCATTTGGTTTTGCCGATTGTTTTATCAGCATTTTCCGGCCTTGCGGGAATGTCGCGTTATATGCGTACCAGCATGGTAAACGTGTTAAAGTCTCCTTATATCTATACTGCAAAAGCCAAAGGCCTGCCGCAATCACAGGTTGTGTTTAAACACGCACTGCGCAATGCGGTTTTACCGATTGTTACAATATTGGGTTTATCTATTCCTGCTTTAATTGGGGGAAGCGTAATCTTTGAAACGATTTTTTCACTTCCCGGTATGGGAAGATTGTTTTATGAGGCAGTAATGCAAAGAGATTATTCAATGATTATGGCTTCTTTAGTTATTGGCGCATTTTTGACTTTGATCGGTAATCTCTTAGCCGATATAGCCTATGCCTATGTTGATCCAAGAATAAGGTATGCAAAACAATGAAAAAAGTTTTTAAAAATAAAATGGTTTTAATAGGTACGGTGATTATTCTTTCTTTTTTAGTATTGGCGGTTTTTGCCGAGATTTTTTCCGGGTATGATCCTACAGCTATTGTAATTGAAGATGCCTTGGTGGCTCCTAGTGCCAGTCATTGGTTGGGAACAGATCAATTAGGCAGAGATGTATTTGCGCGACTTGTCTTTGGCGCGAGGATTTCTTTAAGTATTGGTTTTATTGCTGTGGGGATTGCAACTTTAATCGGGGTAATTCTTGGGTCTTTAGCTGGTTATTACAGGGGGTGGGTAGATTCAGTGATTATGCGTTTTGTGGATATCATGCTATGTTTTCCTGTATTTTTCTTGCTTCTTGCAGTTATTGCGTTACTTGAGCCGTCGATATTTAATATTATGATTATAATTGGTTTGACCAGTTGGATGGGCGTTGCCAGGCTTATTAGAGCAGAGATATTAAGCCTGAAGGAGCGCGAGTTTATTTTATCAGAATATGCTTTAGGTGCAGGTACTGCTAGGATTATATTAAAACATTTAATACCCAACGCAATAGGGCCGGTTTTGGTTTCAGCTACTTTAGGAATCGGCGCGGCGATTCTTGTGGAGTCATCTTTAAGTTTTTTAGGCCTTGGAGTGCAGCCGCCAACAGCAAGCTGGGGCAATATGCTTATCGAGGCAAAATCTACCCTGGGTGTTGCCTGGTGGCTTACGGTGTTTCCGGGGGTTTCTATTCTTTTTACGATTTTAGGATTTAATCTAATTGGTGAAGGATTAAGGGAGGTTTTTGGTTATAATGGCTAAATTGCTGGATATTAAAAACCTAAAGGTTGGGTTTGAAAATGACGATGTTTTTACCGAGGCGGTAAAGGGGATAGATCTGTTTGTAAACGAAAGCCAGATTTTAGGTCTTGCTGGTGAAAGTGGTTCAGGTAAGAGCGTAACCACACTTTCTATTACGAGACTTTTACCTTCTTCTGCAACAGTGTCTGGAAGTGTCTGTTTTGAAGGTGAGGATTTATTAAGCATTGATGAGGCTCGTATGATTCATATCCGCGGCAGAAAAATAAGCTATATTTTTCAGGAGCCGACAAGTTTTTTAAATCCAGTTTTTTCAATCGGTTCACAAATCAGTGAGTCTTTGATTTTTCATCAAAAACTGACAAAAAAACAGGCATTTGAGGAGTCGGTTAGAGTTTTAGAACAGGTGCATATGCCTAACCCAAGAGAACAGATGCATCAATATCCGCATCAGCTTTCAGGAGGAATGAATCAGAGGGTGATGATTGCTATGGCTTTAGCCTGCAGGCCAAAGCTTCTGATTGCCGATGAGCCTACAACTGCACTTGATGTTACTATAGAATCAGGCATCTTGGATTTATTGCTGGAATTAAAACAAAAAATGAATTTATCGATTATACTTATAAGTCATGACCTATCTATTATGGAGCGTCTGGCCGATAGGATTGCGATTATGAAAGACGGCCATATAGTAGAATGCGATCAGACAAAAATAATTCTTAATAACCCGCAGCATAGCTATACAAAGAATCTTATGGATTCTATTATAAGGTTATAAAATGAATAAGATAATTGAAACGAATAATTTGTCAAAACATTTTAATTTAGGAAAAGGACCTTTAGGAAAAACTAAGGTTATTGTAAAAGCGGTTGATGATTTAAGTTTTTCTGTGTTTGATAATGAAATCCTTGCTATTGTCGGAGAATCTGGATGCGGTAAATCTACTTTGGCAAAACTTATATTAAAGCTTATCCTGCCTACTAAAGGTGAAGTTAATCTTTTTAGTCCTGTAAAGAATTTACGGAAGGATGTTCAGGTTGTGTTTCAAGACCCTTTAAATAGTCTTGATCCTATGTTTAGGGTAAAAGATATTTTAAAAGAACCGTTTATCATCCATAGATTAGTAAAAAAAAGCGATATTGCCAAAAGAATAAAATATCTTTTATCTCTTGTTGGTCTCGGTGAAGAGCTTTTAAACAGGTTTTCTTATGAATTAAGCGGCGGCCAAAGGCAGAGGATATGTATTGCACGCGCCTTATCGGTTGAGCCTAAGGTTTTGATTCTGGATGAACCGACTTCTAGCCTGGATGTAACAGTGCAAAAAAGTATTTTAAACCTATTGATGGATTTTAAACAAAGATTCAATCTGACTTATTGTTTTATTACGCATAATATTGCTATTGCAAAATTAATCAGCGATAGAGTTCTGGTTATGTATAAAGGCAAAATCGCGGAATTGGCTAAAAAAGATGTTATTTTTTCTAGTCCGGCACATCCGTATACAAAATTGCTTTTAAGCGCAAAGAGTCAAACAAGCGCAATTTTAAATATTAAGGGAGAATTTTCACCCTGTGCGTGTAATTATTACCATAGATGCCCGAATAAAAAACCGATTTGCAAACAAAAGACTCCGCAATTGGTGGATTTAAGCCAAAGACATTATGCAGCTTGCCATTTTCCTTTAAATCAAGTATAATTAGTGCTAAAATAAGACTATGAAAGAAAATATTGTTACATTTTTACTGGCAGGCGGTAGGGGAAAGCGCCTTTCTCCTTTAACTAAAGACAGAACCAAACCAGCTGTTCCTTTTGGCGGAGCTTACAGGATTGTTGACTTTACGCTTTCAAACTGTGTTAATTCCGGCCTGAGGAAAATCAATGTTTTGATTCAGTATAAGTCACACTCTTTGCAAAGACATCTGCGTATGGGCTGGAATATATTCGATATGCAGCTGAGTGAGTATATTGATGTTGTTCCTGCGCAGCAAAGGATGGGTGATGCTTGGTATAAGGGTACTGCCGATGCCATCTATCAAAATCTTTATACCTTAGATGATGAAAGAGGGGTAAGCGAGGTTTTGATTCTTGCCGGCGATCATATTTATAAAATGGATTATAATGATTTGCTTACAAGGCACCGTAAGTCAAAGGCGGATTTGACTGTTGCTGCGGTAAGGTTTCCTAAAAAAGAAAGTGTTCAGCTTGGGGTAATTGAAGTTGATAGAAATAACAACGTGGTGGGTTTTAAAGAGAAGAAAAAAGATGCCGGTAATATCCCTGAAGACCCGGAAAATATTTTTGCATCTATGGGCATATATGTTTTTAATCCTGCTGTATTGAAAGAGGAATTAAAAGAGGATTCTGCTAAGGACACTGAGCATGATTTTGGTAAAAATATCATAAACCAGATGTTAAAGAAAAAAAGAAAAGTCGTGCTTTTTGATTTTAAAGATAAAAATACAAATAAACCCAATTACTGGCTTGATATTGGTACATTAGAAGCCTATTATGATGCAAATATGGATTTAGTCGAGGTTAATCCGGTGTTTAATCTATATGACAGATCATGGCCGGTAAGGACGCATCATGAACCTTTTCCTCCGGCAAAGACGGTTTTTTCCGGAGACAATCAAAAGGATAGAATCGGTCTAGTAATGGATTCTCTTGTAACAAGCGGATGTATCATCTCAGGTGGTAAGGTGCAAAGGTCAATTCTTTCTTATAATGTTAGGATCAATAGTTTTTCTCAAGTTTTGGATTCAATATTAATGGAAGGTGTGAATGTAGGTAGACACGCAAAGATTAAAAATGCAATAATCGATAAGGATGTTAACATTCCGGAAAATACGGTTATCGGTTACGATACTGAAGAAGACAAGAAAAAGTTTTTTGTTACCGAAAGAGGAATTGTGGTTGTAGCTAAAGGAACTAAGTTATAGCAATGATAAAAAAAGCTAGATTAGAACAGGTTAGGCAGATTCAGTCTTTGGTAAAATATTTTGCCTCTAAGGATTTGATGTTGGATAGATCTTTGAATGAGCTCTATGAGAACTTGAGGGATTTTTGGGTATGGAGTAAAAATAAAAAAGTCTATGGATGTGCGGCATTGCATATGTTGTGGGATGGTCTTGCTGAGATAAAGTCGGTTGCTGTAAGTGAAAAACACCATAAAGAAAATATCGGTACCAAGCTTATAGAACAATGTTTAAAGGAAGCTAAGCAGTTGGGTATAAAAAGGGTTTTTGTTTTAACCTATGCACCAAATTTTTTTAAAAAGTTCGGTTTTAAACGTATATCAAAAGAAAAACTTCCTCATAAAATCTGGGCAGAATGTATTAATTGTCCTAAGTTTCCCGACTGTAACGAGGTTGCTTTAATAAAAAATATTGCAAGATAATCTTAAATATTGTAAAATACGTACTTCAAACAATAAAGGAGTAAGGTTATGGATTATTTATTAAGTGATGAACAAAAGATGGTTAAAGAATTAGCTAGTAAGATCGCTGAAGAAAAAATTAGACCCGTTGCTGCAAAACACGATCAAAGCGAAGAATATCCTTGGGATGTAATCAAGGTAATTGCTGATGCTGGGTTATTTGGTTTGTTTATTCCTGAAGAATATGGTGGTATAGGGGTAAATGTTTTAAGCCTTTGTATTGCTACAGAAGAGCTTTCTAAGGCCTGTGGTGGAATTGCAGTTTGCTATGCTGCATCAGCTTTGGGGACTTTTCCAATAGTTTTGTTTGGAACAGAAGAGCAGAAAAAGAAATACTTGCCTGATTTGGCATCTGGTAAAAAGGTAGCAGCATTTGCCGTGACTGAACCAGAAGCTGGTTCAGATGCCTCAGCAATTAAAACTACTGCAAAAAAAGAAGGCGATTATTATGTTTTAAACGGTCTCAAGCATTTTATTACCAATGGTGGTGATGCTGAAACCTATGTTGTGATCGCTATGACCGATAAGAAAAAAGGTGCAAGGGGAGCATCAGCCTTTATAGTGGAAAAAGGTACACCGGGTTTTACTTTTGGCAAAAAGGAAGAAAAATTCGGTATCAGGGCTTCTAGTACAAGAGAGCTTATTTTTACAGATTGTAAGATTCCTAAAGAGAACCTTCTTTATAAAGAAGGAACAGGCTTTATTGTTACAATGAAAACATTTGATATGTCCAGGCCCGGTGTAGCAGCTCAGGCTTTAGGTATTGCTCAAGGCGCGCTTGATTTATGCGTAAAATATGCCAAGGAACGTCATCAGTTTGGGAAATCCATATCTAGTTTTCAAGGTATTCAGTGGATGATTGCTGATATGGCAACTGAGGTTGAAGCTGCAAGAGGTTTGATCTATTCAACTGCACGTATGGTTGATGCTGGTTGTAAGAGAGTTTCCAAAGCTTCAGCCATGGCAAAGATGTATGCATCAGATGTGGCAATGAAGGTTTCTGTGGATGCTTTGCAGATCTACGGCGGGTATGGTTACATGAGAGATTATCCGATTGAAAAATATGTAAGGGATGCTAAGATTACTCAGATCTATGAAGGTACAAACCAGATTCAAAGAAATATTATTGCTTTAGAGACAATAAAAGAAACAATTAAAAAATAAAATGAATATTATTGTATGTATAAAACAGGTTCCAGAAACAACTGAGGTTAGGATTAATCCTGAGACTAATACTCTTATTAGAGAGGGTGTAAAATCAATCATTAATCCTTTTGATATGTATGCAATAGAAGAAGGTCTTCGTCTTAAAGAGAAACATACCGGTAAAGTTACCGTTATTACTATGGGGCCTCCGCAGGCTGAAGTTGCACTTAAAGAAGCGATTGCATTAGGCGCAGATGAGGCTGTTTTATTGTGCGACAGGGCGTTTGCCGGAAGTGATACTTGGGCTACGAGTTATACTCTAGCTGGCGGAATAAAAAAACTGGGTGAATTTGATATTGTTCTTTGCGGTAAACAGGCCAGTGATGGTGATACTGCCCAAGTCGGTCCGGGAATTGCCACGCATTTAGATATTCCCCAGGTTACCTATGTAAAAAAAATCGAAGAATTAAATAATAATGTGATGAAAGTTGAGCGGATGATGGAAGAGGGTTTTGAGATAATTGAGACGCCTTTACCTTGTTTATTGACTGTTGTTAAAGAAATCAATGAACCGCGTTTACCCTCATTAAAAGGAATGATGAAATCAAAATCGGCTGTAATTAGAATATTGACACAGAAGGAACTTGAGCTGGATGAGCAGAGTATTGGTCTTTGTGGTTCTCCTACCCAGGTTGTAAAGATATTTACTCCGCCTCAGCGAAAAGGTGGAGAGATTTTAGAAGGTGAGATTTCTCAGGTCAGTAAAAAATTAGTCGAGCTCATAAAGGATGAGGTTATTTGATGTCTATTAAAGTGATATTGGATAAATGTACTGGTTGTACGCTTTGCGTAAAGTCTTGTCCATTTGGTGCAATTGAGATAAAGGAAAAAAAGGCAGTTATTGATTTAGATAAATGTAATCTTTGTGGTGCATGTGTCCAGGTTTGTAAATTTAAGGCAATAGTCATTGATAAGAAAGCCTCTGCTTGTGAAATGCCTGATATAAAAGATTACAAAGGGATATGGGTTTTTATTGAACAGAAAAAAGGGAAAGTTCAGTCTGTAAGCTATGAGCTTTTAGGAAAGGCCCAGGAGTTAAGCAAGAAATTAAAATGTGATGTCAGCGCAGTATTAATCGGCAACAAGTTAGATGATCAGTTGGATGAGCTCATCTTTAGAGGAGCGGATAATATATATCTAGTAGAGGCCCCTGAGATTGCTGAGTTTCAGGATGAGCCCTACACTAACATACTTGTTAAATTAATAAAAAAATATAAACCTGAAATCGTACTCTGCGGCGCAACTTCAATTGGCCGTTCTCTAATTTCACGCGTTGCAATAAAGATAAAGGCCGGTCTAACTGCTGATTGTACGGGTTTAGATATTGATATGGATAAAAAGATTCTTTTACAGACGCGTCCAGCTTTCGGTGGCAATATTATGGCCACGATTATTTCTCCTAATTTCCGGCCGCAGATGGCAACCGTAAGGCATAAGGTTATGATTGCTATGGAGCCGGACAAGAAAAGAAAAGGAAAAATAATTAAAGAAAGTTTTGGTTTGGATGTTTATAAGTCACGAACAAAATTATTGGATATAATCGATGAGATTGAGTCCACTGTCAATCTGGCTGAAGCAGATATAATTGTTTCTGGTGGCCGAGGCATGCAAGGACAGGAGAACTTCAAGATATTAGAAGACTTAGCCCATGTATTAGGTGCTGCGGTGGGAGCTTCACGCGCAGCAGTAGATTCCGGTTGGATTTCTTATTCACATCAGGTTGGTCAAACAGGAAGGACCGTTGCACCAAAAATCTACATTGCCTGTGGTATCTCTGGTCAGATACAGCATTTGGTAGGCATGCAGCCATCAAAAATAATAATTGCTATTAATAAAGACCCTGAAGCACCCATTTTTAAAGTAGCTACCTACGGTATTGTAGGAGATCTGTTTCAGATAGTTCCAGAACTTGCCAAAGAGTTTAAGCAGGTCTTAAAGCGTTAAATCCTTCCAAAAAGCATTATTTCATGTTATAAAATGGTATTAAAGGTAAGTCTATGTTTGTTTTAGATAGTCTATGTAAGAAAATGTAAAAAAACAATTGACAAAGTAAATTCATTCATTTATAATAAAATCATGCAACAGGAAATAGAAAATTTACTTACCATTGAAGAGTTAGCAGAATATCTTCGCGTAAAGCCAAGGACTATATACGACTGGCTTTACAAAAAGAAGGTTCCTGCCTTAAAGATCGTCGGACAATGGCGGTTCAGGAAAGATAAAATTGATGAATGGCTTGATCGGAAAGAGGCCTTTAAATTAGTTTGATAATTTATTGAAAGGAGAATTCCTATGTACTTTAAACGGCTTGAAATAAACGGATTCAAATCTTTTGCAGATAGAACTGTTTTAAATTTTGAGCCAGGCATAACTGCGATTGTCGGACCTAACGGATGCGGGAAAAGCAATATCTTTGATTCTATACGTTGGGTTTTAGGCGAGCAGTCAGTTAAGGCTTTAAGAGGTACTGAGATGAGCGATGTTATCTTTAATGGTACTGATAAACGCGAAGCCTTAAATTATGCTGAAGTTTCTTTTACGCTTTCTAACGAAACAAAAATACTGCCTATAGAATATGAAGAGGTAGAGGTTACCCGCAGGATTTACCGCTCCGGAGAAAGCGAATATTTTATTAATAAAACTCAGGTTAGATTAAAAGATATCCAGGCGCTTTTAGCCGGTACAGGCATAGGCTCTGAAGCATATTCTTTGGTTGAACAGGGTAAGATCGATTTGATTTTAAGCAGCAAGCCTGAAGATAGGCGTTTAGTCTTTGATGAGGCTTCTGGCATAACTAGATACAAATCTCAGAAAAGAGAAGCAATTCGTAAACTAAAAGATACGGAAGATAACCTTTTGCGTCTAAACGACATTATTATAGAGGTAAAGCGTCAGATAGGTTCTTTGGAACGTCAGGCCAACAAGGCAAGGCGCTATCAGCAGATGTTTAACGAACTTAAAGTTAAAGAAACGGATCTGGCTGCAATAAAGTTAAATATTTTTAAGACAAAAAATAATGGCTTAGAAGGTGAAATAGCTCAAGCACAGAGCAGTATTGATAATGTAGATTCACAGGAGGGAATATTAAAAAATAACCTAACTGAAAAACAGAAACAATTGGCTTCTATTGAAGAATCCATAGATGAGATAAGGTCAAAAATACAAGAGATCGATGGTTCAATTACCCTTAATAAACAGCAGATTACCATGAACGAGGAAAGAAAGCTGGAGGTTAATAAAAGGCTTAATGTGATAGCTCTGCAAAAAGAGCAGTTAAAAGAAACCAGATCGCCTGAAGAGGAAAAGCTGAATTCTTTAAAGAGAGATCTTGATCAAATCAATGTTTTTGTCGCAGAAAAAGAGAATCTATTAAAGATAAAAGAAGAGCAGCAGGTTGAAATTGATAAGATTATACATTCAGCCAGAACCAAAATCAGTCAGTCAAAGGCAAGGGTTATGGAAATGGCTGTTTCAAATGCGAATATAAATAATTCTTTAAATGATCTCAGCTCACAGATTCAGACTGCCTTAGCAAGAAAGAAAAGGCTAGAGATAGAAAAACTAAAAAGCGAAGAAGAAAGAAAGGC
Source organism: Candidatus Gygaella obscura (assembly GCA_030765485.1). Classification (GTDB taxonomy): domain Bacteria; phylum Omnitrophota; class Gorgyraeia; order Gygaellales; family Gygaellaceae; genus Gygaella; species Gygaella obscura. Next base: position 43,050 of record JAVCCR010000009.1, read on the forward strand.
TATTCAGTTTCAGTTTGATGAGTTGGATAGAGAATTTAATTCCATTAAGGAAAAGTTCGATTTAGAGCAGGGAGAATTGAATACACTCAAAAACACTATAAACGATAAACATAATAGTTTGAATATGTTAAAAGAAAAGCTGCAGGATCTGGAAAAACAACTTTCTTCGTTAAAGACGCAACGAGATTTTTTAAATGAGCTTAAGCTAAAATACGATGAGATTCCTCAAGCATTTAAGGCAGTTGTTTTGTTGGAGGATAGACCAAGTGAAAATATTACTGGTATTCTGGCAAAAATTGAAAATATATCCGAAAATCCTGACTCAGGTAATGAGTTTAAATTTAAAGCATTTGCTCAGGCAAAACCAATACCGATGGATACCAGAGATATTGATTTAAAGATCGTTTCCACAGAAGAAGAAATTGCTCTGATTACTTCAGAGATAACAAACTTTGAAGAAGAGCTTAAGAATTTAAATGCGAGGATGCAGGAAAAAATTGATTCCATACATAATTACGAAATAGAATTGAATAAAAAGAATACCCTAAGAAATGAAGTAAAATCTAATTTGGAAAAGATTGTGCAGGAAGTAGAATTGGTGGTGATTGAGTTAGAGGATACCAATAAGTTGAATCAGGAGCTTAATCAAAAATACAATAGCTTGAAAGAAGAGCTCGCTTCTTTACAAATGCAAATAGATGATAATAACCATATTGTCGAGTCTTCACAAAAACAGATTGAAGATAGTACCAAGATTTTACAGGAAAATGAAGTTTTAATAGCTGAATGTAAGACTGAGCTTCAGGGTGTTGATAAAAGGGTGGAATCATTAAAAGAAAGCATAGTCATTGTTCAAAGGTCGTTAACACAAAACGAACAGTCATCAAATAATTTAACTGATGAAGAAAGTGCTCTCGACAAAAGAATTATTGATATTGATGAAGGTAATGTAAAAATAGAAAATTCTATTGTTGATGCAAAAAAAGAAAGCGATGAGCTTGGTCTGAGTTTATCTGATGACCGCAAATTACAGGAAGAAGTTAATCAGCTTTTAAAGAGTTGTTATGAGGAAATTTCTGCTTTTCAAAATGAGATTGAAGACCATAGGAATAATTTACATGAGCTTCGTTTGAATGAACAAAAAATTGGCTACGAAAAGGATTCTTTAAGGCAGACTATGTTACAGTCGTATCAAATAAATATTGATGATATTGATATGAATAAAGACCTTCCTGAAGAATCAGCGCTTTTAATCGAGATTGAACCGATAAAAAACCGTTTGGGTAATTATGGCAATGTAAATCTTGTTGCTATCGATGAATATGACGAGTTGAAAAAAAGATATGATTTTCTAATTCAGCAGCAAGAAGACTTGAATCAGGCAAAAGACAGTCTAAGGGAAGCAATTACAAAGATCAATAGAACTACAAGAAAGATGTTTATAGAGACATTTGAACGGATTCGAGAGGAATTTAAAAAGCATTTCAAGTTATTGTTCGGTGGTGGAAGCGCAGATCTTTATTTAAGCGATCCAGATAACGTTCTAGAAAGCGGTATTGAGATAGTCTGCAGGCCTCCAGGAAAAAAGCTTCAAAATGTACTGCTTTTATCCGGCGGTGAAAAATCTATGGCGGCAATAGCATTGCTCTTTAGTTTGTTTAAGGTTAAACCTTCGCCGTTTTGTATCTTGGATGAAATTGACGCTGCCTTGGATGAGTCTAATGTAGGACGCTATGGGCAGATGGTTAAAGATTTCTCGCATCAATCGCAGTTTATAATTATAACCCATAATAAGAAAACAATTGTGAATGCCAATGTTATGTACGGTATAACTATGCAGAACTCAGGCATTTCAAACATTGTATCTGTTAAGCTTTCTGATCATGATAATGAGTCAAAGACAGGTGTGATAGCTCAGGCAGTCTAAGAAGAAATGGCTTGATTTTTTCCGTTCATTTTTGCTTTATACATTCGTTTGTCGCACGAGGTAATAAGTTTTGAAGGTGAGTTTGCATCTTTTGGGTAGGTAGCAAGCCCTATACTTACAGTAATTCTATCAATTTTCCCGGTCAACTGGTTATTGAATGAATTAGATTCAATGTTTTTACGAATTCTTTCTGCAATATGAAAAGCTTCATTTTCTTTGGTGTTGGGTAAAATTATTGCGAATTCTTCTCCTCCATAGCGGCATGCATGATCTCTTCTCCTAGCAGATTGTTTGGTTATTTTTCCGATTTGATATAAGATTTGGTCCCCGCTTTGATGGCCATTTGTATCGTTATGTTCTTTGAAGTTATCGATATCGAACATGATTAGCGAAAGGTTTTTTTTGTCAATCTGTGCGTTTTTGACCTCGTTTTTTAACAAAAATTGAAAATAGGCATGATTCCAGAGTTTAGTGAGTGAGTCTTTGTGGCTTTGGATAAGGGTTTTTTCATAAAGGCGGGAGTTTTCAATAGCCAGTCCTGCCTGGTTAGCGAACATGTTCAGGATCCTGAGATCGTCATTGGTGATAGTTTTTTTTGTGTATATGTTGTCAGCTAAAATTAGACCGATTATTTTATCATGTGCTTTAAGTGGAACAATGACGAATTCCTCCAGTTTTAAGACGTTTAAAAGAAGGTTATCGTTAATTGATTTTGATTTTTCTTTATTGATATGTAAAGGCATGCCTTCAAGCAGGGTTATTGCCAGAAGGCCGCTTTCTTCCTTAATGGGAAGTTTCAAATTTTTGACTAGATTATTAAATTTTGAGTAAAAAATGGAGTGATGCTCGCTAAATACATTTATTAAGTCATAAAGGTTCATGCGTTTGTTGTCAATGTTTTTCCAGATATCATTTGCTTCTTCACCGGTGTCAGGACCTATGCCCATTTTGCCTTCAATAAGATCTTGTTTCTCATTGACCAGAAAAAGCATAGCGCGGTTAAACCCTAGGCCCGCATGAGCTGTTGTTGCAGTAAGAATTATATATAAAATCTGCTCAAGCTTAAGCGTGGTACGCATAGCATTGGAAATTTCATATAAGAGGTTAAGCTCAGTCTGGGCTCTTATAAGTTTATTTTCAAGTTCTTTAAATTGACTGTTTTTTTCTTCGGATTCTGCATTTTTCATTATGATTTCAAGACTAACATATAAACATTTTTTTGTCAAGATAGTTCAGTCAGATGTTATTGACATAATCAAGGAGCTGTTATATAATGTAACTCCTTAAAAAACAGGAGGTTAAAATGGTACAAAGTAAGAATTCAAAACAAGAAATTAGCAACAAAGAAAAAGCTTTGGAATTAGCACTTGCGCAGATTGAAAAGCAGTTTGGTAAGGGCTCGATTATGAAGCTTGATCAGAATATCAGGTTTGATGTAGAAGCTATTCCTACAGGTATTGTGGGTTTAGATATGGCTTTAGGTGTTGGTGGTTTCCCCAGAGGTAGGGTTATTGAGGTTTATGGCCCAGAGGCATCAGGAAAAACCACGTTAACATTAAGTGTTATTGCAGAATTACAAAAAAAGGGCGGGGTTGCTGCTTTTATCGATGCAGAACATGCGTTTGATTCTACATATTCAAAAAAAATAGGAGTGAATTTAGAAAATTTGTTGATTTCTCAGCCAGATACCGGAGAGCAGGCTTTAGAGATTACAGAGACTTTAGTTAGGTCTAATGCAGTTGATATTGTAGTTATTGATTCTGTGGCTGCGTTAACGCCTCGTGCTGAAATAGAAGGTGAGATGGGAGATTCTCATATGGGTTTGCATGCCAGACTTATGAGCCAGGCATTGAGAAAGCTTACCGGAGCAATCAGTAAATCAAAAACTTGTGTTGTATTTATAAATCAGATAAGAGAAAAAATCGGTATAATGTTCGGTAATCCCGAGACTACTACTGGAGGACGGGCGTTAAAGTTTTATTCTTCAGTTAGAATTGATACAAGAAGAATCGGCGCTATCAAATCAGGGGATCAGATAATCGGTTCTCGCATCAGAGCAAAGATTGTTAAGAACAAAGTTGCTCCTCCGTTTCGTGAGACCGAGTTTGATATTCTTCATGAGGAGGGGATTTCAAAATTGGGCAATCTCATAGATTTTGGTATAAAACTTGAGGTTTTAAAACGTGCTGGTTCATGGATATTATTTAACGAGGATAAGCTTGCCCAGGGCAAGGAGCAATCCAGGAATTTTCTAAAAGAGAATCCCAAGGTAGTTGCTAGTATTGAAAAAGAAATAAAAGCTAAACTTAACAAATGATTTTTATGGTAACTTTTTATTGAAGGAGGGGGTAATGAGGACAATAAAAAAAGGCATATTTTTCGCTGCTATAATTTCAATTGGCGTGGCGGTTGGTTTTGTTATATCTGCAAGGACTAATTTTTCCAATAATGTTCAGGCAGTTCAGGAACAAAAGCCAGTTGTGCTATCGGATACAACATTTGAAAATGCAGTTTTCAATGTGGCGGATAGCGTTGGAAAGGCTGTTGTTTCTATTTCGGTTGAAATAACGGAGAAAATACCTAGCAGAAGTTTTGGGTTTGGTTCCTCTCCTTTTAATCAGTTTGGCGAAGATGATTTTATGAAGAAGTTTTTTGAAGATTTCTTCGGAGAAATACCTGAAAGAGAATATAAACAGAAAGGATTAGGTTCAGGGGTTATAATTGATAAAGAAGGTCATATCCTGACCAATGAACACGTAATAAAAAATGCTGATAAGATAATTGTGACATTGCCTGACGGCAGAGAATCTGAAGCAGAAGTTAAAGGTGCTGATCCGCGTTCTGATCTTGCGATTATAAAAATTAAGGAAAAGGATCTGCCTGTAGCAGGTCTAGGAGATTCTGATGAGTTAAGAATCGGACAATGGGTTGTGGCAATCGGAAATCCCTTTGGGTCATATCTAAACAGTCCTGAACCAACGGTTACTGTTGGTGTGGTAAGCGCTTTGCATAGAACTTTGGGTGTAGGATTAAGAAGAGAAACCGACTATGGAGATCTTATTCAGACAGATGCAGCCATAAACCCGGGTAATTCCGGAGGTCCTTTGGTAAATTTAAAAGGCGAGGTGGTTGGTATAAATGCGGCGATTTTTAGCACTTCTGGTGGCTATCAGGGTATTGGATTTGCAATCCCGATAAATATTGCCAAGCGGATAATCTCAAATCTTATTAAGGGCAAGAAAATTTCATATGGTTGGCTTGGTGTTACAGTACAGAATCTGGATGATGATTTGGCTGGTAAATTTGGTGTTGATTTAGCTAAGGGGGCATTGATTGCCAAGGTTTTAGCTGATAGCCCTGCAGATAAAGCTGGCCTTAAAGAAGGTGATATAATCGTAGGTTTTGAGAAAGAACAGGTTGAAGATATTCGGGAGCTTATAAGGCGGGTAGGAAGAGCAGAGGTTGGCAAAAAAGTTAATTTAAAAGTAATTAGAAATAAAAAGTCCATTAATATAAAAGTTGCCTTAGGGGAGCGTCCTGATATGACTGAGCTTGAAGGTGAGGTTGTACAGGATAAAACTACTGTTTCCTGGAGGGGGATAGTTGTAGCTGAGATTACACCCCAAGTATCTAAATTGTATGATTTAAAAGATACTGATGGTGTGGTGATAGTCAACATTGGAAGAAATACTCCAGCAAGCGAAGCCCTTTTGGTTAAAGGAGATTTAATATTTGCAATTGAAAATAAAAAATTATCCGGGTTAAAAGACTTTGAAAAGATTACCGGTTCGATTGAAAAGAAAAGTACGG
>JAVCCR010000016.1 GCA_030765485.1 Candidatus Gygaella obscura
CTGGTTAGAATCGACAGGTTACTAACATTCGGTAACCATATGTTAGAGTGCAATTTCTACACGCCTTATAACTTATGAAGAATAAAGAGGTTACAAACAAAAAAGTATTCTTACGCACGTTCGGATGAAAGATGGAAACGTTGTCACAAACCGATTTTACAATTTTTGGGAGAGATGTATAATAATGATTAACTCATTGGTTTATGTTGAGTTATGAAAATTAAGTAGAAGGGAACCGAACGTAAGTGGAAAGAGGGGAATATGGCAAAGTGGATTACAATAGCACTTATTCTTGAGAACTATAACAATTTGGCCTTGAATAATTTAAAGTCTAACCCGGTCGTATTTAATGACGTATGTCTTAAGGGTATTTATGGCTGGATTAAAGACAAGGATATTTTAAAATACCTTAGTTATACTAATAAGAAAGAGGTTAAAGATTCTAGGTGTATGTTTGTTTCAGAATATGAGGCTAATTCACTTAATGATCCAGATTTAAGTTGGAAAGGTGATAAGCCTAGAGGAAAACAACAAGTTGCCTTGGAAAAGATTAAGATTTGTAATTTGGCATTATGGTTATCTCAACCATCCCCTCTAGGATTTCATTTGGTATTTCATATTGATGCAGACAAGAAGGCAACGAGACAATCCTTAACAACACCACTGATTAGACATCATGCGAGAGATGCTAAAAAATATCATTCGAAAGATGATTTTGTAGAAACAAAACAAATCTATAAGTCTATATTGAATTTAAAAAGAGATAATTCATTATGGTTAGCTAATAAAACATTATTTGAAGCCCTTACAAGCAATTCATGGGAAACAAGATTTCTTTTATTTTGGATTGTTTTAGAAACACTTTTTGGAGCTTCATCTGAGGTAACATATAGAATATCACATCGTATAGGATTCTTTCTTTCATCTGATAGGGGTGAAGCAAAGAAGATTTGTGCTAAAGTGAAAAATTGTTACAGCTGGCGATCAAAAATAGTCCATGGCATGCGGGGTAAATTAAAAGAAAGTGAATCAGAAGAGGTTTTATATAACACCGAGCGTTTTGCCAGAGACGCATTATTAAAAATACTCAGAAACAATTATTTAAGTAAAGTTTTTAGTGGCGGTGAAAATCAGCGTGGAAAATTCCTAGATAGTTTAATTTTTGTGTAGTACTTTGCAGCGTTTGGCGTATTGATTTTAAAGTTGTCCCTGTAGCTAAGAGTAAAGGTGTCTTTCTGAGTGAAAATTTCGTGTCAAGTTTGTGATTCTAATAAATAATCCCTATGTGCTTACAAATTATAAAATGGAGGAGATTCGATGATGCTTATAATAGGGGTGGAGGCATCGGTTGTCTTCTCTGGGATTCGGGATCACTTGGCGACCACTACACTCTCGCATGAAAATAATCGCGCTAGGGTACTCTAATTTCGGGCTGGCTTTTTTTCGGTTTGCCAAAGTTCAAGAGAAAGCGAAAGAGGAGAAGAGAGGGTGTGCTAAAAGATAAACGAGCTACGAATTAGGGAAAGCCGAATCCAAATTTCAAAAATAAAAATTTTCTAAACTATGAAAAAATACGAATTAGCAATAGCACACTTAAAGCAGTAGATATAGTTAAGAAGAAAATTCTCGGCAACTGCAGAAGTAAAATTACCTATGCTTTGTCCCCCCTTAATTTATAGCAAAAAAATCATTAAAAAATGAAAGTAAAACTTGACTTAGCTATGGAACTATGGTATGATTTTGTATAGTTAACATAAAAGGAGTCTAAATTATGAGTTATATATTTCATATACCGCGTAAAAAGGAACAATCATCAGAGCCAAGAATAAAAATATCAGTAAGAATTATATCAATAAATCCAGCATGTATAGAAAAGTATTTTAAGGATAAACAATATGCAAAGGTAGGTTATGATGTAGATAACAAAAAAATGATTTTTGTGCCAGTTGCAAAACAAAATGGCGGTTTGAAAATTGTAAAGAATGCTAAGTGGGATTCACATTATTTAAACGCTAGCAAATTGATAAACAAATTGTCCTTCAAGGATGAGGTTCAGGGCGAATATAAATGTTTATGGGACGACAGCAATAAGGGGATTGTAATTGATATCAAAAAAGATAAAGTAAAATAGAAATAGCGGGCTCGCGCTAACGAACCCGCTAAAGACACACAAAAAAAATTCCACTTGGTCAGTAGAAAGAGTGTGTTTATTTGTAACTATACACTTCTGATTTTAGCTTGTCAAGCAGGAAAATTTCTTTGAAGGAGGTGTGTGGCTATGAAAAGCGGATTTACATGAAGAATAATTTAGGTTTGATTGAAGCGTTGAGATGTAAAATAGATTATTAAAATTATCATAACAGGAGGAAACTGATGGCGTATCATTCCGAGCATTCAAAAGTATACCATAAGTATAAGAAATGCGTGTTGGGTAATAACATAGAAAAAGATAATGTTAAGCAGGGGCCTGCGAAGAAGCTTTGCGAGCACTGTAAAGAGATTGATAAGGGTAAAACAAAACGTTAAATCTACTAATCCGGGGAGAGAATTCTGCGTCTGTCCCCGGATTAATTAACTAAAGGAGACTACTCATGGCCACAAAGAAAAGGATTTTTATCAGTTTCGATGTTGATCACGACGATGGTACAAAAAAAATGTTGGCTGGGCAAGCAAAGCTTACTGATAGTCCATTCGATTTTATTGATGCCTCCGTGAAGGAACCGCTTACAGGCGACTGGAAGGAAAAAATACGAAGACGAATGGCCAACATTGATGTCGTGATTGTTCTATGTGGAGAAGATACGCACACGGCAACTGGCGTCGCAGCCGAGGTAACTATAGCTCAGGAAAAGAGGATCCCGTATTTCCTTTTAGCGGCTTATGCTGACAAGACTTGCACAAAGCCCACATCAGCCAAGGCATCAGACAAAATTTACAAATGGACGTGGCTTGGTCTGAAAACGCTGATTGGTGGAGGGAGATAACGAGCCATGAGAAAAGCCCTTGTAGTCGGAATAAACTATTATGAACATGTCTCTGCGCTATGTGGCTGCGTCGAAGATGCGCACGCTGTAAAGCGCATTTTAGAGCGAAACAGCGATGGTACCGTAAACTTCGCGGTCAAGCTTTTATTGGGCATTGGATCAACTGCCCCCGTCTTACGATCAGAATTGAGAGAGAACATTAGAGATCTTTTCTCAGGTGAGTGCGAGACTGCGCTTTTCTACTTTGCTGGGCATGGTCACATCGAAGAGACCGGAGGTTACCTTATCGCTAGTGATGCCGAGACAGGCGATGAGGGTATTCCGCTTGGAGATGTTATTACGTTTGCAGATAAGTCTGCCGTTAAAAATAGAATCATCGTGTTGGATAGCTGCCATTCTGGTATTGCGGGGGCAAGCTCTTCTACTCCAACAAGTGCCGAACTTAAAGAAGGTACCACGATTCTTACTGCATCTACGGCAGACCAATATGCGACCGAGGAGAATGGTGCTGGCGTATTCACAACGCTTTTTGTTGATGCTCTGAACGGGGCAGCAGGGAACTTGGTAGGAGACGTGACGCCAGGTAGCGTTTATGCACACATTGACCAGTCTCTTGGCCCGTGGGATCAGCGGCCTGTGTTCAAGACCAATGTGAAGAGCTTTGTATCCTTGCGGAAAGTCCAGTCACCGATTAGTTTACTGGAGCTTCAGCGAATTACAGAGTTTTTCCCATCTTCAGGGTTCGTGTTTCGGCTCGATCCCTCATTTGAACCGGAACGCGTAAACCAGGATCAATCTATCCCAAGTCCGAATCCGGTGAATACCTCGAAGTTTGCAATTTTGCAGAAGTACAATCGCGTGAACCTCGTTGTACCATTGGATGCGCCACACATGTGGCATGCTGCGATGGGGAGCAAGGCATGCAAATTGACAGTACTTGGTGAGCATTACCGCAGGCTTGTAGAACGGGGACGGATATAGAGCTCATCTTGGCTATGGTAGAATAAACTGAAAAAGGGGCAGGTACCAGTTTTTGTAAATTTGTTTTGCACAATTTTATTTTATGGTAAATAATAAACGTGAACACTCTGATGATCTGAAACGCGCTATTTCTATTTTGGAAACCAAACTGGGGCGCAATGCTTAATCGTATTCCAACAATTCGGCAGGGTTTATTTTCAAGGCTTTGGCAAGTCCTATAGCAGTAGTAGGCTCGTAGTTAGAATTTCAGTAATTCAGAAGGACTTAAGCCAAAGGCTTTGGCGAGTTTTTCAACGGTGTCTAATTTAGCGGCGGGTGCTTTTTTGCTTTCTAATAGTTGAATATGCTTGTAATCAATTCCAGACAATTCCGATAGCCGGTCTTGGGTTAATTCATTCTTTTTTCTTAACTCTCTAAGCCTCTTAGCTAACTTTAATCTAATAGCCGTATCCATACGGTGTATTATCTCAAAGTATTGTTAGTCTTGACACCGTAAGAATACGGTGCTATGATTTTGATATATGACAAAGGGTAAATTGAATTCGGTTTTGTCTGGAGTAGCTGGGGAATATTTAGTAGCGGGAGAGCTTTCGAGGCGTGGCTACATTGCTTCAATTACACTTCGTAATTCAAAGGGTGTAGATATTCTCGTAACAAACGAGAAGGCTTTCAAAACAGCAGCGATTCAAGTTAAAACACGATACAGCAAAGGAACCGCATGGGTAATGAACGAGAAAGCAGAAGAATACCATGCCCCAAATTTGTTTTATGCATTCGTTAGTTTAAATTATGGCAAACCTGCAGATTTTTACATTGTTCCCAGTAAAGTAGTTGCTGATTTTATTAAAAAGCACCACAGTGAATGGCTCGACACACCGGGCAGAAAAGGCCAAAAACACAATCAAACCACAATGCGCCAGTTTAGGGATGACGAAGAAAAATTCCTTAATCGATGGGATCTTTTAGGGCTATAACTATTTTTTATAAAATATTTTAGAAATTTATTAATTTTAATGTAATGAGAGTAATCAAGTTAGAAAATTCCCCAAGACATCCCTAAAATACCTTTTGCAATTTTTTGAAAAATCAGTCATATTAAGTGATAGGCATTAAGTCTGTCGGGGATAAATAGATTTAAAATTCATGCATGAATTAGGGTAGGTCATAATCCCCGACAGGATTGACCTGCCCGTTTTATTTTTGGAAAGGAGAAGTAAAATGATTAGGAAATGGATAGTTTGTTTATTAGGTTTAGTATTATTTAGTGGGTGTGTCATCGCTAATCCATATTTACTTAGGGATAATCCAAATCTTGTAGAACCTGCTAAAAGACTTGTGGAAGATTATCTTGAAGGTCAAAAAAAAGGTGAGTCTTATGCAGAAGCAGCCCCAAAGTATGGCAGTGGAGTTTCGGTATTCTATGGTCTTAAGGAATATCGTTATGAGGGAATGGAAGTTAAGACTGAAGTTTCTATATTGTTTTATCGCATTAAAGCAGGAAATAAGATGGGTGGTGTGACTTGGGGTTCTTTTGCATTTTGGTTTGATTATGATAAGACAATGCTCCAGGATAGATATGAAGGTTTGCGTATCGAACGGGTATTTGATTTAGATTAATTTTAATTAGGTAAGAATTATTATTTATAGGAGAGTGGGCACTGATGAAAAGGCAAAGGATTAAATATTTATGCGACGAAGAAAAGAAAAAACTTTTAACCGTTCTTAGGGATCGTAAATCTGCCGAGCGCGATTATTTCCTTTTTAGTTTTATATTAAATACCGGTCTTCGTATATCTGAGCTTGCTTCTCTCAATGTAGGCCAAGTCCGCGAAAGAAAGACGTTGGAAATCCTCGGCAAAGGAGGTAAAATACGGGAGATACCTTTGAATAAAGCTACGCAATCGCACATCGAGAATTATCTTAGATTAAAGAAGCGCCGGCGCAAGGGAGTATTTGATACTGATCCTCTGTTTGTAAGCCGCAACCATAACAGGTTATCGGTTAGGGCTATTCAAAGGTCATTAGATAAATGGATTAGAGAAGCCGGGATACAAATTAAATTTAGCCCCCATGCTTTAAGGCATACATTTGGGACAGAGCTTTTTAGTAGAAGTAAAAATATTCGGCTTGTTCAGGATTTAATGGGGCACAGCGACATTTCGACGACGATGATCTACACACATGTTACGAAAGCAGAGATGAAAGAGGCCGTTGAGTTATTAACGACGTAATTTAACCCTTTTACGGCGTTCAGAAAGGAAAGTGAGCTTGAAGAAACAGATTAAATCAGGTAAAAAACGGCGTTCAAAACCAAAGAAAGTAATGCTGAAAAACATTGTTATAGTTGGAATGAGTAAATTTTACGAACAGATCCCTATCATTCTACCTTTTATTTTTAGCAGCCTTGAAGAATTTGAAATAAAAAATCTTGAATTGAAGCAAGATATACAGGAAGCAATGGATGCCATTAGAAAGATTGAAGAGTTGGAGTCAGTGAAGAAATCCGTAAGTCCGGCCTATAGAAGCTATAAATACTATGTCCATATTGATAAACTAAACAAAATTGTTGCTAAAAAACCTATACCTATAAGAGCTGTTTTCTCTGAGTTTGCTAAGGTAGCGCGTAGAATTGGAACATCTAAGGCAATAAATAAGAAAACCAGTCTTCGTATCAGGCTAGAGAAAATGAATAGCGTTGTAGAAGATTTGCATAAAATAAAGAAATTCCCGTTAATTAAGTTTTATCCTGACCCGCATAACGATCTTTATTTTCCCGAAGGATGTATGCATGAGGAAGGCATTAGGCATTATCTAACCGTAGGGTTGTTAGATTATTTGCAGAGGTTGATACTGGGGGAATCTTGCAGGACACATCAATGTCTTTCTTGCGGCGAATGGTTTTTAGCATCAAGGGCTAATAATGTAACTTGCGGTAAACAATTGTGTAAAGAAAGGTATTGGAGAGACGCTAGAGGAGGGCGTAATTATCGAAAAGAATTTATGCGGAGCAAAAGGCGAAAGAAGAGATTAGCTGAAAAGTTTAAAAAATAGATACCACCGAAATGCTCCTAAATTATTTTTTTTGCTTTATTTGTTACCACTGGAGTTCTACATCTTGAATGGTAACAAAAATGTGCTAAACTTAAAGTATGTTTAAAACAAATACAAACTAAAAAGAAAAGCCCTCGAACAAAACTTGGCGGTCTTGCGAGGGCTTGAACGGGATACAGCCCATGAAGGGCGTGCCGTCTGTGTTTATAATACCTCTCGGCATTAATGTTTGTCAAATAAATTAATAAGGAGGTGCATTGTGGACTTAAAGTATAAAAAGGCTTATGAACACTTGTTGCAGCGAAAGCTAGAAACAAATAGTAAAGAGGTAGTTCGGATATTGTCTCCTTTTCGACATGAGAAGACCCCATCATTCGATATAGACTTTCGCACTGGTCGCTTCAAAGATTGGGGAAATAACGGATTTCAAGGGGATTTTATGCGATTTACTGAGTTTTGGTCCGTCGCTTTGCGAAAGCAAGGCGTGGAACCAACGCATTTGATTGATGAAGCGGTTAAAATGGCCGGATTGGAGGGAAAACATATGCGGTGCGTTCTGTCCCACTTCTCCTCGGAATTAAACCTACGATATAATGTATACAATATTACTAAAACAAAAGAGGGCGGCATAAAAGTTTCCGTTAAAATTCTGCATAATGCGCAGATTGTCCATGCTGATACTCCAACCATCACAAGTTCAAAAAAGCGTCAAGAAATAGCAAACAAGATTGAGCAAATATGTCAAGTTAGTTCGCAGATGGTTGATCAAGACCTTCTACACTTAGAAGGAATGTGCCAAGAAAAGTTATTTGAGCAACAAAACTTAAACGAAAAACCAACCGAGATAATATTTACTGAGGAAGAAAAAGCAGAAGCCGTAGCATTTCTCAAACAACCAAATCTCATGGGAGCTATCAAAGAAGCTATAAACTATTTGGGGGTTGTTGGAGAAGAGCTTCTTTCCCTTCTTCTTTACCTAATATTTACTTCTCGAAAACTCGACTCCCCAATTTCCGCTGCGTTAAAAGGAAATAGCTCTACCGGCAAATCTCATGTCGTATTGAAAATAGCGGGACTTATGCCAGACTCAGACGTAAAAATATTTTCTTACGTATCAGCAAAAGCACTTCAATATTTCGGAATAAACGATTTAAGCCATAAAATTTTGATAATTCTTGAATATGCTGGAGGAGAAAATAGCGAATACAATATTAGGATTATATTAAGCGAGAAAAAGCTTACTATTGCAGTACCGATTAAGGATGAACATACCGGAGAATATAAAACGCATACCAAAACAGTAAAAGGGCCTCTAACCTACGTATTTACTACTACTAGAGAGTCTACGCATCCGGAGAATGAAACTAGATTTTATTCTGTATATATGGACGAGTCTATTAAACAGAATGAAAACGTTATTGAGTATAAAAAAGCAAAATATGATCCTGAGCAGGTTGGGAAATATGGCCTTTCGGATAAAAAAATCAAAATGTTACAACTGTGCCAGCATTTGCTTCAAAAGAGTCGCGTTTTAATACCATTTGTAAAGTATATATATTTCCCTGCTACACGACCCCGCATGAGAAGAGATGTAGAGAGATTCCTTGCGTTAATCGAGATATCAGCGTTATTGCATCAGTATCAGAGAGATGTAGAGGTTGTTAATGATGAAGAATATTTGCTCGCGGACATAAAAGACTATAAAATAGCGTACGAACTTGCCAAAGATCTGATAATAGGCAGTGTTTATAACATTCCTCCTCGAAGTCGCGAGCTTCTTTCGGTATGCAAGGCCATGAAAGATAACTTTACGCGATCGGAGCTAGCAGCAAAAACAGGGTGGTCAAGAGATGACATTCGTAAACACATGAATCGCTTGACGCGAGAAGGATACATTCAGCCATTAAGCGGGCGCAAAGGACAGGAGTATGAATATAGTGTAACAGATTTGGACGAAAAAACATCCGCTTTATTGTCGCCAAAACAACTAGAGCAACAGATAGCCAAAGCTACGGTAGAAAAAAAGAAAATTAAAATTCTCATAAAAAAAGTAAGCCAAAATTTGGTTATAAAAACATGACTTGCGAACTTGCGGCAAGGTGCATAGCGTGTGTATTTGTGAGTATCCTATATATACATGCTTATAGGCCTTACTCAAGTTCGCAAGTTGTCAAAAATATCGTAACCCATAGTAGTTGTATGGAATACACACGCGCGAGATATAGAAAGCATGAGGGGGGGGTGGGTCTCTCGCAGCCGCGCGTGTGTGAGGAATCGCGCTGGGTACTGGGGGAATGCTGCCCCTTCTTCTGCTTAAGTGAATGCGAGTGTTCGAGCAAGGGAGGAGCGAGAGGGCGGCAAAAAAATCAGATGCCCTATGAATTACGAATTACAAATTACAAATTTGCAAAATAAAAATATTTCAAAAATTCCGAAAAGGCAAAAAGTGAAAACAGTTTTAGAGTGCGTAAAAAATGCTAAGCGGAAAGTTTTTGGAGACCCTGGCTCAGGGAATTTCAAGCACGGCGATTTGAAAGGTATGCAAGATGACAAAGGGGGTGGGAAGAAGTCTTTGCTTTTCTCATCCGGTCGCAACGTAGGGGCAACTGTGCTCGTTTTTGTCTCATTTATAAGAAGAATTCCAAAGGTATAAAATGCAGATATTCATTGATGTAAAACAAAATCTAAAAATAAACGATTCAGAATATAGACTTAACGAATTGGTGTATATTCTACATCAGGTAGACGTACGTTTTCTTAATTCTCTATTAAAGAAAGCGGGAAAGAAAATAATTAATCAGGTTCAAAATGAAAGTTGCTATTTATCTGCGAGTTAGTACAGAAGATCAGGTGAGAGAAGGTTATTCCCTTGAAGTGCAAGAGGAATATCTGCGCGGGTATGCTACGCGTGAAAGCCATCAGGTTTACAGCATGTACAAAGACGGGGGCATAAGCGGATACACAAAGGAACGCCCTGCACTCATACGCTTATTACGGGATGCCAAAGACAATAAGTTTGATTTGGTAATTGTATATAAACTCGATAGATTTAGCCGTAACCTTAAAGACCTGCTTAACATTGTCGATGAGTTGTTGTCTTATGGTGTGGGGTTTAAGTCGGCAACAGAACCGTTTGATACAACGAATTCGGCAGGAAAATTAATGTTTCAACAGTTAGGGAGCTTTGCAGAGTTCGAACGGAACAGAATCAAAGAAAGAGTTTTCCCAGGGATGGTTAAGGGGGCCAAGAATGGTAACTGGCAGGGCGCAAGGTTTGCTCCATACGGGTATAACTATGATAAGGAAAAGAAGCTATTGCAGATTGTGCCTGAGCAGGCAAAGATCGTTAAGGCCATTTATTCTATGTATCTGATGGGCAAGACGACTTCGGAGATTACGGCACATATGTATCATAAAGGTTATCGAACCAGAACAGGTATAAGATTCCATAGTAAATTAATTTGCGACATTCTTAAAAATAAAGTCTACACGGGTAAGATTGTCTGGAATCGTCGCCATTACAGTAAGAAGGAAAAGACTAAAGGCGGTTACGGCAAAGGGTATCGTTATCTTCCCGGTGATGCTAACGATACGGTTGAAGCTCAAGGCAGGCACACGCCAATAATAAGCGATGAAGATTTCAAGAGAGTGCAGTTACGCCTGGCAAACAACAGAAAAGCGATTCGCCGGATTTTTAATAAGTATGAACATCTATTAACGGGAATTCTGAAATGCGGCCTGTGCGGATATAGTTATCTAGGGATGACTAACGTATCGAATCACAAGACGAAAGAAAGGAAGAAATGGTACCGGTGCCGGCTTAAGGGGGAAACAAGAGGGATTGAATGTAACAACAAAAATATACCGGCAGCCTCATATGATGAATTTGCTTTTGCGGTATTAGAGAAAGTGGCAACCCATAAGGTTGTAAAGGAAAGACGTTATGCTGAG
This sequence comes from Candidatus Gygaella obscura, assembly GCA_030765485.1. Taxonomy (GTDB): domain Bacteria; phylum Omnitrophota; class Gorgyraeia; order Gygaellales; family Gygaellaceae; genus Gygaella; species Gygaella obscura. Next base: position 10,968 of record JAVCCR010000016.1, read on the forward strand.
CTTCTTAAGGTTGCAGGAGATCCGTCGGATGAAATCATCAATAGCTTCCACAACGTCAAGCAAGCCCTCAATGAGAATTATGAAAAACAGAAAAAACTTACTTCAATTTATTTGGAAGGCGGTATTGGACAGGAAATCTTTAAAGAAACTCAGGAACCTTTAAAAGACAAGGAAGATAAGCTGAAGCGGAAGATTCGGTCTTTAGAGATGAAATTGATTGAAAAAGAGGCCTCTGAGGCATATAATAATCTTCTGACTTCTGTCTTGAGCAACCCCGCAGGAGCCCGAACCAATCTGACAATCTTTGAAAAGAAGGCGCTCTTAAGACTGGTGTTTAAGAAAATTGTTGTAAGAGAAGGGGTTATAATGGAGGTTGAGTTATATGAACCGTTTAAAACATTATTGCCGAAGGAAGATATTGAATGTCTGTTAAGTCAGGTAAAAACCAAAACGAGGGCAAAGGACGTAGTGTGTACATACGCACGTTCGGATGTCAAATGAACGTCCGCGACAGCGAACTTATCTGCGGCTTGCTTGAAAAAAACGGCTTTAAATTAGTTGATTCTAATAAAGCTGCTGATATTGTACTTCTTAATACCTGCTCTGTCAGGAAGCATGCAGAAGATAGAGTCTTTTCAGAAGTAGGAGCCAATAAAACTAAAATCGTGGGTATCTTAGGCTGTATGGCTACTAACTTTAAAGATGATATCTTTAAAATATCAAAGCATATTGATTTTACAGCTGGGCCTAATGATATTGCTAAGATCCCTAAGATATTAAAATCTTTAGGTTCGCATAAACAGAGTTTTGTTTCTAATAAAAAAAGACCGGAATCTATCTATAAAAATAGCTTTTATAGTTCAAAAGACCATAGCTATATTGTTATCTCAGAAGGTTGCTGTAATTACTGTTCTTACTGTATAGTTCCATATGTGCGGGGACCATTGCGTAATAGAAGTGTTGATCATATCTTAAAGGAAGTAAAGCTATGCTTAAAAAACAAGAGAACTAAAATCACCCTTTTAGGCCAAAACGTTAACCAGTATAAGTATGGTAAGGTTGATTTTATATCACTATTAGATAAAATAAGCAGGATTAGTGAGATTAAAGAGCTTAGTTTTCTTACCAGCCATTCTAAGGATATTGATATTGAGCTTTTTTCTCTAATGAAGCAAAGACCTAATATAAATGAAGACCTTCATTTGCCTATTCAATCCGGCTCTGATAAAATATTAAAGGCAATGAACAGAGGCTATAAAAGAGACTATTATATTGAATTGGCCAAGAAGTATAAAAAAATAGTTAATGGTGCACTTACAACCGATATTATCGTAGGTTTCCCGGGTGAGACTGAAAAAGACTTTCTTGATACGATTGATTTAATGAAAAAAGTTAAGTTTAATGCTTCTTTTATCTTTAAGTATTCACCCAGGCCGCATACAAAAGCAAGCTTATTAAAGGATAGTGTTTCTTTAGAAGTTAAAAAGGCAAGGCATGCACAGGTACTGGCCTTACAGAAAAAGATTTCAAAGAGCTTAAAATGAAAAAAGGTATTTTCTTAATTATATTTTTATCCGTATTTTCAAATACCTCTTTTGCCCAAGAGTTTGATAAGGCTGTGGTTAGTTTTTTAAAAAGCGACTATCAAAAAACCATCTCAACCTGTGAGTATATCTTCAGCCTTAATCCGGATAAAAGAGAAGATGCACAAATTTGTTATCTGTTGGCTGTGTCGTATTTAAAAAACGACAACTATCTGGCTGCCTTTGATATGTTTAGTCTTATTAATGATGAGTTTTATAATATAAAATTAAAGGAAAAATCCCTAATCGGTTTAATCGATGTTAGCTTCATGCAAAAAGACTATCAAGGATCAATCAATTTATGCGAAGAGTTTTTACATACCTATAAAAGATCTGATTATCTACCTTTAGTTTATTACCGGTTAGCAGAATGTATGTTCCGCATTAACGACGTAGCTTTATTTAATATCTACAAGCAGATTATCCTGATCAATTATAAAGACAGCGTTAGCGCATATAAACTAAGTAAGGTTGATTGAATTGAATAAAAAACTCCCTAAAAATAGACTAATATTTTTATGCGGTGCAACTGCATCAGGCAAAAGCGAGCTTGCTTTAAAAATCGCATCCAGGATAAACGCTGAAATAATCAACTGCGATTCCATGCAGGTATATAAACAGCCTAAAATTATTACTAATAGACTTCTGTCAAAGGATATAAAAAAAATTAAACATCATCTTTTAGGAGTGGTTTCAGTAAAAGATGAATTTGATGTGGCTAGGTTTTTAGCGCTTGTAAAGCCTGTGATTGAAAAGATCCATAAAAAAGGCAAGATACCTTTATTCGTGGTGGGAACAGGCCTTTATATGAAAGCTTTATTAGATGGGATATTCACTCTTAATAGTACGGAAAAAGATATCAGAGCCAATCTCTACGCCTTGGTAAAAAAATACGGGATAAACTATTTATATAAGCGCTTAGTAAGAGTTGATAAGATAAGTGCATTAAAGCTGCATAAACATGACCTGCGCCGCATTGTGCGTGCTCTAGAGGTTTATAAAACTACAGGTAGGAGGATTTCCGATCTGCAAAAAGATACCAAAGGTATAGCTGATGATTATAAACTGATATGTTTTGTTATTAATGTGGACAGAGTCAGTCTTTATGAGACAATAAATACCAGAACTGATGCGATGTTTAAAAAGGGCTTCTTAAAAGAAGCTAAAAGGCTTCTTAAATTACCTTTAAGCGAATCTGCATCTCAGATACTGGGATTAAAACAGGTAAAGTCTTTTTTGGACGGCAAGATTACCTTGCTTGAAGCCAAAGAGCTGATTAAGCGCGATACGCGCAGATACGCCAAAAGGCAATTATCCTGGTTCAGGCATGATAAAAGAATTAAATTTAAAACCAAAAAAGCAATACTTAACTATTTTAAAAAGGCAAAATGGAACTGATTATCTTAAGTAAAAAAGAAAAAGTACTGTTAGTTACGACAAAGCTGCTTTATGCCCATGACGGCTGGAAGATTAAGGATCTAGCCTTTGAGTTAAAACAGCTTGCACTTTCCTGCGGTTCTCAAATAGAGCAAGAGTTAAGTTGCACGCTGGATAAAATAACCGTTGATTTATATATCGGTAAGGGCAAGGCCCAGGAGCTAAGTAATTTAGCAGCTGAAGAAGGTTTTGATACGGTAATTTTTAATAATGACTTA
>JAVCCR010000014.1 GCA_030765485.1 Candidatus Gygaella obscura
CAGTCCTTCTTGGAAAAGGTATTCCTTTATTTGATGAACTTCAGCATAGCCTTAAATTCAAGCATACGAAAACGGAAATATTTAACGAGACGCTTGTAAAAAGCAATTACGTAAGAGTAAGAGAGAAATAATTATGCAATTTGACCGCCTCTTCTGTATATAGCCAGTTGCGAAAGTCGTCCAATACGGGGAGCCACTAAGACTTAACCCTATGCGAGTAAAATACTTGCGTAGGGTTTTATTTTGGAGTAAAATGAAAACCACGGATGTGGCAATAGGAGATGATATAAACTATGAAGAAAATAATTCACCTAAGTGATCTACACGTGGGATGCGGGGGTTTTAAAAAGCGCTTTTCTATGGTTGTTGATAATTTGGTGTTTGAGAAATCGGATAAAGCGTCGCAGTATGTCATTGTGATTACCGGAGATTTAGTAGATAATGCGAATAATAAGAACAGTTATTCAAAAGTTAAGAAAGGGTTGGACAAATTAAAAGAATCTGGTTTTAAGCATATACTGGTTGTACCAGGTAACCACGATTATGGAACAGGAGATAAAGGCAATAGTAAATTTATCAAATTGTTCAAAGACGCATTTTTTGGAGAAGAGCGCGGTTATCCCAAGACAGATGTAATAGACGGGATAGCTTTTATCGGTCTTGATTCAATGGCTGAGGAATTGCATTGGTATGATAAACTGTTTGCGGAAGGGGAATTAGGAAAAAAACAACTTCAGAGGTTAGGATCGATTCTTCAGGAGCCTAAGATTTGTTCCTGCCGGAAAAGAGTAATATATTTACATCATCATCCGTTCGAATGGCGGCCTTTTCATCAGCTCAAGGACTCGCATGTGTTAAAAGAAGTTTTGACGCAAGCGATACAAACTGGGATTTCCATTGATGCTATTCTCTTTGGACACAATCACAAAGGGAAAACTCATAACGGTCAGTGGGGAATTGCCCGCTGTTATGATGCAGGCACAGTCACACTCAAGCCCAGACCCAAGTTGCTCAGTCGGACTCCCTGGTTCAAGATTCGGTCTTCTCCTCGGGTTATTGACCTGGAAAGAGAAGTATGTTGTGATTATGTGTTACCGCTACTTTAGAAAGTAATAAGGATCCCGATCCACGTGTTGAGTGTGAAGGGATCCCGAAAAGAAATACAAGAAAGTAATTTTAAGAAATTGAAGGATGCGTCTTGGAACAATAATTACTTACACCCCTATGTGGACTAACGAGATATAGAGTTGAAGGAGCAGTTTAGGTAATCATAGCCAGTTCTTTATACATTTTCTCCACTTCTTCAGAGCATAGCCAGTTGCGAAACTCGTCCAATAGGGGAGTTTGACTTCCTAACAGTCTTTGAATTAGAAATTTGTAGAGGATTTTATTTCAAAACAGAATAGAAATAGGAGAAAAGTATGGAGATACAGACAATTGGGCAGATAATTAGTGAGTTTTTGGCAAAATTCAGGATAATAGGTATAAAATTTTTTATTGGTCTATTAGTATTTATTGGATTTTTTCTAATAGGCACGATTTTGAAATGGATAATATTTTTTATAGGAAGAAAACTGAAGTTTGGAAAAAGTATATTTTCGCTGTTTGGAAAGATTGTATTTTCAATATTAAGTATTATTGGTGTATTTTTTGCTTTGGGGGCGGTAGGGGTGAATGTCACTGCAATTGTCGCTAGCTTAGGTTTAACAGGGTTTGCTATCGGTTTTGCTCTCAGGGACGCCCTTTCAAATATTCTAGCCGGCGTATTGATAATTTTATATAAAACTTTTCAACCGGGAGATCACATTATAGTTACGGGGTTTGAAGGGGAAATTACCGATATCGACCTAAGATATACCACAATAAGATCCGACAACGGAAAGGTTGTGATACCGAATTCTAGCATGTTTTCAAATCCGGTTACAATCTTAAACCAAAATAAATAAAGATAATCATTATGAACGCAAAGCAAGCTGTAGATTGGTTGGATCCTGAAAAGTGGCAGAAAACCCCTGCCAGGGAAAAACTAAATCTATTAAAACAAATCCAAAGCAATATCAAACTTTATATGCAGGAGTTGGTTCAAGCAGACTGTGAAGTAAAAAATATTACCCTTGGCAATAAAGATACCCTGCATATGGAAGCAATTGGCTGGCAGGGTACGATTGTAGCTGTTGCCAGCAATATAAGCGCTTGTATTAAATTGTATGAAGCCTTAGTCCGCGGAAAAATGCCTGAGCCTGTTAGAATCGAAAAAATAGCTAATGATTTATACGATGTTGAGGTTTTCCCAAGATATATAAAAGATAAACTGATTTATTTTGACCGTAAGGATTCACTTAGAATTAAGGGACAGTTAAGGCAGGTTAATCCACTGGATAAAAAGGGAGGTATTACTGCAGTTTTAGGTGCAGGCAATTACAGTTCTTCTTTTGAGATGGTCAGGGCTTTATTTATCGATAACTGTGCGGTTGTACATAAGGCGCATGAGCTAAATAAAAAAAGCGATTTAATCTGGCAGAAGGTTTTTAAACCCTTGGTTGATTTTAAGGCATTAAGTTTTTGTAATTCTGATGAAGGAAAAGAGTTAGTAAAAGATACGCGTATAAATAAAATTTATTTTACCGGAGGAACTTCTACTGCTAAAGCAATTATGGCTTCTACTGAGACTAAATTAGTCTGTGAATGCGGTGGTAATAACCCTTGCATTATCGTGCCCGGTGTTAAACCTTGGACTAAGTCTCAAATAAAACACCATGCTATATCTATTGCTACAATTGGTAAGTTAAATGGTGGTGCAATCTGCGGGAGATTGCAGACTATCATAACTTGCAAAAACTGGCCACAGAGAAAGGAATTCTTAATAGCACTAAAAGAAGCCTTGGAAATCGATACACCAGGATTTAGCTCTTATTATCCTAATTCCGAAAAGGCGTTTAATAATTTCAAAAATAATTATCCAAATGCAGAACTTATAAAGCCGAAAGATGCTACAGTGGGCAGTTCTGAATTTCTTCTGATTGAAGATTCAGAACAAGATGGCTATGCCGTAAGTCATGAGGCTTTTTCTCAGGTAATAAATGAAGTGGCTCTAGATACTCAAGCTGATATCGGTGAGTTTCTTTCTCGCGCAGTTGATTTTTGCAATAATAGACTTTTAGGTACTTTGGCAGCTACAATTATCATTGATGATAAGTCATCAAAAAGATATAAGATTATACTTGATGAGGCAATTACAAAATTAGCATACGGAGCAATCGGAGTCAATGTGATGGCGCCGATGATATGGATGGATCCTTATTTAACCTGGGGCGGTAATGAAGAAGGTAAAGATTTAGTTTCAGGCAGAGGTAATTTTGGCAATATATTTTGTTTTGAGAATGTGGAAAAATCCATTGCTAAAGGACCGTTTATCTCATTATCTCATCTGAAGTTAACTAATAAGAAATACTTTTTTGATATTTCAAAACAGGTTTCATACTTTGCTGTAAGTGATAGCTGGAGTCGGTTAATTGTTATGATCTTCACCTTGCTTTTAGGTAAATTAAAGGGTAAAGATTTTTAACTAAGTAGATAATTATATTTTTGAATAAAAAGCATAATTAAAAGGTTGTAAGAGAAATCTTGACAATGAGCTTAATCTGGGAATTCAACGTTTCTTTAGGTAGTATGCTTATTTTCTTCTTTCAAATACTAAGTTTTAAGATCACCGAGAAGTTGCATAGTCGTAATTTTAAGCGAGCCATCTTTAACCTTTTGTGGTACAATATTACAGATGGTTTAAGATAAAAGGAGGACATGTTGGCAGGAAATAATTATTCATATAAGAAATACCAGAAAGAATTGGCAAAGAAAAAGAAAAGAGAAGAAAAGCAACAACGTAAAAATGACAAAAAAAACATGCAGGTTAAAGCAGATTCAGGAGAGGTCTTAAATAAAGACTAAAATTTAGCAAAACTAAAAAGGGGGTAGTATGGGATATGAACACGGTGGTGGATATGGTGGAGGACCAAGGGAGATGCATAAAGCGATTTGCTCAGAATGTAAGAAGGAATGTGAAGTTCCTTTTAAACCTAGAGATGATCGTCCAGTATATTGCAAGGATTGTTTCGCAAAGCGCAAGAACGATAGACGTTAAAAGATTAGAGCTTTATTTTTAATAGCTTCGTAAAGGTAGTTTTGTGAATTGATTGGTGGCAATTCTCGTAATAACTTTAGATATGCAATTAATGATTTATCATTAGTTTTTTTTGTTTCTAGCAGATTTTAAAAAAAATGGGGCTATCTAGATGGTAGTCCTTTTTATTAGTAATTCCAATAATATTATATGTAGGTTCAACTTTGTCTATAATTAACAAATATAAGCTAGAGGGGATATAAGGAAGATTGAAATGAAAGAAATATTTACAAAATATGCAGCAGCAGATCTTTGGTGTATCAATGAAGACGAATTTGTTAAAGAAATCCAGAATATTCGAGAGAGCCAATTTTCACTGGGGAATGGATTTATAGGCACACGCGGCGTATTAGAGGAAATTCCTCAAGGGGCAGTACCGGGAACATATATTACAGGTGTTTTTGACCGGTTTACTTCTCAGGTGAGTGAGTTGGTTAATTTACCTAATCCGTTTAATTTTAAAATAATGGCTAAAGGCGAAAAAATAGGTGCTGTTGCAATGGATATTCTTGAGCATAAAAGAGTTTTGAATATGCGCGACGGATTATTAGTAAGGCAAACTGTTTATTCCGATAGTAAGAAAAGACGTTATAATTATCAGTCTCTGCGTTTTATATCCATGCATGACAAAAATTTAATGATTATGCAGGTTTCTTTGACTCCGCTAGATCAATGCGTGAAACTTGAAGTTCAATCAGACATTGATGCTGGAGTTTTTAACGCAGGAGTATTGACTGAAGGCAAAAAAAGACACTTTACTTTAAAGGATCTGGAAAAAGAAGAGCATTCAAATTATAGAGTTGTTGATACTTTAGAGAAAACCCATAGGATTATTTACCACAATGGCTTTTATCATAAAATTGGGAGAAAAAAGAAATTTGCCAAAGACACCTTCCTGCGGCTGGAAGTAAAAAAGAAACAAACAGCTGTGTTTACTGTTATATGCCATATGTCGATTATGGAACAGAACGAAGCAGAACTTAAAAAGAATAAAAAGAAAACCAGGTTTCTTTTTAAAAAAGCTTATAACACCAGTTTTGAAAATCATTTAAAAAAACATATTGAACAGTGGCATAGATTATGGGAAATTGCCGATGTTATTATTGAGGGAACGGCAGATATTCAACGCAATATTCGCTTTAATATTTATCATATGCTTATCTGCGCTCATGATGATCAAGGTTTTTCAAGTATTGGTGCAAGAACATTAAGCGGTGAAGGATATAGAGGGCATATATTTTGGGATGCTGAAATATTTTTGTTGCCGTTTTATGCCTATGTTCTGCCGGATGTAGCAAAGAACATGTTGATGTACAGGTATAAAAGGCTGCAGCAGGCAAAAACAATTGCTAAAGAAAAAGGCTATGAAGGGGCAATGTTTCCGTGGGAGTCTGCAGGCACAGGTGAAGAAGAAACGCCTTCATGGGCAAAAAATTTAGATGGGGAAGTTATTCATATAAGGACAAATGATCTAGAACATCATATTGCATCAGACATCGTCTATGCGATTGTTCAGTATTTTCAGGTTACAGGTGATAAAGATTTTATGCGCGATCAGGGATATGAAATGATTTTTGAAATTGCCCGTTTTTGGGCAAGCAGAACAGTTTGTAATAGAAGTGGCAGATATGAAATCAGAAATGTTATCGGTCCGGATGAATTCCATGAAGATGTGAATAATAATGCCTATACAAATGTTATGGCCAAGTGGTGTCTATTAACTGCACATAAATACTATAATATTCTTCGAGAAAGCAATAAGGAACTTTTTAAGAGATTGGTTAAAAGCACCTCTTTAACAGATAAAGAAGTAAAGAAGTGGAAACATATTGCGCCACGTATTGATATTAAAATAAGAAAAGATAATGTTATTGAAGAGTTTGACGGATTTTTCAAGAAGAAGATGGTAGATCTTGTTGAGTTTGATGAAAATAATATTCCGTCTTTGCCGGTTGGAATCAGTGTGAAGGATTATAATAAGACGCAGTTAGTGAAACAGGCGGATGTATTAATGTTCCTTTTTTTACTTTCCGATATATTTAATAAAAAAACTAAAGAAAGCAATTTCTGGTATTATCGTAATCGAACATTACATAAATCATCGTTAAGTGTTTCAATGCATGCTCTTATTGCTCTTAAAGTTGGAGCAATCAGTCAGGCGTATCAGTTCTTTAATGTAGCCTTAAGAGCCGATATCAGTAATCTGCATGGAAATACATCTGAAGGAATTCACGCAGCTTCTTTAGGAGGGGTTTGGCAAGATGTTATTCATGGCTTTGCTGGTGTTCGCGGCTTAAATGGTCTGCTTTATGTGAATCCAAAGGTTCCTGTTTCTTGGCGGAAGATAAAGTTTGCATTGTTTTGGAAAAGAGATCTCTTAAGATTTGAAGTAAATAATAATGAAGTAAGAATCAAGTGTGAATCAAAAAATAAGAAGAAGGTGAAGATTCAAGTTTTTGGGAAAGGTAGTTTGTTAATTCCGGGGAAAGAACACATCTTTCGACGTAAAGAGGAGTTGGCAGAAGTTGCATATTATTAGTAATATCTATAGAAAAAACCTTTTATTGATAATTACTGGCGCGTCATAAATCAAGGAGCTATTAATGTCAAAAAATAAATTAAATATAGCGCATTTACATTGGGGATTTCCTCCTGTTATTGGTGGTGTCGAGACCCATTTAACCATTCTTTTGCCTACATTTGTCTCTATGGGGCATAATGTAAGTTTATTAACGTGCAGTTTTGAAGGATATCCCGGCGAAGATGACTATAATGGTGTTAAGGTTACACGAAATCCGATTATGGATCTGAACTGGTTGTATAAAAGAGGGCTGGATGGGATTCAGGTAGAAGTCTCACGAGTTTTTAATGATTTTATTGATAAGAACAGTCCTGATGTTCTTCATGTACATAATATGAATTATTTTAGCAAAGTACACATTAAGACATTGGAACGTATAGCCATTAAAAAAGGAATTCCTCTTTTTTTAACTGCACACAATGCGTGGGATGATGTTCTGTTTTTAGAACTGACTACTTCGGTTGCATGGAGTCATATTATTGCGGTCAGCCATTTTATTGCTAAAGAATTAAATGGAATAGGGTGTAGTCATAGACTTGTTACAACAATTCATCACGGCGTTGATGAGATTATGTTTAATCCTGATGTGGATACAAAAAAGATCCTTGAGAAGTATCCTCAATTAAAAGAAAAAAGAGTTATATTCCATCCGGCGCGAATGGGTTTAGCCAAAGGATGCGATGTGAGCATAAAGGCATTACGGATTGTTAAAAAGAAATATCCGGATGTTATGCTTATATTGGCAGGGACAAAGAATATTATTGATTGGGGAAATACTCAACAGAAAGATATTGCTTACATGGTTCAGCTGGTAGAGAAGTTTGATCTAAGGGACAACGTTCTTATTGATTCTTATGATTTAGCAGATATGCCGGCTCTGTATAATGTTTCTCAGGTTTGTGTTTATCCTTCTTCGAGTTGTGAACCGTTTGGATTAACAATGTTAGAGGCAATGGCATGCGCAAGGCCCATGATCGTTACAAAAACAGGAGGCATGCCTGAGATTATCTCTGACGCGATTAACGGATTTGTGATCCCTATTAAGGATTCCGAAGAATTAGCATCAAGGATAATCCGAATTATGGCTGATAAGGACCTTAGATCAAGACTGGGAGCAACAGGACGCAAAATGGTAGAGACGTCTTATAAAAAAACAGATGTTGCAAAGACAACATTAGATTTATACAAAAAATATCTATAATCATAAGATACTTTATTTTCATAATAGTTTTTAGGCTAAATTAGTTCATATCTACGATTGAAACAGAGAATAGTTATTTTTATTTTGATTGTGTTTTTTCTGTTGATAGCTGGCATTGCCAGGTCAGCAGAATTTCTTACATGGTACGATTGTGTTAAAGAGGCAATAGAAAACAATCCTGAGCTGATTGCTGTAAGAGAGAAGGTTATTCAATCCAGAGCAGATAAGAATATAAGCGTAAGTAGTGTTTCACCAGATAGTTCAGTCAAGTAGCCGCTAAAAAACTAGAGGTAGTTGGAGTCAGCGAAGTTAATACCTATTCCTAAAGTGTATCTTCAAAAGGGACTATTGCCGGAGCAAAGGGGAAGACTGCTAATGTAGATAGGTTAATTGTCAGGATCAAAAAGGAACTAAGACGATTCAGACTACTTATAGTAATCAAGAAGGTAAAATTTTAACGGTTGATACGAATGTTTTAAAAAACGAAGAGGAAAGAGTTTTTAGTGGTTTCTAAGATATTGTTACAATAAACTCAGAAGGCGAGATAGATACTTTTAGGCAAATTTTTACTTCAGAGTAAAATAGTTGATGATTTGATATAGTAAAGATTATAATTTTTCTTCCATCCGTAGATTATTGCTTTTAACTCGTTGTAACAAAATAAGTTGTAAGTGGTTTCTGTTTGTGTTACAGTAAGCAAAAAGAAAGGTATGATATGAAAAAGACAATTAAGCGTAAAACCCCTTCAGTTAAGGCGAAGGATCAATTGGTTGAACCTAATCTTGTTGATAAGCTTCAACAGCAGTCAACTGCTATAGAGGGTAAACTAGTTGATAAGCTTCAACAGCAGTTAACTGCTATAGAGGGTAAACTAGATATTTTAATTAACCAGTCTTCAAAAAAACCTTTTGAAAGAGATTATTCCCAGAAATCTTCCCATCATCTTAGTCATAATCGCTACGATAGGCCAAGACAGGATAGAGATTCCAGGGAAAGGACTTATACTCGGGTTATCTGTGCAGGTTGTAATAAAGAATGTGAGATTCCGTTTAAGCCCATTGGAGGCCGTCCGGTATATTGTAAAGAATGTTTTTCAAAACGTAATAAAGAGAATTCGTTTAGTGCAGGTCGGGATAATAGGTTTGAAAAAAAAGATTTTTCCCGTGAGCGCCATTTTGACAAAAAACACAAATCCGTTAATAAGAATAAGCCGTTTTTTGCTCGCAGTAAGAAACGTGCATAAAAATCTAAAGCAGGATAAGAATATTCAATGAGAGGATGTTAAAAAAAGTATAATGATAAAAAAATCAAATTTATCTTTTGATAACCTTGGCATTGCCCCGAAGATACTTGAGGTGTTGGACCATATGAAATTTAAAGTTCCCACACCAATACAGCATAAGGCAATTCCTGTGGTTATAGAAGGAAAAGATATAATAGGGATTGCCCAGACAGGAACAGGAAAGACGCTTTCTTTTGCTATCCCTATTATTCAGCGTCTTGCCCGAACAAATGGTCGCTGTTTAGTTCTTGTGCCAACGCGAGAACTTGCTATTCAGGTTAATGAGGCATTTAGAGAGATTGCTCTCAAGCTTGGCATAAAGACGGTTGTGGTAATTGGCGGAGCTCCTATACGTGCACAAATAATGGCATTAAAGAGAAATCCGCGCGTTATCATTGCTACACCAGGCCGTCTAGCTGATCATATGAATCAGAAAACAGTTTATTTAACGGATGTAAATATTTTAGTTTTTGATGAAGCTGACAGAATGTTGGATATGGGATTTTTACCGCAGATCCGGCGTATTTTAAAAGTGATACCTAAAAATAGGCAAACAATGCTATTTTCTGCAACCATACCTAGGGAAGTTGTAGGGATAGCAACTACATACATGAAACTTCCTGTTCATGTAGAAGTTGCACCATCAGGCACTGCTGCAGAACACATTACACAAGAGCTGTTTATTGTTAAAAAAGATACCAAGAGAAAACTTTTAGTAAAATTGCTTGGACAATATCATGGACCTGTATTGCTTTTTTCACGCACAAAGATTGGTGTCCGTAAGATTGCACGTTTTCTTAGGGAACAGGGCTATGCGGCTGCGGAAATTCATTCTGATCGTTCCCTCAATCAGCGCAGAGAAGCTTTAGAAGGTTTTAAGGTTGGAAAATATAGGATACTAGTAGCTACAGATATAGCAGCAAGAGGGATAGATGTTATCGGCATAGAGCTGGTTTTAAATTATGATCTTCCTGATGATATTGAAAATTATGTGCATCGTATTGGTCGTACAGGACGCGCCGGTCATGATGGTCGAGCGATTTCTTTTGCAACGCCTGAGCAAAGTCAAGATGTCCACAGTATTGAAAAGCTTATAAAGGCAGCCCTACCGATCGTGGAACATCCTGATTTTCCAAAAGAAAAATTTATTCAAGCTTCTTTAGGGAGTCGAAAATTACACTTTGCACCCAGAAGAAGAGGTAGACGCCGCAGCATTAAGAAAAGATTTTAGTAAAAAATAATAGTTTTCTTGAACAATACAATCAGATTATAGATATTAGTATGGGGTAAACCATTTTTATTCCGAAAAAATAAAAAAGAAAAAACTTATAGATTTTAATATTCTTTTAGCAATTTTTACAGCAGTCTTATTGGTTGGATTGGCAGATAAAACTTAGCTTGTAGGTATTGTTACGTATGCAAAGTCAGGTAAATCTTTAACGGTCTAGGTAGGTTCTTTAGCAGTCTGTATAATAGTGACTGCAATTCTAGTTTTGATAGGCTCAAGCCTGGCAAATTATATACATCCGGAATTAATAAGATATTTTGGGGTTTTGGGATTCGTATTGATTGGAGTGGTGGTGTTTTTAGTGAAAATCTAAAAATAATTCTTTTTAATTTATGAAACGTGTGCAAAAAATACTCAGTAATTGCGGCTTTTGTTCCAGAAGAAAGGCCGAAGAGCTTATAAAGGCTGGCAGGGTAAAGGTTAATGACAGGGTAGTTTATTTGGGTGATAAGGCAGTTGAAACTGATGAGATATATGTAAACGGTAAAATAGTTTCCAAGCAGGGCAAGTTGTACCTTATGTTTAATAAACCCATAGGTTGTGTTACGGCCGTCAATGATAAGCGTTTTAAGACAGTGATGGATTATATCAAAATTAAGACAAGGGTTTTTCCTGTAGGTAGACTTGACTATAGCACTTCTGGGTTATTGCTTTTAACCAATGATGGAGATTTTGCTAATCAAATTATGCATCCGCGTTACGAGATGGATAAAACTTATCTAGTGGAATTAGATAAACCTATAGATAAGGATAAGATAGATATAATTGAATCAGGCATTAATTTAGAAGATGGTAAGACTGCTCCGGCTAAGATTAAACTTATCCAAAATAATAGTCTAAAAATTACCATACATGAGGGGAAAAACCGGATAGTCAGACGCATATTTAAGAAAATGGGCTTTAGCGTAAGAAAACTTCATCGACTTGCTATTGGCAAACTTACTTTAGGAGATTTAAAGATAAAAAAATACAAGGTTTTGTCAGAGCTTGATAAGAAAAAGATTTTTTCTTCATAAAATTATATTGCTTGACAATTACAATAGGAAATGGTAAGCTTTGTTTGTAGTAAATAAGGGAATTGTAGTCTAAGTGCGCAAGGCAAGTAGAATTCGCCTTGCGTTTTTTGTTTACTGTCATTATTTACTATAATTTTACAAGAAGGAGGTGTAGTAGATAATGGCAACAGGAACAGTTAAGTGGTTCAATAACCAAAAAGGTTATGGTTTTATAACTCCTGAGTCAGGCAATGATGTGTTTGTGCATCATACCGATATTCAAGGTGATGGTTACAAATCTTTAGATGAAGGGCAAAAAGTAGAGTTTGAAATTGCGCAAGGTCCTAAAGGTGAACAAGCCAAGAACGTAGTTAAGTTATAACCATAAAATAAAAAAAGAAAGACCCGGAAAATTTTTCCGGGTTTTTTTTCTTTAGAAGGGATAAATTCAGTGCATACAGGAAAAGTTAAAAAACTAATTAGAGATAAAGGATTCGGTTTTATTAAAGATGTAGACGGCAGGCAAGTTTTTTTTCATAAAAGTACGATTATCGATAATCGTTTTGATTCTTTAATTGAAGATCAGCTTGTTGAATTTGAAGTTGAAAAGTCAGATAAAGGTCCGCGTGCTTTTAACGTTAAGGTTTTGGATTAAAAGTAGAAAATGCGATTAATTTTTATATGTTAGATAAAAGTAAAAAAAGACACAGATTAAGAATAGTTATTCCTGCGTATCCGGCGTTCAATATTTATTCACGTGTAGCTGATAAAACTACAGCCTTAGGGCCGGTTTGTGTAGCCAGCTCAGTAAATGAAATGTCGGGTTGGGACGTAGAGATAATTGATGAGAATAATCTGCGTATGCATGGTCCACGGGCTCAAACAATTGGCGCTGATCATGAATTCCTGCATCAGCTAAGGCCTGCTGATGTGGTCGGTCTCTACGGAGGTCTTACCAGTACAATTCCCCGTCTTTACGAGGTTGCTAAAATTTATAAGCAAAAAGGGGTAATTACTGTTGCTGGCGGTCAGCATTTTGTTGATGATAATATCGCCGAGGCTTTAAATTCAGGTATTGATTATGTGGTTATCGGAGAAGGTGAAGAGACGATTAAAGAGCTGCTCGTGGCAATTAAAGAAAACAAAGATTTAAGCGTCATTAAAGGAATTGCTTATTTAGATGGTAATAAAATTATTAAAACTGTAAAAAGAGAGCCTTTGATGGATTTTGATAGTCAGCCTTTACCTGATTTTTCACTCGTACGTTATGCCAGGATTAAGATGTATCCGGTAGAAAGAATCCGCGGTTGCGGTATGAATTGCGAATTTTGTACAGTAAAGGATAAACCGCGTTTTTCTTCTCCAGAGAGGCTTCTGGAACGCATCAGTTATATTGTTGAAACTAAAGACGCCAATAGTTTTTTTATAGTCGATGATCTTTTTGGGCAACAGAGGGACGAGACAATAAGATTTTGCCGTATGCTTAAAGATTATCAGAAAAATATAAATAAAAGATTGGATTTTACAGTTCAGATAAGACTAGACAAGGCAAAGGATGTTGAACTTTTGACAGTCATGCGCGAGGCAGGAATCAATGCTGTGGCTATTGGTTTTGAGTCTCCCATAGATGAAGAGTTAGAGGCAATGAATAAACACCTTAAGGCGCAGGATATGATCGGTCTTGTTAAGGTTTTTCATAAGCTTGGCTTTCTTATCCACGGCATGTTTATTTTCGGTTATCCTTTAAAAGAGGGAATTCGTTTTAAAATGTCAGTTGATGAGAGGATAAAACATGTTAAGAATTTTGTAAAAAGATCAAAGATTGATACTATTCAGGTGATGCTGCCTGTGCCTCTTCCAGGTACAGAGCTAAGGGCAAGGCTTGCTGCACAGAATCGTATATTTGCCATTAGTGATATCGGTTGGCAGTATTATGATGGAAATTTTCCGCTTTTTACACCTGATAGTCCTATGACAGCAGAAGATATGCAGTTTTCAATCAGAAAGATTATGGGCAAGTTCTATCAGTTTAGATATATGTTTATGGTAGTTTTTAGTATATTTTCTTTTCCGGCAATCATATTCTTTTTTAGGAATATAAAACAAGGCTGGAGAATGTGGTATCGTTCCTGGCGTAATAATTTAATCCGTTTTGGAGGTTGGATGACTATTAAGGGTTGGACCAGCGAGTTTAAGAAAAATAAATTTTCCCAGCGCCTCAAGCAGGCAAAAGCACACCTAAAAACTTCTTTTTAAAAGATTTTATTTAATTAGACATTTTAATGCAGGAAATCCGTCTTTCCAGGATATTTTTTTGCCTTTTTTGTATGTTCTGCCATAGTAAGATACGCCGATTTCATAAATGCGGCAGTTGATCTTAGCAATTTCTGAAGTTATTTTAGTTTCAAATTCGAATCTATCTTCTTTGAGTTTTTCTTTTATCCCGTCAGCTGAGGCATCGTCTACGATAATTATCTCTTTGTCAAACGGCAGGCGATTAAGTTTTTCTACCACCGATTCAACAGTTTTGGCTTCTTTTTTTCAAAAGCATTATAGGTTTAAAAATCATTTTTGTAAATCCAATTATTATTAGAATCAGTTTTTTACCAGTCAATTTATTAAAGTTATGTGTTATAATGCTTTCTAATGGAAAAAAGAGCTTTATTCATAAAGGAAAAATATGTAATTTTTGCCATTTTCTTAATGACATTTGAATTTAATAAAAACTGTTGCAAAATAAAAGACTATAGTATAGAATATGCTCGAATTTAATAACCTTTCAAAAAAAACTTACCATGAAAAAAAGATCAATCAATAAGGGAATAGAAAATCTCCAAAAATTAGGAAGTAATGTTTATAGACAGGGTGTTCATATGCTGCCGGGTGTATCTTTAATGATGGCAGAGGGGGTGCTTAATTCTGTAAAAGATTTAAAAAAGCCTTTTATAACTATTATAAATTCCTACACTACACAGATTCCCGGTCATGCCCATTTGGATAAGATTGGTCAAGTTGTAAAAAAAGAGTTAGAAGGCATGGGTGTCAATGTCTGGTATGCTAATATCGGAGGGGCTATTTGTGACGGTATTGCTATGGGGCATTTCGGGATGAAGTATTCTTTGGCCTCGCGTGAGCTGATAACCGATCAGATTGAGACGATTATCGGTGCTCATCCTTGTGATGCTTGGATTGGAATTGGCAATTGCGATAAGATTGTTCCGGCTATGTATAATGGCATGGTTAGGCTTAATATCCCTGCGATTTATGTAAGCGGTGGACCAATGCTCGCAGGTAAATGTAATACTGATTTAATTTCTGTATTTGAAGGTGTAGGTAAAAATAGTGTAGGTAAGCTTTCAAGGAAAGCTTTGGAAGACTTGACTGAAGTTGCCTGTCCGGGTTATGGCAGCTGTTCAGGTATGTTTACGGCTAATTCCATGAATTGTCTGGGAGAGGTTTTAGGTTTTGCGTTATCTGGTAACGGAACAATCCCGGCAACAACTAGGATTAAAGGTAAAAAGAGACAGTTTACGATAAACCCTCAAAGGATAAAGTTGGCTAAGAAAGCTGCTAGGACCTTGATAGATTTGATGAAAAAAAATATCCGTCCTTTGGATATTTTAACTAAAGATTCTATTGATAATGCTTTTGTGCTTGATATGGCTATGGGAGGTTCAACTAATACAGTTTTACATGTTTTGGCCTTAGCGCATGAAGCAGGAATAGATTATGATTTAAAGCGGATAAGCTATATTGCCAAAAATACACCTAATGTAATAAAAATTGCCCCTTCAAGACTAGAGGTTCATTTAGAACACGTGCATAAAATCGGAGGTATGGGTGCGATTTTAAAGTCTGTGGCAAAATCTAAAAGGACCCCTTTAAAGCTAAACGCAAAGACTGTTTATGGAAAGCTTAAAGATTATGTTTTAAACTCTGCTGAGCCTGACGAAGATATCTTGCGCAGTATTGATAATGCCTTTTCTCAGCAAGGCGGTTTGGCTGTTCTTTTCGGTAATATTGCCAAGAAAGGTGCAGTGGTAAAGACAAGCGGTGTCGAATCTGATATGATGAGTTTTACTGGACCTGCCAGGATATATAACTCTCAGGAAGAATCTTTAGATGGGATTTTAAAAGGAGAGGTTAAAGACGGTGATGTAGTAATAATTCGTTATGAAGGCCCTAAAGGGGGTCCAGGTATGCAGGAGATGCTTTCTCCTACAGCGGCAATCAAAGGAGCAGGTATAAGAGCAGCCTTGGTAACAGATGGAAGATTCTCTGGGGGTACACGCGGGTTATGTATTGGTCATGTTTCACCTGAGGCGGCTTCTGGTGGTGAGATAGGCTTACTTAAAAATAAAGATATCATCGAAATCGATGTTAAAGAAAAGTCATTAAATGCAAAAGTCTCCAGTAAAGAATTTAAAAAAAGAGCCAAAGATAAAAAACCGTTCAAATCCAAAGTGCAGGGTGGTTGGCTGCGTAGATATTCTTATTTTGTAACCAGTGCAGATACCGGTGCTGTTTTACGCAACCCCTAAAATTATATTAGAATGAAAAACGCTTTTAAGCGTAATTTCAGGATTTTAAGTGTAATAACACTGCTCTATTTATTTTTAGTAAGCATAAAATTAATAGGTAGTTCTTTTAAGATGTTTGGCTCTGGTTTTGCCGAGAATCTTATCTGTTCCTGCAGCAATCCAATTGTTGGTCTTTTTATCGGGATTTTAACTACTAGCATCATACAGAGTTCTTCTACCACCACTTCTTTGGTTGTTGGTTTTGTTGGCGGAGGTATGCTTCCGCTAGATTATGCTATTCCTATTATCATGGGTGCTAATATCGGCACAACTATAACCAACAGCCTTGTATCATTGTCGTTTGTAACCAGAAGAGAGGATTTTAGAAGGGCTTTTTCCGGTGCGACCATGCATGATTTCTTTAATCTTTGTTCAGTAATACTGTTTTTACCTCTGGAACTAAAATTTCATTTTCTGCAACGGTCAGCCATTTTTTTAACAAAGATATTCGAGACAGTCGGCGGAGTAAAACTTACTAGTCCTTTGAAGCTGATAATTGATCCTGTAATCGGGATTATCAAACATTTTTTAAAAGATATAATTAATACCCCGGATATGCTCTGTGGTATTATTATGTTTTCGGTTTCTGTATTTGTTATGATTTTTTCACTTGTTTACATCGTTAAAGTAATGCGTTCGTTGGTGATTTCTAAGACTGAAGGATTTATCCATAAATATCTTTTCCGTAATGATGCCACTGCATTTATTCTTGCTTTGTCACTCACGGCGATTATGCAGAGCAGTTCTGTTACCACAGCTTTAGTTGTGCCTTTAATCGGTTCGGGTATCCTTACTGTATATCGGGCCTATCCATATGTTTTAGGCGCCAATCTGGGCACCACCCTTACCGCACTTCTGGCATCGTTAGCTACAGTATCCATTGTAAACGGTAAGGCAGTTAATACTATCGGGATAACCGCAGCCTTTGCCCATTTTATGTTTAATATTTGTGGAATTGCTGTTTTTTATCCTTTGAGAAAAATCCCCATATATTTTTCAACGAAGATTTCTGATTTGGCTTATCGTAAGAGAAGATGGGCCCTTATTTATGTATTGGGGTTTTTTATCATAATTCCTTTAGCTGTGATATTTTTTATTAGGTAAATCTTAAAGAAAGAGGTGGTTTAAATGTTAAGAGAAATAATTGCTGTTTGGAAAGGCGAAAGTTTTATGAATAAGGTGGTTGAGGAGTTTGTTCAGATGTTAAAAGATGCAGATAGTGTCTTTGAAAAGGCCTGGAATATATTTAAAGATAGCGGGGTCAATGAACAGACAAAGAGCGAGATTTATGAAAAGGATAAATCTGTCAATAAAAAAGAGCGTAAAATAAGAAGGATGCTTCTTGAGCACTTGAGTATAAATCCGCAACAGGATGTTTCTGGTTGTCTTGCGATGATAAGCCTGGTTAAGGATGCAGAGCGTATCGGCGATTATGCTAAGAATATCTTTGAGGTTGGTATCCTTATGGGTGATAAGTTGAAGGATATGCAATATATCACAAGGCTTAGCGATATTCAGTCTAGAATTAATAGGCATTTTATTACCCTTACCAAGGCCTTTACCGAATCTGATGATACCTCTGCAAAAAAAGTCTTGGAAGATTATAAAAGCATAAAAGAAGAGTGTAATAACGTGTTAAACGATTTATTAAATGATTCTATGTCTAATAAGGAGGCGGTTTCAACTGCCCTTTTGTCCAGGTATTTTAAGAGAATAAACTCGCATATCAGCAATATTGCTTCAGGATTGGTTTATCCTTTGGATAGGATTGATTTTGTCAGGGGTGATCTTTTAGAGTAGTCTAGTTTTATTGACTAATCATTCTCGCCGTACTATAATTGTATATAGATAAATCTACTGTTTGTTGGTTTTTTATAATAATCCAAAGTATCTTTACATGAGCCGAACTATTCCTAAAAACCCACAGTCAAAAAAACATAATTTCTTAGGTTCTAATAGTATGTATAAATCAACTATAGATTCTATGGCTGATGCCATACATGTTATTGATAAAGATTTTAAAATAATTATATTCAATAAAAAATTCAAGAATTTTAACCGTAAGATAAAACTACAGATAGATGTTATTGGAAAAAGTATTTTCGATGTTTTTCCTTTTTTGTCAAAGGATATTTTGGAAGAATATAAGAAAGTATTTGAAACAGGCAAGCTTTTGATTACAGAAGAAAGTAATATTATAAACAAAAAAGAATATTTTACTGAAACTCGCAAGATCCCCGTGATGGAAAAGGGTAAGGCAATAAATATTATAACTGTAGTAAGGGATATTACTGAACGCAAGAAACAAGAAAAAGAGCTTGTTTTGAATAATATGGCAGTGGAATCTTCCGTTGCTGCTTTTGCTGTAGCAGACATCAAAGGTGGGATTATTTCCGTAAATAAAGCATTTTTAAAAACCTGGGGTTATAGAAGCAAAAAACATGTTTTAGGAAAGCCGGTTAGTCAGTTTTGGTTAATGGAAAAACAAGTTTTTTATGTTTTAGGGCAATTGAAAAAAAATAAAAGTTACTTTGGTGAGCTACAAGCAAGAAAAAAAGACGGCTCTTCTTTTGTTGCCAAGGTCTCAGCCAGTATTATTAGAGATAAGCAGGATAATCCTATTGCTATGATGGCTTATTTTATGGATGTTACTAAGGAAAATCAGACAAAAGAAAGTCTAATAAATTCAGAAGCAAAGTATCGTTTGGTTATGGAGAATATGCACGATTTGGTGTTTCAGGTTTCACCGCTTGGTTTTATTCAGTATATCAGCCCAAAGGTAAAAGATTTTTACGGTTATACTCCTAAGGAGTTAATTGGTAAACATATAAAACAGACTACTGTTTTAAGCCAGCTTCCCAAGGCTTTATTGGTATTGAAACGCGTTTTAAGTGGTGAGAATATCAGGGATTTTGAAATCAGGCTGAAGAATAAACAAGGTAAGCCTACGGTTATGGAGGTCAATATATTCCCTGTAGTAAGTAACGGTCGTATAATAGCAGTACAAGGAGTAATGAGAGATGTTACTAATATTAGAAGAATCCAGCTTACTGTCAGAAAAAATGAACAGCTTCTTAAGGCCATAGTAAACAGCAGCCCCAACTGTGTTTATGTAAAAGACGATAAAGACAGATTTATTCTTGTGAATAAGAAGATGACTTCGCTTTTTTCGCTTAGGGCAGAGGATTTTATTAATAAGACTGTAAAACAGGTTTTTGCTTCTTTTGATAAAAAGCCGGGATATGCGTTTAAGAAGATTTTTGAAGGTGATAAGGATGTAATCATAAGCAAAAAGATTAAAGTTGTCCCTGAAGAGAATTTGGTTTGTCCGGATGGCAGTAAAATCTGTTATCGGTTAAACAAAATTCCTTTAGATACAGCTGATTATAGAAATTGTGTTTTAGGTATTGCGATTGATCTAACAGATTATAAAAAAGCAATAGAGCAAGTAAGGTTGTTAAAGGAAAGAATTGAATTTATTTTAGGAGCAACAAATACAGGCTTGGATATTATCGACAGCAATTTTAATATTGTCTATATAGATCCAATCTGGGCCAGTAAGTATGGGAAATCAGTAGGTAGGAAATGCTACGAGTATTTTATGAAGCGCAATGAACCCTGTCTGGATTGCGGGATAATCAAAGCTAAACGTACTAATAAACCGGTTGTTTCCGATGAGGTGTTGGTAAGGGAGAAAAACAGACTTGTACAGATAACTACAATTCCTTTTAAGGGCAAGACAGGTAATAGTTTATTTGCTGAAGTTAATGTTGATATCACTGAAAGAAAAAAAGCAGAAGAAAAAATCGCTGATACGGAAAGAAGATTAGTGGATTTTTATGAGAGTAGCCGCGATGCGTATGTATTTGTGGATATGAAAGGTAATATTAAGGAGTTTAATAAAGCCTATAAGGATATGCTTGGCTATACTGATAGCGAGTTGGTAAAATTGACTTATAAAAAACTAACTCCCAAAAAATGGCATGCCATGGAGGAGGAGATTGTAAAAACGCAGATTTTAAAACATGGTTTTTCTGAGCTTTATGAAAAGGAATATGTTAGAAGTAATGGTAGTGTAATTCCTGTTGAATTAAGGACTTGTCTTGTAAAAGATGTTTTTGGTAAGCCAGAAGGGATGTGGGCTTTTATTAGGGATATATCTATTAGAAAGGAAACCGAAAATAATCTCAAGCAGGTTTATCAAAGGCTTAAGGTAACCCAGGATAACCTTATTCTTTCTGAGAAGCTTGCTGCTTTAGGAAAATTTTCATTAGGTATTGCCCATGAAGTAAAAAATCCTTTAGGTATTGCTTTAGGCGGGGTGGAGTTTTTGAATCAGAAGCTAGCAGATAAAGATGAAGAACTTGTTCTTACTGTAGCTAAGATAAAAGATGCGCTTATGCGGGCGAATAAGATACTTTATTCTCTGTTGCAGACGGCAAGGCCAACTAAGATGAATATTGTCGAATCAGACATAAATGAGCTGATTGATGATGTTTTAAGTCTGGTGCAATTTAAGATTGATCCTCAAAGAATTACAATAGAAAAGGATTTTGTTTTAGGTTGCGTTAATGCTAAAGTTGATAAATCCCAGATTCATCAGGTTATGTTCAATGTTTTTATGAATGCCATAGAGGCTATGCCTAAAAAGGGGAAACTATTAGTAAAGA
Source organism: Candidatus Gygaella obscura (assembly GCA_030765485.1). Classification (GTDB taxonomy): domain Bacteria; phylum Omnitrophota; class Gorgyraeia; order Gygaellales; family Gygaellaceae; genus Gygaella; species Gygaella obscura. The sequence goes on from JAVCCR010000014.1 coordinate 20,775, forward strand.
CATATATAAAAGAATTAAAAGAGAATAAAAAACAATGTGTAATAGAGGTAATTGATACTGGTAAAGGAATAGAGAAGGATAATCTTTCTAAATTGTTTGAGCCTTTCTTTAGTACTAAGGATAAGGATAAAGGCTTGGGGTTGGGTTTAATTATTGTAAAGGATATAATTGACAGGCATAAAGGCACCTTTTCCATAAAGAGCCAGCCCAAAAAGGGTGCGTGTGCAGTGATTACTCTTCCAATGGATTAAAAATGGAGATTAAAGATGAAAAGAATAATGATAGTAGATGATGAAAAGGACTTTTGTTTTTTTATCAAAAAGAATTTAGAGCTTACCAAACTGTTTGAGGTTTTGGTTTGTATAGATGCAAAAGAAGCGTTTCAAAAGATCAAGAATGAAAAGCCTAATCTGGTGATTCTTGATGTGGCTATGCCGGATAAAGATGGAAGCCAGATTGCCCAGGAAATAGAAGAAGACGAAGAGCTTAAACATCTTCCTTTTATATTTTTAACCGCTTTAGTTACAGAAGAAGAAGCCAAAAGGCAAGCCAGTCAGAGTAAGCGTCAATATATATTTTCTAAGCCTGTTGAGATTCAAAGTCTTATTAACACAATTAATAAATTGCTTGTATAATTTTTAATTGAGTAGAAAAATAATTTATTTTCTGCTCTTGACAGAAGATAAGATTTTATGTTATACTCTAATTGGAAATGAAAACCATTTTCAATAAGGAGAGATAGAATGCCATTTAGAAAAAGAGGTTTTCAAAAGGCGTGGCAGGGGCAGATTAAAGATGCGGGATTTCGTTGGACTATGCCAAGACAGGTTATTTTGAATGTATTGGCAAATACTAAAGATCATTTAAGCGCCGAAGATATCTATTTAAAGGTACATAATATATATCCGCAGGTGGGCTTGACAACTATTTATAGGACTTTGGATCTATTGGTTAATATGGGGCTTGTTTTAAAAAGTGATTTTGGTGATGGGCGGGCGCGTTTTGAGATTAAAAGACAGGATAAAAAACATCATCATCATCTGATATGCACGAAATGTTCTCGGGTTATAGACTATACGGATTTTATTGATAAAGAAGTTAAATTGCTTAAAGAAACCGAAAAAGGTTTAAGTGAAAAGTTTGACTTTGATATAACAGGTCATTTGATTCAATTTTATGGAGTCTGCAAAGATTGCAGAAAGTAAAAAAAGGAGGATATTATGCCTAGAGGAGATGGAACAGGTCCAGCAGGACAGGGACCAACGACAGGAAGAGGCTTAGGCTATTGTGCTGGTTTTTCCGCATCTGGTTATGCTAACTCGGGTTTTGGAAGGGGATATGGCATGGGTGCAGGCCGTGGTATGGGGAGAGGCAGACGTAATTGGTTTTACCAGACAGGTATGCCTGGTTCGGTAAGGGCTGGTTATGGTATGCCTGCTTATGGTAATCCTAATCAGTTTTATGCTGCGCCTTCAAAAGAAGAACAGTTGGATATCCTAAAAAATGAGGCTGAAAGTCTAAAGGTAAGATTAAAGGATATTGATTCTCAGCTGGATAGTTTAAGCAAGGAAGAAAACAAGTAAATAAACACAAGGAGATAATATGCGTTTTGCAATATCTACCGATAAGAGTGAAGTGTCTGCTCATTTTGGCAGATGTCCATCTTTTACTATTGTTGATATTGAGGAAGGTTCAGTAAAGACCAGGCTTTTAGTGGCTAATCCAGGGCACCATCCGGGTTTTATTCCTCAGTTTTTGCATGAAAAAGGAGTGGAGTGTGTTATTACAGGTGGGATGGGTATGAATGCAACAAATTTATTTAATCAGCATCAGATTAAAACAGTCGTAGGTGTTACCGGAAGTATTGATGATGTAATCAATGCAATATGTGAGGGTAAATTGGCCAGCGGTGAAAGTCTTTGCAAGCCAGGCCAGGGTAAAGGATATGGTTTGGATAAGACTGTTTGTGATCACGAATAAGGAAAGTTAATAAAAGGAGAGATAATGAGAATTTGTGTTACTTCACAGGGTGATAATTTAGATTCAAAAGTTGACCCGCGTTTTGGCAGATGTCAGTACTTTATTATTGTAGATTCAGATACCTTGGAATTTGAGGCTGTAAAAAACCCTAATATTGATGGTATGGGTGGAGTAGGGGTACAGTCTGCACAATTTGTCATCTCCAAGGACTTAGCAGCTGTTTTAACCGGTAATGTTGGGCCCAATGCGTTCTCAACCCTAGGGGCAGCGAATCTCAAGGTTATTACCGGAGTGTCCGGTACAATAAAAGAGGTAGTGGATAATTATAAAAACGGAAAATACAATTCTATAAACGGTCCTAGCGTAGATTCTAAATTTGGGATGTCTTAAACTTTCATACTATGATAATATCAGTTGCAAGCGGCAAGGGTGGGACAGGCAAAACAACTGTTGCTGTTAATTTAGCCTTATCTTTAGATAAAAAACTGCAGTTTCTAGACTGTGATGTTGAAGAACCCAATGCCCATTTATTTTTAAAACCTACAATAGAGAAAATTGAGCCGAGTTTTATCAAGGTGCCTAAGATTGATGAGTCTTTGTGTAATCTATGCGGCAGGTGTTCGTCAATCTGTGAATATAATGCTTTGGCTGTTATTCCCAAGACAGAAAAGATAGCTGGCAGGGTAATGGTTTTTCAGCAGCTTTGTCATGGTTGTGGTGGGTGTATGTTGCTTTGTCCTCAGAAGGCAATTACAGAAGTCGATCGTAAAATAGGTGTAGTGGAAATCGGAAGACATAAGGATATCCAGTTTATTCATGGAAAGATTGATATTTCCGAACCAATGGCGCCACCTTTGATTCGTCATGTCAAAAAATATATTGATAAAGATGGTTTAACTATCAGTGATTGTCCGCCAGGCACATCTTGTCCGGTAGTTACTTCTGTTAAGGGCAGTGATTTTTGTATTTTAGTGACCGAACCAACTCCTTTTGGTCTGCATGATTTAAGTTTAGCCGTAGAGCTTTTAAGGAAAATTAATATTAAATTCGCTATTGCACTGAATAAATCAGGTCCAACGGATAAAATCATTGATGATTACTGTAAAAAAGAAAATATTTCTATTCTTATTAGAATTCCATTTGATAAAAAAATAGCCAGTGCGTATTCTAAAGGTGAAAATATCGTTGAGGTATTTCCTGAATACAAAAACGATTTTAAAGATTTATTTAATAAAATAATTTCAATAGTTAAAAAGCAATGAAACAGATACTTGTAATCAGTGGTAAAGGCGGTACAGGTAAAACAGTGCTATCGGCTTCTTTTGCAGCGCTAGCAAAAAAATGCGTGGTTTCTGATTGCGATGTGGATGCAGCGGATTTACATCTTTTATTGCGTCCGAAGATAAAACAGACAGAAAAATTTAAAAGTGGCAAGACTGCCTATATTGACGAAAATATATGCATAAAATGTGGTAAATGCATTAATTTTTGCAGGTTTGATGCCATAACCAAAGATTTTAGAATAGATGATGTATCCTGCGAAGGATGCGCAGCCTGTAGTTATCTGTGCCCTGTTTCAGCGATAAAGATGAGAGAAAATGAATCCGGAGAGTGTTTTGTTTCTGATACTGATTACGGCACTATGGTGCATGCCAGGCTTGGTATTGCAGAAGAAAACTCCGGCAAGCTGGTAAGCCTGGTAAGAAAAAAATCCCAGGAGATAGCAATTGCTCAGCAGTGCGAGTTTTTAATAATTGACGGACCTCCAGGAATAGGTTGTCCTGTTATTGCTTCACTTGCTGCGGTGGATATTGCAGTTGTGGTGACTGAACCTACCATTTCTGGCTTGCATGATGCTAAAAGAGTTATTGAACTTGCAAATCATTTTAAGGTTCCAGTTAATTTAGTCATAAATAAATTCGATCTTAATTTGGAAATGAGTGAGAAAATTGAAAATTACTGTAAGGATAGTAACATTAAAGTATTAGGTAAGATTGGTTTTGATCAAACGTTTATTAAAAGTCTTGTTGAGGCAAAGCCCATTGTAGAATGCAGTTATGCCAAGGTAAAAAAGGATATTGTGGATATTTGGCAAAAGTTGATTTATAATTGATTTTAAGATGAAACAAAAAGATTTTAAATATATATACGGACCTGTATCAAGCTGGCGTTTGGGCAGGTCTTTGGGGGTTGATCCCATAGGCACTTCGGGTAAGATCTGTTCTTTTAACTGCATATATTGCCAGATAGGCAAAACAACAAAACTAAGCAATAAAAGAGAAGTGTTTGTGGATACAAAAAAGCTCATCAAGGAAATAAGTTTAGTGCCGCATAAGGGTATTGATTATATTACTTTTTCCGGCATGGGCGAACCAACCCTGGCAAAGAATTTAAAAACGCTGATAAAAAAAATACAAAAAATACGTAAAGAAAAAATCGCTGTTATTACCAATTCTACGCTTATAAGCAAAAAAAGCGTAAGAGATGATTTATTATCGGCTGATTTTGTGATTGCCAAGCTCGATGCGCCGAATGAAAGTATATATTCTAAAATAAATAGACCATTTGGATTGATAAAGCTTGATGGTATTGTCAAAGGCCTTAAGGATTTTAGAAAGGTATTTAAGAAAAGACTTGCCATACAGATAATGTTTACCGTTGTTAATAAAGATTTTGCGTATGAATTGGCCAGTTTGGTTAATTCGATTAATCCTGATGAGGTCCAGATAAATACCCCTCTAAGGCCTTCAAAGACAAAACCGTTATCAAGACCTCAGATAGAGCGCATAAGCAAGGTTTTTGTCAAGATCTGTAAAGATATCCGTGTGGTAAGCGTATATAAATCAGCAAAGAAAAAAGTGATCTCAATCAGTCAGCCAGATACCATCAGGAGAAGAGGGAAGCCTTTTTAACTATTCTTATGCAGACTTATCTAGAATGCATTCCTTGTTTTTTTAAGCAGGCGATAGAATCTTCTCGTATGATCGGCGCTTCTTTAAGAGAGCGCGAACAGATTGTAAGAAAGGTAGCAGCTTTATTAGCTCGTTCTTCATTTAAAAAAAGCCCTCCGGAGATTGCAAGTTCAATACACGCAATAATAAAATCAGTAACTAAAAATCCTGACCCCTATAAGGAAATAAAGTACTATAGCAACAGGCAGGCTTTAAGAATATACCCATATCTAAAAAAAATAATAAAGAGAAAAAATAATCGTCTGCTTATTGCTGTTGAGCTGGCTATTGCTGGTAATATTATCGATTACGGCGTAAAGAATTCACTTAATGTTGAGCAGGAACTGCAGAAAATCTTAGCGCAGGAAGAGCAGAATCTAAAGAAAAAGAAAAAGTTTTTTGATTTTATTCATTTTAAAAAAGACCTGCAAAAGGCCAAGACCATACTTTATCTGGCGGATAATGCAGGGGAGACGGTTTTTGATCGAGTTTTGCTGGAAGAGATAAAAGTACTTTATCCTAAAAAGCATATTCTTTATGCTGTGAAAGAAAAGCCGATTATAAATGACGCATTAAAGGAAGATGCCTTTCTGTGTAAAATAGATAAAAGCGCAGAGATTATTACTTCAGGCATGGAAGCCCCTGGAACAATCATCAAAAAATGCAGTAAGCAATTTTTAAGGATTTTTAAAACCGCAGATATGGTAATCAGCAAGGGCCAGGGTAATTTCGAGTCATTAAGCGGCAATAAGAGAAAGATCTATTTTTTGTTCATGGCAAAATGTCCTGTGGTTGCTAATAGTATCGGTTCTAGCGTAGGAGATATCAATCTGGTGTATAATTACCTAAGAAAATTATAATTTAGAGCTAAATGCATAAGATTTTACTTATTAAACAGGGTTCAACTAAGAAAGAACGCGCTTTAAGAAAGTGGGGTTTAAGTTTTTTAATTGATGAGGATATTATTTTTGACACCTTTGGCGCTAGAGATGATTTTATGCAGCAGGTAGATAGTCTGAAGATAGATTTAAGGAAAATCCGCCACATTGTTATTTCGCACGATCACTGGGATCATATAGACGGCATATTTTCTATTCTGGCAAAGAATAAGGACTTAACAGTATATTTACCTGTTCATGTAGATAAAGACTTAAAAGATAAAATTAAAGCCTCTGGGGTAAAGTTAAAAGAGGTTAGTGCTTCTTTAAAGCTTAAGGATGATATTTATATCAGCAAAGAGATGTTTGAGAAAAAAGATAACGGTTTGATCTTTGAACAGTGTTTAGTGATTGATTCTGCCTCAGGAATAACGCTTATTGCAGGCTGTGCGCATCCGGGAATTGATTATATGGTCAGCGAAGTAAAAAAAGATTTTAAAAAGGATATTAAGCTATTGATTGGTGGGTTTCACTTAAAAGATACGCCGGAAAATAAAATAAAACTGATTATCGATAGCCTCATCAAATCAGGAGTAAAAGAGGTTGCGCCAATGCATTGTACGGGAAAAGAAGCTGTAGGTTTATTTAAAAGCTGCTTTAAGGATAAGTTTATCGATATGGATAAAATCCGCCAGATTGTTGTTTAATTTTACAAAAGGTTTATTTGCGATTATTTTTATTAAAATTTGTTCGCAATAGTTTATAGTTTCTGATAGAATAGATTTTATCATGAAAGTTTTTAAAAATATCTTTATTGTTTTAGTTTTGAGCGTATTTTTATCTTCTTGCGCTTCCGCAGTGGTCAGGCCGATACCTGGGCCGATCTATAAACCAGCAGTGCCTGCTGTAAGAGCTAATATTACACATACAGTTGCACCCGGAGAAACCATTTGGCGAATAAGTAAGATGTATGATGTGTCTATGGACAATATTATTGAATATAATAATATCAAAAGAGTAGATGATTTAAAGATGGGTGAAAGATTGGTCATTCCTCATGCCGCACCGATAAAACCGGTTATAACCTTATACCCCTCGCGAAAATGGAAATATATAATCATACATCATAGCGCAACAGATGAAGGAAATGCTTTTTGTTTTTATAATTCCCATAGGAAAAGAGGCTGGAAAGATATAGGGTATCATTTTGTGATCGATAACGGCACCAAAGGAAAAACTAATGGTCAGATTGAAACTACCTCACGTTGGCTTAAGCAGCAAAATGGTGCGCATTGTAAGGCCAATAGCATGAATTCAAGAGGGATTGGAGTTTGTCTTGTAGGTAATTATAGCGAGGAAAGACTTTCTACCAAACAGCTTGATTCTTTGGTCTATCTGGTTAATACGTTAAGAAAGTATTATAAGGTTCCCATGAGTAATATCCTTGGCCACGGGCAGGTCAAAGGAGCAAGGACAGAGTGCCCGGGTAAGCTTTTCCCTTGGGCTGAATTCAGAAGAAGATTAAGTGAATGATTTTTATTCAATAAAAGGAGGCTGTTATGAAGGCAAAAGAGATAATGTCAAAAAATGTTATTACAGTCTCGCCCAACGATGACGCACAAGAGGCTTTGGGTCTTCTGCAGCGCAAGCGCATAAGTGCCCTTCCGGTTGTTGATGATAAGGGTGAGGCAATCGGGATGTTTAGTGAGAAAGAAATTCTTTCCTTTGTTTTTCCCAGCTATATCCAGCATGTAGGTAAATTCGTCTACGAAGAAAATCCCAAGTCCATTAAGAAGAAATTCAACGAGCTCAAAGGGGTACCGGTAAGAAAACTCATGCGTGAGGGTGTTTTAACTATTAATGAAAATGTCACTCTTTGTGAGATAGCCCGTATCATGATGACGGAAAAGTCCCGCAGGATCTGCGTTATAGATGATAGTAAAAAGCTTTTAGGCATTGTCGGCAGATGTGATGCAATAGCTGCTTTAATCAAAGAAGCAGAAGAGGGCAAAGAATAGTTAATGATAAAGAAATTTATAATTCTTTTCAGCCTTGCGATAAGCGCCGGTATAATCGCCTCCAAGATCGGCCTTAACCGCCAGCAGGTAATTGCCATATCCATATTTTCCACCTCCATATTAGGTACGCTTCTATTTTGGGATTTTCGCTTAAGTTTTGCATTTTTGGGTACATCAATTCTATTGATTACCCGTACGATAAATATAGAAAGCGTAATTAAGTTTTCATCGTTAGAGGTAATCCTATTTTTGGTAGGGATGATGGTTTTGGTGGGTTTATTAAAAGACACAGGATTTTTTGCCTGGATTGTCAGTCTTATTCTTAGAATAAAAAATCTTAATGCTAATAGGTTTCTGATTGCGATTTCATTTCTTTCGGCGCTTTTAGCCTGCGCGGTGGATGAGGTAACTTCAATTATATTTGTGGTAGCGGCAATTTTTGAGATCTGTGATTATTTTGAGGTAGAGCCTACGCCCTTTTTGATTATATCAATTCTGGCAACCAATATCGGTTCAAGTGGTACGGTTTTAGGTAATCCTATAGGAATACTTATTGCAGCAAAATCTGGCCTTACCTTTGAGGATTTTATCCTTAAGGCATTTCCGGTGATGCTTCTTTGTCTTGGGGTAACAGTATTAGTGGTAAAGCAGTGGTTTAAGAAACCTTTAAAAGAGCTGGATGAGAAAATAAAAGAATTCGGTTATAACGATATGCTGGTAAAGTTAATTTCTGTCCCTCCGGAAAGAGAATTAAAGATAAGTTTAGGTATTTTTGGCGTAACGCTTTTTTTTATCGCTTTGCATCATCGTTTTGAATTGCTTTTAGGTCTAGAACCCAATACGATACTTCTGATTATGCCTTTAATCTCAAGTGGGTGCGTAATGATTTGGAAACATAAACGTGCCAGGGAATATATTGAAAAGGATGTTGAATGGTGGACATTGTTATTTTTTATGCTTCTTTTTGCTCAGGCAGGCACTTTAAAATATACTGGTGCAACAGATGTTTTGGCAGAAAAATTAGTTAGTTTTGCTGGCAGCAGCGTTACTTTTTTAACAGGAATAGTTTTATGGGTTTCAGCAATCGGTTCGTGCATGCTGGATAATGTTGTTTTAGTTGCTGCATTTATTCCGATTATACAGAGTTTTGAGGCTCTTAATATAAACATACAGCCGTTATGGTGGGCGCTTTTATTCGGCGGGTGTTTTGGCGGCAATATAACTATAATCGGCTCCACTGCCAATATTGTTGCTTTGGGGATATTAGAGAAAGACAAAAACATAAAAATAACCTTTTTTAAATGGTTTTGGATTGGCTCTACTATTGGGTTGATGACTACTACTATTGTCTGGATTGTATTAAGCATATTTCCATTTTATAAATAGCGAGGTATTTATGAATATAGTCGAATATATTAAAAAAGACTGCTTAGTAATGGATTTAAAATCTACTGCAAAAGAAGAAGCGGTAAATGAGATTGTTTCTTGTTTTGATAGTGAAAGCATTAAGAATAAAAAATTATTTATTAAAGAGATCTTGCAAAGAGAAGAAGAAGGTTCAACCGGCATTGGTTTTGGTGTAGCTATTCCTCATGCCCGCGCCGATCAGGTGAAAGACTTTGTAATTGGTTTTGGCCGTTCAAGAGAGGGAATTGAATTTAATTCAATTGATAAAAATAAAGTCCATATTGTATTTGTGTTAGGGGCAAACCCTAATTATATGAGCCTGTATTTAAGGATGCTGGCGGAGTTAGCCAAGTATTTGATGTATGAGGATGTAAGAGAAAAGCTTTTGGCTGCAGAAAATGTTGATGATGTATTAGGGGTATTTAATAAGAGCTGAATTCAGAATATTTTTAAATTAAAATGAATAAATACGCACTAGTTTTAGCCGGAGGTAAAGGAGCGCGTCTTTGGCCGCTTTCTCGGGCCAATTATCCCAAGCAGTTCATTGATTTTATCAATGAACAGTCGCTGTTTCAGCTTACGATAATCAGGCTTTTAAGCTTTTTTAAGGCCAGTGATATTTATTTTATCTCCCAGGATGATTACGAGTTCACTATTAAAAATCAGATTGATCAGATAAAAGGCCTAGATAGCATTAAGAAAAAAACTCTAAAAAACAATCTTATATTTGAGCCTTGTGCGAAAAACACCCTTGCAGCAATAAGTTTGGGCATCAGGCATATCCAGGAGCATAAAAATTTAGCTGAAAAAGATCTGTTTTATGTATTTCCTTCAGATCATGTTATTGAGCCAGCGTTTAAATTCAAAAAGGCGCTTAAACAGGCAATAGATACAGCAGGCAAAGATAAGATTGTTATTTTTGGTATTAAGCCAAAGTCTCCTAAGCAGGGATACGGTTATGTATTAACTAGGGGAAGATTTGATAAAGGCTATCTAGTGGAGCGTTTTGTAGAAAAGCCTTCTTTGTCTAAGGCGAAGGCGTTATTGAAAAAAAATGCTTATTGGAATTCAGGAATATTTTGTTTTAACAAAAATCATTTTTTAAAAGAGCTTCAAAAGAACGCTCCAAAGCTACATAGGTTATATAAATGCTCTTTAAAGAAGATGCAACAGGATTTTGATAAATTAGAATCTATTTCTATTGACTATGCGATTATGCAGAAGAGTAAGGATATAGTCTTGGTAAGATTTGATCTTAACTGGTCGGATTTGGGCAGTTGGGATAGTTTTATCGAGTTTTATAAAAAAGATAAAGGCAATGTTAGTATTGGTAGGGCGGAGTTTATAGATTCAAGGGGGTGTTTTGCGCGCTCTGACAAAAGGCTTATCTCCTTTGTGGGAATTAATGATGCTATTGTCGTAGATTCATCTGATGTGGTATTAATCGTAAAAAAGGGGTATTCCGATAAGGTAAAAGAACTTACTAGCCAAGTTGAAAAGAAAGGTCTGACCCATTTTAAAGATAGTCTTACTGTACACAGGCCATGGGGGTATTATACGGTTTTGCATGAAGAGCCGCATTACAAGGTAAAGGAAATTGGTATTTATCCTAAAAAGGCGATATCCTTACAGACTCATAAATACAGAAGCGAGCATTGGAATGTGGTTGAGGGCGAGCTTATTGTATTTGTTGCTGGTAAAAAGAAGAAAATTAGGCTCAATCAGAGTGTATTTGTTAGTAAAAGCACTAAACATAAAGTATATAACCCGGGTAAAAAGATTTCCAAGATAATCGAGGTGCAGATAGGTACTTACGTAGGTGAAGATGATATCAAAAGATTTGATAAATATAAAGCCTAGCTTGACAATCAAATATTTATTAAGTATGTTTGTTTTTATAAATAATCATTTATGATTACATAAAGTAATAAAGCTGTTTAATTAAGATTTATGAATACGCGGGGAGTTTATTCTTCCTGTTTTTTCTTTTTAACTCTATGAACGACATAAAACAATATTCGTTAAACGAATTAAAATCCGTATTTAAAACGATGAACCTGCCGTCATTTGCTGCTGTACAGGTATTTGACTGGGTTTATAAAAAAAGAACAGAAGATTTTGACAAGATGAGTAATCTTTCAAAAGCAACAAGAGGATTGCTTAAGGAAAATTTCTTTTGTTCATATCATAAAATAGTCGAAAGAATAAAATCAAGAGATAATACGGAGAAATTCCTTTTTAAGCTTGATGATAGCGCTTTGATTGAGATAGTTGTGATTCCTGAGAAGACGCGTACTACTTTATGTGTTTCCACCCAGGTGGGATGCAAGTTTAATTGTAAGTTTTGTATGAGTGCTATCGGTGGCTTTAACAGGAATTTAACTGCTGCTGAAATAATAAACCAGTTTCTGGTTGTGCTTGATTTGATTAGGCCAGAAAGAATTACCAATATCGTTTTTATGGGAATCGGCGAGCCATTAGATAACTATAATAATTTGACTAAGGCTATTGATATTCTACAGGAACCTTTGGGCTTGGGTTTAAGTAAAAGAAGGCTGTGTGTTTCAACTTGCGGTATAATACCTAATATAGAAAGACTCGCTCAAGGTTATCCTTTGATAAAACTTTCAGTCTCACTGCATAGCGCTTTTTCAGATAAAAGAACTCAGATTATGCCGGTAAATAAAAAATATCCTCTTGATAGATTGATAGAGAGCTTAAAGTCAGTTGCGAGAATTCAAAAATTCCCCGTAACATTTGAGTATGTGTTGTTGGATGGTTTTAATGATTCAAAGGAAGATGCATTAGAGCTTACCCGGATTTTAGATAGGTTAAGATCTAAGGTAAACTTGATTGTCTATAATCGTTCCAGTCTTAGTTTTAAGGCATCTAAAGAAAAGGCAATAAAAGAGTTTACTTTAGTGTTAAAAAATAAAGGGGTAGTTTTTACCTTGCGTCGTTCACGCGGTGAAGATATAGATGCCGCCTGTGGTCAATTAAGGGCTTCTTGGAAAAGGTAATAAAATATATTGTCGAGAGAGTTTTTTTATGGTAAAAATCATTTTTTTCATAGGAAATTATCAAAGAAGTAATTATCTATGAAAAAGATATTTAAAAAGATGAAAACGTAGGTTAACAAGAGCAAAAAGAATTCATTAAGCGGGGATGAGTTTTTCTTAAAGGTACAGCAGAAAGCCTATGAGTTGTATGAATAAAGAGGCTACACTTCTGGTAATGAGTAGACAGATTGGTTTGAGGCGGAGAAACTTGTAAAAACAGGTAAACATAATCTAAGATTAAGAAAAATTCAAAGATAAATTATTTAATAACAAGTAGTTACATAATAAGGGCAAGCAAAAAAGCTTGTTCCTATTTTTATTGAATTTAAGAGTTATTTGAGTTAAAATATTAAGCAATGCAATTAATCAATTCTTTGTTGATTTTTTTAAGGCCTTTTGTTTCTGAGTTTATCTTGCCCGGGTTAACCTCCGTTTTAAATATTACTTTAGGTCTAAGTATTTCCATATCAATTTTATTTCTGCATAGATTTAAAAAACGCAGTATCGATAATCTTTTTATCGTTTTTGTTATTGGGCTCGTATTATCTTTTATATTCTCAAAGAATATATCTAAAAGTATTTATGCGTTGTATCAGTATTTATTGGGGATTATTATTTTCTACTGGATATTGCATAAACAAAACAAGGAAAGATTAGTTCCTTTGCTTTTGATAGCCGGTTGTATTATTGCGTTTTATAGTTTATTCCATGTTTTTTTTATAAGAGAAAAAGTAATTGAGTTTTTAACTCAGAATTCGATTAATTATGGTTTTGCAAGAGAGTTTTTATCAAGGCAAAGGGGGTTTGTGCCCTTTGTATCGCCTAATCTTTTAGCGGGTTATCTCTCTATGCTGATTTTCATCTGTGGAGGCTGCATATTAAAGACAGTTAAGCAACGACAGTTTAATTTAGAGGCAATTATTTATTGTTTGTATTTTTTGGTTATGATTATTGCTTTATTTTTTACCAGATCTATCGGTGCATGGTTTTCAGTCGTGGGAGCACTTGTTTGTTATTTCTTAATTAAAGGCAGATCCAGTAGAAAAAGTATGTTTATATTTATTGTTTTGATCGTGGCATTTATAATAATATTTATAGTTCGTATTGGTTCAAATACTGAATTTGCTAATCCATTTTTTTCATTCGATAAGAGATTGGTTTATGTCCAGGATACGTTAAAGGTGATAGCAGCAAATCCTTTATTCGGAACAGGTGCAGGAAATTTTAGCTTAAAGGATTCACTATTCGCGCACAATTCTTATTTACAGATATGGGCAGAACTAGGTATAGTCAGTTTTTTATCATTTTTGGGTATTGTTTATATTTTTATAAAAGAAGGGATAAGATCTGTTAGGAGGGATAATGATTATTTAACAACTGGTTTTTTACTTGCCGGATTAAGTTTTCTTATTCATAATTTTGTTGATTTCAGCTTTTTTGTTTTTCAAGTATCCTTCCTTTGGTGGATAGTGCTAGGGTTTATCTTAAGTTCCAAAATTAATTATGCCGAAAAATAAAAAAAGGGTTTTTATTTTAGGAGCCGGTCTCTGCGGGTTAAGCGCAGCATGGTATCTGCAGAAACAGGGTGTTGATTGCACTGTGTTAGAAAAGAATTCTAGCGCTGGTGGTTTATGCCGTTCAAAGATAATCAAAGATTTTACCTTTGATATAGACGGGCATTTGCTTCATTTTAAAAGCCGTTCAATATTTAATTTTATTAAAAGCCTGCTGGGGGATAATTTTGTTGAACATAACCGCAGTTCTTGGATTTATTTTAAAGGAAAGTATTTTCGTTATCCTTTCCAGGCAAATTTATACGGTTTTCCTCCTGATGTTGCCAGGGAATGTCTTTTGGGATTTATCAGGGCAAATTCAGATAAGGAATCTTGGATTAAGTGTAAAAACGTTTCTTTCTTGGATTGGATAAAACATACTTTTGGAGATGGCATAGCAAGATATTTTATGATTCCTTACAATGAAAAATTCTGGAGATATCCACTTGCTAGAATGAATTGTGGTTGGCTTGATGGTTTTATTCCGGTTCCCTCTTTAAGTGAGTTAATTGACGGTACATTAGAGGAAAGTAAGGTTGATTTTGGCTATAACAAGACGTTTTGGTATCCTAAAAAAGGGGGTATTTGTCAGATTGCCGATTCTTTATCCGGCAAGATAAAAGATATTCGTTTTGATTCCAATGTCATTCATATTGATTTTAAAAACAAAGAAATTACCTATGGTAATAATCAAAGAGAGCAGTTTGATTATCTTATATCGACTATTCCCATGCCGGAATTATCTGGCATAATAAGCAGTATTCCTAAAGGCGTTAGGAATGCGCTTAATAGACTCAGCTGGAATTCTGTTTTAAACGTTAATCTCGGGTTTAACCGCCGTTTTATGCCGGATAAGCATTGGGTGTATTTTCCCCAGAAAGATATCAGTTTTTTCAGGGTGGGTTTTTTTGACAATATTTGCCCAAGTCTTTCTCCGAAAAATAAACAGTCTGTTTATGTAGAGATTTCTTATCCTCAGAGCGTATCTATTAATAAAAGGTCATTAATAAAAAAGGCAAAAAAAGACATGTTAAAGGTAGGGTTGATTAAAAAAGTCCATAAAGTCATTGCGGAAGATGTAAATGATATTAAATATGCTTATCCTGTTTATGACGATAAGTACTATTTTTCACGTAATATAATTTTAGATTTTTTAGGCAAAAACGCTACTTTTTGTGTCGGGAGATACGGTTCTTGGCAATATTTTTCTATGGAAGATAGTATAGCTGATGGGATCAAAGCAGCAAATAAACTAGCAGATATCCTCAAATAAAACTATTCGTAAAATGATTTCAATTGTAATTGTTAGTTTCAGCAGTAATGATATGCTTAAGCGTTGTCTAGAGTCTGTCCAGGCGCAGCGTTATAAGGATAAAGAGATTATTGTAATTTTGAATAATCCTAAGGCTATTAATGTCGAAGAGTTTAAGATAAGATTTAAGGAGATAAATTTTATATATAACGATAAAAATGAGTATTTGGCCTCTTCTTACAACAAAGGCATACTGAGCTCAAAGGCAGAGTATGTATTATGTATGAACGATGATGTTATTTTAGAAAATAATTATTGTAGCGTTGCTGTAGACAGGATTGCCCGTAATGACAGAATCGGTATGTTTATCGGTAAAATAATGAGGTTTGATCATAAAACAATTGATACTACAGGTTTGTTTCTTTCCGGGGCAAGAACCCCCCTAGAGAGGGGTTTTGGAAAAAAAGACAACGGACAATATGGTAGAGCTGGTGTAATTTTTGGAGTAAGCGGCTGCTGCGGTATGTATAAAAGGTCTATGCTTGAAAATATTAAGGATGAATTTGGTTATTTTGATAAAAGGTTTAAGATGTTCTATGAAGATCTAGATTTGTGTTGGAGGGCCAATAACAATGGGTATAAGGCCTATTATGACCCATGTGCAGTTGCATACCATAAAAGATCATTAAGCGCAAGCCAGCGCATGCCTAGGTTAAGGTTTCTTCAGAAGTATTATTTTACGCATTTAACTAACCAATTGCAGGCTCAATTGATAAAAAATAGGGTTTTTACTATATTAAAAAATGACAGTATCTTGGCTTTTATAAAGAATTTCTTGTTTATATTTTATTACGACCTGAAACTATGTTTATACATATGTTTATTAAACCCAAAGCTATTTATTTTTATCATCTTTAAAACATAGTAGAAATTATATAACCCCTTTATTACAAAGATTATACATTTCAGAATAAGAAAATTAATCTCTTTATATTGGTGGTTGATTTTGTTATAATTAAACAATATAAATCCTACACATATTGTTAATTTTAAAGATAATCAGCTGTAGATGAAAAAAATATTCACTTCTTTGGATAACATATTAAAATACCGCAGTCTAATTTGGCAGCTTACCCTTAATGATCTAAAGATAAGATATAGAAATCCTGTTCTTGGATTCTTATGGTCGATTATCATGCCCCTTGTGATGAGTTTGATTTTCAAATTTGTTTTTTCCAACCTTTTACGAAGTCAGATTTCAGATTACCCATTTTATATATATCTAATTGTTGCTATATTCCCCTGGAGTTACTTTTCTAGTAGTGTTTTTTCTTCCGTGGAGTCAATCGTAAACAATAGAGAGTTGATTAAAAAGAGTTATTTCCCCAGGGAGATAATCCCTTTTTCGATAGTTTTGGCAAATCTTATTAATTTTATTCCTGTTATATTGATAATGTTGTTAATTATAATGTTTTATGGTTTGAATTTCAGTCTTTTAGTTTTTTTGTTGCCTTTTGTTGTTTTGCTTGAAACAGTTTTGTTATTAGGGGTATCTCTACTTGTTTCCAGCCTGCAGGTTTTTTTAAGAGATATAAAATATATTGTTCAGCTTGTTTTGACTGCATGGCTTTATTTTAGTCCGGCATTTTACTCGCTGGATTTAGTGGTTGATATATCAGATTGGCTTTTGAGAGTATATATCCTTAATCCTTTTACGGGGATTTTTACTTTATATAGAATTGTACTTTTAGAAGGGTTTATGGATAAGCTACCAACAGAATTGAATCTATTGATGCTTATAATCTGGACAATATTTGTTAGTTTTGCAATTTTCTTTATTGGTTTTTACGTTTTTAGGAAAAATGAGTCGAAATTCGTGGATCTACTATAAATGAGTAAAGTATTCTTAGAAAATTTGGGTAAAAGCTTTATTTGTACTGATCATGTTATAAGACATAGTGGTTTGTTTCATAATTTGGTTAACCGTAAAGTGAATTCTCAATTCTGGGCATTACGTTATATTGATTTAAAGCTTGATCAAGGTCAAGTCTTGGGAGTCATCGGCAGAAACGGTTCAGGTAAAACAACGCTTCTTAATATAATTGCCGGCATTATTCCCCATAGTGAAGGAAAGCTTGAAATCAACGGAAAGGTTTCCAGTCTTATATCTTTAGGCGCTGGTTTCCAGGATGAACTTACCGGAAGGGAGAATATCTATCTTAATGCATCGATATATGGTATGAGCAAAAAGGAGATAGATAAAAAGATAGACCAAATTATAGAATTCTCCGAATTGGAAGGTTTTTTGGATTCCCCTCTTTATACATACTCTCAAGGCATGCGAATTAGATTGGGTTTTAGTATTGCCATATATGTTGATTTTAATATTTTATTGCTTGATGAGATAATTGCAGTAGGTGATATTGCATTCCAGAAAAAATGTTTTGCAAGTATTGATAATTTCAAGAATCAAGGCAAGGCAATGATTATTACGACTCAAAATATGGATATTATTAACAGGCTTTGTGATAGAGCTATTTTATTAGAAAGCGGTAATATACTTGAAAAAGGAAATCCTGCTAAGGTGATTGCTCGCTATCTGGAGGTTTTGAATGAAAAGAAGCTTTCGCAGACATTTTCAAGGTATAACAATCCTTTAAAATGGTGGGCGGATAAACAGTCATGGGGTAAATTCGAAGGTAGCAAAGAAGCAAAGATAACAAGTATTGAGATTTGTAATTCAAAGGGAAAACTTACTAACCGGCTTTATCCTTGCGAGAAGGTGAGGATAAAAATAAATTTTGACGTTGCAAAAGATATAGAATCCCCTCATTTCGGAGTTGCGATATTTAGAGAAGATGGACTCTATTGTTATGGCCCTAATACACGTTTTGATGGGCACGAGATTGATAGAATCCATAAAGGCAAGGGCTTTTTTCTTATAGAATACAGGTCATTATCATTAATGCCTGGCAAATATAGAATATCAGTTGCCATTTGGGATAAGGATGAAGTATGGGCATATGATTACCATGTGGCTTCGTATAGATTTGAGATTTTAGGAAAAAACGAATACAACCAGCTTGCGGATTTTGCCTACAGCCTTTCATTATTATCCTGGAAAGAGAAGTTTTTCAAAAAGCCAACAGTGGATTTAAGTTTATTATTTAACAGAGAGATATCTAACAATAAGGATGATAGTTGTAATGGTATAAAATTCTGTGACTTGACACTGTCTGATTCGTCAGGAAATGTAAAGGATGAGTTTTGTACAAATAGTAATCTGAGTCTTGAACTGAAGTTTGATTTCGGTAAGCTTAAACCTAGATTTAATCTTTGGGCAGGTATTTTTCGCGAAGATGATGTTTATTTTCATGGTGTATTTAGTCCTCTTACAAAGAATAAGGTTGTAATTCTTTATCCTAAGCTGAGCTTGCTATCCGGCAGGTATTATATCTCTGTGGCAGTGTATGATTCTAAGGGCAGCAAAGTGTTATTTTTTATGAAAAAAGCAGTTTGTTTTAGTGTTAAATTTCCTAGAGAAGATCATGGGGCAATATATCTGGATCATTCTTGGAGTTGGTTGCTACCTGTAAGTCAAAACAATGAAGAATAGATTTCCTAAAGTAAGTATAATTACGGTAAATTTTAACGGGAAGAAGTTTCTTAAAAACCTGTTAGATGGATTATTTTTTTTGAATTACCCTAAAGACAAGACAGAAATAATCTTTATAGATAATGGTTCTAGCGACGGCTCTGTAGCCTTTGTAAAGAATAAGTATCCTAAGGTTAAAATAATAAGAAATAAGCTTAATAATTACTGCGTAGGGATAAATTTGGGAATTAAAGCTTCCAAGGCAGAATTTGTAGCGTTACTGAATAATGATACTAAGGTTGATAAGGATTGGCTTGTTGAGCTTGTGAGTTGTATTCGCACAGGCAAAAATATTGCTGCTGTGGGAAGTAAGGTATTAAAATATGATGGGCTAATTCAAACTGCCGGTCATTATGAATTGCCGAATTACTACTGGGGAGAGCGACATTCTGGTAAAAAGAGCGCATCGCTGTCAAAGCGAGAGCAAGTTGATAGTCTCTGCGGTGCCTCCGTGATTTATAACCGGGCTTTAATTTTTAAATTAGGTCTATTTGATGAAGATTTTATTATGTATGGTGAAGACGTTGATATAAGTTATCGGTTAAGAAGTGCCGGTTACAGATTGTTGGTTGAACCTAAAAGCATTGTTTATCATACGTTTCATGGTACGGCTTCAGTTGAGTTAAGTAATTTTTATATTGAAAGAAACCGTTTATTGTTTATAGCAAAACATATGCCTGATAGACTACCAGGAGCTTTATTAGGGAATGGTTATTTTGTTACTACAAAAAACCAGCATAACAAATCAGGGATATATGAAGTTTTATCTATTGTACTTCGTAAGCTTATAGATAATAGCTCTTTAGAAAAGGTAAATTATTTAATGCCGCAGATATTCGCAGAGTTAAGAAAGATTATTGCTTACGAAAACGATTATTTATCAAATGAGATCAATAAACTAAGAGACAATCTAGATAAAACCTATAAGACTTATAAGAAAATCGATAAAGAGCTTTTTGATAAAAAGGATGAATTAGCCAGAAAAGATGAGCAGAAACAAAAACTCGATAGGCAAATTAAGGAAATAAGAATAAATGATCTGGCAAATCTCAAGAGGATTAATAACCAGCAGAATCTTTTATTAAAGCAGCAACAGAAAGAGATTGTTTCAGTCAAAAAAGATGTTAGCAAATTATCAGATTCGGTAAATGATAGAGAAAAGCAAATTATCAAAAGGGATTCAGAGTATTCAAAGCTAAAAGAAAGTATTGAGAGTTTAAGAGATTCGATTCGATCGAAGGATTCTCAATCAAATCAGCATTTATTTAGTATAAAACGGCTTGGTGAGGAACAGCAGACTTTAAATTCACAGCTTGAGAAGAAAAAGAGCGAAATTGTCGCCAAAGACTATGAAATTTCTAAGTTAAAAGAAAATCTTGCTCACTCTAGAGACATTTTGGATTTAAAAGAGGCTGATTTGAAAGAAAAATCTAATTACATTGATCAATTCAGCGATAGCCTGCGTAATGTAAATACCCAGTTAGAGATAAGGATTGAAGAGCTTTCTAAGCAGTTTGCTTTTATTCAAGAGGAATATGATAAAAAGTTAAAAGAATTACATGACAGCAATATTAATACCGAAAAGCTTAAGGCTGAGATAGCTGGTTTAGATAGCGGTCTTAAAGATAAGAGAAATCAACTTATAGATAAAGATAAAGAGCTAAAAGCTTCCATAGAACAAATTGTTTGTTTAAGGAATGAAATTGATTGTATCTATTCATCAAAAGGTTATAGGTTTATTTTATCACCCATATGGAAAACGATATTCTTGTTTAAGAAGTTTTTCTCTAGCCTAAGACAATTATTGTTGAAGGTTAAGCAAATTTTAACTTCTCTGGTGCTTAAGCCGGTTGCATTGATTAAAAAGATAGCAAGGATAATCCTTTTAGTGTTTAATAGGACTTTTTTAGCAAAATTATTTTGGTTTGGAGTGAGTGCTGTTTGTTCGTTTTTTGTTTTGTTACTTTTTTTGGGATTATCGGCAGAATATTTACTATGGAATTTATTAAGGCCAGTATTGTCTAGAATTAAGCCCAAAAGAAACCCGATTAAAGTTAATGATTCAGTTAAGATAAGCCTGGTAATGCCTAATTACAATGGAATTGACATTTTAAAAGAGGCGCTACCTACAATATTCAGTATTGAAAGATTCGCCAATGGCAATGATGAGGTATTAATCGTAGATGATGCCAGTAAAGACGGCAGTGTTAAATTTATAAAAGAAAATTATCCAAAAATAAAGCTTATTAGGAATTATCGTAATAAGGGTTTTGGTTATACTTCTAATAGGGCGGTTAAATCAGCGAAGCATGAAGTTGTTGTGCTTATCAATAATGATATTAAACTTACTAAAGATTTTTTAAAGCATCTAGTGGATAGCCTTAAAGATAAAAATGTTTTTTCCGTTACACCTAAACTTTACGGATGGGACGAAAAGACATTTGCCTGGGGCATGCATATGGGGCATTTTGAGAATGGTTATATAAGGCTTTGGAATGAATGTGAAACTGGAAACGGGGATCGCATCAATAGGCCTTCACCGTCACTATTTGCCATAGGCGGGGCAATGGTTTTTAGAAAGTCTGATTTTATCTGGCTGAAGGGTTTTGATAGTATCTATAAGCCTAATTGTTGGGAGGATATTGATATTTCCTATCGGGCATGGAAACGAGGATTAAAGGTAATCTATGAACCAAGAAGCTTATTGTTCCATAAGGCAAGGGCTACTTTGACATATGAAAGGCCAAAGGAAATTAAAAACGAGCTTTTATTTACCTGGAAGAACATAACAGATAAGAATATTCTTTTAAATCATATCAATCTGCTTCCTGATAATTTCTATCGTTATAGAATGAGTTTTTTAAAAGGATTCTTATGGGCATTGTTGTTTTTGCCAAGGGCGCTTCTACATAGATTGATGGAGAGGCCGTTTATAAAGCAAGATGATAGTTTGATTATCAATCATTGCATGAATTATTACAGGAATTTTAGATTGAGAGGTTTTAAGCATCTTTTACCGCAGGAGAAAAAGACGATTCTAATGGTTACTTCTTTTTTGCCTTTTCCTCTGAATATTGGCGGGCGAATTAGAATATATAATTTGGCTAAGCAATTAAGCAAGAAATACAACGTTATGCTTCTATCATTAATAGATAAGGAGGAAGAGCTTAATTGTGTGCCAGAGCTAAAAAAGGTTTTTAAGGAAGTTTTTACTGTTTTTCCAAAAAGCCCTTTAAACTTGAAATTATTCCCAGAACGATATAAATTCTCTTATAGCCAAATTCTTATTGAGAAGTTGATAGAATTGAATAATGAATATGCTATAGATTTTATCCAAATAGAATCAAATGAGCTACTTTATCTCCAGCCTTACATTGACTACACGCCAGTTGTGTATACGGAACACGATTGCAGTTCTTTATTTTATAAAAATTCATATTATAAACGTAATGGTTTTCTAGCGGATTTCTTTGATTACCTAAAAAGGGTAAGATTCCATATTCTGGCTTTATCTAAATTAAAACATATCATTGTGCTTTCAAAAGAGGATCGCAGTATTCTGCGTAGCTTCTTACCAGAAAAAAAGTTTTCTTTGATTCCTACAGGTGTTGATCTCGAGCATTTTAAATTCAGTGAAACTATCAAAAGCCGAGGCAATAGGCTTATTTATGTTGGTCATTACCCCCATTATCCTAATGAAGATGCGGTTGTTCATTTTGTTAAAAAGATATTTCCATTAATAAGAAAACATGTTCCTGATATTGAATTTCATATCGTTGGTTCTGGAGTAACAGATGCAGTAAGCAATCTTGCACATTCTAAGGGGGTAAAGGTTATTGGTGAAGTTGAAGATGTTTATGATTATCTTAGGTTTGCAGATATATTCGTTAATCCCATTAGGATTAGTTCTGGAATAAAAGGCAAAGTTCTAGAGGCAATGGCAGTAGGGTTGCCGGTTGTTTCTACTAAGATTGGTTCATCGGGCATAACTGCTTTAGGCGGCAAAGAAATAATTTTAGTTAATTCAAATATTAATTTTGCTAGGCAGGTAGTGCGTTTGGTTAAAAACAGTGAGCTTAGGCTAAAGATAGCAAAAGATGCTCGTTTATTTGTAGAGCACAACTATGACTGGCAAAGAGTTTATACAATGCTGGATTCTTTTTTTGAAGATATCTATACTTTGTCTCTTCCTGAGGAAAGAGCGAATATGGATTTGGCAAATTTAGTCAATACGCTTAATGAGAACCTGCAGGATTCTATTGATCAGGGTGATATAAGTTATGATTTTCAGAATGGACCAAAGGAACTTCATATAGAACTTGATTATCATTGTAATAGTCGTTGTATTATGTGTGATTTATGGGATTATTCTAAAAGGAATAATTCTAAAGAAGTTTTGACTAAGAACGATATAAAGAAATTGCTTGATACTTCAAATAAGCTTGAGCATATCGATACAGTTGTTTTATCAGGCGGAGAACCTTTTTTAAAAAATGATTTATTCGATATATGCAGAATTTTATTGCAAAAGTATCCGCACCTATCTTTAGGAATACTTACCAATGGTATAGATACTCAGCGGATAATAGATATATCTGTTCGTGTAAAGAATGAACTCAGGCCAGCTAATTTCTGGCTCGGCACTTCTTTAGATGGAGTAGGTCAAGTCCATGATTATGTACGAGGCAGAAAAGGAGCGTATGATGCTGTTATTGCCACAATAGCGCAGTGCCGTAAAAACAATATAGAAATTACAGCTACTTTTACTATTACAGCCGAAAATTTTGATTGTCTTTTGCCGGCAAAGAAAGTTGCTGATTCTTGTGGTATAGATTTCTATATCCAGTTTGTTGTTCCGAAACAGGAACGCAGTACCAGCGTATTTAAATTTAGCAATAAGGCGCTTTCTCGGATAGAAAAAGATTTATTTGAGTTGATCAGGCAAGAATTGGAAAAGACAGGTTTTAAAGATCAAGCATCTGCTAGTGAAATTGAAAAAAATCCAGGGCTTTTAGCAAAGATATATTATCTTTCTCATTTGAAGAAATATCAAACTGACCCCAAAAGATATTTTAGAAAGTGTGTTGCTGGATCAAGGTTTGCTATGATTGATCCGTTGGGCAGGCTTTATTTTTGCCCAGGATTAAAAAATGCAGCTATAGGTAATATTAAGAAAGAGAAGTTCGATGATTTATGGATGTCTGATAAGGCTAACAATACCAGAAAGTTTATATATAAACAACTATGTAATTGTTGGTTGGTTTGTATTGTTTTTCCGGTAATTGATAAATTTCTATTTGAGAAAGAAGAGGATGTTAAGATTGCCAATAGTAAAAACAGCTCTATCCTTAAAGTTGAAGATAAGAGAATTTCTTTTTGTAATGAGCATAAAAGTCTTCAGGAATACAATAGGAGAGTTAATAAAGATGAGTTTGATAAGGGAGAGATTATCCTAAAGTCTACACCTCGAGGTATTGGTTTGGGGGTTCATTGGAAATGCAATGCGAATTGTGTTTTTTGTCTTGGGGGGCATCCTAAATTGTTTAATATGGATACTTACAGGAAATTCTTTGAGGAAAAACTTTTTGATATCCTGCCTCGCGCTGATTATTTGAATCTCTGCGGATTTGGAGAATTGTTATTGATGCCACAATGCAATGAGTTATTAACATATTTGAATAATTCTTTACCTCACATAAATAAAATCATCACTACTAATGGTTCTACCATTACTGATGAAGTTATTGGTTATTTGACTTCCGGTAGGTATAGTCTGCAGGTTTCTATGCATGCCTCTAATCAGAAGCTGCATAATATGATTACAAACTTAAATAATTTCGATTTTATTGTTGGTCAGATAAAGAAGATGTTAAGACAACGAAAGGATAAATCTTCGCCTTCTGTCAATCTTGTGTTTGTTTTAAATACGTTTAATGTAGAGAATTTACCTGATTTTATTGAGTTTGCAGCTAGGCTTGGTGTAGATAGCGTAGTATGCAATTACATGACGATTTATTCTCAGAGTCATTTAAAATCTTCTTGCTTTTTTAAGCAAGATATCACTAATTCTATGATAGAAAAAGCTAAAGCAACTGCTTTAAAGCACAATCTAATTGTTAATTTACCAGCGATGTTTAATGAAAACAGTTATCCTCGGGTTAAATGTTCTGATCCCTGGGAATATATCTATATAGAGACTGAAGGGTCAGTTTTGCCTTGCTGTTTTGCTGGGTCACATATAAGTTATTTATATCGTGATGATTTTAAGGAGATTTGGAACGGGCAGGTTTATCAGGAATTAAGACGTTCTTTAAATAACGGCGGTCAGGCCCTATGGTGCAAGCATTGTATTAAAAATAATGCTTCAAATGTAAATAATTTGCGTTCTCACGTAAGTTTTCGAGAAGATATACAGAAGAATATCTTAGAATTCAATAAATAATAATAAACAGATTATATGAAAATTGCTTTAGTGCAGTGTCCTGGTTGGGGTAGAGATTGTCCGCCTTATGCAATGGTTTTATTAGGTGCAATTTTAAAAAAAGCAGGTCACAAAGTTGATTATCTTGATATCAATAATGCTCTTTTTTGCAGTGGACCTGATAAATATAGAAAATTTTGGGATGATAAAGATTTATATAGTTTTTGGTCATCAAAAAAAATGGTTGATGAGTTCATAAAGGACAACAAAAGGATGCTTGATTATCAGGTGGATAGGATTTTATCTTCTGGTGTAAAGATGGTAGGTTTTACAGTACAGTTTAGTTCTTTGATTCTTAGCCTTGAGTTGGCCAAACGTATAAAGCAGCAGGATAATAGCCGTATAATTGTTTTTGGCGGGCCGGATTGCTCAAGGGAGCTTCGTGGTTTGGAAATAGCCAGAAATAAGTTTGTGGATATAGTTTGTGTTGGGGAGGGGGAAGAGGTTATAGTTGATGTTGCTTCGCTTATAGAAGGGGAAAATCGATTAGAGTTTATAAAGGGAACTTTGATAAAAGCTAAGGATTCTTTTATTGATTGCGGTGATAGGAAGGTTATCAAGGGTTTAGACGATTTGCCTTTTCCGGATTATAAGGCGTTTGAGGAGGATATATCCTGTCGGCTTTATGCCCAGCCCGAACGTTTAGATATTTTTGATAGTCGGGGATGTCCGAGGCAGTGTCATTTCTGCAGCGAGTGGCAGTATTGGAAGAATTTCCGTTTTATGAGCGGAGATAAGATGTTTTCTGAGGTTTGTAATGGGGTGAAGAATTTTCCTGGTGTAGATTATTTTTATTTTATCGGATCTTTGTTAAATGGTAACCTAAAGGCGCTTTCGCGTTTTTGTGATTTAGTGATTGAACACGATTTAAATATAAGATGGGCCGGACAGGTAATTATAAGGCCGGAAATGGACAAGGAGCTGCTTCAGAAGATGAAGTTAGCTGGGTGTGAGTGGTTAAGCTATGGAGTGGAAAGCGGGTCACAGAGGGTTTTAAATAAGATGAATAAAAGGTTCAGCCTTCAAGTAGCCGAAGAGGTAATTAGGAATACTCATTTGGCAGGGATTAATCAACAGGTTAATTTTATGTTTGGTTTTCCTACGGAAACAGAAGTTGAAGCAGATGAAACAATTAATCTCTTGAAGAAAATAAGGAAAAATATCGATTCTGTATTGGCTAGCCAGTCTTTTTGTGTTATTGATAAAGGCACATATATTTATGAACACCCAGAGGAGTTTTCACTTATCGATAAGGAACACCATCTTTTTTGGGAAAGCAAAGACAACACCTATCTTATTAGGTTTAATAGATATGAGAAGTTTTGTAAAGAAGCCTTGGCTTTGGGCCTGCCTGAAACCTCAGGACTTTTGAGAAATAAACCAGATAAATGGAGTCTTTTGGGCGAGTACCATTTATACAAAAAAGATTATGAAAATGCTATAGTTTGTTTTAAGAAAGCTTTTGACAAAGAATTTTTAAAGGAAAACATCCAAGAAAAAATAAATAAGTGCCGTGATTTATTAAGTCAGGAAACACTAGTTATCGAAAAGCCGAGTTTAGTTTCGTTTGAAGTTAAAAAAGATCAAATATTGCAGGATCATTCTTTTTTAAGCGATAGGTATAAAGATATCGCGTGTTATCTTCTTAACCACGGCTTGGATTTAAAGCTGAAGAATTTTCTTTTGGTAGAGAAGGAAAAGATGCAGAGAAAAGAGGTTTTATCCGGCTATCCTTATTGGTGTGTAATTGACCCAGCGAATTACTGCAACCTTAAGTGCCCATTTTGTCCTACCGGTCAAGGACGAAACTCTCGTTTTAGATCGATCTTATCACTAGATAATTATAAACGAATCATTGAAGAGATCGGACCTTATCTTATACATATTGATTTTTGTAATTGGGGAGAACCTTTTTTAAACCCGAATATTTTCGAGATGATCAGGCTTGCTAAAGAATATGATATTGATACAAAGGTTGATTCAAATTTTAATTTACTTACAGAAAATGATTTGGATAGGTTGATAGCATCAGGTCTTGATAAGGTTATAGTATCGATTGATGGAGTTAGCGAAGAAACTTATTCAAAATATAGAGTAGGCGGTAATTATTATAAGGCAATGGATAATATGAAGAAGCTGATTGAGAAAAAAAGACGCTTGAATAGTTTAAATCCGCAGGTTCATTGGCAATTTCTGGTATTTAGGCATAATGAACATGAGATAGAACAGGCCAAAAGAATAGCCGATAATCTGGGCGTTGATCATCTAGGCATAACTAAAGCATTTATTGGTAACAAAGATTGGTTCCCTGAGAATAAAGAATATAGTAATTATCACGGTGATACTTTAAAGGATGTTGATAGCGCTAAGGATACAGCTTTGTTATTTAAGGATAGTAGTTCAAAGATTTGTTATTGGCCGTGGGAGGCGATAGCTATTAATCCTAATGGTTCAGTATCAGTCTGTTGCTCGGTAGAGGAAGAAAAAGATGATTTTGGCAATATTTTTAATCAGCCTTTTAATAAGCTATGGAATAACGATAAATACGTTTCTGCAAGAAGATTTTTGGTAAACAGAGGCAATAATGGACATAAACATTCCGAGGATAATATATGTTTTAGGTGTAAACACATAGGAATGATTAATATCAGTTTAGCTTCTATGAGCAGTTTTCAATAATAGGTAATATGGAAAAAGAAAAAAGAATAAAGTTTGTTTGGAATCTGCATTATGCCTGTAATTACAGGTGTAGTTACTGTAATTTTAATGGTAGCTGGGATGAGCTTTCAGTAAAAAATAAGAAAATTAGCAAGAATGATTGGATTAAGGCATGGGATAGGATTTATGATTTATATGGAAGCGTTGATATTCATCTTGTTGGTGGAGAGCCTTGCATATATCCTGATTTTACTGAGATTGTTTGTAGAATCTCAAAGAAGCATTTTTTAGGTCTTACTACTAATCTTTCAGTTGATTTTAAAAGGTTTGCTGACAGTGTTTCGCCGAAAAGATTTGAGTTTGGTATAGGGGCTAGTTTTCATCCGCAGTACGTTAAATTTGAAGACTTTCTAAGTAAGGTGATTGAATTGAAGAATAAAGGGTTTAAAATCTGGGTAAATTATGTTGCCTATCCGCCCCAGATTGATAAAATGAATTTTTTTAAAAGCACACTTCAAAAACACGGTATTCCTTTTGTCGTACAGCCGTTTCGTGGGACATATAATGATAAAATTTACCCTGAGGCTTATACCGATAGTGATCGGTCTATTATTAAGGATATTGCCGGTACGGATTCAAGTATTCAGCAAGACATGCAGTATCAGTTGGATCGCAAGAATACAAAAGGAGTGCTTTGTAGGGCAGGGCAGATCTTAGCACATATAGAACCCGATGGCACAGTTAAAAGATGTGGTTTGATTGAAAAGCCTATTGGTAATATATTCGATGCAAACTTTCGATTATTAGATAAACCTTTACCTTGCACTGAAGAACATTGTCCTTGTGATTATATATATTTGGTAGATTCGAATGAAAAATTAAATGAGTATTCTGCGAAAAGACAAGATAATATCTCGGAAAAAGAAGCAAGCGCACATGTGGTTGTTGATTTGATTGAAGAGGCTGAATTTTGTCTGTTTAAGCTGGAGGATTTTGATACCGCAGAGGCATTGATAAAAAAGGCACTTGCAAAAGATAAAGATAATATTTGGGGGCTAAGGGTTTTAGCTAACATTTTTAGAAGAAAAGCTGAAAGTAATAATAATGATAATCTTTTGCTTCAAAAGGCAAGAGAAGTTATTGATGATGCGTTATTTATAAGCAAAGGGGATTCATGTGTGCTTGCTGAATCAGCGCGGATTTATCTTGCGCAGAATCAATATAGAAAGGCAGATTTTGAAATTGTTAAGGCGATTAAAAAAGATTCGGAAAATACATATTTTCAGGAGGTGAATCAGAAGATAAAAGATACGGCCTTGTCTTCTATTGATAAGAATTCTTTATCCGTTTCTAATGATCATTTAGATATGATGCTTGTTTTGACTCCGGGGTGGGGTAGGGAATCGGCTCCGTTTGCTCTGGCGTCTTTGACAGGTCTTTTGAGGAAGCATAATTTTATAGTTAAATCGTTTGATATTAATAATTTTATTTTTCATAGACTTTCTTCTGATAAAAGCAGTGTACAGTTGTGGGATTGGGAGCAGTGCGGTTTTTGGGACGATCGGCCGTCTGTCGAAAATTTTATCAATAAAAATTCTATTTTAATAGATTCTATAGTTGATTCTATCCTTAAGCAAAAACCAGAGGTTATCGGTTTCTCGGTATATCTGACAACTAAAATAATGAGTCTTGAGTTTGCAAG
Organism: Candidatus Gygaella obscura; assembly: GCA_030765485.1. Lineage (GTDB taxonomy): Bacteria > Omnitrophota > Gorgyraeia > Gygaellales > Gygaellaceae > Gygaella > Gygaella obscura. The sequence goes on from JAVCCR010000014.1 coordinate 50,369, forward strand.
ACGCATAAAAGCAAAAAATCCTAATATTTTAATAGTGTTTGGTGGTTCGCAGTGTCGCCGAAAAGAAAACTGGAGAGAGCTTATTGAAAATGATTTTGTCGATGCAATTATTTTAGATGATGCAGAAGCAACAATTATCGATTTTTTGAATATTTTTAAGAAAGAAAAAAAGATTAAATATTGTCCTGGTCTTATTTATCGTGATGGTACTGATATTATAGATTGTGGTGATAGGTCTGTTGTTGATTTAGATGATTTGCCTTTTGCCGATTTTAGTGATTTTGATTTTAAAAGCTATAAATGCCCGCATATTATCAAAATTGCTTTTAGCCGTGGTTGTACAGAAGGTTGCGCTTATTGTAGTGCTCGTACAGTATGGCGGGGTTTTAGGACAATGAATGGAGAGAGGATTTTTAATGAGATAAAGTTTCAGGTCGAGAATTTTCATAAGAGAATGGATTATTCAATGATCCCTCATTTAATTTTCCTCGATTCTTTAATCAACGCAAATATGCTTGTATTGAAGGATTGGCTTATGCGGTTAGTGGAAGTACGCAAGGATAAAAATGGTCCGCTTTTTAATTTTATCTGGAGAGCGCAAGCGATTATACGACCGGAAATGAATGAGGAGATTATATCCTTGATCAAGGATTCAGGGTGTGTAGAGATAAATTATGGGATAGAAAGCGGTTCTGCAAAGGTCTTAAAAGATATGCGAAAAAGATATACGCCTGAGATTGCAGAAAAGGTAGTTCGTTGTATTTACAAATATGGTATACCGGCAAAAGCTAATTTTATGTTTGGTTTTCCTACCGAAACAGAAGAAGATTTTAAAGGTACACTAAATTTTATTCAAAGGAATGCCCGATTTATGACAGAGGTTTATCCTAGCAGGACATTTTGTGCTATTGAGAGATTCACTTATCTGTTTGAAAATAGGGAAAAATTCGGAATTTTACCGCAAAAGCAGGAAAACCATCTTTTTTGGCAATCGCAGAACGGAAAGAATAATTATCTTGTAAGAGTGGAAAGATATTTTGCCTTCTGTAAGCTACTTGCAAATCTTGATCATAAGCCTTTGGTGACGGGGGTTGATAATATTGAACGGGACAAGTGGCTTTCTCTCGGACAGTATTATCAGTATGAACAGGATTTTACCAAGGCGTTAGAGTGTTATGATAATTATATTAAGTTAAACGGAGTTATTGATTCAGTGGAAGAGTCTATGAATATATGCAAAGCCTATTTATCCAAAAGAGAGACGAAAATCTAATTTTTATGGATAGATATGATAATGTTTCAATAATTATAGCATTTAAGGAAGAAAACGATTCCATTAAACAGGTTGTAAATGGTCTTGATGGTTTTAATTCCGAAAAGATTTTAATTGGAAAAGGTTTTTCTAAAGAAACACTTATGTTTTTGCAATCAAAAGGTGCAAAAGTTCATATTGTTGATGACCGGGGAAAAGGGCATGCTCTTCGCATTGGAGCAAAGATTGCTACTCGTGATATTCTGCTTTTTATTGACGCTGATGGTTCGCATATTCCTAGCGAAATCCCTTCTCTTGTAAGCCCGATTCTGGAGAATAAGGTTTCTTTGGTGGTTGCTTCTCGAGTATTAGGCCATAGCGAAGAGTATCATAATAATACAATTGAGAAAATAAGACTTTTTGGTAACGTGATTGCAACAGGTATTATTAATTTTAGATGGAGTATCAGGTTGACTGATTCACAAAATGGTTTTCGGGCGATTAAAAGAAATGTTTTTCAGAAACTTGATTTAAGAGAAGACGAATTTGCCATTGAGCAGGAAATGATTATGAAGTGCTTACGGATGAAAGAAAAGGTTTTGGAAGTGCCTAGCCATGAATTGCGTAGGGTATCAGGTTGTTCGAAGTTGAATACAATCACTATGTTACCCAAGTACATTTTTTGCCTGATTAAAAACATCATATGATACGGACTATTCATTTATTAAAAAGCATAACTCTTTCTAATTTTTTAAGATTAAAATACCCTTATAAACTTACTTATGCCGTAACTTACAGGTGTAATTTGAAATGTAAGATGTGCGCTATATGGAAAAAAGATTTATCTCAAGAACTATCTCTTGATGAAATTAACCGGTTTTTTAACAAATCGGGATTTTTTTCATGGATTGATCTTACTGGAGGAGAGATTTTTTTAAGGGAAGATATATTTGATATATTAAGCATAATTTTAAATAATTGTTCTCGATTGAAGATAATCCATTTTCCAACTAATGGACAGTTTCCCGAAGAAGCTCTGAAGTTTTTAATGATTGTTAATAAAACTAAAGGTGTTGTTCCCGTTGTGACTGTGAGTATTGATGGTGAGGAAGCTTTAAGCGATGACATAAGAGGGGTTAAAGGAGCTTGGAGAAACGCAGTAAACACTTTCAAAATTATCAAAGAATCAGGTTGTTCTTTTTGTTCGTTTGGCATTACTATCTCCCGCTATAATGTTCATTATTTAAGCCTTGAGCGTATTATATCTCAGGTTGTTAAAATTTATCCTGATATAGATAAGTCTGATTTTCATTTTAACATTGCCCATTCATCTGAACATTATTACAGCAATCCATCAGAGGAAAATATGTTTAATGATTCTTATAGAGTTAAATTGTCTAATTTGTTACTTTTGAATAACAAAAACAGAATAAAAGGATTTTTACAAAATAATTATCTTTCTGGAATTAACAAGATTCTTAGAAATGGTGAATTTATGCCTTGCCAATCTCTTTCTGGTACATGTTTTTTAAATCCAGAGGGGTATTTGTATCCTTGTTCTATATATAATAGAAGATTATCACATATTCAAGAGATTGATTATGATGTGAGGCAGTATTGGGAAAATAAAGATTTAATTTGCTTATATAGGGATTTACAGTCTGGTAAGTGCCCCAAGTGCTGGACACCATGTGAAGCTTTCCCTAGCATATTAGGATCTATATTAAGAAAACCGAGTAATATTAAAAAAAATATATTATGCAGACAAAGCGAATAGCTAAATTTTATCCTTTAATACTATTTATTTTATTTCTCTCTGTTTATTTAACTACTTTTACTCAGACCCACCGTTGTTTTAACCAGGATGGTCTTGAGAATATGCAGTTTATCTCCAGCGAAGACTTTCAAATTTTCAATGCGCGTGATATAGGTTATCGGATTACCGGTAGGTTTATATATGATGTATTTAAATTGTTAGGATGGCAGGGTTCAGCAATGATTCCACTGCAATCCTTGAGTGCTTTTTTTGGGGCTATAGCAGTGGTATGTATTTACCTTATTATATTTAAAATAATTAATAACTATAGTTTAGCTTTTATAATTTCATTATTTTTTGGTTTTTCTCACTCATTCTGGTTTTTCAGTACTGAAGCAACAGGCAGGATATACTGTCTATTCTTTGGTTTGCTGTCATTGTTATTTTTGTTTTATAGGTTTAATTTTAAACAGAGCTATATTTATTTGATGGTTTTTTCTTTCTCCGTATCTTCTGTTATAGATTCATCTTCGCTTTTGTTTTTGCCTTTGTTAATCTTAGGAATAATTCTGATTAACGAAAATAGAAAACAGAGCTATAAGGACGCATTAATATTTGCTGCTTTTTCTCTTGCGATAATGGCGGTTTTTCATCTAGCGTTATATACTATTAAATATAGCTCTATATCTTTAAGTGGGTTGTTTGGTTTTATTTTTAATAAGTCTCCCTCTAAAGGATTAAGTTTTTCAAAGATGTTTTTTACTGCATGGGAATCACTCATCGCTAATGGCAACATTCATTCTGATTCGATAAGATTAATGTTTTTTCCTGGAAATATTTTAGAGCTTCATAGAGGTTTTATTGTTTTTTTCTCAGCTTTAGCAGGATTTATTATTATTAGTTTAGTGTTTTTAAGAAAAAAGGTAAGTTTTTTTCATCGTAAGATTATTATATGGATGTTACTTTTTTTATTTCTGCCCTTACCTTTTTTTGCTTATCAAGAGGCAAACGCTTTAGAATATTATATTATCAGTTTGGTGCCTTTTTGGATAATCGTTGCTGTAGTTTGCTACTATTTAATTAAAAGGTTTAGGGTAATCAACTATTTACTGCCTGTTGTTTTGGTTGTTTTTGTTTTTAATAATTTTTTATTCAGTATTTTTCCTCGCACAGACGCTAGAAATAGCTTTTACTACCCGCATTATAAATATCTAAAAAAAGATTTTAATTCTCAGGAGTTAACTATTGTGTTTACATTTGATTACATTTTTAGTCTTAATATGCGAATAATTGATTCGAGGCTAAAAACAAACATTCACAAACAAGCTATTTTCATCGATAATTACAGCAAGATAAACGATAAATACTATGAATATTTGCTTAAAGAAGTCGCTGCGTACGATAAGGTAAAGATTGTTTTTCTTTTATGCTCGCCAGTGAAATCGCCAGATAGAATAAAGGTAATTAATGATCAAATAAATAGATACAAGTATATTTACTCAGATTTTATTTTTGATGTTGTTTTATTGAATAGGTGTCCGTGGATAAGCGAATATATTGGAAGATACGTCGACTTTCAAGAATTTCTATTAGGGATTGGTAATTTAGGATTTAAACCATTGTTTATGAGTGAGGGTCCATTTGAAGATATTGTTAGTATAGAGTTCAGAAAGTAAAGCCGATATTTCAGAAGAATCAGTAAAGGGATGATTAAAAAGATGAATTTAGTAAAGTATGCCGAGATTATTGTGAATAATCAAAAGATTAATGAATCGGAATTTCGAAAAGGCAGAATAACGCTTAAATCTTATCCGCCAAATGTCTTTATGCAGCTCGATGGACCTTGTAACCATAATTGCATATTTTGTTCTCGCCCTGAAAAATATGATTATTTTAATTTAGAAGAATTTAAGAAGCGTTTTGTTGATATTATGCCAGTTTTTTTAAATGCAAAAATGATTTATCTTACAGGCGCAGGAGAATTTTTAATGCTTCCTGATAGTCTAGATATAATTAAATTCTTTGATAATAATTTTCCCGCCTCTGGCAAAAGCTTTGCTACAAATGCAACATGTTTTAATAACTATATTTTTAATTATTTAGAAAGCATCAAGAGTAATTTTAGTATTCAGGTGTCTTTGCATGCTAGTAACGCTGAGTTACATAAAAAACTAGTTGGTAGATATGATTTTGATCAAACTATTCAAAATTTAAGTAGATTATTGGCTATTTCGGAAAATAACCGTAATTTGGATGTTTATGCCATGTTTGTTTTAAATACGCTTAATATTTCGGATTTGCCTGAATTTGTAAAGCTGTGTAGTTCTATGGGTATAAGAAAAGTGTGTTGTAATTATAATTCTGTTTATAGATTGGATCAGAAAAAACTTTCTTTATTTTTTAATCAGGCAAAAGCTAACGATGTTCTTAATTCAGTGCGTTCTTTAGCTTCAGATCTTTCTATTGAGATTAATTTACCTCCTTTATTTGCGAAAGATAATTCCTATTACAAATTCTGTAAGGATTATTGCAGTGATCCTTGGTATCAGATAATGCTTAATTTCAAGGGAGAAGTTATGCCTTGCTGTTTATTTGAGGGGGTTGCTCCGGGGAATATACTGGAACAAGGGTTTAAAAAGATTTGGAATGGGGAAGTTTATAAAGCGTTGAGGGAATCAATACTCAATAAGAAAAAAGCTATTTATTGTAATTATTGCATAGAAAACAATCCGGAATCTGTGAATCATATCAAATCTCATTTGATAATTCGAGGAAAGAACAAACAAGAACTTCAGGAATTTCTTAAGCCAGAGTTTGATACGAGAGTTACTATTGATGAAAATAAAATGATTCAATTTGTTTGGCGTTTGAACTACGAATGCAATTTTAATTGTCCTTATTGTTCAGTGATGTATTGGGGCGAAGAAAAAATTACCAGAAAAGACAAAACAGTGTTTTTATCAGTCGATGAATGGATTGAGCATTGGGAAAAGATATACGATATATACGGAAGTGTGGAGATTCATATTGTAGGTGGAGAGCCAACTATTTATCCAGGGTTTTTTAAATTGGTGGAAAGATTATCTAAAAAGCATTATTTCGGTTTTGATACTAATCTTTCTGCTGATTTTACAGATTTTATAAAAACTATTCCTCCTGAAAGAGTTAGTTTTGGTATTGGGGCAAGTTTTCATCCTACGCAGACCAAATTCGAAGATTTCATAAATAAGGTTGATAGGTTAGCAAGGGCAAATTTTAAGATATGGATAAATTATGTAGCATATCCTGAGCAATTAAACGAAATAGCTTATTATAAAAACGAGGTAGAAAAAAGAGGGTATCATTTTGTGATGCAACCTTTTTGCGGTAAATACAAAGATAAAATCTATCCTAAGGAATATATAGATAATGAAAAAAACATAATGAGAGGTCTTGCAAAAGGTAATAGCGTTCTAGAAGAGAATATGCAGTATCAGCTTGAGCAGAAGATAGTAAAAGGTAAGCTTTGTTATGCAGGTATGAAGTTTGCTTTTATACATGCAGACGGTACTATAAAAAGATGCGGCGAGGGGCCAAGTCCTGCTATTGGTAATTTTTTCGATAAAGAGTTTAGGCTTTTTGATAAGCCGTTGCCCTGTGATTGTGATACATGCTATTGTGAGTTTAAATGGTTGGTGGAGAATGAAAGAAAGACCACGCAGCAAGAAGAAAATAAGAGCTTAATTGTAAAGCAAGTCAAGAATAGTGATTTTGGAGATAAATTCAAGAAGATCAATAGATTAATTATGGATGATGAGTTAGATGAGTCAAAAAAAATTGCTAGAGAGGTTTTGGATTGTGATAAAGACAACGGTAATGGTTTTAGTGTTATGGCAAAAATATACCGTATGAAAGCACAGTCGATAGATTTGGTTTCGGCTAGGGAAGATTATGCTTATTTAGCCAAGTCTAATATAAAACGGGCATTGGAATATGACCCTGATGATTTATCTGCACAGTTGGAAGCTATTCGTATTTTTATTATCGATAAGGACGTAATTGCAGCAAAAAAGATTTTTGATAATATAATGATTAAATATCCAGAATCTGAAGAGGCACATGCACTGGTTAAAAGAATAGAGCATTTAAATAGAGAACTTCATAGAAGTCATCAAGCTGTTGAGATTTTTCGTAAAGAAAAGAATATTTTTTCAAGAATAAAATCAAAGGTAATAGCAAAAGATATGAGATTTTCTTATCGAGTTATTTTCGATTGGGATATGCATTATGATTGTAATTATAGTTGCTCATATTGTTACTATAAAAATAAATGGAATGAGTTATCGTTAAAAAACATATATCCTGGTAACAGTAAACTAATACGGATATGGAGTAATATTTATGATACTTTCGGTAAGTGTTTTATAAGACTTAATGGTAGAGAACCAAGTGTGTACCCTGATTTTTTCAATCTTATAAAAGGTCTTTCTTTAAAACATACATTGGAATTAAATACGAATCTGTTTTTTGATTTTGAAAGATTGATAGAGACGGTTGCTCCTGAAAACGTAAGTATTAAAGCAATTTTCCATAAAGAAAATGTGAGTTTAGAATCATTTTTGAATAAGGCAAGTTATCTTAACAGGCATGGTTTCCAGGTAAGCGTTGTTTGTTTGGCTCATCCGGATAATTTAAATGAACTTTATAGGATAAAACAAGCCGTAGAAGATATTAATCTTACTTTTCTGATTGAACCGTTTCAAGGAGTATATAAAGAATTAGAATATCCCCATGGGTATTCTTTTGAACAAATGAGAATTATTTCGGATATAGTAGCTTTTTCACCTGTGAATAAACTTATTTTCGAGCCAATTCTTAGGAAAGAAAAGATAATAAATAATGATAGGCGGTTATGCAGGATGGGCCAGCTTTATGTAAAGGTTTTTTCTGATGGTGAGATATATCGCTGTAGAGATAATTTATCAGAGAAAATCGGTAATCTTTACAATGATGATAATCTTTTTGTTTGGAACGAACCTAGATATTGTGACAAGAAAAGCTGTTCTTATTGGAATGCAATGATTGTAGGTAAAGAAAAGAAATGGATTCGATATTGGAGATAAAAACTGATAGTTCTAGGGTATTTTTGTATAGAAGAAATGTTTTTTTGCCTATATTATTTGTTTTTTTAATCGTAGTTTTACATGCTGCTGTTAATTATTTTATTCTTGTCAGAAGTAGGTTTTGCTTATTAGGCGATTCAGCATTCCATTATTCGGAATCGTTTGTTTTTTTTAATCAGTTAAAACAATTCTTTAAAGCAGGCGATTTTATAGATTTTTTTAGAGATTATACAGCGATTGGTAGTAATTATCGTACACCCTTTTTAATGCTTGCAACAATCCCGTTTTATTTTATTTTTGGCGTTAGTCAGACCACTGCAATAATGTCTAATATGTTATTTTTTTTAGTGTTAGTTTCATCTGTTTACGGAATTGCCAGAATTTTATATAACCAAAAAACAGCTATTTTAGCAAGTTTAATTGTTTCGGTATTGCCGGGAATTTTTTCTCAATCGAGAATATTCTTGCAAGATTTAGCTTTATCCGCAATGGTTGCATTATCTTTTTATCTTTTAATAAAATCAGACAATTTTAAGAATTTCAGGATTAGTTTAATTTTTGGTGTTATTTTTGGTTTAGGGTTACTTACAAAATGGTCTTATCCAATTTTTATGATTTTACCAATGCTGTTTATGGTTGATTGGAGAAGGGTAGTTGTAAAGAATCTATTTTTAGGGTTATCGATTGGGTTGTTAATTGCCTCGAGCTGGTATATACCAAATTTATCCAATATAATCTTAAGATTGCCAAAATCGGCTTTTTCTATTTTAAACGTCAACAACGATAGATGGTATTATTATTTAGAGACTCTTTATGACTATCAGTTGTTACCTGTTTATTTTGCATTGCTTATATCTGGTATCACGTTTTTAGTTTTAAAAAAGGAATTTATTTTCCCATTGTTTGTGATTTTTCCAATTGTTTTGTTTTCTTTTTCTCACAATAAAGATGCACGTTTTATTCTGCCAGTTTTTTTCGTCATTGCGATTATAATTGCCCGTTTTATAGTTTGGTTTGATAGAGAGCAGATATTGGTTAAGATTATAATTATTTTTTCATTAGTGCAGTTTATAGCTATTTGTTTTTTTCCAACCAAGACGCCTTGGATTAAGAAAATTATAAATGTTAATCGTGTGTATCCAGATAATATGCAGGGCCTTTATTTTGCTACAGATAGAGGAGATTGGAAGACAACACAGATTTTTGAAACGTTATCAGTGCACCTAAGTGATGATGCAGATAAAAAATATCAGGTTTTATCTATTCCCGCTTTGCCTGGTTTGCATTCACCGTTAATTATAGCGTCAGCAAAGGAGGCTTTGTCTGTTGAATTTATTTGTCCTGCTGAGTTTGATCAGAGCTTAATAGATCAAGAAATAGATTTTGATAAAATTATTCATGATTCAGATTTTGTCATTACAAAAACCGGATATATGGGTATTTCATTCATAAAAGGCTTTTTGAATGAAACGAATAAGGCTTTTCTAAGGCACAAGCACGAATTTATAGTTTTAAAAACATTCAGCTTAGAACATGTTCCAGGAAGCGATATTGATGATTCTGTAGTATATCTTTATAAAAGGATTGATAAAAATTGATTATTTTTAAAAGAGCCTTAGGAAGTCTTATTTGTATAATTTTGGGTTTAGTTGCTGCAGTATTGATAGCCGAATTTATATTAAGGATTGTGCCTGTATGTAAAGAAAAGTATTCTTTCGATAAGTATGTTAATAGATTTGTTCCCATTGTTTCCTCAGATGACCTTGGTTCTTTATATAGGTTCTCTTCTTCTTTAGGTTATGAAAGAGTTCCTGATAGAGAAAGGGGTGTAAATTCTTTTGGGTTTATCGGAGAAGAAATCCAGCTAAAGAAAAAATACGGTGTATTTCGCATTATGGTTTTAGGAGACTCGTTAGCAGAACAGAATTTTTTTGTAGATTATTTGAGAAAGTTTATCAATGATAGAAGTCTTAAAGAAACAGTTGAGATAATTAATGCCGGCGTAGGCGGATACAACGTATGGCATTATTACCGGTATGTAACCAGCAAGGCTTTGAAGTTTAAGCCGGATGCGATTTTACTTAGTCTATGCCTTAATGATTTTCATCCAGATGTACATGCTTTTTATGGACAAGAGGGAGAGATTATTGAATTTAATATTGAATCTTTTGAAACAAAGAAGATCCTATTATTTAGCTACAGTTTTTTTAAGAATTCTTTTGTTTATCGAGCATTAATAATTACTTTAGAAGAAATTTTATCAAAGTCTAGCGATAAGTCAGCGTTAGATAATGTTAAAAACTTTGCTTATGCCAATGAAGGTTTGTTTTTTATGAAGAAGATCAAACAGGTTTGCGATAGAAATAATATTGCTTTAGTTTGTTTTATTTGGCCTTATTTTATGCCTAATTCTGAATATAGTAATCTTCAGATGTATGAATATAATGATATGGTTAAGATCTTGGATTATTTAAGTATTGATTATTTAGACCTGCACAAATTATTCCCAGATAATAAAAGAAAAAATTTAAGGCTTAGAGAGGTTGATTATATTCATCCTAATGCAGAAGCACATAAATCGGTTGCTTTAAGTATATTGCCAACAGTAGAGCAATTAATAATATCTGAGAGGAACAATGATTAATTGCATTAATATTGTTAAAAGAATCGGAAGATTTTTTATAAAATTGCAACAGCAAAACGACGATTGCTTGAGTCAGAAAATTTTGTTAGTAGATAGTCCTCAGGTTTGGTTAGGTCATTTGAATTCCGCGATCATAAGGACAAAAAAGATTTTTCCCAATGGCAATATCTTTGTTTTGACTAATTTTGAAAGAAAGACAAGCTTAGAAGCGGAATTCGATGATTTAAGCTATATTCTTTTTGGACAAAATAATTGCCGTAGTATAGGGAATCTTATTAAACTAATTAGGGCGAAAAAATATAATTTTGATTTTGTTTTGTTGATTTCTTTAGATTTTACGTTTATTGCCGCAAGCCTTATTTGTTTAAAGAAGATAATTTATTTATATAATCAGTGGGGACAGTGGTGGAAGGTAAGTTTTAGAGATGCATTGTTTATGTTTAAAAGAGCTTACTATGTTAAGAAAAAAAAGTCAATTTTAATAGAGTTTATTAGTAGAGTGGGTTTATTTTTTGTTTGCATCAGGAAAATAAATGAAGATGATCTGTGCAAAAGTTATTTCTTAAGACCTGATAAAAAAACAGTTTTTAAAGATATAGAATGCGCGATAAACAAAATTAAGCTGTATTCGCCTTATTCTAAGGTTTATTGTGAAGCAATTAAATATAAAAAGAATATATTAGAAATTCATCCTGATATCATTTTTGTTGATAAAAATACAAGGAAAAGCTTTCTTAAGGATGCAAGTAACATAATAGTTTTTAGCCTAAGTTTACCTATTATTTTTGATAGTTTTATTTCCAAAAAGAGCCGATTGCTGTTATTTAACCGTTGGCATCAATGGTGGAAGATTAGTTTTAAAAATTTAAGGGATTATTTGATTTCTCTTTTATCATTTCTGGGGGATGTTTTTATTTTTATCTTTCTTATTATGAGAGTAAGTATTATTTTTCTAAAAAGGATGTTTTTTACAGTCGACTATATTAATGAGGAGTAAAGATGGTTAATAATGTAAGGCAATTTAGTTCAGATAAGATCCTTAAACACCTAGACAGGGTAGTTGATTGGTTTAATGGTAATAATCCTTATCCTGTTACGGTTGAACTTGATTTAACAAACGTTTGTAATCATAAATGTCCTGCTTGTACGGGTTGGGTTAAGAAGCAAAGAGATTTATCTATGTTGCCAGTTAATTTGACAAAAAAAATTATTAATCAGTTGGCTTACGTAAAGATACGTGGACTAATTTTTACCGGTGGTGGTGAGCCATTATGCTATCCTCATGTCAGAGAGATTCTTAACTATGCAGCTAAGGAGAATTTTGATATTGCTTTTATAACGAATGGTTCTTTGTTGAATAAGGAAATAGCAGATCAGCTATTAAGAGTTTGTACTTGGGTTAGGGTTTCTCTTGATGCAGCCACACCAATGGTTTTTAGGAAAACACACGGTCTAGATAGAAAGAACTTTTTAACGGTAACTGAGAATATAAGATTATTAGCTAAAAGGAAAAAAGAGCTTAAAAGCAATACTGCGGTAGGAGTTGGTTTTTTAACATGTCAATATTCAAAAGGGCAAATGTATAAAGCTACTCTTCTTTGTAAGTCGTTAGGTGTTGACTACATACAATTTCGTCCAATGCAGATTGTTTCAGAAGGTAGATTAACTTACGATTTAATGAATATAGATAGGCAGTTAGTTAAATGTATGGAAGAAGAAACAGCAAATTTTAAGGTTCTTTATTCAAAACATAAATATGAAATGATGAAAGAACCAAAATTCGGTAGATATTATAAGAAATGTTTCGGTCAACAGTTTGCAACTGTCATCTCGGCTGATGCAAAAATGTATGTTTGCTGTCATATGCGAGGTAATAATAAATATTGTATCGGAGATTTGCATAAAAGTTCATTCAAGAAGATCTGGAATTCTAATAAAAGGAAAAAAGTTGTTGAGTCTATTGATTTTAAAGATTGTGTACCTTTATGTCGTGACAATACATTCAATCAGGTGCTTTGGAATATTAAAGAAAAACGAGAACACGTTAATTTTTTATAACTAATGATAGATACTTCTATAATTATTTTGACTAAAAACGCTCAGAAAACTATTTTTCGATTGTTACAGTCAATTTTCAATCAGGATATTGATGCGTCTTTTGAAGTTATCTGTTTGGACAGTGAATCAACAGATACTACATTGGAGATTATAGATAAGTTTCCCGTAAGGTTAGTGAGTGTTAGCCGTAATGAATTTAACCATGGGCTTACACGTAATCTGGGAATGATGAATTCAAAAGGTGAAAATGTGTTTTTCTTAACTCAAGATGCTATCCCTATAGGAAAAGATTGGATGAGATATATTTTAAATATGGTTAATTCTGATAGTTCTATTGCGGGAGTTTATTGTGATCAGGTATTAAACGATAATGTATCCTTTTTTGAGTGTTGGCAACTTAGTAACTATCTGCCTGAAAACAGCCGGATTAGTTTTATAGACGATAAAGATTATTATAATACTATTTCACCAAAGGAAAGATTAGAATTCTGCCGGTTTGATAATGTTTGTTCGTGCATTAGAAGATCAGTTTGGACGAAAGTGCCTTTTAGAAAAATGAGTTTTGGCGAAGATTTAGATTGGGGCAAGAGAATTATTGAGACAGGCCTTAAGATTGCTTTTTGTAAAGAAGCAAAGGTTTTGCATTTACACAGTTATTCTTTAATTGGGATACTTACTAGGTCTTTTTATACTTACAGATTATATAATTCGCTTTTTGGCTTTAAGCCATTTTATTCCTTAAAAGATTTATTTATTAATATGGTTATTTTTCCAATTAAGGCTGTAAGGCGCTATTTAAACACAAATAAAAAACTTTTTTTGAAGATAATAAATATACCTTTTATAGGCCTTTTTTCATTAATATTAGTTTTTGGACAATATTTAGGTTCGATTAAAAATGATGAAGATATTATTCATAGTACATAATTTTTTGCCTTATTCATTTGCAGGAACAGAAGTGTATGCCTATAACCTTGCTAAAGAGTTGGCGAAAAAACATGAAGTTTTTATCTTTCATAGGGTAAATGATTCTTCAATAGCCGAATATGAACTCAGCAAAGATTATTTTGATGGGTTGACTGTTTTTAAGATGAACAATACCTGCAGGAGTTATAATTCGTTTGAGGATCTTTATTTTAATAAGAACATAGAGAAGGTATTTTTAAATGTTTTTGAACAGGTTAGGCCTGATATTGTGCATATACAGCATTTACTTTTTTTATCAGTTGGAATAATTAACTTAATTAAAAAAAGCAATATTCCAATTGCGCTGACAGTTAACGATTATTGGTTGCTGTGTCCTCAGGGGCAATTATTAAAGAAAGATTTAACTAATTGCAGCAACGTAAATAATTTGGAATGTATTAGTTGTATAAACGGATTGATAAACATAAAAGAAGGTGTTCTTAGGCGTTATTATTTTTTACGAAAAGTTTTGCCATCTTTTTTACTAAAATTAATGCGTAAAGTTTATCTTTTTCTTCAAGGACAAGATTTACCGGCTGCATTAGATAAGGTATCTAAGAGACAGGAATTTATAAAAAATGCACTATCTAATGTTGATTGTTTTATATTTCCGTCAAAGTATGTTTTAGATAAGTTCAATAAACATAAAATAGAAGGAACGAGATGCTTGCTATCAAATTACGGTATTAATAAAAAAGGCTTAAAAGGATTAGTTAAAAAAGTTTCTAGTGTTCTCAGGTTTGGTTTTATTGGTTCTATCCATCCGGCAAAGGGATTGCATGTGTTGCTAGAAGCTTTTAAGAATATAACGGATGATGAGATAGAGCTAAAAATATACGGTAAGGATATAAGTTATTCTGGATTTGAAGATTATTCTAAACGTTTAAAGTTAAGGTTTAAAAAAGATAATATTCATTTTTTGGGTAGTTTTGACAATAGGCAGATTGTAGATATTTTATCCGAAATTGATATATTAGTTTTTCCTTCGATTTGGCAGGAAAATTATCCACTGACTATACTGGAAGCTCTGTCTGTTAACATTCCGGTAATTGCTTCAAGAATTGGAGGTATACCCGAAGTCATAAGAGATGGCGATAACGGTATTTTATTTACGCCGAATGATCATAATGATCTATTAAGGTGCCTGAAGATGTTTATAAATGATAGAGCGCTTATAAAAAGGTTTGCAAATAGTTCATCTAGTGTAAAAGCTATTGAAGAGGATGCTGTTGAGCTGGAAGAAGTTTATAGTTCGTTAAATTAACCTGAGGTTATTTCTTGATAAAGAAAATTATAATTAGATTTGGTTTAATTCTTCTCGGTATTTTCTTAAGCTTAGTTTTAGTTGAGGGAGCGCTCAGACTCTCAGGATTCATTTATCAATTTAATCAACAACGGCATAACCGTATTAAATATGAGCTTGATAGCGACTATAAGATTATCTGTATAGGAGAATCAACCACGGCATTAGGCGGTAGTATTCATTCATATCCAGCTCAGTTAGAGCAGGTTCTTAATGATAAACAGAATAAATTAAAATTTACGGTTATTAATAAAGGAATTTGCGGGACTAATAGCTCTTATTTGGTTGCTTCAGTTGGAGAAATTATAGATGAGTATAAACCGGATATGGTTATTTCTATGATGGGAATTAATGATATCTGTGATCCGATTACTAGAGAAAATGTCTCATTATCTTTAAAAAACGGTTTTTTAAATAATATGAGGATTTACAAATTAATAAAACTAATTTTTGCTAGAATTAAAGATTCTTATAAAAAGGATAAATTTATTGATTTAGAATTATCTTCGTTCAGTGAAGATGTTAACTATATGTTAACGCAAGAAAAAAAATCTAGTTTTACAGATAAAGATAACGATATTCCTAATGAAGAAGAATCTTATTATCTTGATTTGGGTTTTGAATATTATGAATCGGACGATTTTATTAATTCAATTAAGATGTTTCAGAAGGCCAGCAATATTAGTCCAGAGAATGATAAGATATATGTATACTTAGCAGAAGCATATAGGGAGATTTTAGATTTCGAAAATGTTTTTAAGGTTTTAGGTAAAGCTTTAAGCCTTAATCCATATAACGATGATGCGTATATAGAGTTAGGATGGTCTATCGCTCAGTTAGGAAACATTCAAAAGTCTTTTGAAATGTTTAAAAAAGCCTTTCAGATTAATCCTGAAAATGACGAAGCTTGTATTATGCTTGGGTATTATTGTTTAAAGAAAAATGATAAAGAGAATGCCGATATTTTTTTTAAGAAAGCTAAAGAATTAACCTTTGGTACTGATGAGGCGTATGTAAAAATCGCTGATATGTATATAGAGTTAGGTGATTACGATAATGCAGTTGTTATGTTAGAAAAGGCTTTATCGATCAATTCGAATAATCCAAATAGTTATATTGAGTTGGGTAAGATATTTTTAAATGGAGATTACAAAAAGGCTGCTTCTTTGTTTAAGCAAGCTATTCAGATTGACCCTAAAAATGATGAAGCCTTTCAGGGTCTTGGTTGGACTTATAGAAAATTAGGCAAGTTGAATATGGCTGAAAATTGTTTTTTGAAAGCCATAGTACATAATCCTTATTCTGCGCATAGTTACTATTCTCTAGCTACAATATATGTTTTACTTGATGAAATTAGTTTAGCGGAGGAAATGTATCTAAAATCGATAAATCTTTCAACTTCCGAGCCTTATTTTATTGTTGAATTGGCTGAGTTTTATTTATCAAAGGAAGAATATTCTAAAGCAGAGAAGTTGCTTAAGGATATGATTAATTCCGGAAAATCAAATGGGAAGATAAAGTCTCTTTATGAGTTTGCTAAAAATGGTTCCCTAAGTGATGTTGAGTCGTTACCGATAAGTTTTAATACAGAGGTTAATTCTGATTTTCCCGATATTACCGAGTATAATTACAATAAGCTTTATGAATTATTAAAGAAAAAGAATATTAAGTTGGTGGTTGTTCAATATCCAATGAGGAATATATGGCCTTTAAAGATGATGTTTGAAGATAAAGAAGTTCTATTTGTTGATAATGAAAAGCCTTTTAAAGATGTTGTTAAAAAAGATGGCTATTGGCAATATTTTAATGATATATTTGGTGGTAATTTTGGTCATTGTACAGAAAAAGGCAACCGGTTATTGGCAGAGAATATCGCTGATGTAGTGATTAGATATTTTAATAGAGAGTAGTTTGCTCATAGAGAAAGGAGATTTAATGGAAAGAACACTTAAGAAAGTAAATAATCTTGGTTTTATATTGCTTTCTATTATGTTTATTTGGATTTCTTTATTTGCGCCGCTTTTTTTCGAATCAATCATGTTGTATTTTTTAGTAATTATAGCTACAGTACTATTCATTTTAATGTATATAAAAAATAATCTTAAAATAATATTTTCTTTTGAAGATTTGTTTTTTCTTTTATTTTTTGTATTTTTATCTATGGGTATTGCAACAGCAATTGATAAAACAATAGCCTTACGTTATTTTATGTTATTTGCGTTGCCGGTTCCGTTTATATATCTATTTGCTAAGATATCTTTCGATAAGAGCTACGGAATATTTTTATTCAGGATTATAAGTTGTTTGGGCTTTTTGGTAGTTGTTTATGGATTAATTGAGTTCTTTTTTAAAGTAAATCCTGTTTTTGAGTTAAATGATTCTTTGTACAGTTTTTATTATGGAATTTTTTCCGGTAAAAGAATGCTTTCTTTGCATATGCATCCTACTCCTTTAGCAACTTATCTAGTAGCCATCTTGCCTGTTTCTTTTGGTTTATTGATAAAAGAGAGTAAGCGTATTTATAAGGTTTTAGCAGGCATAAATTGTTTATTTATATTGTGTGCTATCGTACTGACTTTTTCAAGAGGAGGGTTATTGGGTTGTTTGGTTTCTCTTGTTTTGGTCATAGTTGCATTACGTAAAAGTATAAATAAAAAATTCCTATCAATATTAATTATATGTATCGTTATGATTATTGTTACAGTCCTCGTAATGGATAGTTTAAATTTGTCCACAATAAATAGATTTTCAGTTGAAAGTTTAATTCATCCTCATTCCTACATGGCTAAAATAAACCGTACTATAAAGGGTTTTAATATGTTTAAAGCGCATCCTTTTTTAGGAATAGGATTAGGTCAGTACAGGGTTCTGTTTGATAAATTTTGTCCATTCATAAGCACAAATTACGATGGTAAAGTAGCTGATCTTATGTTTGTTACTATATTGACAGAATTGGGGATATTTGGCTTTTTAAGTTTTATTGCTTTTTTGATTATAATTTATAATAAGTCGATAAAATCTCTTAAAGGCAAAATGAGCGCAAACCAAAAATTCATGATTGCAGTATTATTGGCTGGGCTTTCAGGAATTATCGTTACTTTCCTGACTTATGATGTGCTTTATTGGTTTACGCCTGCTGCATTATTTTGGATTTATTGTGCGTTTTTATCCGTGCTATCCAAAAGGTCAAAATAAAAAAACATTATGCTTGGAATTAATATCGCAGTGTTAACTAAACAGCAAATTGTTCAAAAGCTTATTGAATTCTCCAGGCCGCCAATGGTGAATACGGTTTTTTATTTAAACGCTCATTGTATTAATCTTGCTTCTGTAGATGCAGATTATCGTAAGATATTAATTAATAGCGATATTGTTTACTCAGGGGGATTTGGTGTAGTGTGGGCATCAAGTTTTTTGGGTAAATCACTGCCAGAGAGAGTCAACATTTTGGATTTTTTTGACGAGTTAACTAGTCATTTGATTGAGAATAAGACTAAGGTTTATTTGCTTGGTGATGAAGATATTGTTATTAAAGCCTGCGAACTTGAATTAAAGGGAAAAGGAATAAATATAGTTGGTTGTCATAGTGGTTTTTTTGGCGATGGCGAAGAAAAATCCATTATTGAGAACATTAATCGGTTATCTCCTGATATTTTAATGGTTGGTATGGGCGTTCCAAGACAAGAAAAATGGATTAGTAGAAATAAATCCAAAATTAAGGCGAATTTAATATGGGGTGTTGGTGGTGCATTCTGTTGGCTTTCTGGAAAACGTAAGAGAGCCCCACGCTGGATGATAAATAGTGGTTTTGAGTGGTTCTATAGGTTAATGCAGGAGCCAAAAAGGCTACGGAGCCGTTATGTATTCGGCAATATTGTGTTTCTTTCCAGAGTTTTATTCTGGAAAATAAGAAGAATTGATTAAAATGAATAGGAAGTTTAAGATAATTTTATTTTTATTCTTAATGATTGATTTAGCGATAATTTTTTTATTATTTAACTCGCGGAGCTTTTCGCATTTAGCAATATGGAATATTGAGGAATCATTGTCACAAAAAGATTTTAATTGGTTCAAGGAAACGCCTGCTCCAAAATCTTATGTTATTCCGGATAAAGAAAAGCTTAGCTATTTCAACCAAGAGGCTAATAAAATTAACCTTAAGAATAAAAATGAACTAGAAGCCGTATTGTTTTTATCAGGAAGGTTAATAGGTGCGCTAAATGTTAATTATCAAACAAAAAAATATGTTACATGGGATCATCCTCAATCAATGGATAGATATATACAGGATGGCCACGGTGCAAATTGCATATATCGCTCTATTGTTTTATCAAGTTATCTTTCAAGTATGGGTATTTATTCTAGGTTGTGGAGTTTGGAGAATATATTTTTTGAAGATATTCCGCATACGGTAATTGAAGTTTATGCAAAACATTTAGAAAAATGGGTTTTTCTTGATGTTATGCATGATTTTATGGTTTTGAAAGATGGAATTCCATTGTCATTGCTTGAATTTAGATCCCTAGTTTTAAGTGAAAGTGACGCTGATATAAAAATAATACGTATTTCTACACGCAAAGAGATGGATAAGGATTTTCTGGATGGGTATAGGCACTTGTTAAATACCGTTTTTTTGAGGCTTGACAATGATTTTATCAAGGGATTTGAGAAAAGATACGGAATATTGAATATATTTTCATTATCTATCGATCGTTTAAGCGATAAATTTAGAAGAGGTATTGATTATATTTTTGGCTCAAAGGAATATTTTATTCATTTTGTAGATAGATATAGTCCCAGTCTAAGTTCCGGTATTCTTTTTTCAAAAAGTGTTTATTTATTTTTCGTGTTTAGTTTTCTTTTATTTTTCATTATTTGTTTTGTATATTTAATGAAAAGAAGAAAAAGATAATAATATAATTAAATGCAATTAGAAATAAGAAACAAAAATAGATTATTTTACGAAATACGTTTAAAAATTAAAAAGATAATCTATTCAAACGAATATTTATTAAGAAAGTATTCTTTTCTCAAAAGTATTGTCATTAAATATTTTTCTTGTAACCAATTGAAAGATAATAAGTTATTTGAAAAGGTGTTTATTGAGACTATCTCATATTGTAATAATGATTGTGAATTTTGTTCTGTTCGCATATCAAGCGTTATAAAGAAAAGTTCCAATTTGATGGAAGAGGGTATTTTTTTAAAGATAATTGAGGAATTAGTTAATTTATCTTTTAAAGGAAGCGTTGCTTTTCATTGTAATAATGAGCCATTTTTGGATGAAAGACTACCGTATTTTATAAAGCTAGCTAGAAAAATGCTTAAAAAAAACTTCTTTTATTTATATACAAATGGAACATTACTTACGGATGAATTATTAAAAGATGTTTTTATTGTTGGGATCAATCGTATTATAGTTAATGATTATAATGGTTCGTTTAAATTAATGCAAACAGTTGAAAATTTTGTTAAACATAATCGCGAACTAAATGGTGAGATAATATTTTACCATAGAAAAACAAATGAATTTTTAGGCAATAGATCAGGTGCAAGCCCCAATAAGAGGTTAATTTTAGAAAAACCATTAAAGGCAATATGCATAAGGCCGGCAAAAGAGATTGTTATTTGTTATGATGGTTCGGTTATGTTATGTTGCTGCGATAGTTTATGGAAAAATAAAATGGGTAATATTAATGAAAGTAGCTTAAAAGATATATGGGTAGGCCATGATTTTGCAAGTAAGCGTAAGGCATTGTTGAGGTTTAACCGAAATATTAGTTCAATTTGTAAAGTTTGCGATGCGGTGGATTTATCCGTTAAAAAAGGAGTCTTGTTCTAAGGATGAATAATAAAAAAGATAATGTTTTATCAGAAACTTTCTTTTATGAGGCGAATGGTTATAGCATGTGGCCTTTTTTAAAACCGGGTTATAAACTTATAGTAAAAAAAATATCTATTTATGAGATAAAATTAGGAGATTTGGTTTTGTATAGATATAAGAATAAACTAATTTGCCATAGAGTTATCAGAAAGAGTTTAAAGAATGATGATGTTGTTCTTTATTTGAGAGCAGATAATTCCTGCTGTGGTAGTGAATGTATAAGTAGTGTTAATTATGTTGGTAAGGCAGTTGAATTATGTTTGGAAAATAAGGTTATAAGTCTTATTTCATGGCAAATGATATTTGTTAATCGTTTGTTAGTAATATTTTCCCCATTTGTTTATTGTGTAATAAAGCCGTTGTGGCAAATTTTGCGAAAGGTAAGGAACTCTTGGCAAAAAAGAAGAAAATAAAGCTTTTATTTATTCAGTTACCTTCTCCAGAGTATGTTTTTCAGAAGTTTTGGGGAAATGTTCCTCTTGCCGCGGGTTATCTCAAGGCCATGGCTTATAAAAATAAACTACTTAAGTATATTGATATAGAAATTTTAAGGCCCATAGATACAAATCTATCTTCAGATTCAAGACTTGTTAATTTAATAGTTAATAAATCTCCTGATGTATTAGCGGTATCTTTATATATCTGGAATTCTTTGAGAAGTCTCCATATGATTAATCAGGTAAAGAAGAAATTACCAAACATTACTATACTTTGTGGGGGGTCAGAGGTATCGGATGATTCTAAATATATTCTTAATAATCCGAATGTAGATTTTGGTTTTCTTGGAGAAAGCGAGATATCATTCGTTAACTTTTTGAAGGAATTAATTAGTAAAAATAGAGATTTTAGTAAAGTAAAAGGTATTTTTTATCGCGAAAAAGATAGAATTATAATTAATCCCAGAGAAGAAATTATGCATAATCTAGATGAAATTCCATCTCCTTTTGAATTAGGTTTTCTGGATGTGTCTGAATATAAAGTAGTATCCTATGAGTCCGTTAGAGGGTGTATTAATAATTGTTCTTATTGTGGTGTAGGAATAAGACCAATGAGGTTTTTTTCTGCAAAAAGAGTAGGTAACGATTTAAAAATTATTATTAAAAAAAGAGTTATAGCAATTCGTTTTATTGATAGTGATATCTTACTTCATCCTTATTTTGAGCAAATTGGTGAACAGATTAAGGTTATTAATAGAAATAAAAACACTGTATTCTTTGCTTTTTCATATCCAGAGAGGATAGATCAAAGAATAGCGAGGCTTTTTAAAGATTGTAATTTTGATTTTTTTGAATTAGGTTTACAGTGTTTAAAAACTAAGACATTTAGAAATATTAAAAGATCTATTATGAATAAACAAAAGTTTATTAAAGGAATTAGGTGTTTATCAAAAGAAGGAATCAATTATGCTATTGATGTTATGATAGGTTTACCTGATGATACCTTGTCAGATTTGAAAAAGGTAAAAAAGTTTATAGATAATAATAGGATTCCTAAGATTATCCCTGCAGTTTTGATGATACTTCCTGATACACCTTTAAGAAAACAAGCAAAGAAACGCAAGATAGTGTTTTCAAAAATTCCTCCATATTTTATTAAAAAAGCTCCTTATATTTCAGGTGATGAAATCAAAAAGGCTAAAGATTTGTTAGGAGTAAGAGAAGATTACGTTAAGTTACCAGATTTATTTTCTGAGAATTATGATCTTCCATTTAGATCAAAGCTTCAAATAAAGACAAATAATCTAAATTTATCAAAAGTGGGTAATGGAAAATTACTAATAAATAAGTTGATTATTGATTTAGACAATCTAAATTATTTGAGTTTTAAAAAAAAGATTAGTTTAGTCTTAAAAAATATTTCATCTCCATTTACTTTTTGGATAAAAACAAGAGATTTTGATAGATCAGTTGGTTTATTTTACGAGATTGTTGATTTCATAGCATTGGATAATCCATATTTAATGTGGAATATAATTATTGAAAGCAAAAAGGTCTTTTCTAGGACAATACCAAGAGAAATTAGTAAAAAGGTTATTTGTAAAGAAAATGTCGTGGCGGATATCTGTAATTGTGTTAAACCTATAAAAATCTGTGCTGTTTTTGATTTTGGTTTGACTGAAGAAAAAGAAATCTCAGATTTAAATATGGAAATTCCAGTTTTTCGATCTATTTTTGCTAAGGATACTTTGAATTTTGAAAAAGATTGCTTAAAGGTTTTAGAATTAAATAATTCTAAAGGTATAATTGTATCATTCAAAAAAAACTTAGACCATAAAGATTTCATTATAATGTTAGATTTTATGTTTAGTTTATTTCATAAATCCTCCAAAGATGTTGTTTTTAGAAGTTACGTAGTAAGATTTCTTTGGAAGTTATTTACTAAGAAAGATAAGAATATTGTTATTTTTCCTGATGTTTTAGAGTCTATTTTAAAGTTAGGGCATAAAAATAATTATTTATTTATTGAGGCTAATACTAAGTTATTGTATTCTTTGCTATGTCTACAGTTGGAATTCAATAAGTATATTAATAATAGTACTAAAGATTTAAATAATTCTTTATCTAATCATAAAAATGACTATTTTGTATAGAAATATATTTTGTGGTATAATTAATTATTAATTGGATTAAGGAGGAGTGATTATGAAGAAGAAAAAATTTATTTCACCGAAAATTTCTGTGATAAAACTTGCCCCTGAGCAGGCGGTTTTATCTTGTAATTGTTATAGTAGCGGGAGCCATGTTACTGGCAGTAGTGTACATAATGTTGGAATTGCTTCTGCGTCAAGAGGTTATTGTTGGGCAAGGGGAAATGCATTTCATTTAATTCATGCAAGTGGGGGAAGATGGGGTTCTGCAAGCAGTTCAAGTAGTTCCTAGTCTATCTATAATATAATGTGGTTTCTATTCAATTAATAAACTAATAATATTATAACATTAGGTAAATATATTTGCTTTTTATGAAAACGGGCAAATTAAAACATATATATAAATTCAAAATAGCAGATATAATTGTTCATATATCAAGCTATATAAAATTAAGGGATAATTCATTTACCCTCCATAAGCAGAGGTTTTCCCGTTTTATGTACAGCGGTAAAAAACTCCCTTCTATCACAATCGATGTAAAAGTAGTAGATTCTTTTCCCGAAATAACCTTAAAGCCTATTTTTGTAGTTTATGATTTGGATCTAGATAGTGCAAATTGGAAATTATACAAGAAAAATAATGAGTACATCTACGCAATAAAATGCATAGGAACGGATATGGTCGCTTTTATAAATAGAAAGTTTGATAAAGCTCGTGTTTTTATCAGTAAGAAAGAAGAATGTAACTATCGGGGAGAATTTATTAGATTTGATTTTTCTTGGGAGATATACGACGTTGTTACATATCTACTTCAATTTCTTATGACTCATTATTTGATTGAAAATAAATTAGGAGTGATAATACATTGTTGTGGTATAAAAAATCGTTTTAATAAAGGGTTTATTTTTGCAGGTAGTTCTGGATGCGGAAAGACAACAATTGCGAGAATAATGGAGAAATCAAAAGAAAATGAAGTTTTAAACGACGATAGGATAATTGTTAGAAAAAGTAAAGATAAGTTTAAAATGTATGCCTCTCCTTGGAGAGGGGAGTTTGAGAATTTTGTAAATTCAAATACAAATGGGATTGATTTAAATAAAATTTATTTTATTTATCCTCACCAGGAAAATGTATTAGGTTTAATTGAACCCAAAAAAGCTTTTTACAAAATAAGTACTTTGATTTTAGCGTCATTTTGGAATAAAGAATATATTAAGAGAGCTTTTGATTTCTGTAAGTATTTAGTGAAAGATATTTCTTGCTATGATCTTGGGTTTAAAAACAACAAATCAATAACAAAATATTTGTTTTCAAAAAAGAAATAAGTAAACAATGAAATGGCTAAGAATTGAAGTAGCGAATTATTGTAATTTAGAGTGTAAATATTGTTTTTTTGCTGATTTAAGGAGCAAGAATAAAGATGATGTTATGAGTTTTGATGAGTTTAAAAGAATTGTTAGTCTTTGTCGTAAGGAAGGGATTAAGGAAATTTATATACAGGGCGGCGAGCCTATGCAGAATCCTAATATTGAAAAAATGATTAACTTATTGGTTTCTTATGATGATTTTAATGTAACTTTATTTACAAACGGGTTGTTTCCTATTGGTTTAACAGAGATTTTAAATTATCCAAGAATAAAAACGCTTTTAAATTATAATCACCCAAATAATTGTAATAATTATAAAGATTGGGAAGATATAAATCAAAACATAAAAAAACTGAAAAAAATTGGTGCAGATTTTTCTCTAGGTTTTAATTTTTATCAACATAAACCAGACTATGGATATTTTATTGACGCCATAAAAAAATATAAGTTTAAAAACATAAGATGGGATTTAGCAAGGCCTTCTGGTATGCTTAAAAATAGTTTTTTTTCTTTTAAAGAGATATTCAGTTTGCGTATCATCTTAGCAAAGTTTTTAAAAGACTGTCTTGATGCTGGAGCATTTCCTAATTCAGATTGTCCTCTGCCGGTATGTTTCACGAAAGATAAGATTTTTTCTTTTCTTCCCAGGGGACTATTTAGTCCTTTTTCGAGCTGTGATTCAATTGTTAATATTGGTCCAGGGTTGCGAATTTCTAGTTGTCCGGCATCAGTGATGTTTGATAAGATAAGACTTGATGATTTCGGTTCTTTAAATCAAGTAGCAGAATTTGTATCTTACTCTATAGATAAAATAAGATGGAGAATTCCTTCAAACGTTAAATGCAAAAAATGTTTTTATTGGGAAAATAGACTTTGTCAAGGTGGTTGTGTAGGTTATAAACGTATAAATAATAATAAAGTTATTGGACGTAGAGAGTTGCACGATTTTTTTAAAGATAAGGATAATTATAAAAAGATATCTTCCAGGGATAGTTTCTATTCTAAGAAATTGAATAAAGAGAAAGATTTCTTTAAAAAAGGACTTTTGTCGCTGAAAATTAGTGATAATGATCAGGCTTTTAAAAATTTCATTAAAGTAGATAAAAGAACGCTTTCTATAACAGAGAAAAAATGGTTAAACAACTATTTGAATGATCAGATTAGTTTTATTGTAAATGAGAGAAATTAAAGCATTTTCGTGGTTTTAAATGAAAAAAGAAAGTTTGATTGTTTTGTTTTCCGGGGGGGTTGATTCTACTTATACCGCCATGAAAATGGCAGATATTTATAAGACTCTGCATTGCCTTACTTATGAAAGATTTGGTTTTATAAATGCAAGTAATTCTGAAAAAAGTTTCCAGCAGGTATCTGAAAATAACAAAGACATCAAAGCAGTACATAAAATTATTAATATCGATAATTTTGTTAAGAAAGTTTCCTACAGTAATTATTTAATAAATCTTTGTAAATATGGTTTTGTTGTTCTGTCGAATTGTCTTATTTGCAAATTAGCAATGCATTGGAGGACAATAATTTATTGTAGAGAAAATAATTTGAAAGAGGTTTGTGATGGTGCAAATAAGGAAATGTATGGAGACCCATCCCAGAATAAAGTTATTTTAGAAAAGATTGTGAAGTTGTACGAGTATTTTAATATTAGATATTTTAGTCCATTTTTTGATGAGTTAAGAAAAGAAAGAGAAGATTATCTTTTTGCTGTTGAAATAATTCCTGTGCAGTATGCGAAATGGAGTAGGTTTTCAAGGGAGAGACAACCTTTTTGTTGCCAAGAGCATCTATCTGTTTTATTTAAGCGGTTTAGAGAAAATATTTTAAATCAATATTCTAATTTGAATATGAAAAATATCGAAAAAGATATTTGTGAGTATTGTGATGAAAAAATAAGCTGTATCAAAAATGAAATTGAAAGAAATTAGATTTTTGTCTTTGTGTTTGAATGTATTACGACATGGATTACTTTTTTTGAAGCTACTAGTTGCAGTATTTTTACCTTATAAAATTAGATGTTTTTATTCTGAATGGTTAATGAAACTGGAATTTGGTTTTAAAATTGATAAGAAAAATGGCATTATAGCAGGTGAAAAATTTGATAGAAGAAGAGAATATGATATTTTTGTTTCAAGAGGGATAGCTTACTATAATGATGGTTGTGTTGAAAAGGCATTAAAAAGCTTTAATAAAGCATTGGAGTTGTCTTTTAATAAAAAAAGCGCATTTTATGTTTATTCACTGCTTCAAGAAATATATAGCAAGAATGATATTACTGATTTATATTTTGAAACAATTTTGAGTGCTTATAAATCCAAAAAAGATTTAATTAATAAGGAAGAGGTTTTGTAGCGTGGTAAACAAGAAGATTTTTTTAATTGAAAATCATGATAGTGCTTTGAAAGTTTGGAAAGACAATAGAATTAAATGTTGTAATTTGGTGCACATAGATGCTCATATTGACTGGAATTTCATTAAAGCAAGACCTTTAAAGCGCGTACTTAAAGAGTCTTGTTCTTTAAAAGAATTAAAGACTAATCTTGAGTATAGCTATGCCTATTTGCGTTACGATCGTGATTTTAATAAGCAAGTCAATGAGGGCAATTATATTTTTCAGGCTTTTGAAGAAGGCATAGTTAAAGATTTTTTTTGGGTTATTCCAGGAGATAAGAAAATATTTAAAGATTCAAGCAAGATTATAAGAGGATTACTTTTAAGAATTGGTAGGTTTTATAGTAAAAAAAGCACTATAAGAATCGATAAAAAATCGTGCAAAGCGGAAATAAGATTCAATGGAAGAAAGATAGTATTTTGTACTTTGGACGGCCTTGATTTTATCAACAGAGATGTGCTTCTTGATATAGACATAGATTTTTTGGTGATTAAAAGCATTAAGCGGTCTCTTAATATTCAAGATATAGGAACACGGCAGCTATGGATAAACCCTGAGAAATTAATTGTTTGTTTAAAAAGTAAAATTCGTAAATTCAAGATTGCAACAATTGCGTATTCTGTTAATGGGGGGTGGACTCCTATAAAATATAGGTATTTAGCTGATGAAATAGCCTATTGGTTATCTCCGGATATGTTTAAGAAGAGATTTGATAAAAGTAAGAAAGCGGCAGGATATTTTAAGTTGTTTCTTGAAAATAACAAAAAAGAGTTTTACCAAAAAGCTATAATAATTAATAATAGATATAGAAGTGATTATAATAATTACGGGCCTCTTTATTTTGAGGTTGGTAAATATAATAAAGCCGAAAAGGAGTTTGGTAATATCATTAAAGCCGACCCTAATAATGCAGGTGCATTATTAGGGTTAGGTCTTATCGCTTTAGCAAGAAAAGAAAACAGAAAAGCTCGGAAATTGTTTTTATTAGCATTATCATGTATGGATAATGAGTTGTTTGGGCACCTTAAAACTGTGTGCTTACTAGCCCTTTCGAAAACCGAGTTAATTCTCGGTAATTTAATTTCCGCTAAAGAGAAGCTGTTTCATTTAATCAAACAAGAGCCTTTTGTAGGAATGAATTATTTCTATTTAGGTGAGGTATTTAAAAAACAAAAAAATTTTAGTAGCGCAGTGGAATTTTATAAAAAAGCATCATTGTTGGGTTATAAATCGTTATTAAGCATTAAACGGATTGTTGATATTTTTGGAAAAGCTATGTTTGATGAAAATGTTTTGAAGTATATCAAGTTGAGAATGCGCAAACTTAAGACACAGCGTGTTTCTTATAATGTGAAAGATAGAAACTTGGTAAAATATATTAATAAAAAGTTATCGTTTATTGAATCAAGATTATCTAATAATTGATTGGGAAAAAGGAGGATATATGGAAATGACAGTGATACCCAGGAAGGAAAAGGATTTTGTATCAAGAGACTTTGATAATGAAGCCGTGTTGATTCCTGTTTTTAAAAAGGTCGATGAATCTAATTGTATTTATTCTTTGAATGAGACAGGCCAATTTATATGGAAGCTTATTAACGGTAAAAATTCCTTAAGGAAAATTAGAAATGCTCTTGTAAAGAATTTCGACATAACAGAAGAACAAGCAGAAAAAGAACTTAGTAAATTTATTAATAGTTTGTTAAAAGTTAAAGCTATTAAAATCTTAAAATAATTTATTTTTAATTAATGCGTAAAAAGCAATATATAAATTTTAGTAGAGATATTCATAATTTAAATTCTCAAAGTGATTCTTCGAGCGTTTGTCAGTTCGAACTTACTTATTCCTGCGATTTCCATTGTCGGCATTGTTATAGCGATTGTTTTAACAACTCTTATTTTCGAAAAAAAGAGCTAACTACAAAACAAGTAAAATATATTCTTGATCAGCTAGTGTCAAATAATATACTTTGGGTATGCTTTACAGGAGGAGATCCTTTAAAAAGAAAGGATTTTTTAGAGATATATACATATGCTAAGAAGAAAGGGCTTTTGGTAACTCTTTTTACAAACGGATACTCTCTCAATAGAGAAATAATAAACCATTTATCTGCTAGTCATCCTTTCGCAATAGAAATAACCTTTAATTCAGTTACAAAAAGTAATTTTGAAAAAATTTCCCAAAAAAAAGATTCGTTTCAAAGGACTATTTCAGGTATAGAGTCATTATTGTCTAATGGTTTACCGTTGAAAATAAAATCCATGATTACCAAAGACAATTTTAAAGAATATAATAAAATCAAAACTTTTATTGAAAGTTTAGGTTTAGAATTTTTTCCTAGTTTTGATTTATATGCACGGCTTAATGGAGATAATTCTCCTTGTAAATTAAGGCTCACACAACATCAGATAACGGATTTTTTTATAAAAGGCAAGAAAAGGAATGGATTATCTGCTAAGTTGATTGAAGAAAATCGCTCAATGAATTTATGTAATTCAACGCTTACTAGACATAATTATTTATTCCGTTGTGTTGCTGGTAAAGGTGATTCTATTCAGATTGATCCCAGTGGGAATATGATAATGTGCACTTGTATTAGGAATATAAAAATTGATTTGTTGAAAAAAGATATTAGTTTTGGTCGTGATGTTTTTAAGAGGTTGTCAGAGAGATTGTTTCAAACAGATTCTAAATGTCGAAATTGCAAGATAAAAGAATTTTGTATTGCGTGCCCCGGAAAGTCTTTGTTAGAAAAAGGTGATATGGAACAACCTATAAATTATTATTGTAATTTAGCCAGACAATTTAAAAAATATTCAGATACTTAGCAACTAAATTTAATCATAATATTGCAAGA
Organism: Candidatus Gygaella obscura; assembly: GCA_030765485.1. Taxonomy (GTDB): domain Bacteria; phylum Omnitrophota; class Gorgyraeia; order Gygaellales; family Gygaellaceae; genus Gygaella; species Gygaella obscura. Next base: position 80,548 of record JAVCCR010000014.1, read on the forward strand.
TTATTTTTTACTACTATTTTTTAGTTGAAATTATCAATAAATAGAGAATCAAGAATTATGTTATCAAATCTGGGTAATCGTAGGTCGATATTGAAGGATTCTTTCAAATGCTCTCACAAAGAGGTTGATAAGGTATGCTCACCTAGCCAAACTTATAGATTTGCTTTAAAAAGAATTAGAATAATGAAAAGATCGATATTAAAAAGTTTTCGTAAAATAGATAAATTAGTTGATATTCCACAATACACTTTTGAAGGGAGTTCTTTTTATAACAATTTAGGTTTAGGTAGGGGTACAAATGGTAAGGGATATTCAAAGATGCAAGCAATGGCAAGTGGTATTATGGAGCTTGTTGAGAGATATTCATGTTTTACATTTATGATGGATAAAGCTAATTACAGATTGTTATCTTTCAATGAGATAGAAAATAGTAGTAATAGTTTTAAAATAAGAGATTTTAGTAAAAACTTTTTTAAAGGAGAACTGAAACGTTTTCCTAATAGATTGAGAAATATAAAGGTGAGATGGTATAAGGCTTTCAATTTGGAAGGGGAGCGTTTATATTTGCCAAGCGGATTTTTATCAAATATTCTTGAAGGTAGTAATGGTATGGCAAGTGGTAATTCGATTGAGGAAGCTTTATTGCAGGCAATTTGTGAGATAATTGAGCGCTGGTGTATGTCTATGGTCTATGTAAATAAAATTTCTACACCTTTTATTGATATAGAAAGCGTTAAAAATAAAATTGCAAAATCACTTATTGATCGTTTTGAAAAGAAAGGTCATGAGATTGTTCTAAAGGATTTTTCTTTAGGTTTTGGTATTCCGGCTATTGCTGTTATAAGAAAGGTTAAAAGAAGGTATTGTTATATTACTCTTGGAGTTGCTTCAAATCCTTATAAGGCTTTGATAAGGGCATTAACAGAGAATTCACAAATCAGTCCAAATATTATTGATAAAAAATCAATGCATCTTAATATAATTGATAACGTTGATTTTATTTTTAAAAAAAATAAGATTATTAATATGTCTAGTATAGAAAACATAGAAGATGATAACATAAAAAATGAAATAATTAGAGTTAGAAATTTGTTTTCAAAAAGAAAAATTGAGATATTTTTTCATGATACAACTGATAAGGAATTGAGGATTCCTAGTGTCATGGTGTTTATAAAAGGAGCTAAGTATTTACCTAAAGAGTTATCTAAACCACGGATCTATGCTAACTATTACCTGGCAGTTGTTTATGAACTTATTCTTACTGAACGCTATGATTATGCACTGAAATTAATTAGAGATTTTAGAAAGAAAGATAAAACCGACGAAAATGCTTATAGATTTTTAGATAGTGAAATAAAATTCTTGATAGGAGTTCAATTAATAAAGAAAGCAAAGTTTGATAAAGCAGTCAATATTTATCACTCGACTATAGATAAAGATAAGTTTTTTTCTTTAGAGAATATGCCTATACCGATTAGTGTACGTTATCCAGACAGTTTCAATTTAGCCGTTAATATATATATGAAATTAAAACTTTTAAGTTCTAGAAGAAATAAAATTATATGAATTTGTCTAAACATATTGATATTCTATTGTGTTTTCCACCCGCATACGATACTTTGTTCCCTTCTTTAGGAATGCCACTATTAACTGGTTATTTAAAAAGCAAGGGTATTGATATAAAACAGGTTGATTTAAATTTGGAATTTAATGATTATTCCCTTAGTCTAAAAAATAAAAATATTTCTATACAAAGAAAACGGAATCCTAAGAATGTTTTCTATATGGATTCATTGAAGCATAATGGTGCACAGGGTGCAAGTTATGAATTTGAGAGGTTTAAAGGTTGTAGTTTTGCATTTACTGAACATATTCTTTCTGCAGATTATCTACATAGATTTATATCCAGTGATAAGGAAAATTATTATAATGACTTTTTTAAGAAAAGTTTATTTGCAAGAATAAAAAATGATTTGCCAGCTATTGTAGGATTTTCTATTCTTGCTCCTTCGCAAGTTATTCCGAGTTTTACATTTGGATTCAACATAAAGAAATATTTCCCAAAAATAAAAGTTGTTTTTGGTGGGCAATGGATTTCTTTATTTAGAAAAGAACTATCAGCACAGAATAGTTTTAACAAATTCTTCGATTTTGCAATTTATGGAGATGGTGAGTGGTCTTTATATATGTTGATTCAGGCTTTAAGATCAAGTAAGAGATTTGAATCTGTTCCAAATTTAATTTACAAAGTTGGGGAAAAATTTATTTTCTCTAAAATTAAGCACGAGGAGGATATTTCATGTAATCCAGCCCCTGATTTTGACGGATTGCCTTTAAGGAAATATAAAAAAAACAAGAAAAAAATCAGCCTTACTTATGAAACCAGCAGAGGCTGTTATTGGAATCGTTGCATTTTTTGTGTCGATTTGCCTTTGCCGAAGCCAAAATATAGGGAAAAGAATATTGATTGTATAATACGTGATATAAAATTATTGATAAAAAAGTATAATGTTAGTTTGTTAATGATTTCTAATGCAACTTTTTCAATTAGTCAGATGCGTAGATTGTCAAAAGCAATAATTAAAAGTAGGATAAGAATTAAGTGGACAACTATGTGCCGCTTTGATAAAAATTTTGGTTTAAACACGTTGAAACTTATAAAAAATGCAGGATGTGTTTGGTTAAATTTTGGTTTTGAGTCCGCGAATCAAAGAATGCTTAATTTTATAAATAAAGGGACGGATATAAAATATGTCAAAAAGACTATAAAATGTATTGAAAGTCTTGATTTGGCCGTAGGTTTTCAGGTGATGATTGGTCTTCCTTCGGAAACTGTTAAGGAGGCTTTAGAGACAATAACTTTTTTAAATAAGTTACCTGTTGCTCTTCGGTATAGCTGTGCGTTTAATAGATATTATTTAACAAAGTCCAATTATGTTTTTGAGTCCCCTGATAAATATGGGATTAAATTAACAAAGTGTAGAAAACTTCCTTTTAGGTTTTTTTACCCTTTTAAGCATACCAATGGTGATATAGATATTGAAATTGGCGATAAATTATTAAAAGTACACAGTTTGTTAACTGAAAAGAAAATAAAAGCTGTTTGATGGTATTTGTTATAAGGGTAATTTTGTAGTTTTACGGTATAAATAAAAAATAAAATCTATAAGATTATCGAAAAGAAGAAAGCGAAGAAGCGTTCCATTACGTTTGTTTATATAAAAGAAAGTATTTTTGTTGATAGTTGTTTTAATAATAAGACGGGTTAAGATACTGGGTTTAAATTTGGAATTTATAGAGTAGGGTATTTTAATTTTGAATAGTTCTTGGACAAGATATAAGGCAAGATAAACGGTATTTAGGATACGATTTTTTTTGGCTGAAGCATATATATATTGCCAATTAATATTATTAAGGTTATTTTTGATAAGTTTAGCAATATCGAATATCATGATTAGGCGTAGTCTGCGAGTATGTCTTCTTAAGTGTAAAGCCAAGGAAAGAAAACAATCTTCCGTAGAAAGTGTTATTATTTTAGTATCGTACATTTCTTCTTCGTAAGCATTTTTGTATAGTAAGGGTAAATTAATTTGATTAGGCCTTGGAGGAGCAATATTGGAATGGAGTTCTATAGGGATATTGATACCAGAAGGAAGCTTTTTTAAAAAAAGTATTTCTTTATCGTCATTGATTAAATCTCTTTTTTCTTTTATACTATCCATTTGCTGAAAACCGTTTTGTAAGAGAATTGTTTTAATATCTTGGAATATATCTTTCGTTATAAGTATATCTATATCATTCATTATTCGTAACGCTGGGTCTTTGTAGAGTGAACATATAAGAGAAAAACCTCGAAAAGGAATAATGGTCAGATTATTTTTTTTACACCCAGTAATTAATGTTACGAGCTCATTTTTAAAGGTTAGGTTTTTTTTAAGGTTCGAAAAATAGTAGTTTTGTAATATAATGAAAACTTCTTTAGGGACATTTGATTGAGAACCAAGATTTTTATACATATTATATATTAAAGGAGAAATATAATGAATTTTAGCAAGATTAAGGACTTTTTTCCAGTTTATTGAATTATTAATCGGAATTGGATTCTTGGAATTTTCAGGATCCAAATTAAAGCTTAAGGATTTAAGTAAAAAATCTTCTTCGATAAAGTAATTCTTTTTCACAGGGTGATTATAACATGAGTTAATGATGTTTACAATTGAAAGCAAGAAGCTTTAGATGAAAATAGTTTTAGTAAATCCAATTTGGTCTTTTGAAAATATTCTTTCTGTAAATCTTACGGAGCTGGCCGCTTATATTAGAGAAAAGGGTTTTAGTGATATAAGTATTATAGATTTTAATTTTGAACTTAGGCCTTTTATCGGCAGGGAAGATATGCTGGATAGAGCAGTTGAAATATTATCCTGTTATAAACCCGATGTTATTGGAATTACTTGTAATGCTATACATGTTCCTTTCAGTGTTGAACTTTCTATCCGCATAAAAAAATTACATCCTAAGATTAAGATAGTGCTAGGAGGATTACATCCAACATCTATGCCTAAAAGGATGCTTTATTTGTCGAAAGCAGATTTTATTGTAAGAGGAGAGGGAGAAATAACATTTTTTGAATTGCTTAATAAACTAAATGGATCTAAAGTCCCTTTAAAGAAAATCGAAGGTTTATCTTTTCGTTCAGGAAAAAGAATTGTTCATAATCAAGATAGGGGTCTTATAACAGATATATCAACGTTGCCTTTTCCAGCTTTTGATTTATTGAGTGGTTATGTGGATAATTTTAATAAGACAGGTTTATTGTCTGGAGAAGGTTTTAGGATAGATTTAAACGCCAGCAGAGGTTGTCCTTATAGATGTATTTTTTGCTCCAGCAATAGAGTCTGGAAGTATCAACGTAGGAAGACGGTTGAAAGGGTTATTGAAGAGATAAAATTTATTAAGGAAAGATTCAAATGTGGATTAATCAACTTTGCTGATGATTGTATAACATTAAACAGAGCTTGGTTTCTTTATCTTTTGTCAGAATTAAAAAAGCTAGATTTAAAATGGTCCTGTTTAAGCAGGATTGATTTTATAGATGAGAGTTTATTAATAAAAATGAAAGATTCTGGATGTATAAATATTTATCATGGGATTGAGACTGGGAGCAACAGGGTAAGAAAAATATTAAATAAGAATTTTAAGCCGGGTTTTAATAACTTAAAAATGACAAGATTGGTTGATAAAGAGGTAGCATTGGGTATAAAAAGTGTTTGTCAGTTTATGTTGGGAGTACCAGGTGAAAAGGAGAAGGATATTTATAAAAGTATAAGATTGGCAGAATTTCTTAAAAATAAAGGGGCCGATATTCAAATTGGTGTAATGACTCCTTTGCCAGATACTACAGCAGCACAAGTCTATAAAAAAGATATAATTAAGGTTGATAGATGGAAGAACTTAAGGCAAGGCGATATAAATACTACGGATCAAATGCTCATATTAGGGGACCTGCATAATAAATATAAACGTGATAATTATGATTTTTATATGTTTAGACCAATTTTTAAGCTAGATAGATTTTTTTTGTTGTATAGATTATTTTTGGAAAAAATTGGAATAGATGACAATTCAAAAAATCGTTTATTTAATTATATTAAAACAACCAAACACAGAAAATATATGGTATGCAAAGATAGGCAGTTAGAGATGATTCATTTTTCAGTTGCAAAAAAAGAAAGATACATATATCTTCCATTAAATAATAGTCATTTTAATAATTATAAAAAAATAGTTAATAGGCTTGTTATTTTATTGCCAAAATTATGTTTTATAGTTTTTGATATGGATAAAGAAAGCTTATTTAAACAAAAAAATCATATTACAGATTTTATAAAATTATTACAGGTGCATAAAATTAAATTTAAGTTTTTGAAACCATTGCCAGTTGAATTTAAAGATTTAGTAAATTTGAATGAAAAGATTTTGCCAAGGAATTGTGAGGATTGTAATTTTTTATTCTCTTTTGATAAAAAGGGTAAGATTAAACTTTGTAATGCAGGTGTTCATTACAATAAAAGCTTTTTTTGCAGCAGAGTTGAACTTTATTTACATTTCTTAAGACTAGGCTGCTACGGTGTTGATTATGATCATAGATTTAGTTGTTATAATTTTCCTACACAGCAAAATTTTTTATCAATAAGAAAAAACTATAATCATAAGGTTTGGTTTTTAGATGAAGCAAAAAGGAATTTTTTATATGGTGATTTTGATAGTGGTGCCAAAATGTTAAAGGAGTATTTAAAATATGAGCATTCTGATCTTGAAGCAAGAATTAAACTTGTACAATATTATGAAAAAAAGGATGATTTTAAGAAATGTTTGCAGCAGTTAAGAATAGCAAGAAAGATTTCTCCGAATAATTTATGGTTGATGACCTATTTAATAAAAATTATGAAAAAAAAAGGCTTGAATAATAAACTTGATTTAGAATTAAGAAGGCTTAATAGATTAATGAAAACTGTAACTAATAAAGATAATGGGTTCTAAAACGGCAGTAATTTTATTTTCAGGAGGAGTTGATTCGACTTGTGTGGTTGTCAATAAGAGTAGCCAGTATGACAATATTCATTTATTGACTTACGATAGGTTTGGATTTTACAATATTGAAAATAGTAAAAAATCTGCAGAAATGATTTCAAAGAAACTGATGAATAATAATTTTGTACACAGAGTTTTGAATATCGACAGTTATTATAAAAAATTATGCTACGAATCTTACTTAAAGAATTTAATCAGATATCAGCTTTTTAATCTATTGGGATGTTTATTTTGTAAGCTCTCTATGCATTGGCGGACGATTGTTTATTGTTTAGATAATAATATAAATAATGTATTTGATGGTGCAAATATAGAAATGAGAGATGATCCATCTCAAAACAAAGATATCATTTTGCTTATTAGATCCCTATATAAGGATTTTGGAATAAAATATTCAAATCCTGTTTTTATTCAGTCAAGACAATCTCGGGAAAAGATTTTTTTTGAATTCGGACTTTCGCCGGTAGCCAATATAAAATGGACAATTTTTAGTTTTAATAAGCAGTTGTTTTGTGCGCACGAAATTCTTTCTGTTAAGACACTAGAATTTTTAAGGAAATACCAGGGAATAAAAAACAATACTGATTCAACTAAAAACTGCGAGCGGAAAATATTAGCATTGTGTAAAAGCAAAACAAATTTTATAAAGAATTGTGTTATAGAATCTAAAAAGAATTTAAAATGATGACAAAATATCTTTTTAAAAAGTTATTTCTTATGTTTATATTATTGCTACCTTTAAAATTGCGTCTTCTGTATTCTATTTGGATAACTAAAATTTATTATAAAAAACTATTTGGGCAGGATATTATTTTCAATAGGGTTCATTTTAACTCTTTTTGCGAGTTTGAATTACATTTTTTAAAAGGTATAGAGTTTTTAAAAAATAATAATTTTGATAGTGCAATAGCATGTTTTAATAAATGTTTAACTTTAGACATAGATTATAAGAAGAAAAGTAATCTTTATTTTTACCTTTCTCAATGTTATAATAAATTAGGCAACCATGAATTATATGCTGATTGTCTGATCAAGTGCTTGGAAGCCAAGAATTATAAAGAAAGAAAGAAATATTCTTTTGTAAGGAGAGAAGATAAATGAATAGCAAGGTATTTAATAAAAATAAGAAAATAGTTGCTAGGGATTTTAAGAAAGAAACTATACTTGTGCCTATTTTTTCTGATTCTGATGAGGCTAGTTGTATTTATTCTTTGAATTTCTCTGCCGGAAGAGTTTGGCAGTTGATTAATGGCAAAAGGTCGGTTAAAGGAATAAAGAAGATCATACTCCAAGAGTTTGATGTGAATTCCAAAGGGTTTGAAAAGCAATTCAATCAAATTATAAAAGAATTAAAAGAGATTAAAGCAATAAAATAAAATTTAAGTGAAAAAACAAAAAGTAAAGAGTTACGCTAATTATCCAAAAGGTTATCCTAAAACAATACCTGTATATAAGTCTCGAAAGTCTAAGTTATATCAGGCCAAGCTGTGTATCGCCGATATAATAATTAGTATTAAAAGTTTTGATAAGGCCGGTTGGTGGATTAAGGATTTCCCGGAGTGCGATGATATTTTAAAAAATTTTAATTATACTGGAAAAAGAAAGCCGAATATAAATATTGTTGTAAAAATAGTTAAAAAAGAACCTTCTAAGAACCGGTTTAAAAAGGTTTTTACTACTATACATTTTAAAACAAGGGAGGTGAACTGGGATTTATACAGAAATAAGAGTAAATATCTTTTTATCTCGCCTATTGAGCATAAAAAGCTTTATGCATATTTTACAGATAGTTTTGATAATGCAGAAGTATCGATTTTGCCGGATTTTGAGCATAAAGAAAAGCCGTGGTTGATTAAAGACATAATTTATAATTTTTTACAGGTTTTAATGATTCATTATTGTATTTCTAGAAATGCTATATTTGTTCATGCTGCTGCAATAAAGGATAGTGATGGAAAGGGTTATTTATTCTTCGGGGGGCCAAACAGCGGAAAGTCTACCATTTCAACGCTTTGGCATGAACATAGCAAGGCTTTAGTGTTAAATGATGATTGCGTTATTTTAAAAAAAATAGATAATAAGTTTTACTTTTTTGCTGTTCCATGGCGCGGAGGGTTTGATATTTATCTGAAAGGTAATCAAAATAAGGCAAGATTAGATAAAATCTTTATTCTTAAAAAAAACAAGAATAATAGAATAGTAAAGATTTCAGACAGGAGATTTTTCAATATTTTTTATGCAAATATCTTTGTTCCATTTTGGAAAAAGGACAGCATCGGTAAAATTTTTGATTTTTTTAATTCACTAACGAGAAAAACTGACCTTTTGAGCTTGTTTTTCCGTAAAGACAAGAGTATAATCAAAACTGTAAGGTATTATAATGGCAAAAAAAGATAAATTCAATCCGCAGATCAAAAAGATAAA
>JAVCCR010000025.1 GCA_030765485.1 Candidatus Gygaella obscura
GCAAAAACAGTTAGCTCAGGAGAAGAAAGAACAGGAACAAAGACAAAATCAGCAGCAGCGTCTTATAAAAAAACAAGAGCTCAGGCGTAAAAATGAAGAACGCAAACGTCAACAAAATCTTGCTAGAGAACTTGATAAATTAGATCGTCTTGAAATAAGAAAGCAAAAAGAACTCGAACGACAGCTTGCACAACAGCAAAGAGAATTAGATCGTCTTATAAAAAAACAAGAGCTCAGGCGTAAAAAAGAAGAACGCAAACGTTAACAAAGTTTTATTAAAGAACAAAAACAGCAAGCACGCCTGAAAGCCAAGCAATAAAAATAACTTCAGAAACGAAAGTAAAAAAGATCTCCAAGTTGTATGAGAAAGCATCTAATAATATATATAGTAAAAACCCCCTATTTATTTGTAGATATTTCCTATAGAGGCAAGTAAGAATCTGTTTTAATCCAGTGAAAAACATCAAACCCGCAGATATAATCCTTTTTAAACCAGGTGGTGATTTATTTTCAAGAGTAATTGCCTGGGGTACTAAAAGTGCATATAGTCATGTGGCAATATGTGTTTCTCCTGAGATGAGCTTGGCTATTGAAGCTAACACTAGAGGTGGAGTCAGGGCTATAGATCTACGTAAGATAAAGCGTGAGTTTGATATTTACCGAATTAAAGAAGATTATGGGTTTAATTTGGAAGGGGCGATTTCTTTTTTGGTTGCGCAGCTTAACAATAGGTATGATTTTCTTGGAGTAATATATCTAGGGATTTTAAAGTTTATAGGAATAATTTTACGTAAGCCGCTTAAACAAGTTGCGAATAAATGGCAGAAGAAGAGGGATTATTTTTGTTCAGAGCTCTGTTATGAGGCTTTTTATAAAGGTGCAGGTTTAGATATCGTGCCTGATGTTGATGAGGCTGAAATAACTTCTCCTGGTGATATAGCAAAAAGCATTGTAGTGGAAAAGGTGTAAAATAAGTTAATTTAATAAAGTAATAGCATGAAGCTTAAATATAAAGTAATCGATAATCAGCTGGTTATAATAAAAAATAACTCTGTTTTTAAGCCAAAAGGTGAATTTACCATTGAGACGAACAATAATCTTATTTATCTGGTAAAGGAACCTATCGGTTGGTGTAGAGTAAATAGCATACCTAAAAAGATTGTCTTTAAAGGCAACTGGAGCCTTGATTTAAATCACAATCTTATTTTTACGCTCAATAAAACAAAGACTCAATCCGGAAGTGACAGGCTTTTATTAAAAACAGAATTAGTAGAGGTCAAGGTCAAGTCTTTGGTGTTTTCCTTGAACACAAAAGAAGAAAAAGGAGTTTATAAACTTAGGCTTTTACAATTAAAAGGTAAATGGCGCTCAGATAAGAATAATCGACTGATATTCTTAGTAAAGAAGCTTAAATCATCTGATACATTAATCTTGCAAGGCACATGGGAGCTTAAGAATAACTCAATTATATATACCTACAGGAAGGCTTCTTTAAAGACTAAAACCAAGAAGCTTCATAGCTTAGTCTTTAAAGGCTATTGGCAGATGAATAAGAAAAACCGCCTTAGCTATATCTTGGATAAAAGAAGTGATTCTTATTTTGAGTTTAAAGCTTTTATTGAAACACCTAATTTAATTGGTAAAAAAGGAGAAATTAAATATAGAGTAGGTATCGGCGTAAAGACAAGTAGAATAATAACTTTATACGGAGTATGGAAGCTAAATAGAAAAACCGGCCTTTCCTTTGAGATGGATTATGGAGATAATAGAATAGAAGCGATTAGGTTTGGAGCATTTGTAAGGCCAACCAGTAAAGATAAGCTTAGTTTTAGCCTAAAAACAAAGAATGGTCAATCTCTTGGTTTAGGTGTAGAATTTAAAAAGAGTTTTTTAAAAGATGCAGAGTGGTTTTTAAAGGGGAGCAAAGAGGGTAAAGTCAATAGGTTGGATTGGGGAGTGGTGGTGCCATGGTAACAGAGCATAGGAGACATCAATTCTAAAATGATTATTTATAAAATAATAGCAGGAAGGTTTGATTGATGAAAATCAGGCAGATAAGATATTTGATTATATAAAAATCGAACGACACAAACAATTTTTGTAATTCTTTCCAGATCGGACTATAAAAAACTCCGTCTACAATACCTCTAAATAATTCTGTTTAACAACAAATAGCGCTTGACATGTTAAAAGCATAGTGATATATTAAAATTCGTTAATAGGAATAGTTCCCAATAATTAGCTAAATGGCAAATTTATCCGATAGAGAAATATCCTGGCATTATAACAGATTGAGTAAATATTGTTGTAGGCTAACCAAGCCGAGGCGATCAATCTTGGATATTTTGAAAGATACAGAAAGACACTTGAGTGCCGAACAAATTTATAAGGAAGCATTAAAGATGTCTTCTGGTGGGGGTTTGTCTACTGTTTACCGTAATCTTGAATTACTGGTTCGTATCGGTTTGGTTTGGAAATTTGATGCAGGTGATAATAAGGCCAGATATGAGATAGCTAAGCGGCTCGATGAAAACCATCATCATCATTTGATATGCAAAAAGTGTAATAGTATTATTGATTATTCAGCTTCCGTAGATAACGAGAAAGACTTTATAATGGAAAGAGAAAAAAAACTTTCAAGAAAATATAATTTTAAGATTGAAAACCATTGTATTGATTTTTTTGGTTTGTGCTATAAATGTAGAAAAGGCAAATAGTATTATTTTTTTTAATCAAAATGAGAATTATTCTCATTAGCTAAAAAAGGGGTATGTGATATGTCTGGTGGAGATGGAACATGTTCGGCAGGCATGGGGCCAATGACAGGACGTGCCGCAGGTTATTGCGAGGGCTATTCTGTATATGGTTATATGAATCCAATTCTAGGAGCAGGTTAATATGGTACAGGAAGATATTAACTCTATAAATGAACGTATAAAATAGCTGAAATCTGCTAAAAAGTCGGAAAAGAAGTAGCGATATTAGAAACAAGAAGTTAGATATTTTCAATAGATTATTTTAATTTTGATAAGTAGTGCTATAGTTATTTGGAAAAACGGAGGAAAATAATGGCAGTTAAGGTAGATAAAGAAAAGTGTACGGGGTGTAGTGCTTGTGTTGAAGTTTGTCCTGTAAATGCTATAAGGATTAAAAGTGGCAAGGCAATAATAAGTGATGAATGCGTGGAATGTGGTGCTTGTTTAAATCAGTGTCCAAAGGAAGCGCTTTCGCTTTCAAAATGAGGAGGTGAGTAATATGGCAGGTGGAGATGGAACAGGTCCTTTAGGGGGAGGTTCAGGAGCAGGAAGAGGTATGGGTAGTGGTGGTGGTCGAGGTAGAATGGGTGGTAACCGTTCGGGCGCAGGTCCCGGAGGAAATTGCCTTTGCCCTAATTGTAAATTATCCGTGTCGCATACGGTGGGTACTCCATGTTATAACATGAGTTGTCCCAAATGTGGCGCAAAAATGGTTAGAGGATAAATTTATATTATAGAATTCATAGTCTTTTGAAAAAATCAGTCAAAGGGTAGAAAAATGGAAAAGGCCTATTTTGATAGAGTCAAAGATGAAGCCGGGGTAGATTTGGTATAGGCTGCGTAGAAGGAAGAATGTTTCAAAGGCAGCATTCTTTTTCTGGTCAAGCGTTACAGGATGTTATAAAGTTTGTTTCAAAAGAACAGGAATTAGAACTATTCAAACAGCAGTTAAAACAGTTTAAATAGTAATTTGATGTAGTTCTTAGAAGGATTGAAGAAACGGAAAAAAGAAGTAAGCAATAGTTGCGAATACAAAGATTTAATGATTTAAGGGTTTTTATCGATAAACCAAAATGCATTTCTTGCGGCGTGTGTACAAATTTAGCCTTCGAAGAACAATCTTTATTAACAATTTATTGAGAGTTAATAGGGCGCTATGTATAGATTGCGGTGTTTGTGTTGGTGGATGTCTTAAGCGTACAATTTCTTTAGCAGTAGGATAAAAAGTAAGGATGAGAAATGAATAATATCAATTGGAAATTTGCGGATAAATTTAGAAGTCATTGGGTTAAGGTAAAGTTTTATCAGGAAAAACCGCAAGAAGAAGCTAAAAAGATAAAAGATGTAAGATTTTGTGAAGCAGTAAAGGAAGCCATAACGCACCCTATTATTTTAGATAAAGATAGCATTTCCTGTCTTGGTGCCCAATACGCTTTTGGATGGAATTCAAATAGAAAAGAGTTGTTAGAGGAATGTCAGGGTAAGACTCAAGCATCAATGGCAAATTTAAAATCAACACTTTTGCAATCACCACGGTTTAAAAAGCCCTTTAAATATATTGGGTTAAACACCGAAGGAATACCGGATATTTTAATATCATATGCTTCACCCCAGGAAATTATGAATATAACAGGGTTATATCAAAAATACACAGGTAAAAACTTAGATATTTCTTTATCTAATATGATGTCTATTTGTGGAGGAATTGCTGTGAAAAGTTATCTTGAACAGAAAATCACGATTTCTTTTGGATGTATAGATTCGCGTAATTTTGCCGGTTTAGAAAGGCATACTGTTGCGGTGGGAATACCAAGGAATTTATGTAATATTTTTGTCGATTAACCAAAAAATAAAAAATGCAAGAAGAAGATAAAAAAACACAAGAATTAGAACAGGAAAAACGCCTTAGGGAGAATATGCTTAAGATAAAGTATAAACTTATCGTGATAAGCGGCAAGGGTGGGGTCGGCAAGACTACAGTGGCGGTTAATCTTGCATATGGGTTGGCTGTTAAAGGCAAGAAGGTGGGTATTCTGGATGTTGATATTCATGGGCCAAATGTTGCCAAAATGTTAGGTATTGAAGATAAGAGGCTTATTAGTTCTGATTTAGGGATTGAACCAATGGAAGTTATGTCTAATTTGAAAGCAATAAGTCTCGCTCTTATGTTGGATAACAAAGATCAGCCAATAATTTGGCGTGGACCCCTTAAGATGATAACCATAAAACAGTTTTTAACAGACGTTAATTGGGGTGAGCTTGACTATTTGATCGTGGATTCGCCTCCTGGAACGGGTGATGAGCCTTTAAGCGTATGCCAGCTTATTTCGGATATAAACGGAGCGATAGTAGTAACTACGTCGCAGGACGTAGCTATTTTAGACTCAAGAAAAAGTGTTTTATTTGCAAAAGAACTTAAAGTCCCCTTTGTAGGCATAATTGAGAATATGGGCGGTTTTATATGCCCCTATTGTAAAAAGGAGATAGATTTGTTTGGAAGCGGCGGCGGTGAAAAGTCTGCCCAAGATTTAAATGTGCCGTTTTTAGGAAGAATTCCTATTGAACCCGAAATAGTAAAATTAGGTGATTCGGGCAAGCCATTTATTTATTTTAAAAAAGAAACACAAACAGCGAAAATTATGGATGGAATAATAGATAAAATTAACGCTTATATAAAAAAATGAATCAGAATTTAAGTCTTTAATGAAAATTATTGTTGTATCTCTAGTTATATTGTTATTCGCCATTTTTATGGCAATGGTGGGTCGAGGAGGAGGAAATTTTTATGTTCCGGTATTAATCGCTGCCGGAGCTTCGATGAATACGGCTGCAACTGGTGCTCAGTTTATTTTAATGACAACAGCTTTGGTTGCTACGTTAGTTTTTCATAAATATAAAACAGTCGATTGGAAACTTGCATTGGCGATTGATCTCCCTACAGATATAATGGCTTTTATTGGGGGATATTCTGCCCATTATTTTTCCGGATTTTATTTAAAATTCCTTTTTGCTATTCTTTTAGTAATAGCAGCTTTTTTTATGTTAAAGCCGGTTAAAGAGCGTATTGATAATAGTAAAAAGCAGTTTGGTTATTGGAATCGTTCTTTTGGTAGGTATGATTATAGAATAAATCTTTTGTTGGTTCTCCCTATTACAGCATTAGTAGGTTTTTTTGCCGGAATGCTCGGGATTTCAGGAGGAAGTTTTAAGATACCGCTTATGGTATTGGTTTGTGGTGTTCCTATGAGAATAGCTATTGGAACATCTTCTGCTATGGTTGCTGTAACAGCTCTGATGGGGTTTACTGGCCATAGCATTGCGGGCGATTTTAATCCTGTTTGGGTTATTCCGTTAGCTTGTGTTGCGGCTTTAGGCGGTTTGGTGGGTGGCAAGATTTCTATCAAGACAGAGCCCTTGCGCCTTAAGAAATTATTTGGTTATACTACTTTAGCTGCCGCCGGTTTTATGGCAGTAAGCTCAATTTTAACTCGTTGACATGGAACTATTAGAGATTAAAAAACACCCTGACAAGATTTTAAGAAAGCAATGTCAACCGATAGGAAAGATTACAGAGAAAGAAAAAGATCTTTTTGAGAAGATGCTTTTTACGATGAAACATTTTTGCGGTATTGGATTGGCTGCTCCGCAAATCGGTATTGCTAAAAAAATGATTGTTGCGGAAGTGAATAGTAGAATTATAAAATTAGTGAATCCCCAGATTGTCGGCATAAGAGGATCCGATCGTATGGTTGAAGGTTGTTTAAGTGTTCCTGAAGTTGCAATTGATATACAAAGGCCTAATGAGGTTTTTGTACAAGGGTTGGATGAAAGAGGAAAAATCGTAGAGATAAGGATGGAAGGTCTTTTGGCAAGGGTTGTACAGCATGAAATTGACCATTTACAAGGTAAATTAATTATTGATTATAGGAAAGCGAAATGAGTGAAATAAAAAGAGTAGTTTCTGTTGGATGTTCCGGATGCGGTGCACTTGCTGCTTTGACGCTGAAAAAAATAAAACCTTCCCTGGAGGTAACTATAATTCGGGAATCAGAGGAAAAGGGCTTGTTGACAAGATGCGCAACCCCTTATATCTGTTGTGGTGATGTAATGGTAGATTCTTCTTATAAGGATGATAGTATATTTACGGAAAAAGGAATTCGGTTAGTAAATGTACGATCCGTGGGGATAGATAGAAAAAAGAAAGTAGTTACGGCAGCCGATGGCAGTACATATCCTTACGATAAGCTTGTTTTAGCTGTTGGTGCTAAACCTGTTATGCCTCCTATCCTTGGGATTGATTTACCGGGAGTATTTACCCTTCGTACAAGCGGTGACGCGGTTAATATTCTTAATTGGATAAATTCCAAGCGAGTTAGAGATGTGGTTCTTTTAGGAGCAGGCGCGATAGGTATTGAAAAGGCCTATTTACTTACACGTCAGGGGTTAAGGGTTGCGCTTGTGGAAATGCTTGACAATATTATGCCCAATGTTTTAGACCCGGATATGGCTGAAGAAGTACAACATTATATGGAAGGTAAAGGAGTAGAGCTAAAATTAAATCAGAAAGTAACCGCAATTAATGGAAAGGTGAACGTGGAAAGTGTAACCTTGGCCTCAGGTAAAGAATTAAAGGCGGGCATGGTTATTGTTTCCGCGGGTGCCCGTTGTAATATTGATTTAGCTAAAGATGCCGGATTGGAATTGGGTAGACTTGGTTTAAAGGTTAATCAAAACCTGCAGACACAAGATCCTGATATATACGCTGGTGGGGATATTATAGAGTATGAAAATCATATTACGGGCAAACCCGCGCTTGGTCAGTTGCGGCCTAATGCGGTAATTGCCGGTAGGGTGATAGCTAAGAATATAGCAGGGTTTGATATAAAATTTCCACCTTTAATTAACAGTTTTTGTACCAAATTCTTCGATAAATCCATTGCGGGTGCAGGTATTACTGAGCTGGAGGCTAAAAAGGATGGTATTGAAATAATTACAGCGAAAGAGACGTCTATTAGCAAGCATTCTATGATGCGGGATCGAAAACCATATGTGGTGAAGCTGATATTTGATAAAAAAAGCCAGAAATTAATAGGAGGACAAATTGTCAGTGATACCGAATGTCCTGTAAAGCACATTGATGTAATAGCTATGGCGATAAGGTGCGGTTTGAAGGTTTTGGATTTAACAACCTTAAGGTGTGCCGGTCAACCAGAGTTATCTCCGGATCCCGGCAGGGAACCAATAGCGTTAGCAGCTGAAAGTGCTTTTGGTAAATTTTATAATAGGTAAATTTTTTTAGAGAATTTTCTTAAATGGGAGGCAAGAAAGTGAAAGTATTGATTATTTTTAATCGTAATCCTTATGATGGAACAGATGTAAGTTGGAATGGGTTGCGGTTGGTAGAGAAATTACTTGATTTAAAAATAGAAGTGCGACTTTTTTTAATGAATGATTCAGTGGATATGGCCCGTGATATTGCCAGGCCACCGGAAGGATTCTTTGATTTGGGTAAAATGCTGAAAGACTTAATAGCTAATTCTGTACCGGTTAAAGTTTGTGGTACTTGTAAGGCAAGATGCGGTATACATAAGGGAGAACCTTATTTTGAAGGTGCCTGTGAGGCGAAGATGCCGGAATTAGCGAAATGGGTGAAAGAAGCGGATAAAATTATTACATTTTGACAGGGAAAAATAATGAAGCAAAAAGGTTTAATTATGTTTGGTGCGGATTCGGTAAATAATCTAGGTTTTAATTTACACATTGTTTCGGCGGAAAGGTTTTGGAGAAAACAGAATAGTAGTTATATAAAAAGGTAAATACAATAGAAGGGGTGGTAATGTTAAATACAAATCTTAAGCATGTAGAAAGTCTTGAAGAAAGTAATGAGTTAATTAAAAACAATATTAATGTTATGGTTTGTTGCGGAAGGATGGGGCCAATGTGTATTCCGGTTTATGGTATTATGGAGAAATTAGAATCGGAATATCAGCATGTTCAGATGGTGGATATGGATTTTGATATTCCTGCTGCTTTTTTTATCAGAGACTTGCCGGAGTGTTCTTATTTTATGGGGTTACCTTTTACCGTATACTTTAAGAATGGTAAAGCTGTTGAGGCTACAAGCAGTATACAGGATGAGAAACAAATAACAGGGATATTAAATAAGCATTTTAAAGAATAGAAGAAACTGATTATATATTAGAATAACTTTGAAACTGTTTAAATACAGGATAGTTATATTTGTAGTTTAATATATCGTAATATATTAATAGTTTGTTTGCGTGGGGAATGAGAAATTTATAAATACGGGGTATTGTTAATAAAGAGAGGGCGTTATGTTTAGAAAAATAGTGAAAAACTTTGGTCCCGAGTGGGGTGCTGCAGTAATGGGAACCGCGGCTCTTTGTATTACCATGCAATTATCTTCAGAGGTTGCCAGGCCTTTTTCATTCCTTTTGTATGTTGGTTTGGGATTTTATCTACTGACCGTTTTTATGTTTATTGCATTTTTAATTCCGTGGACATTAAGGTTTTTTATGTATCCGGAAGAGGTTAAAAAAGACCTGCGCCATCCGATAAGAGGCAATTTTTTTCCTACTATGCCTATTTCTTTTATATTAGCGGGGACAGGAACTAATAAGCTTGGCCCAATGCTTTTCGGTCCGGAATTTTCCTATCATTTGAGCGTAATCTTTTTCTTTTTGGGGGTTATAGGAATTTTTACGTTTGGGTTTTTATTGGTTAGAATTCATTTCTTGAATAAAGAAATGCGGTTGAATGACGCAAATTTTTCATGGTTTATACCTCCGGTTTCTCATCTTATAATACCCGTGCTGGGAACTTGTTTATTGGATGTTTATTGGGCAGAAACAGGTTTGGCTCCTGTTCTGTTCATAATCTCTATGGTGGCTTTAGGCGTAGGGTTTTTCAATTTTTTGTTTGTCGGTTCAATGGTATGGCGCCGTTATATCTGCGGTACAATTCCGCAAGGAAGCCTGGCACCCACAATTATGATAGGAGTAGCGCCGACGGCTATTATGGTTATATTTCTAATAAAGTTTATCGAAGCTATTGAGGCATCGCACGGGACTCTATTTGGCATAAATTTTGTAAGCGTATTTTCTTTTATAAAAATAGGCGCTACTGTTCTATGGGGTTTTTCTTTTTGGTGGCTTTTTTTAGTGATAATTTTAGTTACTCATTATATCAGAATCAAAGAGCATCCATTGGTTTTTGGTTGGTGGGCATACACATTTCCATTAGAAGCGTTTGTCGTTTCTACGGGTCTTCTAGCTAAATGCGTAGCTCCCAATTTTTTCCGCGGAGTACTCTTAAGTTTAAATACATTGGCAGTAGCAATTTGGGTAGTTGTTGTATTTGGTACTATTAAATGGCTTGAAAATGGGGCTTTTTTAAGCCTCAATACTAAAAATCGGGAGTCAAAATGAAAATTCGCTCTGTAACCATAGCTTTAACAATTGTTTTAATCCCTTTTATTTTAGGCTTAATTCTGTTTAATGCGAGATCACACAGCGTCGTTCATGGAAAAGATAATTTTATATCTGATACCAGAGAAGAAAATAAAGGGATAGATTATAAAGGGATAAAAGTGGACTGGGCTTTTTGCCCCGATTGGCAGTATAAACCTTTGTTTTTCTCCTCTAGAGAATATTTGGTATTTGTTTTTCATTATAAAAATAATAGTGAAGAGGATATAGAGCTTGTACCTTCTTACTCCTTCGTCTCATCGTCCGATAAGCGATATTCGGCCAACGAAGAGATATCAATGTATATCGAGGATGAGGTAGAAAATGAGCTTGGAGTAACCGATGAGACTTCTATGAGTTATAATATTTCTTCCGGCGCTACAAAACATTATATTGCGACGTTTGAAAAACCCGAAGATTTAAATTATTTTTATATAGATGTAGATATTTTTAGAGACAATACATTGCGTTTGCATTATGATAAGAAAGAAGGAATATGGATCAATTCTAGAAACGAATTAATTGAAAAATACAAAGGGCGAGGTTGAAGAGGAAAATAGCAGATTTATAACAAACTTATTTATAAAAGCACTATTTACGGGAGGTTGATATGCCTTGGGTTAATGCAGAAAAATGTACCGGTTGCAATGTTTGTATTGAAAGGTGTCCGATAGACGCAATTTCAATGGAGAATAAAAAGGCAAAAATAGATATGGATAAGTGTATCCGTTGTGGCACCTGCCATAGCGTATGCCCCAATGAGGCAGTAAGGCATGATAGCGAGAAAATACCAGATGAAATAAAGGCTAATGTTGAAGAGACAAAGAAATTTATGGAGCTTTGCGTAAAATACCTCGGAGATATTGAGGAAAGGAACAAGTGTTTACAACGAATGATGAAGCATTATAATAAAGAAAGGATTGTTGCGGAAAAGACTATGGAAGAGCTAGAAAAACTAAAAAAAGGAGAATAAATTTAATGTATGAATGGGTAAAAGACGATAAACATCTTCAACAAGCGCAAGAAAGGCATAAAGAGTTTTTGGTTTTAATGTTTTATGCTGATTCCTCATCTAATGCAAAGCGTGCGTTGGTTGAAATCGAGAAATTTAGCGTAGAGAATAAAAGAATTCCAGTTTATGTTATCGATGTGGGGAAAACTAAAGGCATGCATAAACAGTTTGAGGTTAAAAATGTACCTACGGTTTTGGCGCTTCGCGAAGGAAAAGTAACCCACAGGATAGAAGGAGTTGAAAGTGTTGGGTTTTATACCCGTATTTTCTGCGGTATAGCATTAGTGCATAAAAGCGGAGAAAAAGTAATTTCCCATCGAGTAGTTGTGTATAGTGGTCCGGGTTGTCCTGCCTGCGGAACTGCCAAAGCGTATTTACGTAAGCGGGGTATTGGTTTTAGGACAGTAGACATAGCTCAAGACCAACATGCCGCTGAAAGGTTAGTAAGGCGCAGCGGTCAGATGGCTGTGCCTCAGATTGATATTGATGGACATTTAGTGGTGGGATTTGACCAGGTAAAAATTGATAGGTTTCTTTCAAATTAAGTGGAGGTGGTAAAATGTTGTTACAACCAATCAATGGGCGTATTTTAGTGAAGCCTTTCGAGGCTAAAGATAAAACATCAGGAGGGATATATATTCCTGATACTGCCAAAGAAAAGCTTCAAGAAGGTAAAGTTGTTGCAGTAGCAGAAGACGCGACCGATGAAGTGACGGTTGGTGATCATATTATCTATAAAGAATTTGGTGGAATAGAGATTAAAGTAGAAGGAGAAGACATTGTTTTGTTGACCGAAGACGACTTTCTGGCAAAATATGAGGCGGTGGATAAAATTCCGGAGTAGAAATTTATTTTAATTGGAAAACACCGAAAAATTATAAGGACAATATATAAAAATGGAATAATCGGTTTCAAGAGAATTTAAATTTTTCTTTTTATGTAGATTCTATTTATATTGTAAGCAAAAAGATGTAAGTCCCGAGTTTGAATGAACAAATTCCGGCATAAAAAAAGTAAAACCTTCGTCAATAAAGGCGGAGGTTTTTTATTTTAAGGTAGATTATGGAAAAATTTAATATAAGTAGAGAGGGAATAGGTGTTATTTTGGTAAAAGCTAATGAAATATTTATTAATGAATAGAAGAATAGTTAAAATATTTTAATCATGTTAACTTAACCTTTCTTTGCTATAATACCTTCTATGCAAACAGTCTATATCCGCATCTTTGGATGACAGATAGCTGCGTTATAAACGGACTATGGAGAAGATAGCTGGGGTGTTGTATTTCAGAAAATTAGCACGGATAAATTTAATACCGTGGAATAGGCAGAAAAGTTTATGCAATTAGGTGGCAAGATTTATGTCTGCGGAAGCTGTATCAAATCAAGAGAACAAGAAGACTCAGAAACGTGTTTGATTTCAACCATGAAAGACATGTACGATATTGTCAAAGAAAGCGATAAGACTGTAACATTCTAAGGACATTATGAGCAAAAAAATATATCTTAAAGTTTTTGGCTGGCAGATGGACGTAGTATTATACGACTTTAGTGCCTTACTTGAGCAGAATTTGGTGACTATATAAGCAAGAGAATTTTTGGAAATATTGGTGTAATTAACTTGTTATGGAGGAAAAAATGAATACTAATTCTTGGGCCTCACAAATTTCTTTTAAACAACGAATTTGGTTGTTTGTGACTGGGGCAGGAATGCTTGCGATTATAGGTGTTGGGATTTTGTTGAATTCATCGAGCACGCTAAAGGAATCAATCGATTTCAATATTACTATGTCTATTCAGGATATTGCTCCCAAGCTTGGAGTTACGAGTAAAGGCCTTTCCAGGGAACTTGAATTGCCACTTGACGTTTCTAAGAAAAAGCCAATCCGAACGTTAGGCGTGACATACGAAGAACTTGATCATGCCATTGAACACATTCTATCCCATCGTGACGTTATGCTTAAATATTATGTTTATGCAGCATTGGTTTTCTTGGGACTTGTATTTCTTGTGAGGCTTGGACGACCCGATGGATCTGATATTAAGAATCGCCGTTTTTGGTACCCTAAAACACCATATATTATTGCTCTTTTGTTTTCTGTAATAATTGCCGGATTCATTCTTGGCAAATCACCTAATCCCATGGAGGGGACAGTCAAAGTATTCAAATCCATGGTAGGGCTGTACCCCGATCCAATAGTCAAAGCAATCGCTTTCGGTTTTTTCATTATACTCGCCATTGTTGGGAATAAAATAATTTGTGGCTGGGCGTGTCCTTTTGGCGCTTTACAAGAACTCATCTACAGTATTCCAATTTTGCGAAAAATCAAAAAAAGGAAACCTTCTTTTATAGTTACAAATACAATCCGTGTATGCCTTTTTATTGTTATGCTTTTTTTCCTGTTTGGGATAATCGGAGGACGTAGAGGATTTGTAATTTACCACTATGTTAACCCCTTTAACTTATTTAATCTTGATTTTGAAACATTCAGCATTCTGCTGACAGTAATTATTGCTTTGTCGGTATCATTCATTGTCTACCGTCCATTTTGTCAGCTCATTTGTCCCTTTGGCCTTGTATCATGGATATTTGAACGGTTCAGCATTTTTCGTGTGCGAATTGACAAAAAAAAATGTATCCAATGCGGTGCCTGTATAAAGGCATGCCCCTTGGACGCCGCAGAAGGCCGGGTTAACGGCAAGAAAATGCCGGCCGATTGTTTTAGCTGTGCTCGTTGCTTGAATGTTTGTCCGGTTGATGCTATTCAATATACGTATTCCTTAAAGAAATAAATTCTAACCTGGGTATCTGCCTACCGGCAGGAAGGGATTTGTCAGGTTAATATCGAGAAAATTATGCCTAAAGTCTATATTAAGACATTCGGCTGACCCTTGGTTCCTTCTTTACAAATTCTCCAAACCCTTCCTTTTTACAGTATTCCAAACAGAACTTGCTGCGATAGAATGATACCCCGCCAGCTTTCGCCTCCTGAATGTCGTCTCCGGCTGGCTAGGTGGTAGGTGGATTCCCGTTCGTCTTCGCTAGGGCTCGTCCTCACTTGGCGCTCGCTAGGCCGCTCGCTTCGTGCTTATGCATTTGGTTACGATTCGGCTTCTCTTTCCCCTTATCGGCTTCAGCTCGCCGATAAGGCATACCTGCGTCCTCTCTTTCGCAAAAACTTCCTAAATCATAATTCTTTTATTTCAAGTCGGCGGCGGTAAAATCCTGAGAGAAATCGAAGGGCGAAAAATTTCTAAAAGATGTTTTTGCGAGGGGAGAGTCCGCATTCTGCCTACGCGATTGTCCCGTATTCATTTCGGGACATCGCTTGGCAGAACAAAGCCGAATCTTTCTGCAAA
>JAVCCR010000022.1 GCA_030765485.1 Candidatus Gygaella obscura
ATAATAATTTTTATTATTTATGCTAAATGATGGCACATCCCTTAACCTAGGCAGACTCACGCATCCAGAAATAAATAAAAATGCAGTTATTAATATTAAACTACTGACTTTTTTTCTTCTAATCATAGTTTGGTGGACCCGATCACTACCAATTCGAACCGCTTCTGAAATCCATATTCACATCAAAATCCTACCTATAAGGTACCCTTATTTATACCAGAAATTGGCCCAAAAAGCAACGGAATTGCACCTTTTGGGCATGTCGGACAATAAAATAGGCAAGGCCCTGAGAATTGACCATAAAACAGCCAAAAAGGCATACAAATCTAAACATAACCCCAAAAGGAGATAATCTATGCGCTGGTTTAGTATTTACAATGCTGAATTCCCAAAAGAGAGATATATTTGGGTAGAAATTAGGATTCTACATGAGACAGACAAAGCTATATTAGTTAAGGCTGCGGGTAAAATCTGGATTCCAAAATCTAGGATATTGAAGATACGGCTAAATAAGAATGTTTTTGAGGTTTATGTGAAAGAAAACATTATAGGTAATTAAGCAGTGTCTCCCTTTGATCCTGAATTATAATCCAATATATTGATAAAAATAAATAATTTACTTCATCGCCAAGCATGTCGCTTGAAAAATAGCAAATAAAACTACTAGTATTCCAAGGATAGTGTATATCAACTGGAATTTCTCAAAATGACTGTTTACGTGAATATTAACAGTTTCTTCCGCAGTTTTCCATTCGCTCCCTTCACCAACGTAAGTAAGTATTGCTTTAATAAAGTGATCACCCGCATAAGAGGATTTAAATATATATTTTTTGTGGGGTTTCAATTTTAACGGATTTTTATTTATAAAAAATCCAACTTCTGCAACAAGAATACTTGCCTCAGTAACTTCTTTCATTTGCATTGTTGGTGAAAATATCTTGTCAGCCTTTAACAAAATATTAACATGCCCATATGAATCTTGCTCTTTCTTATTTTCATTAATAAGTTTACTTTTTTCATCGGTATAAATACCAAGCTTAGCATCCTTTACAAAACCATCACCAGAATAGTAAAATATAAGCTCAAGTTCTTCATTTTGATTAATCACGAATTTTGTAGGTGCAATAATTACTTTATATGAAGGTTTTAATTTGGAGATACTAATTTCACTTGATAAACTTGGTGAATTTTTCATTTTATTCAAGCCTTTCTCCAGTTGATTTTCTTGCGCCATAATGAAAGTAACAGAAAAAAACAAAATAATAGTAACAAAAATAATGCAATTAATATACTGAAATAAAAAATTGTTCTTTCTTGCTATTGTAGCCATAAGAAAACACTCTTTCCAAGTTTCTGGGGATATCTTGCTTAATTACTCTAAAATAGAACCATCCCTTTTATTGCTAACCTACACTCTAAGAGGCACCTGATCCATTCTTAGCTCTTCCAAGAATTATATTCTTTCTTCAAATAAACCTATTGTAAAAATTGTCAAATTTCCATTCACCCCTTCAAAAGAACTTCCAGCTAAAATCTCATATTTATCTGAAAAATCTTGAAAAATGAATAAAGAGGGAATTGTTACTTTTGACTTAACTTCACCATCAACCCTTATCGCCATATATTGATATTGCATTGACCATAAACATTCGATTTTATGAGGTTTGCTTGTATCAAATTCGCTTTGAATTTGATATTTTTCTCCATACTTATCACGTAGAGTAAAAACTAAATACCTCTGCTCTTTAACTTCTAACGATATTCGATTCTTATTTAATTCTTCTTTTCTTCCTACATCTAAAATCATACCATTTTGTATATGGGCCTCTATTTTAACCATTCCTCCACGTTGAAGATTGGGATTATTTGCATCCTTTACTTGCTGATAATCCATATTTTTAATAATGCAATCTAACCGTTTATTAGATTCAATTTTTAAAGTCTCAATATTTTTATTAAATGCTTTATTCTCATTTATCAATTTTATATTATTTTCATTTTGAGCGTTTAATTTTCTATTTTCTGACTTATTTACAAATACCTGCACAAGTGCCATTGATAACACGCAAATTATAATCAAATAAAGCATTTTTGGTTGCTCATTTTTACCCTTATAAAATAAAAGCAAAATACATATTATTGTTGCAAGCATTATTTCTAGAATTTTCATTTTATCTTTCGTTTACAGCATAAGTTAGTGAGCATTAACAACGCCCCTTTTACCTTTTTTCTAACCTTTCCCTCAAGAGATAGTTGGTTCGTTCTCGCGTTATTGTGTTATCAAGTTAAGACTTGGTCCTTTTTTTCAATCCATGGGATAGTCAGAACTTCCTCCCAATTACCCTGGATTACGGGCATTAAATCAAGCATACTAGTTGCTCGCAAAAGAAGATTGTATCTTTTTACCACTTCTTTAATTACTTCAAAAGCTGCAAATAGATCCTCATAAGTTGGTGGCGGATTATCCTTGACTGCATCACTGTGAGCTATATACTGATCACGGAAATCTCTTATCTTCTTACAAGAGGTATCTTCTATAAGGCGTTTAAGATCGATATCAATCTTCTCAGGCGCGAATGCTCTCTCTCCAGAACCTGCCAAGCCATCAAAATCTCTACTAGCAAATCCTAACATTAATTCATCTTCCCTTTTATAAAGCCGAATATACGCATCGCGAGTTAATAGATCTGAATGATTCTTGAGCTCTTCAAGAAAATGCACAAGACTTTGTGTTCTTCTATCGATATCGCAAATTCGCCCTATCCCCATTATTAAATCTACAGTAAATGATCTCCTCATCCATACTAATAGTGTTGGATCCATTTTTGCTAAACGGTCATTTTGTATAATGACTTCATTTAGCTTCTTAAATAAATCTAAATGATGGAATATAGCTATGACTTCGTTATTAATCTTATCTAGAAATTCATTCATCTCACCGCTCACATAACTAGTTTCTTAAATTGAGAGTCAAAAAAGCATTGATTCCTTGAATATCATTATTTCTCCAAATACACCCTACTCAATTACTTTAAAATAGAACCGTCCCTTTTTTCCTGCCAAGAGAATGGTAATAAAGTTTATTTTCTCAACTCATCTAAACGCAATCGTACACCATCGGAATCTTCAAAATACCAAAATCTCCAACCATTGACTGCTTGTTCTTTATTTATGGCAGCCTTTCCAGCAGAAGATAGTGAAGTGTACTTTTTGCCATTATATTTAACATGTCCCCCTGGATAAAGATATGCAATATATTCTCTTCCTTTGTAGGTACGGGAAAGTTTTAATTTTTTATCAACTAGCCCTTCTAGGTTCACTTTAACAATACCCGTTTGCCTACGGCCACTATTTTTCTTCTTTGATTGCCTAACCATTCCAAGTAAATCAGTTTTTTCCTGTTTATGCTTTCTATCAAGCATTTTCTCAAGTTCTTTAAGCATCGTGTTATCTGTTTTGCCCTTAGGTTTACAGCGATTCCCCCTAGGGTCAACAATACGAATAATAATAGATTCTAATTCGTCTATGTACTTATCACTATTCAACAAGAACAAACTAAAATGAGTCCATGCCCCTTCATGCCTATCACGTAAATGATGACGAACCCTGCCCTTCAAATTTGTTGATTTACCTACATAATAAAGGTCATTGTCATCATATAAAGCATATATCCCCTGCGTACGCCCAATAAGCTGGGTAATAAGCTCATAATGATTCTTAAACCATATCTTTGATAAACCCTCTAATCTGTGTTCTATTAACTGTTTTTTCATAGATTATTCTACCTCCAAAAAAATTCTAGGGACACAATACTTAATTACTTTAAAATAGAACCGTCTCTTTTTTTAAATCCGCTAGCGCTTTCTCCAGCGTCCGTTCCACAATATGGAACCGCCGTATGATCTCTTTCTGCGGTAGCAAATCCAAATCCTTCCCCTCTTTCTCTAAAAGCGCCTTTACCAGAAGCAGAAATTTAAGCCGTTGAGGAATCTCTTTATCATGCGAACCAACAATACTTGTCTCTATCGTAAAACCCTCTCCCGGCACAGGCAAGATGGTTATCTGCGCGTCACTTGCGTGATAAAACTCTACTTCTATAAGATTATACCTATCCTGCAGCGTCCGTAATGCCTTTATTACCTGACGCCTCAATGATTCGTCATCCCATGACACCGACAATCCCAGCCCCAACCCAGCATCCTCTAATTTCAGAAAAAACTCATCTTTCTTTAATTTCTGGCTATATGCAAGCAATATCAAGTAAAGATCCATTGCCCTCCTGTCACTCGCCTTAAGCATACTCGGGAAATACCTCTCATCCTCCAATAATGCCTTGTTCACATCTATCTTTTTAATAATACTATCGAGATAAAGGGGCCTTCTTTCTTGCTCGTCTGTCTCTTCTTTTTCCTTCTGCAGCCGGTAAATCACCTCCAACCTTGCAATTTTCTCCTTCGCAAGATTGAGCGAATCAATTAACGTCACCGACTCAAAATTATTCTTAAGCGCGATAATGCTCCAGTTCATGCTACCCTCAACCACATAACGCCTGTCCACAATAACAACCTTATCATGCAACTTGCGCCCCGGTGGAATAAAATATAACTCACACCCTGCATCTTTCAGCATCTTAAACTCATCCTCAGCTACAAGCTCCTCATAGCTCACATCTGGAAACTTAGTATTCAAATAAAGCTTAACTTCAACACCACGCTTTTCTGCCTCAACTAAGTCACTCAATAATGACTTAACTGGATTATTCTCCTCTAACTGGGTACTGATATAATACATTCCAATAACAACTGATTCCTTCGCATTATCAATCAACTCAATAACCGTCTGTTCGTATTCCCGATCAGATATATCACTCACCTTGGCCGAATGAAATTCCTCGGCAAAACAAAAACCCCCACTGATTATGGTAAGGGTTAATATAAAAACTACTAGCGCAATTTTAGGTTTCAACCCATGTCTCCATTCTCACAAAAATAGGTGTGACCCCTTTTTTATATTTTAAAAATAGAATAACCCTCTAATTTATCTGTTTGATCTTTATATCCTTAACCATCGAATCCAAATTTTCGCGTTGCTCACCAGACCACTCTAGTTGGAATTCTGCTTCAGCTGGCGCTTTATTCTCGAAAAAAACACTCAATTTGAAACGATGAGCTCCTGGGGGCACGTGGGATGTCATTTGTCTATGCCATGTAGCCACTGTGAATCGGAGCTGTGGAACTTCGATATTTCCGGATAAAAGAACATCATGTACTTTCTGGATCTCAGGTGGAAAGATGCGAGCAAATGGAACAAACACATCTTCTCTAGGTGAAATCTCCTTGCTAGTACCCACAGGCCATTTGAGGATCGCTGGTACCGCGTTCTCCCAAGGTTTAAAGATACCACCATCTAGCTTGCGAAGATCTGTAAGCTTCAAATGCTTAACGCGAATACTAGAATCATAAGACTCATTGAAGACCTTGATTTGAAAGAAATACGCTGGTATTTGATCATTTCCTAAAACTGCCTGATTTACAAATAGACGTGATTGCTCGAAGTGAATCCGAGCGATCTGCTTACTGGTTCCACCCATATTATTTAAGGATTGATCTTTTTTTGGTTTTATTCCGAAATAGGCCAAAATAGCAAGAACTGCTACAATAAAATATATTAAGGCTTTAAACTGTCCTATCTTTTGCCATATGTCACTTTTTTGCTTGCTTTTTCCATTTTCTTCAAAATCATCATCCACTATAACATTCTCCTTAATTAAAAATCTCTTAACAGAACTACTTAAATCACTAACTATAATTTTAAAGCCTTCCGTAAATTCCGGGAACCCCCTGAATTCCGGGGACACAATACTTAATTATTTCAAAATAGAACCGTCCCTTTTTTCACGCCTCTGATTCACTCAAAAATATGCCCAAAATAAAATATCTTTATAACTCAAACTTTTTTCTATTCCGATCGAGTACCTTTTGAAACTTTTCTTCAACCTCAGCGACACTAGCTGTCAAAGCAACTATAATTTTCTCCACTTGCTCTGAGGAGTAAGAATAGCTCGGATTTGCAAGATTTCCAAGTAATCCTATTTTTTGCAAGGCAGCATTTACTCTTTTATCTGCCAGCCTCTTAAATTTTGCTTCCTTACTCTCGTTAGTGCGGGCTTCTTTATCTAAACTATCGTTACCCATAATATTATTACCTCCTATTTGGCAAAAACTTCGGATTGACTTTTGGCACACAAGTATAAGAACATCTAGGATATAATGGACATCCCATAAAAAATCCTCTTCTCCCAGAAGTTAATCGAAGGGCAACTTTATGCTTAGGGCACTTTACGTCTTTTTCTATAATATCTTTCATAACCTCAGCTGGTACTCGTTGTGTATTCTTACAATGTGAGCATTTTAAATACACACCGAAAGGACCATCAGATATATATAATTTTTTATCACATTTTGAACAAGCTCCATAACTAGGCATTCCTGATTGAGCTGTACTTTTTTTCTGAACATTGTCTTTAACTGGCTGTCTGAACAAATCCTCCATATCTCTCAAAGTGCCATCATGTAATTCTGGAGACTGTAAAATCTCTTTTTCTTTTTGAAGCATTTTTTGCTCTTCTATCTTCTTATGAGATTCTATGTCTAGCAACTCTTTTAATCTACTTTCAATAGCCTCACGTAGTTTTTGAGCTTCCTTAACCGGATCTAAAAACCAATCTACGGACCAAATACGGTATAAATTCCATCCCAACCCCTCTAGAACTTCTTGTCTTAATCTATCCCTGTCTCTTGCAGATTTAGAAGAATGGTATGCAGCTCCATCACATTCAACTCCCATTATAAAGCCATGAGGCCATTTAGAATGCCTAACGCCAATATCAATATAAAATCCCGCCACACCTACTTGTGGTACTGGTTGACAGCCAATTGATGTTAACTGGGTAATGACATATTCTTCAAAAATCGAACCTGGTTTCCTTTGTGTTAACTCATAACTTAATAACTGCCCAGAAGCGCAATATTCTAGCCAATACTTCAATAGTGCAACGCCTGGATTACTCTGGTCTGTGACTTTAACATCACTAGATGCCATAGATGAGAATGTTACAATCTTATGTTTAGCTCTGGTAAACAGTACGTTCAATCTTCTCTTACCACTGATGCCGTTTATTGGACCAAATCTTTGCATAACAGGTGCGTTTTTCTGTTCCGGACCATAAACAGTGCCAATATAGATAACATCTCTTTCATCACCCTGAACGTTTTCGAGATTCTTGATGAACAAATATTCTAGTCCATCATTTTCCGCTTCCCAGTATTCGACATATTCTTGTGCAATGGGATCCCTAGCAATTAAGAATTCTAACTCTTCCTGGACTAACTCTCTTTGCCGCTGGTTCAATAAGACTACCCCTAAGGACATTTTTCTGTGTTTGTGCATAAAATCAATAACCGCATTCGCTATTTCAGATGCTTCGATAGGATTGGTTCCATTAGAATATAAACCATCAACTTTGCGAATAGAAACCCCTTTAGTCTTATTGTCAATGTTTGGTGATGGAAAAATTAGCAAATTGTTATCGTATACATACCTATTTGAAAAAGCAATAAGACTAGGATCTCTGGATCTATAGTGCCAGCGAAGACGTCTACGCGGTCTAAAGACAGCATTTGCCATTTCGAGAATCGACTCTTCAGCTATAAGGTCATCATCCTCATCAATGGTATCAACGAACTTTTTAAAAAAACTAGTTGGAGGCAACTGATTTGTGTCTCCTGCAATCATGACTTGCTTAGATCTGATAATAGCGCCCAAAGAATCTTCGGGAGTCATTTGGGAAGCTTCATCAACAATCAAAAGATCAAAGTCTATTTCTCCCTTGTTTATGTACTGAGCCACAGCTAATGGTGACATCATCCAGCAAGGTTTTAGTTCAAGGAGTGCCCTGCCAGCCCTTTTAGTTAATTCACGCGCAGGCAAAAATCTTCTCTTTTTTGTTGTTTCGTTATTCAAGAGAACCATTTCCGTCCACTCGCTTCTTCGCCCTGAACGACTTCCAGAAGGAGGAGATGCTTCCGATAGTAATTTTAACCGCAATCTTTTACGAGATAAGAGCAAAATTTGCTTGTCAAGTTCCGCTATCCTCTTGCGTAAACTGTTTAGTTTTACACCATTGTAGCTTGCAAGAATTCCGCCAAATGTTGCATATACTTCTTTGGCTAACGACTGTCCGATCAATAAACGTACTATTTCGCATAGGTCTTTTAATCCTCTTGGCAAAGTCAGTAGGTAGTCTGCTACATGACCGTACCCTGCATCGGACAAATCGCTCTTGATAGAGTAAAGCTGTGAAAAAGCGATTAATCCCTTTCTGTCTTTAGATGCTTCGAGAAAATACTCTTTTAATTCTCTATTTTTATACGCGCCAAAATACTGCTGTGGGTCAACATTTATTGAATCTGATACCTTATGTAGGCTAAGAGCGGCATGATTATCATGAGATACTACGGAGTCGAGTATCTCTAGGCCTCTTTTTAATTGATCGTTGTTGAGTGCTGATAGCAATGAATTCTTGGAGTCTTGAGGTATAAGTTGCATACTACCTAACAACTCAAATGATGGTTTAAGTGAATCCGGCAAACTAGTCGGACCATTGAAGCAATCACCTAAAAGCAACCTTATCGAATCATCTGTCTTCAGCTTAGTCCATTCATCTTGGAATCTATTTAGTGAAAGCACAAAGGAGGAATATTCCCCTGCAGGGAGAACGTTGTCGGAGTTTAAATAGCCTAAACTTTCTACTATTGTTTTTTTACTATCTTCGTAAGATGCTAGCTTGTTTTCTAATGATGCAATTATCTCAGTTAATTCCTCATAGTTTTTTTCTTTTAAGCGCCTAATCGGATGTTTTTCATCTATTTCGGGGATATTAATAAATGCTGAAATTGGAGCCTCATGCAAAACTTTTCTCAAGTAAGCATTCTCAATACCTCTTAAATCACTATCGATCTTATCGTAAAAAATAAGTAGCTGCAGAAATGGAGTGAAGTTAGTTTGGATTCCATCAAAGTGCGTCCCTAGGATACGCTTCATACCTATGTTATTACAAAATTCTTGAGATTCTGCAAGCCACTCTCCTAACTCCCTCAAATTCTGGAGAGCGCCTCTTTTATTAAAGGTTTTTTTAGATGCAATGCTTTTATAAAACTTCTTTGCCTTATGGTATTTTGGCATAAAGATAGAAAAAAATCCGGAAGATAGCAATGTTTCTGATGATTCCTTTACTCGATCTTGTTCAATATTCTTTAGAGAATAAAATATACCACCAAGTTTTGCTGCTTGTTCTAATAGGCGTTGAGCAGTTTTCGATGCCTTGATAACTTTTTCTTTAGTTTCTGGCTCTAAAAATACCTCTCTTCTTAAAAATAGGACATCTTTAGAAAATGAGGAAGCAATATCCACAAAAAGTACAATTAATGAAACAGGTAAGTCCTTTATCAAATTGAAGATCTGTGAGATAACTTTTAGTGTTTTTTGTGTGGTTTTCTTTGAGGTAATTTCAGATTTAAGTAAATTTATTTTCTCTTCAGCGTCACTTACAAATGGCGACATCATTTCGATTACAGATAAGGCATCGGATAGCACAGTAAGTTTTTTGGATAGCGTTGGCATTAATGGGTCACTTAAAAATTTATGAAATTCATCTTTAGAAAGCTGCAATTTAGTCGATTCGTTAAAGAATTTGCTTAGCTTATCGAATGCATTATTTTTAACCACTCTTTCTATGAACGGGACATCTAATGTTTTATACGCTTCCAAAGAGTGTTTAAATAAATCTTTTAATTCACAAGAGGCTTCTTTAGCGATATCTTCGCTCAATCCAATTTCTTTAAGATGTGTACATTGTTGTTCGCATTTTTCATGCGCTGCGAAACAATTCTTTGCTGCCAGCAATATTTCATCAGATGTATATGGATCGATGTTCTTTTTTTCAACAATTGCCCAGGTTTTCGAATATCCACTTGCGTTATTCCAGCAACTCTCAACTTGATCGCAAAGATGAAAAATGGCCTCAAGTTGTTCCTTCTTAAGGTCTCTTAAGCGAGGTAATTCTAACCCATTTTCTATTAAGCCTAGCTTCTTTAGGGCTTCATGTGATTGAATTCCCCATCCAAGAATTTCATATACTGTAAATGAAGTATTGGCAAATACAGATGAGGTAACTTCTATGTATTTGTTGATCTGGGTCCGAGCGCTTTTAAACTGACGAACTTTTTCATCGAGCTCACCCGAATCTTTCTCTTTTCGTACAGAAAGCCGCTTCCTAAGAGATTGTACAACTAACTCTTTTGAAGCTCTATTTGCTTGTAGTGTTAATAGAAATTCGCCAAGATTACATGCCTCTAAACGATTTCTTACAACTTCCAATGCAGCCATTTTCTCAGCGACAAAAAGAACTTTTTTACCCTGTGACAAAGCTGCAGTTATTGTGTTAACTATGGTTTGTGATTTTCCTGTTCCAGGAGGGCCTTCAACAGCAATATTTTTATTGTCGATAATATCTACAATAGCACTATGTTGAGAGGAATCCGCATCCATAACAAGCAGAGGGACTTTTACTTCAATTTTAGGGTCATCAATTTTATATTCTTCAGCAAACGGCATATCAGTATTATTTTTCCCATCTCCAGCGCCTAGCAAATCATTGATAATATTATGACTGGCAAAATCCCATGTTTTTGTATTTAAGTCATGATACATTGCCATTCTGGCGGATGGAAAAACCCCTATAGCAATTTGCCTTCGCACCTTCCAAGAAAGTTCTTTCTTGCATATTTTTGATACTTGTACAAAGTAAGCCTCTATATCCATCTCTTCAGAATTAAAAACAGGAAGGTCTATACCAAAATCGATTCTCAGTTTTTCTGCGAGCACCGTATTTACTTCTGGGGAGTCTCCTTGGCTAGATACCCAATACTCAAATCCCTCTTGTGTAGTTTTTTTGTCTATCTCAACTGGCAACAAAACAAGAGGCGCTAGCGAAC
Source organism: Candidatus Gygaella obscura (assembly GCA_030765485.1). GTDB lineage: Bacteria > Omnitrophota > Gorgyraeia > Gygaellales > Gygaellaceae > Gygaella > Gygaella obscura. The sequence continues at coordinate 11,055 of JAVCCR010000022.1, forward strand.
TTTTAGAGCCTGCAACATCACACCATTCAAGAAAACCAAAAGCTGCACGCAGCACATTTATACCTGTTTCCTGAGTCCACGTCTTATGTTTACTTAATAAAGAATTTAATTTCCTGGTTAAAAAATCGGGCATTAGTAAGGTCTGAATAAACTCATCCTCATGCCTACCATCTTCGTTTTTCTCTTCAGGTAAAAATAAATCGTAAGAAGGTGGGATGTTATGTATCTTAGCATGTTGAACAAGGGAAAGATTTTGCTTTGTTTGTCGTGGGGGCATTTTTAATGCTATTCTTAGCCGAGTCTTTAGCTCTTTTTCAGCATTAGCTAGCTTTTCTGCAGAATAATCAGAATCCTGGTTTATATTATCAAGAGTTTCAATATATATTTTGTCAGTTATTCGAGCGTCGGCAAGAACTCTTTGAAATTCTGCAGTATTTTCATCCCTTGGTTCTTTTTCAAGCGATGGCAAGGGAGCAAAACACATCTTTTCATTAATGAGCTTATCAAATAGAACTTGGGGCAACTCATCTACTACTCTCACATGAGAATGAGATCTATCTGAAAATTTTGTTGCAATAAGAGGATTTCGTCGACCAAGGTCCAATAGTTTTGGACGGAGGGTTTCAATGCGCGAATTTATCAAGTTAATTAACTCATCGCGCTTCTTATCAGACACAGACACCTCCCCGTTGATCAATACTCACAAGTTTTAGGAATACAATACTTAATTCTTTCAAAATAAAACTGCCTCTTTTTCCTTGTTAATTTCTCCCTACCAACTCATCGATCTTAACTTTAAAAGTAGTAGCAATTTTTGTAAGTGTTTCAAGGGTGGGGTTTTTGTTGAGACTGGATTCGATCTTAATAAGTGTACTATACGTAATTCCGGCTTTTTGGGCAAGCTGCTCCTGGGACAGGTGATGCTTTTTTCTAAGTTTCTTGATATTTGCTGCTAGCATAAATTTCTCCTTAATTATAACATTTCTCTTGACAAGCTATCAATATATTGCTATCATAGTATTAATAGATTACTATTACTTTATTGCTTTTAATGTACTGCTATTTTAACGTTTGTTATGGGAAATATCAAGGGAAATTTTCATGGGAATCATTAAGCAAGTTCAACCAAATATTAAGCCCTCTGCTCGCCCAATCACCTTAAATTGGGCTGATAATCCCGATATTCAAAAATTACTTGATGTTATTTCCGATATTATCGCAAATGAATACATAGAAATAGCTAAAAAGAACCCTGATGTTTTTTCAAAAGGAGGAAATGAATGAAGGTATCAATATACGCCAGATATTCTTCGCAGAATCAAAGTGAAAAGAGTATTGACGACCAAGTAAGGGTATGTAAAGAGTACGTCCGCTTGCATGATATGTCCGTTGAAGATAAACATATTTATGTGGATGAAGCGATGTCAGGCTCAATTATTAATCGTCCCGCCTTGCAAAGCTTGCAAATAGCCGCTGAGAATAAGGAATTCGAAGCTGTGGTAGTGGATGATTTATCCAGATTATCTCGTAGCAACCACCAAATGCTTACAATGGTGCTAAAATTCAACTATTTGCAGATTAAGATTGTCTCGGTTTCAGATGGCATTATTACAGATGATGAAAATTCAAAATTAGGTATTCATCTGCGCGGATTAATGAATGAGTTATATCTAGATGATCTTAAGAAAAAAACTATGCGCGGCTTAGAAGGGCAAAAATTAAGGGGTTTTAGCGTAGGCGAAAGTGTTTATGGTTATTTTACGCAACCTGTGGGTGAATTGAAGCTTAATAAAAAAGGCCAGGCCAAATATGACGGAAAAGTTCATAAAATTCACTCAGAAGAAGCAGCTATTGTCAGGAGGATATATAAGGAATTCCTTGAAGGTAAAAGCTTAAATAAAATAGTTCGAGAACTTAATCAGGATAAAATTTCCACAAAAAAAGGCCTTCCCGGAGGATGGAATATATCAAGTGTAAGTAAAATTTTAAAGAATGAGAGATATATCGGCCGTTGGACATGGAAAAAGCATAAAGGCATCAGGGATCCTATGACCGGCAGAAGAAAAAAAGTTATCCGGCCGGAAAATGAATGGTTATCTACCTTTAGAGAAGATTTGATTATAATTGATAAAGAACAATGGGGGAAGGCTCAAAAAAGATGGGAAGAGATTAAAGGAACTTGGCCGGTGAGGAAAAAATATAGGAATAGCAACCTAAAACAACAAAGCTATATCCATTCAAACCCCTCCCATCTTCTTTCCGGGCTTATGAAATGCCATTGTTGCGGTGGCGCTATTGTTCTCGTTAGCGGTAAGGGTACCGGTTATTATGGGTGTTATAATTCAAAAAGGAAAACCTGTAAAAACAACCTCTTAGTACCTAGAAAACGTTTGGAAAAGATCATCATCGCAGAATTACAGCAAAAAATCTTAACTTTAAAGAATTTAAGCTATGTTTATGAAAAAGTAGAAAGGTTAGTCTCCTCTGGTATGAATGAAGTACCTGAACTGATTAAGAAAAAGAAGTCTCAATATGAAAAGTCTCTTCAAGAAGTACAAAATTACCTAAATTACATCAAAACAGGTAATTTTTCAAAGGCTGTTTCAGAAGCGTTAAAGCAAGCTGAGGATAAAACTGAAAATTTAGGAGAAGAAGTTAAGTCTTTGGAATTTCAAAAGCAAAATACTTTTAAAACTCCTCCTGAAGAATGGATAAAAGATAGGCTGGATACTCTTTGTCAAACACTAAGCAAAGATACCTGCTCTTCTGCCCTAGCTTTAAAACCCTTATTGGGCACAATACAGCTTGAACCGGTATCTGAGGAAAATGAAGATTTTTACAATATTATTAACGGTGAAAAAAGATTTAAGCCCTATTACGTAGCTCATACAAAAATACAAACCCTTGCCTTAATAGATGATAAAGACAAGGGTTCGAATTGGTCAAGATGGTGGAGGTGCGGGGAATCGAACCCCGGTCCTATAAAAAACAACATAATAGCCTCTACATGTATAGTCTTAG
>JAVCCR010000015.1 GCA_030765485.1 Candidatus Gygaella obscura
AGCCGTGGTCTTGAGAAGAAACGGTGTGAGCCAAACTGGAAGGAATGTTTTCTTTTATCACATGGTATTGGTTGTTTTCTAAAGCCTCAAGGTAGTATTCCTCGTCATCAAGATAACCGCCTATCTTATTCCATTTCCTTCCTTTGTGCTGTCCGCGAAATTTATCTCCTTGAATTTTTTTACGATATGAAGATGTAAATATTTTTGAATCCCCGCCGTTGTCAGTTAAACCATAAAACTCTCCACTGATAACACTAACCTTAACTCCTTCCAAAAATAGCTCATTCAAAATGACAGCCGGCACCCCAATGACTTCAAGCTCTAAGCTAAACAGCTCCTCTGTGTATTTTTTCTTTTTTTCTTTTCTTCTTTCCTCTTTCGCGTTTAATTCTCTTATGACAGTATCCTTAATTTGTCTTTCCCGCTCTAATTCTTCTGCTTCTTTGTATTCAAAGGCTTCTTCGATTAAACTGCCGCCGTTGTCGGATTTATCACTGAGCCGAGAAATTGCAAACTTGTATTTCTTAATCAGTGCTTCCGCCTCAACCAATCTTGTTTTTAGATATAAAATTCCCCTTTGAAAATTATTATTTTTTCCTTCAGATGCCATGCTTAATTCTACTTTAGCATTTAGCTCCTCTTTAAATCTTAATATAGACTCCTCTAATTTATCTATCTTCCTTTGATAATATTTCTTGGTGCTCTCTACCTTTATCAATTTTTTTTGCTGTATATCAAAACAAAGAACAAGACGATTGCGGTTACTATGAATCTCTAGCATTTGCGCTTCATTAAAATTAATTTGTGTAGGCCCATCGAGCATATTATCTAGCATGCCATTATTGATTTCTGGAAAAAGAAAATCTCGATTTAAATCAAGCTGCCTATACCTATAAATCCTATTATCTAAATAGCTTGCAACATGAAAATACTGATCAAAAACACTAAATCTAGATGATCCGTACAAAGAATTACGCTTTAAAGCAATACCTAATGGTGCATTTATCGCTATTCTCTCTACGGCTTTTGTATTAAAATTCTTGCTTGATACGTAATTTTCAATGAAATTACTACTAATAAACGTTTGCTGAGTAACAACACATCCTTGGAATCTTAACAATTCATCTTTTTTATTGCAGCCGTTGTCAAACTCTCTATTTTTGGAAAGCACATAACGCAAGAATTCAGATTCAACTTTATCGTAAATATCAATTAATACGTTATGGCCATTTTTGTAATTCACCTGTCGTAATATTCTGAATAAATCATCGCGAAGAACATACTGCCAGGCTGCAGAATGATATCCATAAGGGCTATCTAAAACATCTTTTAAGAAATCTATCCAGGAAACAAATTCAATCTTAATAACCTCTTCAGTATCAAAGGTACTTTCTAGTCTTTCTTTTTCAGCTACACTAATGATATAAAGATACAGATATGAAACTTCCCTATTGTAATCTTTTGAGGTTTTGTACAAAAATACTCCGTCTTCACGGTACTTAGGAATACCTATATGATTAACAAAGCCTTCTTTTTCAAAGAAACGACGCACCCTATAGAGCCTTTTAGCGTCAAGTGCTAAATTAACCTCTTCTTCCATTTCCCTGGAAAGGCTCTGCTGCGCAGTCTCGCCTACGCCAAAATGTCCAGTTACAAAAAGCCCTTTGCGGTTATCTTTTCTGTGCTGAATAGCAACAAATTTACCGTCTTCGGAAATTCCTAGAATATGATCTGTCCTATGCCAATCGCCATCTTTATGAATCATCTGTCTTGTCTTGGCAATACCTGTACGAAATAGATTCTTTGGCTCAATTACATCGCAAACTTCAGAAATAAGTTTCCTGTGGTACATATCCACAAATGTTTCTTCTAAGATTCTACGACGAATACCTAATTCTTGACTAAAGCTATCTAAATCAATTATGCCATCTTTAACTTTTTCAATAATCGCGGACTCGATAAATTTGGGATCTACAATAAACTCGTCTCCCCCGTTGTCTGATTTTGTGTTTATTTCTACCTGCTTACTATCATATTCATAAAAACTAATGTAGGTTTTAACTCTTGTGCTTTTACTTTTCAGACTACTTACTAATCGTAACGGTATCTGTGACCTTAGATTATTGTTTATAATTTTTAAGCCGCAAGAAGCAATACTTTTAAAATCCTTACCCCATCCATTGACATTTCTTACAACACTCTTAGGGCTTATGTTTATAAAATCTACAAATACAACGCCGCCGGCTACTAATCTTTTCATAAATTCATTATATACTTTAACCTTATCAAGTATGTACTCACTCACCCCTAATCCAAGCACTATAATATCAAATTCATCTTCTTCAAAATCTCTTAAGTCTCCATTTAAATCACATAATAAAGAGTGTTTACGAATATATTTTATATATCGCTCTGTAGATAAACTAAAAACTTCTTCACCTAATTTTTCCCTAAACCATTTTACTACTAACTGTGGATCCTCTTCGATTAGATTTTCTTTACCTAAAACAAGTAATTCAACCCACTCTAAATAATTTCGTTTATCATTCTCAAGTCTATCCATTAAATCAAACACCTGATGACCCATACCTGGACCTACCCACAAGATGCGTGTTAATATGCTATGCATTCTATTTCTTTCTATCACTCCAATAATGTCTTTATATAGCTCATAACTAAAGAATTTATCTCTTTGTCTAAAACTTCTCATTGAATAGTTTTCAGGATAAGGATTTTCTTTGCCGCCGTTATCTTTATTGCCTAATTTTGTAAATTCATACAGTTCTTCAATAAAACTGTTGAGACAGCTGTCACTTTTAATATCTTTAGCCATCAACAAAGCTTTTAACCTTTTAGCTAAAAGCTTAGTAAATGTACTACTTGTTCTATTTTCTTCTACAATCTGTTTAAAATTTCCTCTTAATTCTCTATCTATTTTTAAATCACGCCCGGGTTCATTTATACGGCTCTTAATATTATCGATTATCGTATTTACAATTTCAGCATATAAAGATGTTTCTTCTTTTGTTTTTTTATTTTCGCTACTGACATGGTTATTGCGCTTTCTGGAAACTTTATAAACTACCATATCTCCTTCTGGAATTTCAACAATATTTTCCTCCCCTACAAGTTCCTTCCATGCAGAAAGTCCGCTTGATAAAATATCAGTTGAAGTGATTTCACCAACATCACTAAAAATCCGCCATACGCGCTTCCAAAGCATTTCTCTTATGTCTGAACGGCTTCTCCAATCTTTTGCATACAAACCTAGAATAATAGCCCTATCTTGATTTGGCTGCATACGATAAGAAAGAGCACCCACAATACGATCATTTTCAGTAGCAAAAAGACAGTCTTTTTCTAAATAAAGTCCGAAAACTCGCTCCCAATAAGGAACACCAGATCTTTCTTCATTGTTTAAGTGGCTAAATAGCTTTACCTGTTTGCTGCCGTTATCTCTAGAAATATTCTCGATAATATTATCTAACTCCTTACGGGCACAATCGATATTTATAATTAAAATATCTAAACCTCTCTTCTCTAACTTTTGCTTTTTATATAAGTCCCAACAATAGTTCTCAAATTCCTTCAGAAATCTATCAACAACCCTAACCACTTTTTTCTCGGTTAAGCATGCCTTAATCAGCCTTACATATCTATTAAGCATAAATCTTGAAGTTGCCTTAAAAGATTTGATTTTTAACAATTTTAAAGAATTAAAGTAAAGATATTCAAAAGCTCCGAAGATATTTCTTCTAGAGCAACCAAGAATCAAGCGTGCGTCTATTTTTGTACCTTCAAGACTTTTTGTATCTTGAGTTTTCTTACATCTGCCATTATCTAAAAGCCTACGCCTGAAACTCCAATCAACAGCAACTTTATTTAGACTATCTTCTTTTCCAGCAAGATAACTTTTTAAGTAATAATATTCATTTGAACTTAATCTCTTTCTAAACGCATTAAGCACATCATTGAATCTAGCAATAGTTTTTTTGATATTCTTTAATTCAGTATAAAAACTACCGCTAATCTGCCTTGAATCTCTTATTCTATTGAACTCATCTATCAATAAACCTAACTGTTCCTGACTACAAAGTTCTATCCTTGTTAAAAATCCAACTCGCTGGATAAACTCTTCTGTAAAATCATAATAGAACCGTTTTAACGTCTGTAAGCGACTATCCTCAAACATAGCCGTGTATATTATATAATTACGCCCATCACCGTTATCTGATTTCCCAGTAACAAGATAAGATAGATTTCCCACAAAAACGCCTTCGAATGTTTCGTACCCCTTAACGATAGTTTCAAAACCCGATAAATTAAGATCATATTCCAACAAAGACTGAAACAACATATTAAAGTAAACTACTATCCCTTTTTTGCGCTGAGAAATATATTCATTTAACAAAAACAATTCTCTTTCACTGATATTTCCTGCATTAAACTGCTCAACGCCTTTTGCTCGCTGCTGTTCAAAATTTACCTCCGATTTCCATGCCGGATATTCACGCAAACTAAATAAATCTTTTATTCCTAACCTTTCGCAAATATCTTTAATAATTACAGAGGTTATGTTTTGTTCAAAACAATAATCATCAAAATGAATCAGTTTCCCGCCTGGTTTAATTACCCTTAATAATTCTTTAAGTAACCGGTCTTGATCTTTAAAATAAGAAAAGGCTTCTAAATCCAACACGGAGTCAAAGCTGTCATTATTAAAAGGCAGATCGTACGCACAGGCTTGAGTAAATTTATCATTATTGTTATATTGTTTAGCATATTGTAACGCATTACAATCTACATCTAAAGAAACCCAATTATCTCTGTAGGCAAATGGTGAAAGTAACCATAAAGTTCCTGCCCCAGAACCAATCTCCAATATCTTAGCATCCGCTTTTAAATATCTTTCAAAAATCAATTCCAGCTGTCTGACATATCCTGCTTGTCTAAGTATACGATGTTGGAAAAGACACTTATAATCCCAATAATGCTTATCTGCTGCAGTTTCATTTTTTGAGCCATTGTCATGATCCTCCCTAGATTTATCTTTTAGTGCTTTAAGTGTACCTATAATCAAATCCATAGCCTGCTTAGATTCTGGACCTTCAGCAACAAGCTTAACCTCTTCATTACCACCTATTCCCAAAGCTAATACGCTGATAACATCTTTAACATCGACCTCTTCTTTTCCTTTGATAAGGAAAATTCTCGTTCTTTCAAAAATACGGGCTATTCCAGCAATTGCCTTAGCCGGTTCAATATGCACACCTAAAGGATTCTCCACGATCAAAGCTTTTTCTACTGATTGACGTTTTTTGCTTACATGTCTAGAATAAACTTTTCCTTTTATCTTTTCAGCAGAAGTAATAAAATAATGCTGGGTTCTTCCTCTTTTAGCTAAACGCAAAAAACTACCTAAAGTTAAATTATCTGGCAATCTTCCCTTTAGTTGTTCCTCGATAATCCCCCTGGTTTGCTCTGAGAAAATAAGCTTTTTCTTGTAATTCGCGCCAGCCGAAAGCAACTTATCTACAACCTTTATTATCTGGCTGACCAATAAATCGTTATAGTTTCCCCCTTTGGAATGGGTTAAATTCGACACAAACGCCCCTTCATCGACAGGCGACCCTAATCTTATAAACCCTTCGGATGAATGAATTCCTTCGCTTATAATGCCCCGTAAACAATAAGAATATTCTTCATCTAAATGATTGTCTCCTTTATAATTAATCCTCTTCAAATCAACATGCATGATAAGCCCGGGAAAAGCCTTGGCTTGAAAATGATCAGAGGAATTGATAAGAATAGCAAAAACCCCTGTCTTGTTATGAGAGTTGGCAGTATATATATCTAAACTCCATAAAAATCCTCGGGGATCACCGCAAATATTTAGAATGTTTATTATCGCATCGGGAACATGGCTGTCATTTCTGTAAACTACCCTTCCCGGATGGACTCTTTCCTTTAAATACTCCATGAAAAGAGGAATAAAAGAATGAAAGTATTCGGTTTTAGAAGATTTATTAAATAAAAGCGCTAAGATTTCGATATATGAATACCAATAATCAAAACAATCTTTTTTAGAAAAAATATAACTTTTTAATTCTTCCATAGATTGTTTATCAAGACTCATTAAAACCTTTATAATGGCTATTCGGGCGTATTTATAACTACTCCAATAAAGAGCTTCTTCTAACTCAAGAGAGGAATAACTTACCTTATCCATAGCCCTTAAAGTATCTATAAAACAATTGCTTAAATCATCCTGCATAGCAATTAATCTATTGGTAGCTATCTCCAATTTCCCTAAAGCTTCTTTTTGAATAGTTGCTCTAAAATCGCTACCTAACTTTCCTTCAGTAAGAATTAGCTTAATTAAATCTCTAACCTCTTTTTTATCAAATTTAACCAAATTTAATATTCTTTCTTCTAGTCCGCCGTTGTCGCTTGAATTATAAAATAGACCTTCTAGAAACCTTCCCATCCCCTTTGGTCCTTCTAACATGATAAATTCTTCTTTATCTTTTGCAGAAAGGATTCTTTTATCACCTACAAATACAGGCAATACCCCTTTTATTCTAAGCATATCCAAATCAACATAACTATCCCCGGCAACTAAAATCTGGCTATTGTTAATTCTTATATGATTATTTTGTTCAATAATTCTTTTTATTTTAAAAAGCGCATCTTTTTTGTTTCCTAAAGCAACATCAATTGCATTCGCAGAGCTATTGACATAAAGCTGGCCCTTTTCTTTTTCCAAAATATCACTAGCTAATAAAGAATTTCTTAATTTATTGGCCAGCTCAAAAATAAAACTTTTTAAATATCTGTCCTCAAATACAGCAGTAACAGAAGCCTGTCTGCCATCACTAAACCAAATACTGTTTTTATTACCAATTGTTACCTTGATCCCTTTTTGCTTGAAAAAATCAACTATCTGGTAAGAAAAGAATCTGCCGATTGCATCTTTAAATCTACTATCCATAAAAGCGCTTAAATTTTGGTCTATCAATAAATCTCCCTGCCCGTTATATCTTGCAAATACCGAACACTCGCTGACCATATAAAATGCCCCCTTAAGCATTTTTCTTTTTCGATAAGAAACTAAATCCAGCGCTCTTTTTTTTATGCTGGTTAATCTACCTGCGCTTATTATCGCTACAATTTTATTTAGCTCTATAAGCTTAAGGATATTTTTAAACATCTTGGGTGTGATATTTTTCTTTAAAGGAACTAACGTGTCATCAAAATCAAAAACAAAAAGCTTCAAACCTCTTATAGGCCTATCAATTAACCTCTTACAACCATTATCAGATTGTCTTACTTCGCGTTTTGAACTTTTCTTCTTAACAGCAGAAAGATAAAAATAGTTATCCCCTAAAAGATAGCTTGTTGTGATATTGCTAAATCCTATACCTTCAACAATACTTGCTAAAATCTCATCACTACAAGCCTGATAAAAATACTTCTCTGCCAAGCCAGCTGTATCAGTATATGTAGTGATGTGAAGCTTTCCTTCTGGTTTTAAAACCCAATAAGCCTGCCTTAAAGCTTTAGTAAAGTCCATGTGTCCGAGGCTTTCAAAAAACCCAACATTGCCAAAAGAATTATTTTTAAACGGTAAATATTCTCCATCGGCAACTACGGCGTTTAGATTTGTCGATTGTTTCCCAAGTAAAAGTAAATCACTTAATATGTCAATTCCTGTTATCTGCATGCCATATTCAGCGATCAACCCATGTTCCAGAATACCAAAACCTACCCCAACAGAAAGCAAACTCTTATCAGTTGCATATAGACCTATTCTTTCAACAATTCTTTCCCTTAAATAACTATCCGTGCTTAAAACGCTCATCCTCAAAACACCTAAGGCATTTAATCTTACCACCTGCCCATTGCTAAATAACCGGTAAACATCCTGCAGATAAGCAATTCTTTTGTTATCACCTGCATTATCCAAAGATTGCTTTGCGTCTAAAAGACTACTATTTCTATCAAGCTCAAAGCCTAAAGCATTTGCTTCCGGATAATAAGGTGTACTAAAATTACCTAATGCGCTTCGTATTTCAAATAAATATAAATCATCGCTTTTACTTCTCGCTTCCTTTAAGGAAACAAATTTTCTTAAAGGAATAAACTTACCCTGTATTTTGGAAGCCAATGCAAATCTAAACCAATCATTGTACTCCATATCGATTTCACCAAATAATAGTAACCCGTCTTCTCGGAATTTAATGGAAAGTTGCTGGAGTGCGGTTTCTAAAACTTTACTGTCTTCACTATAGGGTAAAACATTAAAAATGAAACCAATATCAAAATAACCATCTTTTGCATTAATACCTTTTAAAAGGTCATTTTCAAAATACTGAATATTACCTCGCGCATAATAATCTCTATAATTAATAAAATCTGGCTTTACACTCTGCTGTTTAGATTCGCTCATATTTAACCTATCATCAACAAAAACTTCTGACTGAGCTACTTTATTTTTTAAAAGCGCTTTCTTTTTATCTAAAAAATAAACTGTTTCGGGTATAAACCTATCAAAAGCCGATATATTATGATTTAACTGTGGATATCTATCTAAAAGCATGCTTGATAATTCTAATAGGCTTACCGGAGGAAAACCTAAACCTATAAAACAAATATTTTGTGATTTTGTTTGAAAGTTTATACCGAATTCTTCTTTGAATCTTTCTGAAAAAACAAGGTTATATATATACTGCATCCTGCCTTCATACGTATAAAATTCGTTATCGCCGTTATCTAAAACCTCTTTATTGTTTTTAAGCGAAACATTGTCTAAGTCTTTATTGTTTTTGTTGTTCGCCTTTGCAATAAGAATGGTACCGATTGTAACCAAGGCAATTCCTAACACAGGATAAATGCTTAGAAAACTAGAATCTACCCATATAACCGAAATAATAAATACAAATACAGGTGCGGCCTGTCTTAATTCAATCGTCTCTTTTAGAAAATTCAACTTATTAGGATTAAAAAGTCTGAAGTATAATCCATCAAACGAAACTATTTTTTTGCCATTTTCCAAAACAATCTGTTTTTTATACAACTTAATAATATTGCTTTCTGCTCCATTATCAGACAAGGTCTTTTCAAAAACATACCTTACGCTAGGAGGTCCAAGATGTATAATTGGAGCAAACCCAAATACTCTTCTTAAATCACCTCTTACAATAAATCCCTCGTTCTTAAAAAGTTTGGTTATAGTTTTGTTATCAAGATATGTGAAAGGAAGCGGCATCCAGTCTCTGTTTTGATCAAGAAAATGCCCGAAATAATCCTCTAGGGCTAAAACTGATTTTTGTTCCTTAACTGAGAGCGCTAAAAATTGCTCTGTAATACTAAAACGGGAATCAAACCATTCCCCCTTTGGCCAAAAGATGCTGCTTTTGGTCTCCTTTAAAAAACTTTCAAAGAAATCGTCTTTCTCACCTAATATGTTTTCGATAACTGCAACCTGGCCACCTTTTCTTAAAACTCTTGCTGTTTCCTTTATTTGAGCGATCTGCTCATCCTCACTCATATGATGCAAACTCCACTTAAGAATGGCCAAATCAACAGAACCGGATCTAATATCAATTGAAACGCTATCATGCTGTTTTTTATAAATCAACCTTCTATCAAATTCACAATCACCCTCTAAATAATCATTAACGTCGCAACCTATCACGCTAATATCTTCGATATCCCTTTTTAAAAAATCTTTGACTATTTCTCGGCCTAACGTATTTCTGCCACATCCTATATCAACTATTTTCCTTTGAAATCCAAGCAAGTCTTTAATAAAATGAACATTTAATAAGGAGTCTTTCTGAGATTTATATAATAATTCTAGATTATGCAAGGCATCAGGCCTCCAACTATCTTCGCTAGAATTAAAACCAAACTTCTTTGAAAATGCAACAGACGCCACTGCAGGATGAAGATGCTTTCTAGATGACAAAAAAGCAACTATTAAATAAGCAATCTGTTTGCTTGTTAAAAACTTGCCGTTACAATCCAATAAATTAAGCTTCTTACCTATATTATGATATTGGGTGATAATATCGGTATTGAGTCTTTGTTCTAAAATATTTAAATAAACAGTTTTTACTTTCTCATCAACTAGGCCTAATAAAGGATTGAAACCAAAATTATCTTCTCCTCCGTTATCATTTTTACATCTTAACTCTTCTTCCTTCAATACAGATACTATTGTATTAATGATCCCATTAAAATCAGCCTTGTTGGGTACAACACCATTTACCAAAGAAACTATTTTCTCACTTTCTTTGTAGTTAAATAGAATATATGAGGAAAGTACCACGATCGGAAGACTAGAGCTTACTTCACGAATCTTTTTTATAAGCGTCACGCCATCCATTAAAGGCATTTCGATATCAGTCAAAACTAAATCAATTGTCCTGCCTGATTGGATTATATTAAACGCCTCTAAGCCGTTACTACAGGCAATAACTTTGGTATTAACTCCTATCCTTTCAAACCACTTCTGCAATAAATCATGCAAAAATACAGCATCTTCAGCAAACAATATACTCTTTCCGTTAAGAATAGAAACATCTTTCTGACTGTTGCCATTATCCTTGTATGCTTTTTGAAGGTATGACGTGCTAATGCGCTGTAAGGCTACTATCAACTGAGGTATCTGTAAGGTTTTTAATTTTAGCATCCAGTAAAATGAAGCGATAAAGAATATCATGCTTGAAACACCGGCATACACTAAGTTCACTCCCCCAAAGAGCATAGAGTAACCCAGATTGAAAGAAAAATATCCAATCCCTTCGACCATCATCCGTTTTGCTAAATTTCTAATACGAAACTGCGCCCGCTCAAAACGAAGAAGCCCATTAGTCTTTTCTTTAAAGCTTCCGAACTCTGCACCAAACAAGCCGTCACCTGCGATATAGCTGTATTCAGACTTTCTACCGTTGCACCTTACAGCTTCCGAGTTATCTGATTTGCTGCAAGACACTACCTCCTTCATCGGCTGTTCCTTAAACGAAGCGTCGCCGTTGTCATGAGATTCATAATTTATAAAATACTTAGCAACATCGAATTCACATAATGACTCAAGTTCTTCATTGGTATATGCAAGGCTAATTTCTCTTAAAACACTCCTGAAAGAATCTGAACCATGCACTTTATTTTCAAGAACACTAACACTTTTTGTTAATCCTCCTTTTTGAATCTTATAATTATTCCAACGAATTCCATATTTATTTCGTAATGTACCTTTTTCTTTACCGAAAGTAGCACCGATTACCTTTCTAAATTGAAAAAAAGCATTTTTATCCCCTTTCAATATAAGTAAAGTAACCTTCCCTGACATTATATATGCTAGTAAACCATCCACAAATTTACTACCTCGATGTTCTTTATAAAATTCTTCTGCAAGCTCTTCAGAAAATCCTTGAGACCTTTCAGTAATTGATAATACCTCAAGCCCCCTATCTTCTAAGTCACTAATTATTTCTGTTTCGAGTCCTTGAGCATCAGGCTTTAACATTGCAAAGGCTATAGATTTAGTTGTTAAATCCTTCTTACTAACTTTTCTACTCATTTTTAATATGGATGAAGGGAAATTCAATTTTTTGGATGTATCGCTTCCGCCGTTGTTAACGCCTGCAGCTTCAATAATATAATTTGCATAAGTCGTTGATATAGTGTTTGGTAAGCCGTCCTCATACCCATCTTTTCCTGACTTAGCAACATAATAAGTAATAAGTTTTATTCGCTCAGGCTTTACTCCAAGCGTTTTAGCAATATATTTTTTAACCTTACCCTCTGTTAATTTTTCTCCCGGATATACAAAAGAATGAATTTCTTGTTTTCCATTAAGGTTAATTCTACTGCCGTTGTCGCGATTTTTACTATAATCAACAATCCTACCGCTGCCGTTATCATGATTGCGTTTTATAGACACCCTGTAAATCACCATGTCCCCTTCGGGGATTTCAACAATATTCTCTTCCCCCACAAACTCCTTCCATGCAGTAAGATCGGTTGAAAGAATGTCTGTTGAGGTGATTTCTCCGACATCAATGAATAACTGCCAGGCGCGATGCCAAAGCATTTCCCGTATGTCTGAACGTTTTCTCCACTGTTTTGCACAAAGACCTGTAGTAATGACCCTGTCGTGATTGGGCTGCGGCCGATATGAAAGAACCCCTACGATATGGTTATTCTCTGTTACAAGAAGACAATCTCTTTTAAGATACAAGCCGGAAACCCTTTCCCAGTAAGATATACCGGATCTTTCCTCATCGTTTAACTGCCTAAATAGCTTTGTCTGCTTATTGCCGTTATCATTACTACTTCTGTTAAAAGAAATTACGAAATCCCTATTAAAATGAATATATCCATTGGCTGCTATTGCTTCACCAATAACTTCTTTATCAGATAAATTTAAAGCCAAAAAAAACAACTTATCTTCTTCCAGAGCATGATCTTGAATGCTCATAGAGAAGAAATATGATAAGAATTCGATTATGGATATCGGAACAAGCTCACTTAACACTATCGGTTGGATATGAAGAGTATTGAATGCGGGAGTAAACCAGGCAAGAGACTGGTGTGGCAGGTCTTCTTCGATAATAACATTAAACTCAACCGGAGGAGCTTTTATATTATGTGCTAATAAACCAATAATCTGTTTGAACCTATCCCTATAAAATCCGCCAAGGCGTTTTAAATTCGATCCATCCTGTACCAAAAATCTATCTTTTCCTTCTATAACAACCTTTCCAACGCTTAAAACATTAAACGACTTTAAGTGTCTTAAGATAAATACCTCCCTGGGAATGACATCCCCATTGTCTTTAGGGGCATCGCTGTTGCTTAAATCTTCTGCCTGCTTTATAGAAATATCGATTTTCTCAAAAAACTTAATCGTTAATATATTAAATTTATCCAGCGTTTCAAGTAAATCAATTGATTGTTTGTTGATAAGCTGTTTTATAAGAACCTCCTGTATCTTAATTGTCCCACCAAGAAACTGAAGCAAATATTCCAATAAGGGACGTGCGATCTTTCTAATCGTTTCCGTTTGAGAAGCCCTTTTTCTCTCATACCATTTTGATTCATTCTCAGCTACCTTTACGGTTAAAGAAGGTTCAATCTCCAATATATGAGAATACTCCATATATACTGAAAACTGCGGATTGGTAATTTTATTAAGGCTATGGAATTCATTAACAAGCACTAATGTCTCACCAATAATCCTTAAATAAAGATCAACTGCGTTTTTACGTTGGCTGCTTTTTAATAATTTCATTACGCCACCAAGATGCTTCTTGAATAACAAATCAATTTCATCTTTTTGTTCGGTTAAATAATTGGCTAATCCAACGCAAGCAACATATTTATAATGTTCCTGCATGCTTAAGGTATCGCTTCTTTCCATCAAGTCCTGCGGAATATTCATAATTTCGTTATAAAACATAAACGCATCCATAATGTTTCTGATGCATAGCTTAAGTCTTGGAGTCCTGTTATTTGCCTGTCTGATACGAACAATTATCTTATGCATTCTTTCTACAAAAGGATCGAGCATTTCTTTTAGTCTTTGTTCGGTAAGCTGCTGCTGGAATGAAACAACCTCATTCTTAGAAAGACCTTCATATGACTTATCAAAATCAAAAACATAGTAGCCTTCTTTAGTCTTTTTCTTATGCAGCGTCTTAACATTAGCAAGGTGTTCTATAAAAGTAACTAATTCATCAATTGAAGACAATAAATTATTTTCTAACAATACGTATTTTGCCGGGTCGGAGTTGGAGTCATATTTATTAATAATATTATTTACCTTAAGAAGCCTTTTTCTTATTTCCAGATTCAATGTCTTACCAAAAATAGAAATAAGCCTCGAGGAAACATGTTCAATATAGGTATGTGAAATCTGTCTTATCTTTACATCGCAAAGCTTATCAATGAATTCGAAATGTTCACTAAGTTCTTCCAGAGTCTCAGGCTCAGCTAAATCCATTATCTCAAAAATCTTATTGAATCCCCACTTATCCTGAATTTTGATTTTTGGATTAATATTGCCCATAGACATAAGGAAGTGTCCCAAAAGAATATATTTACGTAAGAAAAACTTCAATATTTCAATAACGGATTCTTTTACGTTCTCATCAGCTATATCGGCAATATCATTTTTCTTTTGGGTAATCTTAATTGCCATATCTACAAGTTCTTCTGCTTGCTGAAAATCCTGTGCGGTCTTTGGTCTTTTCTTAGTAAAAACCAACTGATTATCTTTTATAGTTTCAAAAGGCATCTTTGAACCATCGATAAATATAACAGTACTCTTATTAGAAAGGGATTCACCGAAAATACTTAGACGGAAATCAGGATTTGTCCCTCTTGTCGCGCCTTCTTTATCACTTAGTACATCCATGACAGCCCTTGCCTTCTTACCGCCAGGATCAACTCTTATATGAACGGCTGTACCCCAAAAACTCATATTATCTGTTTGTTTTGACTCTTTCATAGCAGATTCAATTAATTTACCGATAAACTCAGGTGAGTCCCTCAAAGCGTAATCATTGAATATTTCAAATAAATCCTGCTCAATATCATCTCTTTTCTTCAATTCGGTCCTTAAAACGCTTACGGCAAAATTTTGATCTCCGGTTAATACTGCCATGGTCTTAAAAACTGCACTCAATGCCGTACGCATTACCGCCTTATCAAATATGTATTTTTTACCGTCTTGCTTGCTAACCAGATAGCTAAATCCCCTTAAAAGATCCACAAAAGAAATCATGCCTTCTTTAAGGCCATCGATATCGCCTATTATAACCTGGTCATCTTTTACCACAACTTTATCGCTAAAATCATCCGTATAGGCATATTTACCATAATGCCAAAGAGTAGTTAAAAGCTCGATAATGTCCCTTTCGATAAAATATCTCTCCGTGCCTTTTTTTGACGACTTTATTTTATAGTGACAAAGGGGTCCCGCACACTGAATAAATTCAAAACCTAAATAATCGGACCCATCGTTCATAGTCAAAAATAATCTATCTATAACCTTTAAGTTCAAAATCTTTTGCTTAGTCTCTTCTCTTTGCACAAACTGTTTCAGATTTTCATAAATTCTCTTTGCTTCTCCCCATGCTTTTTCCCCGGTCACTCGCTTATAAAAAATAAACTTTTTACATTGCAAAACGTCTTCTTCTGTCTTGAAAAATAAACAAAACTTGAGAAATTTATTTGTATTTCTAATAGAGCCTATTGATATATCGCTGATTTTATTCTTATCAACACCAAAATAACCATCTTCTATTAAACCTAAAACCTTTTCCTGTATATCATCTGCCAACTGGTTTAAGCCGGAATAAACGCTTTTTGTTTCACTGCCGTTATCTAATCTCTTATCTATAGAGTCACCATCTAGTTCCACAGCAAAACTTACCAATTCAGCAAGCCTTCCCTCATCAAAATCATCTTTATCCATAATTGCTACTACATTGCCGTAGGCATTTAAATCACTGATTAAATCTTCACGCATACTAATACCGTCAGCAATAAAAACAATTTTTAAATAAGAAAACTCCTCTTTGGCAATACTTACTAAATCAATACCATTAACAAAGGACATTTCTAAATCCACTGTAGCAACATTAAAATTTTCTGTTTTTAATAACTCTACTGCCTCTTGGCCGTTACTAGCTTCAACTGAATCAAATCCATAATCAGCTAAAGACTCTGCAATGAGTTTTCTCCAAATTTCTCTATCATCAACAATCAATATTTGACCATTATCTTTTACTTTATCTTTAAAATCATACGCTGCGCCAGCATTAGACCCCCCACCAGCCACGGAAAGGATAGAACCTAATAATTTAGTCTGGCGTAGCGCATTTCCATTATCCTCTACCGTATCAATAAATGCATCATACCAATCCATTAAGTGTCTGTCTGGAAAAAATCTATCTATCACATACTGTTTTGCTCTTTTAGCCATATCTTTATCAATTTTACCATTTATAATATCTACAATTGCTTGTGCTGTATCCTCAATTGAACGCTGTCTATCGAATTGATTTTGTTCATTAATCCCTACAACAAAGGCAGTGCCGTTAATTGGATTCTTCTTAATATCTATGGTTTGATCCAAAATCCCCCCAACGCCGCTTACGATCAAAGACAGTTCATGCAAGGCCGCCCCTGAAACTGCCAGACCAAAACCTTCTTTGGTTGACTTTAATACGCCTATATCTGCAATCCGCTGAAACGCATTAGTCTCAAGTTCATTGATATTATCTGCCCTTAAACCATCTACATCAAAACCCATAGATATAGCAAACTGTCTTTGCTTTTTTGTAAAAACAGTGCTGTTTACAGGTACACCCATAGTCTCTAAATTCTTAGTGTCTTCTGCTGTAGGCTGACTGGTTAAAAGAGGTATTATTATGATATTATCATCCTTGGCCAATTCTTGCAGACTTGCCCTAGTGCCGTTTTGTTTTATAAATTCCCGCGAGAACCTGCTTAATGCCTCTTGTTTCCTAACCTGAAGTTGACTTAATATTTCAAACGCCTCTGGATCATCTTTAGCCATCGGCCCGGAAAACATCAAACGCGGGATTTGATTCATGGATTTTCCCTGAATAACAAGCTCTTCAACTGCCCTTACCCAAGCCTCAATTACTCCAGTAGGGTCTTTCCAAGGGTCAAACCTGGCGTTTTGAAATACAATCGGCCTATCTGTAGGAATATTATACTTTTCAATGGTTGACTGAATAAATTCTTCTGACAAATCAATATTAATAAGCGCTAAAGGATCAATTGAGGGCAGAATCTGGAAAAATTTTAGATTTGCTTCACTAAATATAGGCCTTGCCTGATGATTAACACCAGAATCAAAATGAATAACAAACTCTTTTAGAAAATTCCATACCTTTCTACTGATATAGGCATCACTATCAGCGATATCCGGCTGAATATGTATTCTCCAAATAAACTTTGCCTTTGGATAAGCTTTTTTTAGCTGCACAACCATAGCTGCAGGCTGAGGATCATGAATTACTATAATATCAGGCTCTTTAATTTTTTTCTGTTGTTGAAGCTCTATAAGCTTTTCTGAATTAAACATAACTACTTTTTTATAATATTCAAATTCCTCTTCTGAAATCTGGATATACTTATTACCCTGAAATGCATTATGAAACTTCTTGGTAATATTAAAAAATAACTGCGTGCCTCCCATTACAAACCAACGCATTTTCACCCCTAATGCATTTGATTTTGGAATCAAACTCTGTAAGATATCAGCAACTCCTCCACCAGCTGCGGATGAATTAATATGCCAAACCTGAGGATTCTTCAATCCTAGCTTACGAGAAAGCAAATTTACCTTTGCTTTAAGATGAGAAATCATTTTTGGATTACCTATGGCATTCTGAAAACTTTTCAAATTAATAGAATGGAGTTTTCTAAGATAGGGAAAAGGAATATTGTCTTCATTTCCCCCACAGTCTGATTTTAATGCTGCGCCAGCATTAGACCCCCCACCAGCCACGGTTAAGGTAGGATCTAATATTTTTAACTGGCGCAGCAAATCCTTATTGTCAAAATCAATTACCTCTCTAAGATTAAACTCTGCTTCAAAAAATAAATCAATTGCATAGGCTAAAGAACTATTGGAGAACTTTATCAACCCAGGATGCAAAACCGGGCCCAATTCATCTATTGCCGAATAATAATAAGTTCTATCTTTATGTGTAGGAACTAAATATGTTCTTAGGATATTTTTAACGATTTTAAACTCAATGTGGCGGGTATTTAAGAGAAGCAAATATACAGAAAGTGCAACTCTTAGACCAGGTAAATCGTCCCGAGAAAGAATAATCTCATTAATTTTATTCCATAAAAGAAGCGGATAGTCAGAAAAATCTTTATTTAAAGCAACTGTTCTCTCATCTAAAGACAACAACTGATTTTTTATTAATAAAATTGCTTTATCTGAATTTCCATTATCACTTGTTTGATTTTGCTTATTCAAGTTTAAAAGATGCTGCTTTGTTTGAGCTATTCTTTTTCCGTATTGGCTGGGTAAAATCTTTAAAATATCAATAATATCAGTTTCTACAAAGTCTTCGAAGAATTTAGGGCTGTTAAAAACCATCTCATCTTCATCTATTCCAAATTCCTTAGCCAGCTCTCTTATCCTGTACTCTGCGTCTTCAGGTAGAAGCATAAGATAAGTGGCTGATTTATCAGCTATGCTTAAGTCATTTCCTTGATTAATTATTCTTTTACGCAAGATATCAGGGCTTATTAAGTTAAGCTCCTTATTTATATTTTCCTGCTGTTTATCTGTTAACGGAAAGTCTGTAAAACGGATAATCGTAATGATGCAATTTATATTCATGTTAAGCTTAAACAACGCTTTATTAATTACGCCATCTTCAGTTAAAAATTTAATTGTTATATCTACAACCGGGCGTTCATAAGGTTTTCTAGGTTGAAAATCATGTAAAAGTGCGGCAGTGATAATTTCTAAGGTTGACTCATAAGTGTAGTTCTTATGATGTGCTATTAGTAAAGCAATATAAGCTACTTCCAGTGAATGGCTAAAGCAATGATACCCTTTTTCGACAAGATCATCTTTTGTATGACTATTCAATAAATATCTGTATAAAAAGTTTAAATAAGAAATATCCCTTTGGTTAAAATGCATGCTTACCAAAGTATTATTGATTTTCTCCCAAAGCCTGTTACAGGATTCAACTGCTAAAGCAGTATTATCTTGATCTTTAGCTGAAGGATTTTTTAATAAGGCGGAGATTTCATCTTGGGTGAGAATTGGATCTGTTGTATCTTGTTTTTTATCACCATTGTCTCTAGATAGAGCATTACCATCATCATAAGGATTGTAAACAAGCTTTGACCCACCAAGTATCATTTGATAAAGCTCTACCACAGGTAATCTTCTGACTCTTGCTTCAGAGATAACTAAAGCCTTCTCCTTATCCTCTATTCCTTTTTTATAAACCATGCCGCCAATAGTAACATTCTTAGTAAATATAAGAATTTCATTCCAGCCTAAAACTGAATTCTCTATGGTCTTTTTTAAGTTAGGGTAACTGATATATTCATCTTTTGCTGCATTTTCTAAAATCTCTGGTAATTTACTTTCACTTTTATTCAATCCTGAACAAATATCTCTTGAGAATCGAGCAATAATATTTTCATTTGGAACATCAAGAATATATGCTGTATCCTTTAACATGCTTAGATGAAAATGTGTGATGCAACAAACTGAAAGTACCTCAAGCGAAAGAATATCCCTGTCGTCTATCCAAGATTTTACAAGAAAACAGAAATTATCAGGATTAAAAACCATTGGGTTCGTACGGATAATCTCCCCAGAGTAATCAATCGTCAAAGACTTACATTCTTCAACAAGTAAATGTCTTTCGCTATTACCGTTATCAAAGCCTTTACTATTATCTCTATCATTTCTAAGATTGGTATTACCCCTGTATATCTGCTCATTTATTTCTTTTACAAGACATGCAACATACACTAAACCACCACTTAACAAATAAAAGCCATTAGAGTTAAGGCTATATTTTAAAACAGAGATTTTCTTATTCTTTAGCTTACGAATCGGTATTGAAATCAAGTATAAACCGCAAATGCTACCAATTAAATATAAGGGATTACCTTTTGCTAAAAATAACATGAACTGCGTTGCAGAAAAATAAATAAAACCAAAAAGCATTACATATTCCAAATATAAAGAAACCGCTTTCACAAAAGGTAAAAATAAAAGGCTAA
Organism: Candidatus Gygaella obscura; assembly: GCA_030765485.1. GTDB lineage: Bacteria > Omnitrophota > Gorgyraeia > Gygaellales > Gygaellaceae > Gygaella > Gygaella obscura. Next base: position 19,819 of record JAVCCR010000015.1, read on the forward strand.
AAGGCTTTAATCCATAAGTCTTCTTGTTAAGATGTATCTTATTTGCCCAATTACCCAGTTTATAGCTAAATACTGTTATCAACGTATTAAATATAGTTAAAGAAATTGCCAAGATATTAGCCAACCCTAAAGCGCTTACCTGCTCTGGTAGAGGTAAAAATATAGAAGCACCAGCAATAGTAACAAAAGTAGTAACAAGAGTAATCAATCCTGCAATTATAATCTTAATTTGGTTGATTTTTTCAGAACGGGGTGATCTATATTTAGTTATTATTAAAGGCCTGTAATGATTTTTTACTAGGCTTTTAACTGCAAAAAATCTTTTTATTGAATTCATTCTAGACAGCCTATCCAAAAGCTTAAAGCTATTAAAATCATCAGCAAAATACTTGCCTAAAAGAACAATAGAATTAAGATAGTTTTTTCTATTCCTGAATAACTTCCTATATATAGGTATATCATTACGTAAAATTATCCTAAGCTCTTCTATTTTTTCAAAAAATAAGTTGTGCATTTTATCAGAATGCTTTAACTCATGGGATAATTTTAAAGCTAAAACTTTCCAAGCAATGTTTTTTGGGGCCTTAAGAAGATTTTTAACAAAGCTTTCGCTAAAAACAATATAAAACTTATCATTTTGTAAAACTAACTTTGCGCTGTCTGCATTAATTTTACTAGTAACCACTACGTGCGGAAGGCCCCACCAATGTAAATATTTACGGCTATTTTTAAAGGCTGTATTAAGTAAGTTTAAAAACTCAACCGAACTGTGATGCTTTTTATTTCCTCCTACGAATACCTCATCTTTTAAATAATATAATCCGTATTTGGTGAGAAAATCTTTTTGGTTATTTCCTCCATTATCCCTAACCTCCATCATCTCATCTGAAGTTGTATCTCTTAAAGTGTAACCTGGAGTAAGTATATTTTTGTATTGTCTGTGTCTTGGGTGTAATAAAAAGTCTACTTTACTTTTAAGCTCAGTTGACTCTAATTTTGCAAGGTTATAAATGGGCTCACCACGGATAAGGCCAAACTCTGATATTTTATCAGCTGAAATCATCTGTCTTGGTCTAGGAAGTATCTGGTCTTTTAAGTATTCCGGATTAGGTATTAATACAGGTTGGTTATTATGTTTTACCGCATAATAGGCAGCACCTCTTTTGTCTTTAAAAGCACCATAGAATGAGGTTTGATTCCAGGTAAGCCAATCTGCCATAACTAAAGGTTCTGTTTCAGAGAGGTTTATACTTACATGGCCGTAGCCCGGCAGCATTATTGCGATATCACCTGTTGAGGCCTTTACTGTTAAGAAGTCAAGTATTGGGCTGTGCGGGTTCTTAGGAGTTTTGCAGTACTGCATTATCCAGAGCACTTCACCTGATACAACCTGGTATATTTCAGGCATTGCGACTGGGTCATGATAGTGACCAAAAGTCTTTGTATACTCATTACCTGACAATGCTGGAGGCAATATTGTTATATCAAATCTTATTTTATTGTTGTAGAAGGTCTTTTGTATGTCTTCTAGTGAGGCAAATATACCTCTATGCATAAAATAAGCCATAGGTGCCGGTATTATGTTTCTATCCTTTAGTACTGGCTCCATCTTTATACCTTCTCTTAGACTTCCGGCAAAGTAAGCTGCATCATAACCATAGTTATAATTTTCGTCAAGACGCCTTATGTCGGTATCTATGATGTTATGTGAATCTAATACCTTGTTAAAAGCTGTAATGCCGGTTTCACGTTCTTGTGGGTTTAGCTTATCGCCTGCTCTTTCTACCCTTCTATATGCCGGCTCCTGTTTGTCAAAGTATATAGTTCGAAGATAATAACTCCAGAACTCATTATCTAATGCGGTTATCAAACGTCCTTTATAAGTTGGGTTGGTTGAAAATGGTAGAGCTGAACCTGTACGAATGTCAGAGAGCTTGATGCAGAGACGGGAAATAGGAGTGCCACCATTGTCGGAATTAGTTGAAGTTACGATTGAATAGGTTGTATAGTCCGTTTTGTTGAAGGAAGGATATAAATTTACGTCTGATGAGAAAGGTTGTTTCTTCGGTAAGGTTAACCCAGTTGCCCGTGGTGGTCCTACCTTTAATCTCTCCTGAAGGAAGAACATGAATGCTGTACTCATAGTGCCAGCTGGGGAATTTGGCCTGGACAAAAAGACCTGTTGATCCCTGCTGAACCTTGGTAATTGTAAGTTCGTGAAGGTTAAGCATGATAACACCTCCTTTTGGTTAATTGTTTTTAAATTACCGTTATCCCGTACAATCCATGACCTTTGCGGCATTGGATTGTATGAATTCTGTGCAAATATATACCAGGCTACTGCAGCAACTGAAGGCATTTCCGGATCCCAATTCCATGTTGAAACTGACGTGCATTCATTAGTTGCCTGTGTTAAATAGACCATATCAGAATCTACAATTACGGCCTTGTTCATTTCAGCAATATAATATTTACCTTTATCCTGATGACCAGCTAATCTTAAAGCCAAAGCAAGCTGGGCAGTAAATTCAAACTGTACGCCGTCTAAATCCGGTTCTAAATTAAGGCTTCCAATATCAACGCCTGTTATACCATTATAAGTTGTAACAAATATATCTTCTGCATCCAAAATAAGCTCTCTATAATCATTACCAAATGTTAAATAACCTAATGTGTAAAGATCTGCAATATACCTATAGTCAGTTTCACTTGCCCAGAAACGCTCACCATCCCAGATTTCATTCTTCAGCCAGGTTTCAATTCTTAAAACTGCATCATGATAATGATCGTAATCTTCGCTTGATCCAGCGATTACTAAGGAACTAAAGGCGTCCAGCCCTGAAAATGCTGCAAAATTCTGCTCTGTTGAGTGATAACTAAAAGTATTACCATCAAAATCATATCCATAATAAATTCCGCCACCTTCATCTTCTAATCCTATCAAGCAATCTGCTATCGCTTTAGCTAAAGGAATATATTTTGGATAAATTGCGCATGCATAAGAAGCAATCCTTAAAAGATATCCCATAGGTCCGGTGAGTATACCCTGACCATATACATAATTGATTGATCCATCTAAGTTGTAACACTCGTAAAAACCTTTAAATTCACCGTATTCATCTAATTGTCTTAAATATTCATTATTATAAAATTCTAAAATCTTAACCAGCTGTGCTTGTTTATTAAACGAATGAAATGCCATAGCAGAAAGCGCCTGATCATAGGTATAACAAAGGCATGCGTCACACTCAACTAAACCCGTTGCAGCAGATTGCCTGTTAATAAGCCAATTCAACATCTTTTCACTATGATCAATTAAACTATCCTCTGGTTCTGGATCAGGAACAATGCTACAGCCTGTCACAATGCCTGCTGTTGCCAAAGCGCTCAAGATTAAAAAATTGCGTCTTGATAAACCTTTATTATCACCATTATCTTGATTTTTATTATCATATAAATCTTCCTTGGAGGCTTGTCTTGCTTTTCTATGTTCGGCTATTCTTGTAGCTGTTTTCTGCTGCTGAATATGTCTTCTTAGTCCGTTACCACCACTATCTTTACTCGCAACATGATTTTCCAATCTTAAATTGATCTTCTCAAGTATCTTTATTAAAGCACCATGCTTTTCATATACGGTCATAGAAGAAGCATTGATATCTTCTATCTTAGACATCAATCTTGCGCTGGTTGGTTTATTATTTACTATGGCTCTAATGTATTCCGTGTAGTATTCGAAGTGATTGTATATTTCAGACTCTCTGATAATATCAGACAAGGCAATCATAAATGCCTTAAGGCCCGTGTCTTTTGCCTGAAAATGATAACTATTTGCTCTGAATTTAAAAGGCTCTATGTCATCCCTTGCTACTAGGCTTATCCTATCATCAAATGACATCGATACTTTTCCATGAAGGACTAGGTTCCTTTCTTGTTCGTCAATACTAGATATAAACTCATCAACAATCTTATCGAGCTCCTCTTCCTGTAACTGTTTTTGGTTTATTCTTTTTGCCCAAACCCTAATTAAACCCTTAGCTTGTGTCTTTATGTCTCCTTGGTTAAGAGCCATCTTAAGTGCATTGTAGGCAACCTCCTTATAGTTATACTCATCAAAATAATCGCTACAGGCATCTTGCAATCTTGCAACAAATGATTCTATGTTAGGTCTTAAATTGCCAAAATTATCACGCTCTTTGTTGTAATCAACCCTATATCCAGTGCCTTTTGCCACTCTACCAATTACTCTTTCAACTGGTATAAGACGCTCAGCAATTACACCATCATCTGTAGCAAATACAGGCGAAGCATTGCTCTGGGCATTGCCAAAACTGGTTGGACCTGCTTCCATATCCTGCCAAGAAAGCATCCCGCCAAAATCAGTACCCTGCTGAATAAGCCAAGAAGTAAAAGTATTATGGTTATTGATAAATATAATATGGTACTTCATGCGGGGGTCAATTCTACAAAGATCTAATATGCGGCCCTTTTGATGTTCAAAGAAACTATCAAATCTTCTGCCGCCAATAAATATAACCGCTCCTGACTCAACTATCTTTTCTCTGAATTCTACGTTATATAAAACATCAATTAAAAAGTCCGGGCATTTATACTGAACGAATCTTCTTACAAATGTAAAGAAAGGCATATCGATTAACTTTACGCCATTTTGTTCTAGCTCTTCTCTAGTTACATTAAGTTCACCAAACACACCGTCAAAAAGATTATCAATAAAACGCTGTTTCTGCACTCTTTTTGCAGCCTGAATATCACTTATAAATTGCTGTTTTTTGAAGATATCATTCTCTAGCTTTTGGAATAATTCTGATATACTCACGGCATTTAATATCTTTTTATAGTCTTCAATAACATCTCTTACTTCCTTACCCTGCCATCTATAGATATCAGAACCTTCGCTATTACCGAAAAGAGCATCTTCCTCTATTTTATGCAAATAATCTTTATATATGGTTCTTTTGCAGATTTCAGTATGTCTTGTAGAACAAAATGTTAAAAAGTCACTAACTGAAGCTGTGAGCATAACAAGATCAATTAGCCCATCATGGACCGTAAACTTAAATCTTTTGGCAATCTTTAAGATATTGAATAATTCCTGGCGGTAGCTATGAATTCCTGCAGGTACTATGGTGTGGTTATAGTGATGGACCAATAAATCAGCAAAGGTAACATCATTTTCAAATTCGTCTTCAATAGCTGAAGGAATAACCAAGGTTGTATTAACTTCACTTGTTGAAAATAACAGTTTGCTGCTGGAAAGTTCTTTCCTCACCAAATGCTTTATAAACCTTAAGGAGACTTTCCTGTAAAGCAGTGTCTGCAATGCGCGGAAGCTATCATAATTATCTCCCGGGTAGGCTTCATGGAATACCTGTGGACAATACATCCAATACTCATGAAGACTAGAATAAGGATTCCTGTATATAGTGACATCTGCTTTACCAATACCCATGACATTAAGCTCAATTCCCTCGTAGGTTAAAACCTTGTCCAATGAATTTAAAGCAATCTTAACCAAATCAGGATTAATGGGGCCCTCTCCCTTAATTGAGTTTGAATAAAATATACCCATGACATGGATATTGTTGCGTGCTTCAATATCACCTAACTCTTGTTTTAATACCTCGTGCCAACCTCTTACTAAATCTGGCTTAAAGCTACCTAGACCTCCTGCCATTAAAAGCTTGGCCAGTTGACCAATTTCATATGTGGCCTGCAGTTTAGTATATCCTTTTATCTTTACAAGGTGATTGTAAAGCTCATGCATATACTTCATGGAAAGCCCGTATTCCATCTGAAATATAAAGATATTACGATCCTTGATAGTCTCAATTGCCTGCTTTAAAGCCTGTGATTTAAACTCTTCTACCCACGTTGCATCAATACTAACACCATTGGTATCCTGCTGGCGGTCTTGAGATCTAATGAGATTAGAAATAATACTCTCAAGCTCAGGATGATCCATAATAAAGTCAATCACATCTTTGGCGCCTCTTGTTGTAAAAAGTCTATTTAGTTGATTGCAGACAGATAAGTTATCTCTATTACTATTAAATATTGTATTTTCTTTGTTGCCATTATCTTTATATTCATTGTTAGATTTTAATGTCTTTGCAGTGTTTTCTAATATCTGGCGTATTATACTATTAGATAAAATCTTAATTCCTAAAGCAGCATAATCTAAACCTGTTTTTCTTGCTGCTTCTTTATCTTCTTCCCACTGTTTCCAAAGCTTAATTTCATCTTCAAGACTTACCCACTCTAAAGCCTTAACTTCGTTATCCTGCTTCTTTATCTTTGATTTTTCCTCTTCGTTGACAATATATATAAATAATCTCGATCTTTCAAAGTCTTTTAAGCCCCCTTCTGGAAACTCGTGTATAACTGTCATTTGATTTTCTTTATCTATTGAGGCTATCCTTGAAGAATCCAATTTAATCTGGCGATCAAATACTTCTTCTTCAGTTTCTTTCATTACCCCGTCAATATAATCAACACTTAAACCAAGATGACCACTAGACGAACATTCTCTACAACCAGGAAAGAATTTTTTGCTATCGGAACGAACTTGTACCAACATTTTTCCGTATTTATCAAATAAAATCATGAACGCGCTTCTATGCCAAGTACCAATAGCATGGGCTAGGTCCCTAGGTATAACTTTGCCGTTATAATTACCAAATTCATCTGTAGTTAAAAACAATTCTTTATTTAAAGCTTCTTCCTTGCTAAGCTCTATGCCTAACTTTTCTTTGTATTCTCTTTGCCACTGAACCAATACGTCTTCTAATACAGGATTGCCCTTAAGATCATACTCAATAAAAATATTTTCATCAGAGAATAAATAGTCAGGATAATATTTCTTTATAAAAGCTGTAACCTCTTCAATTAATGATAACGGAGTATGCAGACATGATTTTAAAGGATTAACGGTACAATCTCTACAAGCTGAATCCTCGTAACTTCTTATAACATCACAACCTGTCCATTCCTCAAATTTGACTTTATCTTGAAAATTGTCTTCAAGTTCTTCTTTAAAACCGGAAGGTAAACTTTCTCTGCAAGGATTACAAGAACCGTAAAAGTCAGTTGTTTCTTCGTAGGTGCGGTCTGGAAGATTAATTCTTACTAATAAATCTTTATTACCGTTATCGTTGAGTTTTAATTTATTAAGCAGTAGATCAAAAATTTGTTTTGTCCCTTGTGGTCCACCTACTGGCCACAGTATTATACCCTTTGGCAAAATATTTCTTGGAAAGCCGACAAAAAACCCTATCCCACCAAACTCATTAATTAACCTCAAAAACTCATAATCATTAGTTCCATCACCAAAACCGATTAGTAAGTAATTATTAAAACCATATTTTTCAATCATTGATAGAACCATATCTTTCTTACTAGCTAAATGACACCCAATATAAGTAGGTCCATGACACTTCTCTATCTGTAAATTTCCATCAAGGCTATTCAAAATATCTTCAAAACGATTATAAACTTTCTGCATAATCTTAATATTTTGAACTTTGGAATTTGCCTGCTTTTCTTTAGAATTCTTTAATTCTAGCGTAAGCATCCTTTCGAAATTCTCATTTATAGTTATACTTCCTATTACCTTTCTATTTCTATCTACAAATTTATTAAAGGCATCTTTAATTTCTTCTAGAGTATTTGCTTTACTAAGATCGGATATCGAATCTTCAATAGCTAAACTAAACTCATTTCCTAAAACTTCAATAAAACTCACAGCATAAGAATAAGCAATATTAAATAAATTTCTTTTTGTAAGTTTCTTATCTATAAATTCAACTTTCCTTTCGCCGTTAGCATCCCACGTAATTCTACCTGTACCATTCATAAAACCATAAATTAAATACTTCAACTTATCATCTAATTTACGGTCTCTAAATTCATTTTCAACCGGAATAATAAAATTATCCATTCCCAGCTCGATAACTGCTCCAGTAACAATAATTATCCTAACGTTGTGTTGAACTAATTCTATAATTGTATCAAGCATCATTTTGCTTATTGGTTCGCTTACTTCAGCAATGGTTCCATCTTTATCTGCGAAAATAACAATATCTGAATAATCATCTAAAACTTTATTTAAATAATTACCGTTGTCCTTAATAACACTATCTAAATAATCATCGCTAAATGGAGATACAAAAATACTCATTAAGTCATCGCCGTACTGCTTATATAGCGCTTCAAACCAAGCAAGACCACATTCTAAAAGAACTATTTTTTCCCCCTTAAATACAGAATCTAACCCCACAACTAAATCCTTTCCTTCATGGCATTCTCCAGATTGAGGATCATTATAAACATACTCATCCTCAAAAGTAGTAACTGCCATACCCTGCAACTGATTATTAATATAAGCAGTGATTATTTTGCCTTCCTTCTCTAGCCTTAAAAGATGTTCTGAATTGCGATAATGATAATTAACAGCCATCTTCTCGCCTTTACGGATATTACGGGTATGGAATAAAATGAACTTACTACAAAGCTCTCCATATAACTTCTTGAATTCATCCTGAACAGCACCTTTTCCACCACCTGGAGGACCGGAAAGAATTGCGAATTTTGCAATATTTTCATATACAGTTAAATCGATATCCTTTAATCGTTCATAAATCTCAATTGCGCTGGCAGTCTCATCAAACTCAATTCCGGCTGTTTGAGCTACTTTTCTGAATATGTTAAGAGCAAAATCTTCAGTAAGGTTAGCCATTCTTAGCTTGAAGTTTTCAGGATCCCAAGTATTTACCAAAACTAATTTATATTCATTGCGTTTCTTAACCTGTGCCGCAGCTTCATTAATTCTATTAACAAATTCTTCCTGCTTGGTTGGAACATAGAATTTATTAATTGGTTCTGATTTGCTTATTGAAACTTCTGACTCATCTTTAACATCCTCTGCTTCTTTATATTCGCGGTAATGAATACGCTTGGCAATCTCTAAACCTACAACAGCATTAAATACCTCATCTGCATCTTTTGTAGCCTGCTCAAGATATTCATCACTAAACGGTGAAATAAATATACTCATTAAATCTTCGCCGTATTGATCACGCAAAGATTCAAACCAAGCCAAGCCACACTCTAACAAAACGATTTTATTACCTTTAAAAACCGAATCAAGACCTTTGATCTGAGCATTGCCTTTATAATTTAGCTTTGATACAGGATCAGTATAATCGTATTCGTCTACAAAAGTTCTTACAGCAAGGCCTTGTGGCTGATTATTAATCAAAGCGGTGATAGCTTTGCCTTCTTCAACTAAAGTTGCTAAAGGCTCCTCGTTACGATAATGATAATTAACACCCATTTTTTCGTTTTCACGTATATTACGGGTATGAATCAATACAAACTTTTCAATAAAATCGCCGTAAAGCTCTTCAAACTTTTCCCAAACAACACCTTTTCCTCCACCCGGAGGTCCTGAGAATATAGCAAGTTTGGCTGTTGTATCATAATTAATCAAATCGGTATTTCTTAAAATTTCGGCTAACTCATTTGCGGTCATATTAGATGAGAATTCAAAGCCCATTGATAACAATACATTTCTAAAAATACTTAAAGCGAACTCTTCTGTTAATTGATTAATTGTTCTTTCTATTTCTGCATCTGAAGTAGCCCATTTGTTAACCAAAACTTCTCTATATTCACCTCTCCTTGCAACCTGCGTAACAGCTTCATTTATTCTATTTTCAAATTCTTTCTGCTTAGTCGGCATGAAATACTTTGGATTTTTGCCTTCAGAAACTGCTTTTTCATTCTTTGTTTTAAGATCTAAGCTTTCCTTGTATTCACGGGAATGAATACGTTTAGCAATCTCAAGTCCAACAATAGCAGCGAGAGATTGTTTGATAGAATCGCCGTTGTCTTGGGATTTATTTTGTTTTTGAATTACTTCATAATGTTCTTCATCTGTAATGTTGGCTGTGCGTTCAAGACAGATAAGTTCAAATGTAGAAAGATGTTTGTTAAGTTTTTGTTTAACTTCTTTATCTGTAATATTAAACTGTTCTGCTAAGATATCTGTAGTTAATCTTGTTTCTGTAGCTAAATATGTAGCCATAGCTTTAAATAAATCGCCATCTTTTGCTGTCAACTCAACAAACCTTCTACCATTTCCCTGCTTTTCTCTATTATAATCAGCATGTAATAGGAATTTACGGAATAACTCCGGATACATTTCCTTGCAGGCATTCCACATTTCACCTTTTCCACCTGCGGAAGGGCCAGAGAACAAGACAAACTTAGCACTGCTTTCATAACCTTTATTTACCAAATCTAAAGCAATCTTTGCAGCCGTATCCATTGCTGTCTTGGCCTTATCATAATCAGAAGAAGTCATATCTTCTAAAATCTTACCTATATCTATTCCTTCAGGAACATTCCCTTCCTGTTCTACCTGTCTTAAGAAGTCACCAAACACAAAACCAAAGAACTTAGCTTTTGCAAACTTTAATTTCTTAATACCCCATTCATTTACCACATAATACTTATAATCAGGCTGACCCATATATTCTTTTAAGGAATTGGCAATACGAGTAATAATATCATTTGCCTTACCGCTTTCATCGGTACGGCCTAAAGGTAATTTTTTGTTTTCTTTTAAGCGGCGATCGCGGAAGCGTTTTATCATCTCAAAGTAAAGAACTTCAGCGAATACAAATAATACCTTTAATTCCTTACGTGATAATTCACCTAATACGCTGAGTGCTTTTTCTTTTCCATTGGGGATTGCTTTTATTTCCTTATCATTTGAGCTTATTCTTTCAATTGCCTGCTGAAGCTTTTCATATTCCTGCTGGCTCAATTCTGTAATGCCATCAAGAGAATCAACGCCAAGCTTTTGAATAATTAATCTTGCTCTTTCTAAATCGTACTTTGCAAATGCCTTAGCTAAACCTATTGCTTTCATTTCAAATAAAGCCTCGGAAAGCTCCTTATCTGAAGCAACCTCAAGATTTTCTCCATAAGCAGCCTTTACCTGCTGTAAGAAATCTTTACCAAACTGCTTTGCTGTAGCGTCAGCAATAGTCTCCCAGGAAAGCGGCATAATAAAGATTGTGGTTGATGCAGGATATTGAGAATTGATATGCTCAAACCAGATTCTATCACCTTCTAAAACTGCGATAAATCTTGAATTAGAACCAAATACTCTTTCAACTTCCTCAAAATTAAGACCCTGATTGTATTTATTATGTATGGATTCTACGGTAAACTTATCACTTCTTTTGGCGAGTAACTCTTCGGGGGAAACAAAACGGTAATCAACGCCTTCAAACTCATTATAGATTTTGATAGCACTGATATCTGATGAATCTGCTGGTGGTGAACGAGGCTGAGCCTGTGGGATAACTTCTTCTGTTTTCTTAGTTTCTGAATCTACAGGTTTGGATTGCTTAGCCTCGGTTGCTTTTGGCGCATCTGACTTAGCAGGAGGCGTTGATTTTGGAGGAACAGTTTGATTAATAGATCCATTATTATTTGGAGGACCTTGAGGCTTTTTAGGATCTTCCTTACTATTATTTTTATTTACTTTAATATTACTTAAATATCTCTTAAATCTAATAAATCCAAACACATCTAATATACAATAAAATATTGCAGCTGTACCTTCTAATAATCCTCGCGCTAATCCACCGACAAATGTTTTTCTGTTATCTAAAAATGGTCCATATATAAATGCAAAAGGTATAACATAAAAGAATAACTGAGCAATAACACCAATTGGATGATATGGTGCAAATAGCATTATAAACAGTAAGGCAACGCCCCATATGATTGTTGTTCGATAGCATTCGTACAATTCTCTAAATGGCATCTGTGGATAAACAATATCTTTAACACCAGATGTAAACAATCCGGCTTTACCTTTGAAGGCATTTCTTACTTTCTCATCATGCATAGGTATGAAAGGAGCGAAAGTAAATACCAAACTCCAAAAACGCTTAATATACTCAGCATATCCTTTCCAGAATCCCATTCTCATATTGAATAATCTTAAACCACCAGCAGTAATAGCTTCAGCAAATATATACTGCATTGCAACAAAAAGAAGCGGAACACTTAAATAAGCAAATGGAGTAAAGGTGAAAAAGAAAGCAAATAAGAAAATTAACAAGTTGTATCTTGGAATCAAAGGCTTGTTAAAATAGAAATCAAAGTTCTCTAATATTGTAAGCTTTTCTGTCCAATGAACCATATCGCTTTCTAAAAATTCCTGGAAGTATGTAGATAAAGTTTCATCCATAACCAAACCGCCAAATCTATTCTGAAAATCTGGCACAGCAGCCATAATCATTTCCCTAGGTCTTCCCAGTGAAATCCAAGGAGTATATTCTCCTCTATAGCCTTTAACCATAGCTTGATGAGCAGCAGCAGTATCTTCAATATTTGATAAATATACACCCCACATAGCCATTGTTCTCCAACGGACAATACCGGGACCATAGAAAGCATGCCCTCCGATTTCAGCCTCTATAGGAATAACACGCGTATTCCATACATCTTCTGCAATTTCATGGCTTGCAGCGGTTTTACTAACAAAACCTGTTTTCATTGTAAGTCTTGTAGTTAAGAATCCTAAGTTTGGATTCTCTTTAAACTTATGCCCGATAAATGGCAACAAGAAGAAATCTGCAGGATAATAGAAATGGTCTCTATCTAAGTTAACTATAACTGCATCATCAAGATTATTTCTAAATAAGAAATCTTCTATAAATCTAGCTGCAATACTCCATTTATCAGTCTTTGGTTTCCATAGTTTCGCCTCTGATTTTGGATATTCATACTCTAACCCATCATCTTGCCTATCGACTTCTTGTGGATCCATAGTAGAAACAATAATCTTATTCCCATAGCTATTTACGACATAACCTTTTTCAGTCATTATGTCAACTAAAGTCCTTGGTTCTTTTCCACCCCACAGCCCTGCTTTGATTTTCTTTATTTGCTCATCTATTTCATCCTTTTCTTTCTGGGTAGCAGCGGTAGACTTTCTTTGTTCTAATTCTATTATTGCCTGTGGGTCAAGTCTCTTGTCAGAATCAATATCCTCATGTATATGAACAAACATTAAATGGGCATCCATATCGGCCTGCGTAGGCTCTCTTCCCAGATTATGTTTTAAGTATACTCTTATTGCATTTTCTCCAGCGCTCTCGGCCAAAAGAAGAGTTTTCAAATATCCGTCTGCCCTATATAAAACCCAACCAACAACTATTGCCTCTTCAGCTATAGCATTAAGATTTTTATCGGCAGATTCTATCCCAACTTTCTTTAAAATATCAGCGACTTCCTTAATTGTTTTTGCTAACGAAAGGCCACCTGTTAATTTCGTAATATCTATAGATTCTAATAATGCTATTTTTTGCTCTTGGGTTAGGCTGACTCTGTTAGCAATTTCTTCCACTAATCCTTCTTCCAAGAATATTATCCAAGAACCAGAGAAATTTTTCTTCATCATTTCGAAACCTGATCTTATTAATCCTGGAAGCTGCTTAGTTCTTTCTGTAGCTTTCTCTTTGGCTTCTTTACCATCCAAGAACTCAACAGTTGGAATAATTCTTTTCTTTCCAGTTCCTTTAAAAATAAATGCACCTGGATCTTGTTCAATCTTTCTTAATAAATTATCTTCTCCGCCGCTCATTTTTACAGCCGATCTTATCTTATTGAAGAATTTTATAATTTCTTCTTCTGCATTAACGCTTCTGAATTTCTTAGGTATTTTCTTGCCATTGAGTATGCCTAACAATTCAACTGATTCTGCTTTGCTTATTAAATGATACCTTCGCAATGTCTCATTAACTAAAATAACCTCAAAAGCATCTCTAAAGTAAGGATATTTGATAAGGCGGTTGATATCAATTTCACCTATATCTTTAATGGTTTTTATTTCATCCCAAGCTTGATTCTTCTCAAGACTGGTAGTTCCGGATTCTCCGAACAAATACCAGTTGCTACGAATAGACTCTCTTAATGTTATAATTAAAATAAGCGCTCCAATAAAAAACCCAACTATAGGAATAGTACCCCATGCATAATATATACTAATAAGCCCTACTGCAACGCTATAAACAACAGTAACCCCGATATAAATCTTAAAGAAACGTGTTTTTGTTCTTATTTGCGTGGGCGTCAATGAACCTTTATAATTCTTTCTATTTTTAATGACTTTCCCGATATTCTTAAACCAATCGGTGAAATGAAACTTTAAAAATGGTATTAATTCAATTACACCTTTAAACAACAAGAAGCTTGTTGTAAAAACCACAAATGCTGCCCCTGTTAACGAAACAGCTAATCCAGCAACAGGATAAGTAATCATAAATATGTACCCACCAAAAACTATCGATACAATAATAGCTGCGCTTCTTAAGAATGTATTGGTCACCCATCTTTCTGATTTAGTGGGGAAGGTCGGCTGGTTTAACTTAACCTGTCTTTGTCTTGGATTATCATAGCGTTGTTTTAATTCTTCACGCATAGGATGTATCAACTTTTCAACATTTATTCTGGCTTGAGCTTTATTAGTACCCTCTTGATGCCATAATCTCTTTATTCCTAATTCATCGGTTTCAATAAGAAAATGTTCATTAAACTTAAACTCAACTATTGGATCTCTACCTTCCTTTATAAAGGAATCGAATAATCTTCCTAAATCTCTATCAGTAAATACAAAGTAGCTATCTTCCCATTTGTTATCCTTAATCAACTTTTCAATATCTTTTTGTCTTCTTCCACCTAAGTCTTCATCCCACTTGGCGTGCTGATCAGCCATTATCGCAAGGAATAAATAAGTTAAAGGTTTAACAAAATTCTTTTCAACGAAAATAATCTTTGCATTGTTATCATCTACAACAATATCTCTCAATTCTCTTTGAACCTGAGCTCTTCTTCCGTCAGAAACTGGATAATATTTATCAATCAAAGTTTTTAAATCTCTTTCTTTATACAACTCTACCAAATAATTTGTAAATGAACCGATTAGATAAAGATGTCGATTAATAAAAGCAACCCTTCTTAAAACTTGCTGTTTGCTGAAACTTGCCAAATATCTTTCTTCAGCTATTTCTTCAGTTTGTCGATTGGCTAATCTCTCAGTTAATTCCTGTTGTTCTTTTTTCTTAGTTTCATAAGTACCGATATTGCTAAACAGCTTGGAAATTACCTTTGTAACAACCCATAACGCCAACGGAAGTACAAACGTTACCCCTAAGATACCAACCCCAATAACCACAACAGATGACCAAATAATACCCAAATCTTCCTTTGATCTTATAATATTATTTATTAAACTATTCTCTTTATGTTTTGTAAAGTGAGTAACAATATATTCTTTAAATGATTCGTACCCTTCCTTTGAATAATTTGTCCAAACTATCGGGGTAAATCTATCTCTTCTTTCAAACTGAACATTGTTAAGATAAAATTGCTTTCCATCTCTTTGAACACTATTAAACACTTCTTCTGCTTTATTTTCATCTGTAATAACGTAACTGTTACCTTCAACGTCAACTTCTCTACCATTCACAAATTCCTGATATTTTCTACTCAATGTTGAAGTCGTCTCTTCTGCCATCCTATCAAAAACCCACCAATGTCCAAGCCTATCTCCAGATTCAAACACAACTACGTGTCTATAAAGCAACTCTTCGCTATCGCCTAAGCCAGTATTCCAGAAACCAATCTTGTAAGTTTCCTCTGCTGTTCCATAAAGCGGACTATATACTATGCGTTTCTTAGGAAATAATAGCGGCTTATCACTCGAGTGAATCTCCCAGCGTAATTTACCCATATAATCAAAAGCTCTTTCCTTTACGCTCTTTTTCGTATTTCTTTCTTCAACAATACCATAAACAAAACGTATCTCTGAATTTTCATCTGTTCCGCCAACCCTGGTAACCTTAATATCATTAGTTCTGCTGATTTTCTTATCATTCTTATAGTGAGATTGATCTAAGATAATCCTACCTTCTTTATCGTATCTTGCCTTAAAGGTTGCAGCTCTTTTTCCATAACCTAAATGTAAAGCACCCATATCGTATGCTGTAGTAATATCTCCATTCTGAGATATAAAGGTTATTTCCCTAAATTTGTTTAATATCTGCTGTGTCTCGCTATTTATAAATTTATCTGCTTTGATTGCGCGTAAAGAATTTACAAGCTTCTTAGCATCTTGTGAATTTCCGGCATAATCTGAAAGCGTAGCTATTAATCGACCTTCTCCATCTTTTAAGCTAACGTTAATATCTCTTAATCCGATTGGTTTTAGACTACTATTGGCTAATAAGTTATGCTTTTGTTCGTAGTTACTATCTTCTTTTGATACTGAAAGCTTAATTTCCTCTATAGGAATAAATATACTTTCGACAGTCAAGAATGCCATCAATCCAAAAGTATCTTCTTTTCCAAGGTAAATAGATGCGCTATTTATAACCGTATTGTTTTCTCGGTTAATACCCATACCTAAAGAATAGTGTCCTACGCCATCATTATCAAAATCAAACATCAATGTTGAAGAACAATCGGACTCTCTTTGAATAAAGACATCACCGTATAAATTGCGCCAGCTGGTACGGGAAATTCTTCCTAATCTCTTGCCATTTTTATCATAAAAGATTACGATGTTGTCTGATATAATGTGGCGCTTAGCTAAATCAAATTCCTTAAGTATACCGATACCTACATCATACTCTTTCTGTCCATTGTGACTTTCTTTATAGATAGTGGTTGAAAGAGACGGAACTTCATATGCTTTAAGAAGCGCTACCCTGTAAGGAATCGCAACTTTAATGCCTTCGATTTCAAAATCTTTAAAGTAATGAAATGCTTCTTTTCTTTCAATATGTACAAAACTGGGCAATCTTAAATTACCATTTTCGTCTTTTAAATTACTAAACTGCTCTATTGCCTGAGCTAAATTATTCTGAACGAATATATATGCATCTTGATTGCCATTTACCTTCAAATGTAATCTTCCTGTCGGGATTCTATCAAACTCTTCTCTTAACTCAATAAAACATACTGGTTTTTTGTCAAAATCAAGAACCAATGTCTTGGTATCATCAATTGCATAAGATAAAGCTGATACGTTTCTAATAGGCTCCTCATCCATAGCAAAACGCAAACTCAAAGTATTGCCTTTATATTCAAATCTAACCCTTATAAAACCACGCTCAATTTTAACAACCGGCATTTCATCTGATTCGAATGCCTGGATTGAATCAACAATTATACCTTCTTTAATATCTAGTGTGGCAATTTCGGCCCAATTTGCTTCTTTGAAGTTTGGCAATACTGCTTCAGGCAATAATTCTACTATTTTACTGGCAGCCTGATCTATTTTTTCACGATCAGCCTGTAAAAGATCAGTATACTCTAATGAAATTGATCGAGAAACCTTATAAACAGCCTCATAATTATAGTCGCTAGACTCAACTATATCAGCCACATAAGAATCATATCCTTTGTCTGTCGGTATCTCAAAGAAGCCTTCATTGTACTTAATTCTGATTTCTCTTTGTAACTGATCAATACCAAAGGTTCTTTCAATAACTCCTTCTGTATCTATTTGTCTTACAAAATCAAAAGCTGTGTTTTTATCTGCTATGGCAATTTTTCTTTCACCAGAGTTAACAGTCCAACCAATCTGTTCGGTAAGATTAAAATTGCTATCAAAATCCTTATAAATTCTTTCAACGGTTTCAGCTCCAGTTAAGCCTAAGCTGGTTCTGATGTCTTCTGTTAATACACTTGATGTCTCAGCGAGTCTAACTCTAACATTAACAACATTACCTTTCTTATCCATAAACGGCTCAACTATTGCCATACCCCAGGCATCAACGCCAACATAACTCACAACTTTGCCTTCTCTAGTGCTTATTTCATGAAGCTTAAATTTCTTGGTTGCATCGTGCTCTTTGGTAACAACCTCACGAATACCAATATAGTTGGATTTATGGGTCTGGGTTAATGCGCCATCTTCGGCTATACCAAATATAGTTTGAGTAGCAATATCCAAGACTCTTATTTTAGCTAAATCACGATTTGGATAATAGTGACGTACTGGCTGACCCTTAACATTAAGCTCAATCAGGCTTGCTCCGTTATAAATACTTGCACCTAATTCAACACGTAAGCTAATATTGTCTTTTTCAACCAAGGAAGCCTTTGCAATCCACTTGGCCTTTCCATCAACAGAGACAAACAATAGGTTATCTTTATAGACACCCTGTAAGATTGCTTCACCACTTGAAGTGATCTCAACAGGATAGAATCTATTGTCTTTTTCTTTTACAAAATGCATTAGAGGAAGTAAATTAGTATATAATAAAGTTTCTTCTGCTTTAGTATTTGGTTTACCATCAACCAATCTATCTACAGGAAAATCTAACAACTTTATCTTATCACCCCCATCAGGCAATGTGTTGTTGTTAGTATCATTAAACCACCAGAACTTACCGTCTTCTTTTACCTGTTTGGATGAGAATCCTGAGCTTAAAAGATCGCTCTTCGTTAAGTATGTTGTAACGGTATTTCTTGCGGTATCTGGATAGCTTACGCTGGCAACTATTCTTAAAGCTTTCTTTGGTAATGAGGTAACTACTTCAACATCATTATCTAAGGTATAGATTTTACCGTTATAATTCCAATAATAATTATTATCAGCTCTATAGAGATTATCGGCTAAAAATGCATAGCCTCTTCTTAATGCCCATACAGGAAGCTGAATAAACTTATCTTCATCTGTCTTATAGACATATTGCTTAAATCCGAATTCAGCATTCCGTATACTTACTACCTTGACCTTACCTGTTTTTATGTTTTCGACGAATTCAGCTTCTGTTAAATACACGACTTTACCATTACCAGTTGTGGTTAAGAACTTGTCCTTTGATAGCGTATCCAACAACTCAAATCCGGCTTTACCGACTTTCCAAACAGCTCTTTTAACTTCTTTGCCGTCTCTGGTAAAATTCCTAAATTCAAAACTATAAACCGATTCACCAATTGCATTTTTCTTCTCTTTTCCATCTTCCTTAACTGCTATTGAATAGAAGTTACCTGAATCAATTAAAGTTTTAATTTCTTTTTTAGTTAAATCGAATCTACCTTCTCCCTTAACGAATATTGGACCAATACCGACTAAATCAGCTTTTGACTGCTCCAGGGCCTTAGTACCTAATTTGATTACTGCCGGATAATCTGAATTGACTAATTCTGGAGCAACAACTAAAGTATCACCTTCTTTTTCACTAACATAAGCTTTGTAAGTCTCATTACCAATAGCCACATTAACGTAATAACGTCCGTCTTTGGCTTTATTAATCTTATATGTATCACGCAATTTATCTTTATCGATATATTTAATAACCTCGGAAGCACCCAAAAACTCTGACTTTTCACTTATGTAGATAGACGTTGTACCATCTAATTTGTAAACTATACCTTCCTGCGGTAAACCTTTAACAGAAATTTCATTGGCTTTTGCTCCGGCAACAAAAACTTTACCATCAGCAGTCCTGTCTTCAAATTGCTTGATTTCTTTTTTGAGATTTTCACTTAATATAACCTTAGCTCCGATGCTCGGGCTTGAGTAAAGACCCATTAACTCAGCTATACGGCTGTCCATAACGCTCTTACCTTTAATATAACCCCTAGAATCATACATCCCTTTTTCAGTACTTTTGCGTAAAGACACGATCGGACCGATTGTCGCACCAATAGCTTTAGTCTCAGTTTTATATTTATCATTATCATCGCCTTTTTCAGACTTATATTTGATCCATTTGCCTTTTTTCCCATAGGTTGCTGTTGGACCAATAAATGAAACCAACTCCTTATTGCCTGTCTTGGGATTACGAGCCCAAACCGTGTAAGGTTTAAGACCTAAAGTCCATCCCATTTCTTCCGTATAACCCCACTGGCTAAAGAATTGATTGAACAATCCGCTGCTTACGCTACTGCCTTCTTTCATAGGAATTAAAGTATTGGTTAACGGCCAACTTACGCCTAATAATCTCGGCCATCTGTTCCAACCCTTTGGGCCGCTTAAAAGACCTTGTGGGGTAAGATCAGTTACACTATCAGCACCTAAACCTAAATCATATCCGCCAAACAAACCAAAAGATGCGCCCGGATAAAAACCTAGTTTTGGCTCTTCAGGAGACTTGAATTCTTCTATATCTGCCACGCCGTATTTTTTGTCTAATTCAAAAGCTAAGTTTCTTGCAGACTCGCTTAATTCTAAGCTACTCTCTTCGTTAAATAAATTTTCGGTAATATCTACGTCATTAAAATCATGCCCGGAAACGATTTCTGGTATAATCCGGATAGATGGAAGCTTTTCTCTATAAACGCCTCCTACTGGCGGATGATCTAATACCTCGCGCTTTCCGCTTGATTTATTAACTAAAACTCCGCATGATTCATCTTTCTTCGCCCAACCGGAATACTCTAAAATACCACCTATTTTATAACTATTAGTTTTACCTTTAACTTTTACCAAGCTGACAGTGGTACCGGCAGGAAGATCAATTACTAAACCTTCTTTTGTGTCGTCGTCAAACTTAATCTTAATTGACTCACCTGGCTTTAATGTGTATGTCTTTAAATTTACTGCATCCTTGGCACTTAAGAATTCTGCCCCATCAAGCGTCCTATGAATGGCAAAAGGAATATTCATCTTTATTTTTTCATCTCCGACAATAACTTCTCTGTCTCCTATATTGCCTAAAGCAAATTCTCTCGTGAAAACTGCGGATTTTTCTCCCATTACGATAATTCCGCCGTCTTTAGGATCAATATAAACTTCCTTGTCGGTCATCTTGAATCCATCGGGATTGAAAAACCAAATTCCTCTATTCTGAACCTTGAATTTCTTACCCTTAATTACCATCTCGCCTTCACTGATTTCAGGAAGTTTACCTTTTGCGGCCAAACCGAAGAGTTCTCTCATGTCTTTGGGAAGCTCGACATGGCCATCTATATAAACTTTGCTTCCTACATCAAGATATCCTTTAAGCATCTTAGCTGAATCAACAAGCTCGTTTCTGCCATAGAGCGGCTGAATACCGTCTTCATCCTGCCAACAATCAATCTTTTTCAAATAGGTTTCGGTTTCAAAATGGAATTTTTTAAGAGATTCCGGTGTATTAGGATAATAAATTTTACCTTCAAATACTTTTCTTACTTCTGCGGTATCCTTAAAATACATATACAAACGCTGATAGTAACCGTCTTTTTCTCTAAAATATCTAACATTACTGTCTCTAATAAATTTCTTGGTTGCCTCATCATAGCGTAAGCCTAGGAGAGCGCAGACTTCAAAGCGCTTCTGTACTGCGCTTAAAACAACAATCGCACTGTAATCTTTAAATTCACCTCTAAATATTCTACCCAAACCTTTATTTAATACTTCACCAACTTGAGAAATATCTACGGTCTCAACGACTTTATAACTATCGATAAACTCATCGGTCTTCTCGTCATATCCGGGGAATAATAAGAAATATCCGTAATCAGTACCTAAAACAAATAAATCATTAGCCAAAGACACACTGGCAACCGGTGCAGGGATAAAGCCTTTAAATAGCTTTAATCCGCCTTTAACTTTGAATAATTTAGGAATACCGACTTCTACAGCGAAAGCTTTCTTACCCGCGGTATTGGTCTCAATACCTAATTTAAATACTACAAGGTTAAGGCCTTTTAATTTGCTCTCCTTATCTCCTAAAAGTATGCCGCCTTTTTCTAAAAAGATTTCATCAGTGGTAGGCCACTGTAATATTTCGATAAGCTTATCTAAGCCGGCGGTATAGGCAAATACTTCGCTTAGAGTATTCTGCGCAACATTTTTAATCACCCCATAAGAGATCTCTCCCAGCTGAACAAAACTTCCAACTTTTCCCCCGGGCTGAATTCCTATATAGCCGCTACCGCCCAACTTAATAATATCGCCTAATATACCCTGAATATCAGTTCCAATTGTTAAACCGATACTTAATATATCTTCCTTATTAATAATACGGCTCTTGGCCAATGCCTCTTTAATACCAATGCTTAATTTTTCTAAGTCATTTATCGCCATGGGGATTTTCTTATCCTGAAGTTGCTGTATATACTCAATAAGTTTTTCATATTCTTCTTCAGAAACCTTTAAATTTCTCTTAGCGGAGGCGACTTCGTCTTTATTGTCTTTTATGGCAAGATTTATCTTTGATTTCTGGAGGGAAATTTCTTCTTCTAACTCAAATTGTCTGTATATTGCGCGTAGTCTTTCTAACTCTAAAGACAACCTCAATACCTCTTTTGATTTATCTAATGCCTTATCAAACTGCGTCTCCTGTGATTTTCTTAAAGCATTTATTTCGGCTTCGGTATCTTTATATCTTTTTGCGACTTGTTCTTTGGATTTGAACTGTTTATTTGAAAATACAGTTTCATGCTTTACTGCTGTATCAATGGCGGGAATAATTATTTTTTGGCCGACTAAAATAATATCTGGATTTTTGATTGTGTCCTGATTGGCCTGATAAATTTCCTTCCATAACCTTGCATTTCCAAATTCTGCTTTGGCAATGAAACTTAAGGTATCGCCTTTTTTAACGATATATTCTTTAGCTGAAGGGGGAGCGCGCGGATTTATTATAGAAGTAATTTCTTGATTCACCGGCTCTTTAGACTGATGAGAAACTATTGCTGTCTTAGTATTGTTAACGATTTTCTCAGCTCTAACAACTGCTGCTTCAGTATTAGTTTTTTCTACTTTTTTGACAACTGTTCTCTGAACTGGAACCGTAGAAGTTGGCGGAGAAACTGGTTTATCTAACGACTTTTGTTTTGCCCATAAGGCTTTTAATGCTTCATAGGCCTTCTTGGGAGTTCCATCTATTTTTACAATACCGAAATATTCTTCGTTCCCGAAATTATCAAAAGGAACGCTGAAATAACTTCCACCTTTATTTTGCTCTAAAATGTTGCCCGATTTCCACCACTCATCCTGCCAAGTCATAAAGGTTACGCCTAAAGTTTTTCCTTTAATATTATTCCAGATCTTTACAACTGCCCTTGCCTGAGCTTCTTCATTAACCTTGCCTTTATTATTATCAAAAGAATCAGCACCGGTTTCGGATAAATACATCGGCTTATTGCTGATAGCTTTCCAATCAGCCAACGCACTTGCCGGATCAGTATGTCTATATATATTCATACCCCAGACATCTACTGAAGGGCACATCTCAACTATTTCTTTAGTAGGTACTTCTCCGTGTGCGGTTGAAACAGGGTGATTATTGTCAATCCTATGGGCTACTTGTGCTGCCTGCTCTAATATCCTATACCAATTATTAATATCGTTATTAATCCATTCCGGATGATCTCGGAATAAAAAGTTGTATTCATTACCAAACTCCCACATAAGTATTGCAGGGTGATTTTTATACTCTTCAATATAGCCCCTATAAGTACGTCTTTTAATATCTGCTCCATAAGAATATCTGTCGTCATAATTAGGAAATCCTACAATCACCTTTATCCCATAACGGCTAAATGCATTTAATAGGTCTTCTTCCGGTGCAACATATGTACGCACAGTATTAATACCGGCTTCCTGCATTTTCTTTATATTGCCTTCGCCCACAGTAGCTAAATCTAGTACTAAATCGCGTCTATCTTCGCCCTTTTCTACGGTTGAGAGGGTAACGCCCTTAATTTCAAAAGGCTCTCCCTCAACAAACAATCTATTGTCTTTTATTGAAACGACTGGGATTTCTGCGGCGGATACTTCACTTACTAAGGACAGTTTATTTAATTCTGATACGGCTTTTGACCAGACAAAACGGGCTTTTTCACTTATAGATTCCAACACAGGAGGAGATCTTGATCTTAAACTATATTTAACATTGTCTTTTCTAATCTCATTATCCCTATTAATTATTCTAGCATTAGATTCTAATTTAAAAACACTGTTAAAGTTTATATCAAGGATACCGTTGCTATTGGTTCTCAATTTTCTATTCTTTATTGCTTCTTTTAAAGATACTCCTCTTTCTTGAGTTGCCGGTTCTTCAGTTGTCGGCAAGAATGAACCCTGAATCTTGTAATACCACTGTATCTCATTGGGCAATCTATTATGATAAAGCATACCGACAACAGAACCTTTAAACGGAACAAATAGTAATGCCCAAGCAAATTTTTGCTCGTCACCGGATGAAAAGATTCCCATTCTTGAAATGTTCAATAACTCTCTATATGAATAGCTGCTATTTTGAGCAAAATCAACCACAAAATCTATCTCAATCGAAGGAAGAGTCATCTTTAAACTTAAAACCGTAATAAATCTATCCATATCGACCTGTGGCTTAACCTTTTCTACGGCATCCACAACACTCCAGTAATAACCACTGACCGTTGGCATCCACCAATAATCACCGTCAATATCGTAAGATTGTGCATATTCAAAATCTGTTAAAACTTTTTCAAAAGCATAATCAGCCTGTCTATATTCATAGAAAGCCCCATGAACCAAAGCCCTTAGATAATAAGCTGTGCCTACATCGTTTAACGCCCAGTAGTCTTCAGCAAACTGCGGATCAGTAATATCTGGGAAATCTGTTAAGCCCTCTGTCTGAGAAAGCGCCGCTTCTTCATGCAACACAATCAATTTATCCAGATATTTTCCAGTATGGAAATATTTATCATTATCGTACTCAGACCAAGCCATTCTAAGAAGCAATTCGGAAGAATAATCACCATAGTCTATAGCGTAAAATATATAATCCAATCTTTCCTTTATGGCATTTCCTATACTGTAATAAAGTCCTCCTCCTGTAGCATCAGCAAACTGTGCATTCTGCATACATGGCTTTGTCGGTAAAGGAATCTCCATAGTAACTTCGCTTGCCTCTGCATATCTTGTATCAAGATATGCATTCACATCGAGAATATCAGCATATTTTGTTACTGCTTCGTTTAAATCACCTTGTGCTTCAGCAATAAGCCCTGACAAATAATACCCAGTTGCCACGTCATTAAAGGCCCAGCTGTTAACTAAATCAGCATCCCCAATCAAATCGCCTTCACCATCACATAAACTTGCCATATCCATTAAGGCTGCGTCTTCATAAAGCCTGTTTAATACACTTATATAAATATTTGCCCGGTCATAATCATAATAATTGTATCTATTCCATGCCTGTGAAAGTAATTCATAAGACTCAACAACTCCATCATTATTTGTATCAAATACTAATTTCGAATCATTAAGCTGCATAATCGCATACTGTGAAACAATTCCCAATTTTACATAGAAAACAATCGATTTTCCACCAAGCACTGATTTTAATTCCATCTGTGCATACTCAAAGCTGCCTATAGTATCATCTTGATCATCTCCTGTTATCTGTTTATAGTATTCAAGCGCCTGCTCTTTATTATCTTGGAGTTCTGCAATCTTACCCAACATATAATAAGCCGTACCGACATAATTTAGCGCCCAGCTATTCTGCCAAAATTCTTTTCTGGCTGTTTCTTCTTCTCCATCATAAATACCGTTGCCGTTAACATCAACCGGCGCCTCAAGATAATCATCCATATCAGACATTTGTTCTTGGGCATAACCGTTATATAAACCAATCATGATCTTTGCATAAATAGCTGCCTTTTCATAGCTTTGTTCAACTTCCTGACCGTTGATATCTTTACCTGTATAATATTCAAATATCTTAGCACTTATATAACCAGCACTTAAGTCGCCAATGATAATATCGTTATTAATAATCTCATCTACAAAAGGCAATAATTTCTCACAGATATCTCCCAGCTTAATATAAATAGTAAACCCATCGTATTCCCCTTCACTCTGAGCATAATAATAATTATCGATAACTGTATTGAAAGCTTCTTTTGCCGCTATGCTATCTTTATTCTGGATATAAATAAGCCCCTCAACAAAATAGGCACTTCCTACGGAATTTAAAGCCCATGTATTAGCCCAAAATGCAGATTTTTCTTCTTCGTCAATTACACCATTACCATTTGTATCTTCCGGGGTAGCCGGATAATCACTTAATA